>NZ_JBQFQS010000014.1:0-102283 GCF_056537005.1 Ruegeria sp. CH6 | reverse complement strand
CCGGTAAGGTTGTTGCTCCCGATCTCTATGTCGCCATCGGCATCTCGGGCGCGATCCAGCATTTGGCGGGCATGAAGGACTCCAAGGTCATCGTCGCGATCAACAAGGACGAAGAAGCCCCGATCTTCCAGGTCGCGGACTTCGGCCTGGTCGCGGACCTGTTCCAGGCGGTACCGGAACTGACCGAAAAGCTCGGCTGAACCGGACATCCGGATTGATCTGCAAAGGCCCGCCATCCGGCGGGCCTTTTTCTATCCAAGATCCAAAACCGCACCATACAAACATGACGCAATACGACGATGAGCCGATGGGCCAAGACAATGCAAGGCCATCGGCTGTTGAAGGCTGCCAAACATGGCATCCTCCAGTTCCTCTGATGCACCCGCCGTCTGAACCTGAAGCTCCATGCAACCCACACACAGAGGCCGTATTTGGTCCACCATGCTTTGTGTGACGGGCACCAAATCTCTTTCAGTAGGTCCTGCATCCTTCCACACATCTTGGTCGTTCACATGCAACCAAAGGAGAAGAACCGGGGCCGTAACCCGCTCAAGAAACGATCTCATCCCCAATACCCAGGCCTCACTGAGCTCCTGAGCAACAGCTTCTATTCTTGCGTCCGAATGGGTTTGTAACCGGGCCAGCAAATGCCGCACGAAGTGCACTTCCGTGAAATCTACATCGGGATACAGCGAAAGGAGATCGCGGGTCGGTTCGAGAAAACGGTCATTCCTGCGCGGGTGGACGCGGTAAAAGTGGTTCGACTGTGACAGAACGCCCGGCAGTTGCAGCACACAAAGCTCGGCGTCGTTCACGATCTTGAGCATGCCCGCATCTAGGGAAAGCGCCTCGACCCCACTGAAAAGGCTCCCAAGATTGACGCAGGTCTTCTCCAATCGCCTTTCCAGTAAATCCACAAAAGGTTGCCCTACAAATCGCCCGAATGTCTCCTCTCCTCCGACACAGGCTATGTAGGGTGCATCCAAAGATCGCTCCGGTCCGCGGAACCACAGTTTCGATCCGGCGTATTGGCAAACAGAATCTACTGGCCCATCCGAACCTGCATGATGATAGCTCATGACACTCACCCAATTTTTTCACCCAATTGCCATCTTGCAGCCTCAGGTCTTGAGAAATTCCTAATGTGCGCATTTGAAGCGAATTCGATGGGTCTGATCCCCTTGCTGCTGCCCCCCGTCTGCCGATAGTGTCGCGGTATCCCGTGATACAAAGGCATTGAACATGGATGTGAAATCAGTCGGAGTGATTGGCGCTGGACAGATGGGCAACGGAATCGCTCATGTCATGGCGTTGGCGGATTATGATGTCTTGCTGAACGATGTCAGCCAGGAGGCGCTGGACAGTGCAATTGTGACGATCGAAGCAAACCTGGCCCGCCAGGCATCGCGTGGAAAGATCTCTGATGAAGCGATGCAGGCAGCATTGAAACGCATCACAACAACGCTGAGCCTGCCGGATCTGGGCCAAACCGACTTGGTGATTGAGGCTGCCACTGAGCGCGAGGCAATCAAGCAGGCAATCTTCGAGGACCTGCAGCCACATTTGCTGCCACATACGATCCTGACATCAAATACCTCATCGATCTCGATCACCCGTCTCGCCAGCCGGACCGACCGCCCTGAGCGGTTTATGGGGTTTCACTTCATGAACCCTGTGCCGGTCATGCAATTGGTCGAGTTGATCCGGGGTATCGCAACTGATGAAGCAACCTATAACTCTTGCAAAGCTGTTGTGGACCGGCTGGGCAAGACTGCGGCCAGTGCCGAAGACTTCCCGGCCTTCATCGTGAACCGTATCCTGATGCCGATGATCAACGAAGCGGTTTACACGCTCTACGAAGGTGTCGGAAACGTCCAATCCATCGATCAGTCCATGAAGCTGGGCGCCAATCACCCGATGGGGCCCCTGGAACTGGCCGATTTCATCGGGCTGGATACCTGTCTCGCGATCATGAACGTGTTGCATGACGGACTGGCTGACACCAAGTACCGCCCCTGCCCCTTGCTGACAAAATATGTCGAAGCAGGTTGGCTGGGTCGTAAGACCGAACGTGGTTTCTATGACTATCGCGGTGAAGTTCCGGTACCAACCCGATGACAATTTCAGCCCGCATGCGATTGCGGGCTAATACTCGGGTCTGCGATCAATTCAAGAATTCGAACTCTGGCTCAGCGACATTGTGCGCTTTCTGAGCCATGCCATAAACCCACGTGGATCTTTTTCCAGCAACTGCATGTCTTCGTCGGAAACCGGCTCACCGATGACCGGCGATTGCGGTTTGTTGCAGGATCGAACGATTTCATGCAGCAAAAGCCCCTGCCGCAGAATAGGCGACAACTTGTTTGCGATCTGATACCAGCGCGAGTTGCTGCCAGGGAAGAAGATCGGCAGAACCTTTGCCTTGGATCGACGGATCATCTGGGCTGTGAATACGTTCCATTCGCGCTCAACTGCAGGGCCGAACCAATCGTCTGATGACATGACTACGCCAGATGGGAACAACGCTACGACGCCCCCTGCCTTCAGATGAGCCATCGCCTTCCCGCGCATCTCGAGCATCTTGGTTTGAGCTTCGGGATCATGCGGAAATGGAACCGGGATCATGAAAGACGTTGCCGCCTCGTCCAACCCAGTCAGCACAGAACGCGTCAGAATACGGTAGTCACTGCGCACCTGACCAATCAGTTCAGCCAGAATCATGCCATCCACCATCCCATGCGGGTGATTGGCCACAACGACAACAGGTCCTTCCTTTGGGATACGGGCGAGCTGTTCCTGAGGTGTGGTCAGGTCAATCCCCATGACCTCAAGCGCGCCGCCCCAGAACTTCTGGCCACGGTAGTACTCGTTCTTCTTCTCAAACTTGTTGACCATCCGCAGAATGGTCAGCTTACCAGTGCACCATTCGATTGCGCGGATCGCAGTCGAGGTCCATGCGTCGTCGAACGAGTTCGCATAGGTCAGAGTTCTACGGTCGTAGACTTCACCCTGATCTGTGGTCCCATCCACCACGGTATTCGTCTTGGTATCGTGCGCGGTTTCCGCCAATTCCTGGTCTTCCCGTTCTTCGTCTCGTGGCAGAGCAGTGCCTAGAAACCTTCCCCGAACTTGTCGTTGACCAAGGTTTCCAACGCTTCTGCCAACGCCTCAGCATCCGGTCCGGACGTCTCGACGTCAATAGTGGTTCCGCGAGAGGCTGCCAACATCAAAAGACCCATGATACTGTCGCCCGACGCAGAAAGTCCGTCCTTTGAAACTTCTGCCCTTGCGTCAAACCCCTCGACTACTTCTACAAGCTTAGCCGAAGCGCGGGCATGAAGTCCTTTTTCATTAATGATTCTCAAGCTTCGGTTAGCCATATTCAATCAGTCCGGTCTCAATCCAACGTCACATTTTGCGTATTGATATACTTGCGTCCAGCCTCCATTGCGTGCCGCACGGCATCGGCCACGGGCAAGTGGCGACTTTTGGCCAATTTAATCAGCATCGGTAGATTCGCCCCATAAAGGATGCGGCGATCCTGGGGCGCACAAGCGCGCAGGCTCAGATTCGATGGGCTACCGCCAAAGAGGTCGGTTACGACAACCACACCGTCTCCGACGTCCACCTCATCTGCCGCACGACAGATTTCAGTTTGTTTTGCTTCGCGATCGTGGTCCGCTTCAATTGCAATCGCAACCAGACCGGGCTGTTGTCCCACGACATGCTGCATGGCGGCCAGATACTCCTGAGCCAACCCCCCATGCGCTACGATTACGATCCCGATCAATCCGGCCTCACATTCAACGATCGACGCTCCATTTCGCGGTGCCTAATTGCCACCTGCTGCCCCCCTTCTGCAAGGGCCTTTGCAACCGCTTCCGCGACGGCGACCGAACGGTGCTGGCCACCGGTACAGCCAAAGGCCACCGAGAGATGCGCTTTGCCCTCTGCCCGAAAACCAGGAAGCAACACCTTGAGCAAATCCACGACCCGGTCGAAGAAAGGATCGTAGTTGACATCGGATTGAACATAGGCCGCAACATCGGGATTTCTACCATCCTCAGACCGCAATTCCGGCCGCCAATAGGGATTGGCCAGAAACCGGCAATCGAAAACCATGTCCAACCCACGCGGCAAGCCACGCTTGTAGGAAAACGATTCGATGGAAACCGCCAGATGCCGACCGCTTTGAGGTGCGAACCAACGCTCCACCTCTTCCCGCAACTGATGAATGTTCAGTGCGCTTGTGTCGATCAGGGTATCCGCGATCTCTCGTATGGGCTGCAGAAGCTCTTTTTCCTGCAGGATGCCGGTTTCAGGGCTGGCATCTGAGGCCACTGGATGCCGCCTGCGGGTTTCAGAGAAGCGACGCAGCAATACTTCGTTACTGCAATCCAGATAAAGTACGGTCAGATCAACCTGCTCCATCCTCCCCAATTTCTCTGCGAGTTCAATAAACCCGATCGTTGAGAATTCCCGGTTGCGCGCATCGATGCCTAGCGCCATTGGGCGTGCGGGCTCGGGACCGTCCAGCAGTCGGGACAAAAGACCCATCGGCAAATTGTCGATCGCTTCAAAACCCAGATCTTCCAAGACGTGGATCGCTGTCGACCGGCCGGCGCCAGAAGGCCCCGTCACCAGGACGATGCGCCGTTGCGAAGTTATTTGCTCGGCCATTGCGGATCTACGCGTCCCATTTTCATAAATTGTATCAGTGCTACAGCCAAATTGGGTACACCACCTCCGCGAAGCAAGGGAACAGTTTGCCTCAGGACCTTGATCATCTGGGGGTCCGGCAAACGCCTTTCCTCAATCTGTCCTAGATCAACCACGTAATGCACAGGCGCAGGACCGCATGGTTTGGCCCTTAACAACCCGATGCCGCGCGCCTCGATCAGTCCTCTGATTGATGGAATCGCATCTGCAATAAGCTGATCCCTTTGCATCCGCAAATCCACCCGATCATCAGCCACCAGATCCGCACCTAGGGCCATCATCTCTAGTGCCAACCCTGATTTTCCGGTACCTGAGTCCCCTAAAATCAAGACCGCTCTACCCTCAAGCGCAACACAGGTGGCGTGCACACATGCCGTGTCTTTGTTTGCAAGATCGGACAGGTTATCTGTGCCCATGACCTAGACAGGTAACCCGACAACAAACCGGGCACCAAGCGGATCCGAGGTGATGTCCGCTTCTGTTGGTCGAATATTCTCGGCCCAGATCACGCCGCCATGGGCCTCGACGATCTGTTTGGAAATAGCCAACCCAAGACCGGAGTTGTTGCCAAAATGCTCTTCGGGCCGCTGGGAGTAGAACCGCTTGAAAACCTTGGTCAGTGCCTGATCCGGAATGCCCGGACCTGTATCTTCGACCACGATCAGAACACGGTTTTCGCGTTGGCGGACCCAAACCCGAATGGCGTCATGTTCTTCGCAGAAAGATATCGCATTGGTAATCAGATTGACGAACACCTGAGCGAGGCGAGCCTCAAGGCCGTTCACAACAATCGGCTCTGACGGCAGGTCGGTGATATAGTCGATGCCTTTCGAACGCGCATCTTCGCCCAGATACTGACCGATATTGCCGATCAATTTAAGAAGATCGAAGGGCTGCTCTTCTTCTTTGACAAGCTCGGCATCCAACCGCGAGGCATTCGAGATGTCACTGACCAGCCGATCCAGCCGTCGAACATCATGCTCGATAACGCCCAATAGTTTATCTCGCTGATCTTCGCGCTTGACCATGCGCAACGTACCAACAGCGGATTGCAAACTTGCCAGAGGGTTCTTGATCTCATGCGCGACATCCGCTGCGAATTGTTCATTGGCATCAATGCGATTGTAGAGTGCGGTCACCATTCCACGCAGAGCCCTGCTCAGACGCCCGATTTCGTCAGGTCTTGCGCTCAGATCAGGGATACGAATGCGTCCTGGATTAACGCCCGCGCCGCGGTCCTTTCCCATCTCAGCTGCCGCGGCAAGATCGGCGAGCGGGTTGGCGATGGTTGAGGCTAGCACAAGGCTGAGGCCAATCGACACCAAAAGCGCAACGACGAACATTTGCAGAATACGCTCCTGTTCTTTGCGGGCCAGAGCGTCAATTTCACCAGCGGGACCGGCCATTGCAACGGCCCCTACAGGCAAACCCTCACGCAGAATCGGAGTGGCGGCGACAATCACGGTATCCCCAGCGGCATCAGACACTGCCTGAACCTGCATACCACCCTGCAAAGCGGTCGGGATCATGTCTTGAACACGCTGAGCAAGTGTAGGCGCTTCATCCTTGTTGGACCCACTGAATACACCAGATATTCCAACCCAGACGACGTTCAGCGCATCGCTGATCAGCGTCCCACCGGTCGGCAAGTCTGCGTCTGATCTAAGAAGAACGGGCAGCTCAGATGCAGGAGAAGCACCGCGTGTCCAACCGATTAGAGTGCCGGTACCATCGTAAACGAACAGCTCTCCTCCCTCAGGTAGACTAAGGCCGGACAAAGTGTCTTTCACATCAAGATCGGCAGTATCTTGCGGCTGATTTACTGAGGCCTGCCGCAGTTGCGTTTCAAACACGTTGCTGACCAACAATGCGTCGCCGATCAGATTCCGCGCAGTCTCCTGAACGCGTTCTTTTCTCGTGTCGTCGAGATAGAGCAATCCAGCGACGAGAATCACCAGAGCAATCAGGTTGAAGGTTATGATTTTCCGCGCCAACGGCGAGCCGCGTAACGAAAACAGATTGCGCCGCGAACGGCGCGCACTCATTTCAGCAGACTCGGAATCCTGCGGGATGACCCAATCATCCCCTAGAACGACATCGCCGTCCCGCATTTCGCTGGCTTGTTCAGTGTCGCGCACGAGACCCCTTTACCCCTTAAAAACGGCCGCGCCTATTCTTCGTTGTATCTGTAACCGATTCCGTACAGCGTTTCGATGGCCGAAAACTCAGGGTCAGCAGCGCGCATCTTCTTGCGAAGGCGTTTGATATGGCTGTCGATGGTTCGGTCATCGACATACACCTGATCGTCGTAAGCCACATCCATCAACTGGTCACGGCTTTTGACAAAGCCCGGACGCTGAGCCAACGCCTGCAGCAGGAGGAACTCGGTCACTGTCAGCGAAACATCCGCTCCCTTCCAGCTTACCGCATGACGCAATGGATCCATGCGCAGTTCGCCACGCTCCATTACCTTGGTATCGCCGGTGTTTGCAGTTGTCGCATCACCAGAAGTTGCTTCCTGACGGCGTAGTAATGCCCGAATGCGTTCTACCAGAAGTCGCTGCGAGAAAGGCTTTTTGACGTAGTCGTCCGCCCCCATTCGCAGACCCAGGACTTCGTCAATCTCATCATCCTTGGATGTTAGGAAGATCACCGGCATCTGCGTTTTCTGTCGCAGACGCTGCAATAGATCCATTCCGTCCATGCGAGGCATCTTGATATCCAGCACAGCCATATCCGGCAATTTCTTGTTGAATGCATCAAGGGCTGCCTGCCCGTCATTATAGGTTTCGACCTCGAACCCCTCGGCCTCGAGCGTCATGGAAACGGACGTCAGAATGTTTCTGTCGTCATCCACCAGTGCAATCTTAGACATCGGGTTACCCCTATTCCTGCTCTCATACGCAATATTTCGCTTATTAGTATGGCATTTCTGGCGTTTTTAAGGCGGCGAATCAATCCGTATCTGCGAATCGTGCGATTGTTGCCACACAGATGCGGCAAAAAAGCCGTACATTCAGCAGGAAACCCGCTCAGAATTTCAACAGTAATTTCTTGGTTGCGCTAAACCTGCGCTTGGTTGCGCTAACTGCGCCAAACCGTCCTGTTCATGCCCCGAACGACCATGATAAGACCCGCTCATCCGCCGGTTATTCCCGGCATACTGCCCCAAGAGCGCACCCCGGCCTAACCGCCGTCGCGCCGCCACAGGAGAAGAAACGCATGACATCTGGACGGGTTAACCCGCAATTCCGCCTCGAAGATCAGGGCATCGAGGGTCTGGGAAATGTCTATTACAACTTCATGGAGCCGGCGCTGATCGAAGAGGCGCTGAAGCGCGGCGAAGGCACCCTTGGCAATGGCGGAGCCTTTCTGGTCACCACTGGTAAATTCACTGGCCGGTCGCCCAAGGACAAGCATGTCGTCAAAACCGACAGTGTCGCCGACACCATCTGGTGGGAAAATAACGCCGCGATGAGCCCGGAAGGGTTCGACGCTCTCTATGCCGACATGCTCGAGCATATGAAGGGCCGCGATTATTTCGTGCAGGATCTCGTGGGCGGTGCAGATCCGGCCTACTCAATCAACGTGCGCATGGTCACCGAGTTGGCCTGGCATAACCTGTTTATCCGCCACCTGCTGCGCCGTCCCGATCGAGAGGATTTGGATGACTTCACTGCAGATTTCACAGTTATTAACTGCCCCAGCTTTCAGGCGAACCCTGAAAAGCATGGCTGCCGCAGCGAGACTGTTATCGCGCTGAACTTCGACCGCAAGATCATCCTGATCGGTGGTACCGAATACGCGGGTGAAAACAAGAAATCGGTCTTTACCCTGCTGAACTACATGCTGCCTGAAAAAGGTGTGATGCCGATGCACTGCTCGGCCAACCACGCCGTCGGCAACCCGGTCGACACTGCAGTGTTCTTTGGGCTGTCCGGAACAGGTAAAACCACTCTGTCTGCCGATCCGGCTCGTGTCCTGATTGGTGACGATGAGCATGGCTGGTCGGACCGTGGCACCTTTAACTTCGAAGGCGGCTGCTATGCCAAGACCATCAATCTGAACGCCGAAGCCGAGCCTGAGATTTACGCGACAACTTCGAAGTTCGGCACAGTGATCGAGAACATGGTTTTCAACCCCGAGACCAAAGAACTGGATTTCGACGATGATTCGCTGACTGCGAACATGCGCTGCGCCTATCCGCTGGAGTATATCTCGAATGCTTCGAGCAGCGCATTGGGTGGACACCCCAAGAACATCATCATGCTGACCTGCGACGCGTTCGGCGTACTGCCTCCGATCGCGCGGCTGACCCCGGCACAGGCGATGTACCATTTCCTGTCCGGCTTCACCTCCAAAGTTGCTGGCACCGAGCGTGGTGTGACCGAGCCCCAGCCAACCTTCTCGACCTGCTTTGGCGCTCCTTTCATGCCACGCCGTCCAGAGGCCTATGGCAACCTGCTGCGCGATAAGATCGCCCAGCACGGAGCAACCTGCTGGCTGGTAAACACAGGCTGGACCGGTGGCGCCTATGGCGTTGGTAGCCGGATGCCGATCAAGGCAACTCGCGCGCTGCTGACTGCAGCCCTCGAGGGTTCGCTGGCTGATGCCGAGTACCGCAAGGACGCGAATTTCGGATTTGATGTCCCTGTTTCAGTCCCCGGAGTGCCCGAAGTGCTGCTTGATCCACGCCGGACCTGGGACGATCAGGCTGCGTTTGATAAACAAGCCGACAAACTGGTTCAGATGTTTGCTGAAAACTTCGAGCAATATCTGCCTTTTATCGACGACGATATTAAGGCCGTCGCAATCGGCTGATGACAGGGGGCGGCAACGCCCCCTTTTTTCTTGGCGATCACGACCTTCGACAGATCATCCTTTGGTTGTATTTTGCTTCATGCATATACAAATTCATTGCCCGGTGTGCTGTCATAGTTTAGTTACAAAAACCATCGAAAGAAAAAAGCCCGGCGCATTTGCACCGGGCTGCAGCTGAAAGAACCTTTGGGCACCTCATGCGAACTCACTCACAATCGCGAATTGAGGCGCCTAATCATATAGGTACTGTATTCGAAGGGGGATGAGTGTCAATATGAGACGCGCTATTTGATGCGTTTCAAACAGTCGCAGCGTTGCGGTCACTGACACTGGATATAATAGGTTAAGGACATGACTGAGATTTCGAAACTCACTGAATTGCGCAAACTCATGCAGAGCATGGAACGTACTCTGGGTCTGGAGGAACTATCTCCGGTTGAGCGCGACATCTACTATGCGGCCGAAGAGCTCTCCAAAGACGACAAGGAAGTCCGTACTTTCGGACTGATCGAACATACTTTGGTCCAAAGCGTATCGCGCCCGACGTTTTTCCGCGCCCTGAAATCGCTGGTTCAAAAAGGTTACCTCTCGCAAAGCGGTAACGCCAACCGGGGTCGTTACGTCGTTCATGCTCCCAGGTGAAGCGCTCAGACGGCGCGTGAATGGCTGATGTGAATGCGCGCCTGGGTTTCTGATACTTTTTTTGCCTCACTGGCATATGTAGTGGCATCTTTCCTGACCTTCGAGGTCCTGATGCCACTGCAGAACGCGTTCTTTCCCGAATATCCAAGCCGGGCGAGCCTGCTGTTTTTGCCCCACGGAGTACGCGTTCTTGCCGCCTGGCTACTTGGCTGGCGGGCGATATTCGCACTGCTACCCGGCGTCTTTATCGTATTTGCGTTTCTCGCGGGGGCAGATGTCTTCACACCCAGCCGCCTTATGGCAATAGTCATTGCGGTAACAACGGCACCTGCAGTGTTCTATCTGTGCAAATGGATGGGTTGGGATTTGTTTCCCGCCACTCACAAGCGCCCCTGCTGGATATGCGTCATGGGTGTCGGCGTGATCACCTCGTTCCTCGTTTCTGGATTAACCAATCTTGCCTTCGGAAGCGCAACAGCCGAGTATATCGCCTACCTCATCGGTGACTTGTCAGGATTGTTCTTTTTGATGCTGGGGCTTTATTTCGCGTTTCGCTTTATGGAGCGTCGCGCCTGAGGCATTAGCCAAAAATGCCGCGCCGCAGAAGATTCAGCCCGGCAATCAAAAGAACCAGCAGCGTAACTTTGCGAAACGTTGTCTGATCAATCCGATCCTGCAATAGCATGCCAGCCCATAGTCCCGCCATAGCAGGCACAATCAATGCCGCTGAAAAGGGTAAGGTTTCTGATCTGAGTATACCCGACCCCAGATGCGCAACCACCAGCGCAACCGCGCCCAGCCCGTATATGACCCCCTGAACACGCAACTGCTCTCGTTTGGGCGTATTCAACGCAGTCAGATAAGCGACGGTTGGTGGCCCCCAAACTCCAGACATTCCACCGACAAATCCTGCAATGGCACCAATTGCAGCTTCCACTCGCGCCGATGGTTTGTCGAGTTTCAGCGCGAACCCAATCAATTGAATGAAAGCGAAAAATGTAACGGGCACCCCAATCATCAACAGGAAAACCCGGGCAGGTACCAAACTGACGAGTTGCGCGCCCACTAACAGAAAGATCAGGCCAACACTCAGAAAAACCCGGAACTGACGGATAGACGAGAGCGCGGCAGCTGCTCCTTCACGCAATGCCTGAACACCATTGGTGACCAGTGTCGGCAAGATCAGACCAGCAAGCGCAAGGTCTGGAGACAAGGTCGTACTAAGTCCTGAGATCAGGACCATCGGCATGGCAAACCCGACCATGCCCTTGACCCAACCAGCCACAAAGGCAACTGCAAAAGCCAGCAACAGATCTTGAGGTGTAAACAATGAAAACAGCGTCATATACCCTACATACCACCGGGAAAATTCTCTGCATCGCAAAAACGCTCAGGTAATTTTTGAACTATTTATGGGTCCAATGCGTATTTTTGTTGCGCTGCACGTGCAGCATGATATGACCAGACGACCCAGAAAAGGACGTGATTCATGGCCCATGACGGACAGGATACAACGAACATGACTGCATCAGCGGTTTTGCCAGATCTTCTGACTTTGACCAAAGCTGCGCTTCCGGCAGTCCAGTCCGTGTTTGACAGCGCACGCGTTTCGGTTCGCGCGATGGTATGCAAAGACGACAAAATCTCGGGCGCGCTGGTCGAGGCCAATCAGACAGCGGCACACGGGTTGTCCTGGTTAGCCACATATCACCAATCTCTGCAGCAGATGCAGCGCTGGGCTGAGTCTCTGGATGCTGATGGAAACTTTGGCGAGATGGAGCAGTTGCTGCACCAGATTGCCTTTGGCGAGTATTTGCATCAGATCGCCGGCGGCATCCCGATGAACCAGGGCGAGGTTGTGCGCCTGCAGGATCTGGGATTGGGATGGGACGCTCTCTCGGGCTTCCAATGTAGCGAAGTGCAAACGCTGATGGCGCAGGCCAATTCACAGGCAGCCCGAACACGTCTGGTCCAACTGATGGAGGAGCAGTCAGGCGCCACCATGTTCGGAACATCCGGTCTTGATGAAGAGCTTGAGATGATCCGCGATCAGTTCCGGCGCTATGCTCTGGAGAAAGTCGAACCAAACGCGCATGAGTGGCACCTCAAAGACGAACTGATCCCGATTGAGATCATCGAGGAACTGGCCGAGATGGGTGTCTTTGGCCTGACCATCCCCGAAGAGTTTGGTGGCTTTGGATTGTCCAAGGCTTCGATGTGCGTCGTATCCGAAGAATTGTCGCGTGGCTATATCGGCGTTGGCTCGCTGGGGACCCGGTCCGAAATTGCGGCCGAACTGATCATTGCAGGCGGCACAGACGAACAAAAGGCGCAGTGGTTGCCCAAGATCGCCAGTGCTGAAATCCTGCCAACCGCCGTTTTCACCGAGCCTAATACCGGATCTGACCTCGGCAGCCTGCGCACGCGCGCGGTCAAGGATGAAAACGGTGACTACAAGATCACCGGCAACAAGACCTGGATCACGCACGCCGCGCGCACCCATGTCATGACCTTGCTGGCGCGAACCAATCCGGACACCACCGACCATCGTGGGCTTTCCATGTTCCTGGCTGAAAAGACTCCCGGCACCGACGACAACCCATTCCCTACCCCCGGCATGACCGGAGGTGAGATCGAGGTGCTCGGCTATCGCGGCATGAAGGAATACGAGCTGGGTTTTGATGGGTTCCACGTAAAGGGTGAAAACCTGCTGGGCGGCGAAGAAGGAAAGGGCTTCAAGCAGCTCATGGAGACCTTTGAAAGCGCCCGCATCCAGACAGCAGCACGCGCCATTGGCGTGGCGCAGAGCGCTCTGGATATTGCCATGCAATACGCGCAGGAGCGTAAACAGTTCGGCAAATCTCTGATCAACTTCCCGCGCGTGTCGGGCAAACTGGCGATGATGGCGGTTGAGATCATGATCGCACGTCAGCTGACGTACTTCTCGGCCTGGGAAAAAGATAACGGCCACCGGTGTGATCTGGAGGCAGGCATGGCCAAGCTGCTGGGTGCACGCGTGGCTTGGGCCGCAGCTGATAACGGCCTGCAGATTCATGGCGGGAACGGCTTTGCGCTTGAATATAAGATCAGCCGTGTGCTGTGCGACGCGCGGATCCTGAACATCTTTGAAGGTGCAGCCGAAATTCAGGCACAGGTAATCGCCCGCCGATTGCTGAGCTGAAACGAATAAAAACCTCTTGTTTCCCCAACTTGACCCGGCCCCGTGCCGGGTCTTTTGTTGCGTCAGAATGCATGCTCACCCGCACCTGAGATCACAACTTGATGTGACAGCTTCAACCCAAACTCATCTCAGCCCTGAATTGCCGATGTGATTTCTTCCCCTTTGCTTCCCCCCTGATCCCAGATAGATCAACCGACAAAGAATACAGGCTCAGGCGAGTAGTTGGCGCAACCATTATGACAAAATTGATATTTGCACTTTGGGCAACTTTGGCAGCCCTTGCATTGGGTGGCTGTACAACATCACCGCCGACTGCCAGTCAGGACGATATCAACGAACTGGCGCAGGCCATTCAAAGCCTAAGTCCTGCTGTCGATCCTGCTGAGGCCCAGAAGGCCGCTTCGATTGCGTATACCTATTCACAACAGCTGGCTCGGGAATGGAACATCACCGATCCAGCGATAGTCCATAACGCAAAGGTCGCAAACGGGCTGCGGGAACGCGGCCTTTGTAATGACTGGGCCCAGGCCATGACCACACGCCTGAGACAGGAAAACTTCCGGACGCTTGACCTGCATTGGGTTACATCACCTCCAACCGCGTTCCGGATCATCCATCATTCCGCGGCGATCAGCGCCAAGGGAGCGTCGATGAATGACGGCATCATCCTTGATCCCTGGCGAAACAGCGGTGCGCTGTTCTGGGCACCGGTTCGCGAGGACACCAGATACAACTGGAGACCGCGCATGGAAGTTCGCGAAGAACTGCTGAGCGGTGCGATACCCTACTAATATCCAGGACACCTGTTCCCCCAGCACCTCGGAATGGATAAGAAATCAGCATGACGCGCCTAATCCTGACCCTGCCTCTTCTGGCCCTTTTCCAGTGTGATAAGGACGAAACCGTTGCAGCCTATGGTGCGGCAGACCAGACATGGGTGTTGCAGGAAATCGATGGACAGCCTTACGAGGCCAGCGCTTTGCTACGCTTTCCCGAAGAGGGCAAGATTGCGGGCAATGCCCCGTGCAACAGCTATACCGGTACGCTAAGTGCACCATACCCCTGGTTCGAAATCCAGAATCTAACGGCCACACGTGCGGCCTGTGCTGGACTTGAGGCCGAAGGGTTTTATTTCGCCGCGCTTATAGCCATGACCCAGTCTGAAGTGTCAGGCGATATCCTGATCCTTCGGAACGAAGACGGGCACGAGATGGTGTTCAAAGCCGCCGAGTGAACTGATCCACAAATCGTGCCCGCGCATCAGGCAATGGATTGTGACCCAATGCAGGTGCAACCCGGTTCTCAAGAAAATATCCAGTTGTTCCCAAGGCCTGAGCGATCTCGTCATCAGCCCCCTGCCCTTCGCCCAGAAGACACGGTGGTAAAGGCAAAAGCCTGTCAGCCCATTCGCCTGCACCCTCAGTGCTCACCGCACGCCCTGATTTTGGCGAAACATAAATCAGACCCTCAGTCGTACCAGTCACGGCGCATCGGCTGAGATCAAGGCCAAAGCCCAGTTCTTCCAGCAACGCCATTTCCCAGTGCAGATAAGCCAGCGGCCAGATGTCATCCTGTCCGAGCAGATCCATGAGTTGTTCAGTTTGCTTGTAGATGGCTGGATGGGGTTCGCGTTCGGGCAGGCAAAAGGACAAAAGCGCTACGACTGCGTTCAATCCGGCAAGCGCCAATCGCCCTGAAAACGCCGCAGCAGCGCGAGAGCGGAGAGGTTCGACCTGAAAAGTACCGATATGTTCCTCTAGCCGCGCACGCCACAAGACGTCCAGCTGCGCACCCGGCTGCAGGATTGGCGCAATCTTGCGGCTGGTGCCCCCGCGCACGACGCCTGCATGCCGGCCATGACCTTCAGTAAAGACCTCGATAATCGCCGCCGTTTCGCCGTGGCGGCGAGAGGTCAGAAGTATGCCGTGATCGCGCCAGTCCAAGTTTGGGTCCGTTCAGTTATCAGATGCGCCCGCAGGAAATCTCACGCCCGTCATACGCGCAAGGCAGAAATTGGCCGAAGGTATTCATACAGTCGGACAAACGAATTGCACATAACGGGCGCATTGGCTAATGTTCACTTAATGTTCACTTAATGTTCTCATCAAAGGAAATTTAAACCATGTCTCTCAACTATGTCATGATTGGCTCAAACGATGTCGCCAAGGCCCGCACCTATTACGACGCGGTCATGGCCGAAATCGGTGGCAAGGTTGTCGCCGAATACATGCCATACGCAGTCTGCTACGAGCTGCGCGGCGGCGGGCGAGTCTGGGTATCGATGCCACACGATCAGAAAACGGCGACTCCCGGGAACGGAAACATGGTCGGCCTGCTGTGCGAAAGCGAAGACGAGGTGCGCGAAGTCCACGCAGCGGCGCTGGCCAATGGCGGCACCAACGAAGGCGACCCCGGCCCGCGCCCGCAATATGGCCCTGACTTTTTTGGAGCCTATGCCCGTGATCTGGATGGTAACAAGATGAGCTTTGTTAACTTTGAAGAAAACGGCTGATCGTATTCGCGGTCAGTAAAGCTAAAGGGGGTGGAATGGCATGTTGGACACTATCGACAAGTCGGTTGAGCCCACCGTTCGCATGCCAGCCCCAATCTGCGTTTTGTTGTAGCCGCATGACTCTTGACGCACATGGGGTATATCCTTTAATTAACCCAATGGTTAAATAAAGGTGAGATATCATGCGCGGAATTACGATTACGTATAGCTACGAAGGCGATGAGAGCGCCTGGATCGACGCCACTGCGGCCTTCATATCTGCCATCGACTCTGATCCGGCGGCAGCAGGGAAATTCACCTACCAAGTGGCGGTAGCGGATGATGGAACGTCCCGGTTTCACTGGGGCCGTTGGGACAGTGCCGAAACGTTAGCGCATGTGCAGGCGCAGCCCTATTTCAAGGAGTTTGCTGCCAAGGTGCGGGAATTTGCAGGTGGCGCACCCCATGCGACCGGCCACGACATTTCTGCAAAAACGGGCGGTTGGTAGGTTTACTCCAACCCTTCTTCCCCAAGCAAATGGCGCCCCTGCCGATCCTCAACCTCGATCACCCAAAGATCGGGGTCGAAGCTGCGCTGACGCCGTATGGCGCTGTCTACGTCCACCTCTGCCCCATTGGACAGTTCAACCCATTTGCGTTCACCGCTCATCAAGTCAAAGCTGCGTTGAAAAGCAATCGCCTGACCGTCCAACGTGTTCAGTTTGACCAGCACTGCACCAGCAGTGTCGTCGCCATGGGCCACGACAAAGGCTGGTATCTCCTGAAACCGCAGCCGCGCCAGATAGGCATGGACCCAGAATTCAGCCGTCAGGCGGCTCATGTGTTGCCGTCTTTGAAATCCAGACCCATTTCCGAATACCGCTCGGATTCTTCCAACCAGTTGGGTCGGACTTTGACCTGCAGGAACAGGTGGATCTTGCGGTCGAGGAACTCTTCCAACTCTGCCCGTGCCGCCTGACTGACGGCCTTGATCGTTTCGCCCCTTTTGCCCAACACGATACCTTTGTGGCCGTCGCGCATTACGTAGATGACCTGATCGATCTTGGCAGAACCGTCTTTGCGCTCCTCCCAGTTCTCAGTTTCCACAGTCAACTGATAGGGCAGTTCCTGATGCAGGCGCAGGGTCAGTTTCTCGCGCGTCATCTCAGCCGCGATCATGCGCAGGGGCAGATCGGCAATCTGATCCTCGGGATACAGCCAAGGACCTTCGGGTAACTCGGACGCCAGCCACTTGCGCAGATCGTCGACACCATGTCCCTTTTCCGCGGAAATCATGAAGGTTTCGGCAAAGGGATAGCGCGCATTCAATTCGCTCGTCAGCGCCAGCAGCTTCTCGGACGGGACCTTGTCGATTTTGTTGATGGCCAGCGCGATTGTGCGACCCTGACCGATCTCTTCCAGACCCTCGAGGATACGTTCTACGCCTTCGGTAATGCCACGATGCGCCTCGACCATAAGCACAACGACGTCGGCATCCGCAGCTCCGCCCCATGCGGCGGCGACCATGGCGCGGTCCAGACGGCGTCGGGGTTTGAACAGGCCCGGCGTGTCCACAAATACCAACTGCGCATCACCTTCCATCGCTACACCACGAATACGGGCGCGGGTGGTCTGCACCTTGTGCGTCACGATTGAGACCTTGGCCCCGACCATGCGGTTCAAAAGTGTGGATTTGCCTGCGTTGGGCTCTCCGATCAGGGCGATAAATCCGGCGCGTGTGGTCATGTGTCCTGCGATCCTGTTAGCAAGTGCGCATCCCTATAGCAGAAAGCCCATATGGACCAGAGGGTTTTGTCGCATTGCAGCCATGCACCCGAGATGGCAGCATTCAACTGCACCGCGCCATTCCAAGCCAGGTGACTATCATTTCAACGAGGCAAGACATGAAACGTCGCGAGTTTCTTCTGGGAAGCGGAGCCGCTGCAGGCGCATTGGGGCTGGGCGGTTTCGGATTGGCTGCGAGCAGTGGTGCACAGGATCTGGTCATTCAGCCTGCAAGCTTCAGGTTCCGTGAGCAAATGACGACCGGAATGGTCAGCCTGTCGCCGAATGCGCCCCCGCCTGTTTTGTACGGGCGTCAGGGTGAAGTCATGAAACTGCCGGTGCGCAACGCAACGCCGGACTATACAGCGATGCACTGGCACGGGTTGCGTATCCCAAACGGAATGGACGGCGTGCCGTACCTCACCCAAATGCCAATGGGCGCGGATGAAGTGTTCAACTATGAATTCACGCCACCTGATGCCGGCACCTACTGGTACCACCCGCACTGTATGACCATGGAGCAGATGGCCCACGGCCTTACAGGTGTAATGGTGATAGCCGAGCCGGAAGACCCGGGTTTCGACGCTGATCAGGTGATAAACCTGCGAGATTTCCGGCTGGATGAGGAAGGCGCCTTCCTGCCCGCATATACCGCACGCGGAGCGGCACGCTCAGGTACGTTTGGCAATGTTCTGACAGCCAATTGGCTGGATGCACCTAGCTATGAACATCCATCAGGCGGTTTGGTGCGCCTGCGCGTGGTCAACACCGACACGACGCGCATCTACAAACTGCACCTTGAGGGTGCTGTGGCGCGGATCATCGCCTGGGACGGACATCCAGTCGAGGTTGAGATGCAAATGCCCAGCGCCAAGGAGCCCATGCTGGTTGGCCCCGGTCAGCGCGTCGACTTTGCCGTGACTATGCCCCCTGAGGAAGGCAAAACCGTCGACCTGGTCGCCAAGATCCCCGGTCAGAAGCATCGCATCATGGCGCAGCTGCGTGCCGTCGGCCAATCCCTGTCACGCGATCTGCGAGAATTGAAGCCCCTGCCCATGAATCCGGTAGCCAAACCGGATCTGGCAAACGCCGAATTGCATGAATTCGTGTTTGGCTGGACCCCCGAAGGCGGCGCGCCAAATGACGGGTTCTGTGGCTCGCTGGGATATAGTTTCTGGTCGATCAACCGGACGCCCTGGCCCGGCGACGCCGCTGAGAACGTAGGGCCACTGGCAACATTGGAAATGGGTAAAAGCTACATCCTGCGTTTGCGCAATGAATCCCCGAACCTGCACCCAATCCATCTGCACGGGCTGACCTTCGTGCCTCTGCACTCTAACCTGCGCAAACTACCGCCACTGATGACCGATACGATGCTGTTGCTCAAGGATGAGGTTGCTGAGATTGCGCTGGTGGCAGACAACCCGGGAGACTGGGCTTTCCACTGTCACGTGATCGAACATCAGAAAACCGGGCTAACCGGATATATCCGGGTGGTTTGAAGGGCGCGTGACACGCCCCTCGATCTTCATGCGTGCTGGCGCTCGATCAGGCGCAGGACAGCAACCATGACGATGCCATAAAGCACATGGCCGATCAGCGCGACCCAGGTGATCCCTGTGAAGTTCAGGAAAGGTGGCAGACCCGACAGGGTAGTGATGCCGCCCAGGGCAAAGACCCACAAACCGAACCCGTAAATCGCGGAGGCCACGAACATATGGACCGGCCCTAAAACCTTAACCCAGATCGGCTTGAAGATCAGGAACCATCCCAATGGATAGGCGATCAGACCAACGAGGTAGAAGTGGACAAAAAAGCCCAGAAAGGCGTTGCTCGGCAATCCGAGACTGGACAGGAGGCTTTGCGCAAGTCCCTCAGGTGACAGATTGGCCCAGCCTATTCCGGGGCTGATCACCTGCCCCCAGAAATCGAATGCGATGGTGGCGATGAAACCGGCGATGAAAAGAAAGCCGATATTCACGGTGGTCAGTTTTGCACTTTGCATTGGTCCGCCTCACTTCGTTGTATTTGATGTGCTTTGACACGTCGCGTTTCGGCTAGCGCCAAAGCAGATAACATTCAGATACAATCGCGATGGATAACCTGCCATAGACCTCAAGTTAGATTGAAAAACTGTAACAATCCGGGCCTGAGACCGTGTGCTACTTGAGTTGCGCCAACAGTGCTTTGGCTGCCGCCTGCTCGGCCTGACGCTTTGATCCGGCGGTCGATTGGGCCTCGGTTCCGTCTTGCAGGCGGGCGGCTATGGTGAACACCGGTGCATGATCAGGACCGCTGCGTGATACTTCGACATAGGATGGCGGTTTTTGGCCCCGGGCCTGCGCCCATTCCTGTAGGGATGTCTTGGCATCGCGAGCGTCGGCCTCGACATTGTGGACGCGGTCACCCCATAGCGCGAGGATCACATCGCGCGCCGCCTCAAACCCTGCATCGCGATAGACGGCGGCAATCACCGCCTCCATCGCATCGCCTAGCAAAGCTTGCTTACGCCGACCACCAGACAGCATCTCGGATCTGCCCAGCTTCAGCACCGCCCCCAGATCGATCTGGCGCGCCATGTCGGCGCAAGCCTCTTTTCTGACCAGCGCATTGAACCGCGGAGCAAGTTGCCCTTCCGAGGCCTTTTGGTCGGCCTCAAGCAGCGCTGTGGCCATCACCAATCCCAGCACCCGGTCGCCCAGAAACTCCAGCCTCTGGTTGTCGGGCCGCGTGGAGGAGGAAACCGACCCGTGGGTCAGTGCGCGTACCAGCAATTCAGGGCTTTTGAATTCGTACCCCAGACGTTGCTGGAACGCCTTCATTTCAGCCGATAGCTTCAATTGACCGCCTCAAAGAACCGATCACCACGCCACGTCCAGAAGAACAGCATGGAACGACCAGCGGACGAGAACATGATGCGATCAGCCCGACCGATCAGGTTTTCGTAGGGCACATAGCCGACACCGCCAGCAGACTGCGGCAAACGGCTGTCACTGGAGTTGTCGCGGTTATCGCCCATAAAGAAATAGTGGCCTTCGGGAACGATATAGACGCCTGTATTGTCTGCCCCCTGATTGCCGATGTTGAGCACTTCGTAAGAAACGCCGTTCGGCAGTGTTTCAATAAAGCGTTCTTTTTCACAGACGCCGCCAATCCCGACAGGACCGTTCGAGCACCGCGGGCGCAGGCCCTGCGGACCCTGAGGTTCAGCGATCTCAGTGAACACGCCGTCAGGTTTTTGCTGCACGGGGGTCCCGTTAAGGATCACCACGCCATCACGCACCTGCACGCGATCCCCCGGCAGGCCGATAAGTCGCTTAATGTAGTCACGGCCTGTAACCGGATGGCGGAACACAATCACATCGCCGCGGTCAGGCTCACCACCCAGCAAGCGCGTATTCTCGTCACCTTGCATCCAGCCACAAATATCTTCCGCGTCGATATTCAGACCCACGCTGGGAATGATCAGGCTGGGGCAGGAGGCGTAAGAGTAGCCATAGGCCATTTTGTTGACGAAGAGGAAATCCCCGATCAACAATGTCGGCTTCATGGAACCGGACGGAATCCAGAAAGGTTGGAAGAACAGGGTGCGAAAGACGCCCGCGATCAGCAAGGCGTAGACGATGGTTTTGATCGTCTCCCAGACGCCGCTTCCGGTTTTGGCTTCCTCGGCCATACTGCTCTCCGATTGTTTCTTGGGTCCGCTGCTACATGCGGCTCTGCCAGGGGCAAGTCAAGGCCGCGTGGCCCGTTCGCGCAGCGGCCGCGCTTCGATCACCACAAAGGCCTGCGCCCAAGGGTGATCATCCGTCAGGGTAACATGAATGATGGCCTCGTGCCCCTCGGGTGTCATCTCATTCAGGCGCTCAGCTGCCCAGCCGGTAACATGCATCACCGGTTGACCGGTTCGAAGGTTGGTAACGGCCATATCCTTCCAAGCAATGCCCATGCGCAACCCGGTACCCAGCGCCTTGGAACACGCCTCTTTCGCGGCCCAGCGCTTGGCATAGGTGCCAGCAGTATCGGCGCGGCGCTCGGCCTTTCGCTGTTCGGTTTCGGTAAAGACACGATTGCGAAATCGGTCGCCAAACCGGTCGAGCGTGCCCTGGATGCGATCAATGTTTGCGAGGTCTGTGCCGATGCCGAGGATCATATGTATTAGTCACTCTTGCTGCCGGACAGTGTTGAACGCCACTGAGCCGGGAATTGTAGAACTAAACGGCAAACACCTATAGCAATCGGAGCCCAAAACAATAGTGCCGCATTTCCAAGAAAGACCTTAGAGAAACTAATTCTCCCCCAGTGCTGAAACCCATAGATCAAAACAGCGATCTGCACCGCCCACCACCACAATACCGAAAGGCCAACCATATAGACTGCATTGTACCAGAGCGTCGCACTTGAGAACTGCTCTGAGCGCCTAAACAAGAACGGAAATATCTCAACCATCGTGGCC
The DNA here is from genome assembly GCF_056537005.1 of Ruegeria sp. CH6. Lineage (NCBI taxonomy): Bacteria > Pseudomonadati > Pseudomonadota > Alphaproteobacteria > Rhodobacterales > Roseobacteraceae > Ruegeria > Ruegeria sp. CH6. The sequence goes on along the minus strand of NZ_JBQFQS010000014.1, from coordinate 80,188 downwards.
AACATGACAGGCATCACCAAGAGCTTCACCGGAACAAACAAGGCGCCTTCAGGGATGGGCACCCCCACGAAATTGGGCGAAACCGACATTAAAAGGTAAATTGAAAAGAAAAAGATGAACCTAAATCGATTGAAAACAAGGATTTTCTGATCTTCTGTCCATAAAGCAATCAAGACAGCCTCACCGTCAAAATCTTGCAACTCGCTACCCCGAAGAACCCCGCAAACGCAAAATCGAACCAGCGGCGGGCGCGGCGGTAGGCGCGAACCATGCGCTCGGACGAGAACAGGAAAGCATAGCCGATGAAGATCAGAAGCGAACCCGCATAGAGCATCGCAAAATAGCCAAGCAGCATCGAAAGACTCGCGTCGTTTGGCGCAACGATGGCATAGATCGAGCCCCAGCTAAGGATTGCCTTGGGATTGGTCAGGTGAATGGCGGCACCTTTGGCAAAGATGGTACGTAGAGATCCGGTCACCGGCTTACCCGAAGCCACCTCGTCCGACGTCATGGCGCGACGCAAGGCCTTCAGTGCAAGCCAACCCAAATAAGTCACGCCGATATAGCGAATAACCTCAAACACCCACACATTGGCCAGCATGATGGCCGACAGCCCCAGCGCGGCCGCGATGCCCCACGCAGCAGAGCCCGCGCAAATGCCCAGAGCAAAAACCAAACCGGCCTGACGACCCTCATTCATGGCGGTTCCGGCAATGCCCATCGTCGCCGGTCCGGGTGAGCCGCCCGCAAGCAGCCACGCGATCCAGATTGCTATGAATCCTGAGGTGATCATCACGCAAGGGTCAATCGAACAATACCGAGAACGGCGACTGTGAGCAGGAAGACGTAGCCGATGACGATCATGAGGAGCGAGTGTGTTGACGCGCCATCTGCTTCAACTGGTTCTTTGCACCCAAGCCAATGAACAAGCGACAAAGCAAAATGGAAAGTACGAACGAAATGCCAAGAATCACTAACATCCAAATGATGGGAAGGCTTGATAGTGGTGCTAATACTTCTGGAAAGATCATAACAAAAACCACGGCCAGAAGTAATGACCACACTAGACCAACCAAAGCCATTAGGCGCGATGCTGCCCACATCCCCGACGTAGTTGGTTTTTCGCCATGATCTTTCACATAGCGCTGTCCTTCGATCATCGCAGCCGTCATGAACGGGATCATTCCCGCCGCGGCACCTGGTAGTTCCGCCCCCAATAGTTTCTGGGCTGCCAAATCCATAAACGGCATCGCGATACAGGTTCCAACGTAAACCAATGAAAAGCGTACAATGTTCGTTTTCATTATGAATTTCTCTTTCTCTAACAACCTATAAAGCGTTTCATGCTCGCGCCTCGTCCATCAGGCGGCGCATTTCTTGGATTGCTGGAGTAAGGCCACGGAAGATCGACTCGCCGATCAGAAAGTGGCCAATGTTGAGTTCGCGCACTTCGGGAAACTCCGCAACGGGTTTCACCGTGTCATAGGTCAGACCATGGCCAGCGTGAACCTCAAGGCCCAGCGAATGCGCAAAGCTCGACATTTCTCGCAGAGCCTCCAGTTCCCGTGCAGCCACTTCTATGTGACCTTCTGCATGCGCATCGCAATAGGCACCGGTGTGCAACTCGATCACCTCGGCACCAATGCGGTGCGCAGCCTCGATCTGGCGCTGATCAGCAGCGATGAAGATCGATACACGACATCCCACTTCACGCAGGGGTGCAATGAAATGCGCCAGCTTATTTTCTTCTCGTGCGACCTCAAGCCCACCTTCGGTAGTGCGTTCCTCGCGCTTTTCGGGAACGATACAAACCGCGTGGGGCTTATGGCGCAAGGCGATCTGCTGCATTTCTGGCGTGGCGGCCATCTCAAAATTTAGCGGTACTGACAGCACTTCCATCAAGCCGTCGATATCCGCATCCGAGATATGGCGTCGGTCTTCGCGCAGATGGGCGGTGATACCATCAGCGCCAGCCTCTTCAGCCAGCTTGGCAGCACGCAAAGGATCAGGGTACGCGCCACCCCGGGCGTTTCGCACCGTGGCCACGTGGTCAATGTTAACGCCCAACCGCAGATGGTTCTCAGACATCGCTCGAATCCTTATTCAGCCCTGTGGCTGACCCTAGTGGATTTGTGATCGAAGCGTCAGCCTTGGATTCAGCCAACTGCTTGATTTCTTCGAACTTCGCCTTGATCCTGTCCCGCCGGCGCTGTTGATAGGTACGGATCAACGGTAAGCTCAGGAAATAGCAGACCACCCCAGCAATCAGACCCGGAACAATGCCACCGATGAGGTAAGGGTAAAAAACCTCATGATAGAACTGCGCAAGCCCGTGCCAGTCTGCTACGCGGTCAGTAAACATGGCGAAAAGGTTGTTTTTCAGATCACCGATTGCCCCGGCAAACTTTCCCATCAGACCTTTGGTATCACCCTTCTCGAATTGGGTCCCCAACAGGAAATGCCCGGTTTGCAGGCAAACCACTCCGATAGGTACATAGGTCAGCGGATTCCCAAAAAACGTGCCGCTAAGCGCGGCCAGAATATTGCCGTTGATCAATCGCGCCAGAACGGCCGCAACGACAAAGTGCAATCCATAAAACGGAGTGAATGCGGTAAATACCCCTGCCCCGATTCCTCGCGCGATCCGCTCAGGCGAATCCGGCAGGCGACGGACACGATGTTTGACATAGTGAAAGGCGCGGGTCCATCCACCGCGCGGATAGACAAATTCCGATGCGATCTGGACAGGCGAGCGTCGATCTCGGCGCTTGAAAACCACTCCTGATCACCCCTTCTCAACCAGCCGCAACAGCGGCATCCGCCTTGTCCCGATGACGTTCGACCGCCGCAACATCACTTTCTGCCTCAAGCATCAACATCAGCGAATGCAACTGTTCCAAATCGCGCAGTTCGACATTGATCAGAAGGCGGTAAAAATCCGGTTTGCGGTCAACAAATTCCAGATTGGAGATATTGGCCTTTTTCTCTCCGATCAATGTGCAAATGCGACCCAATACGCCCGCATCGTTTCCAATGGTCAGATCCAACGTCGCACCATAGACCGCCGGGTGGGTTCCCGAATGCCAATGCAGGTCAACCCAGCGTTCGGGTTCGTTTTCAAACTCGGACAGGCGGTCACAGTCGATGGCGTGCACAACCACACCCTTGCCGCGATAGGTGATGCCGACGATGCGCTCACCCGGCAGAGGTTGGCAGCAAGGCGCGCGATCGAATTTCTGCCCCGGTTCCAGACCTATCACTGCCCGACGCAGCGGAATGGCGTCACCTTCATCTTTCGTAAGCTCAGGATAAACGGCCTCAACCACTTCATGAGCTGTCAGTTCAGCACTTCCGAGGCGCGCTAACAGTTCGTGGCGATCTTTAAGCCGCAGATGTTTGGCTGCAGTATCCAACGCCTTGTCAGTCGCCTTGCGGCCGACATGTTCGAAACCGGCTCGTGCCAGTTCCTTGCCCAGTTTGATGAAACGTTCACGGTCCACCTCACGCAATGCGCGACGGATGGCTGTGCGGGCTTTTCCGGTCACTGCGATTTCCAGCCACGTGACCTGCGGCGTTTGGCCGTCAGCAGTGATGATATCGACAGATTGTCCATTCTTGAGGCGTGTCCAGAGTGGAACCCGGATACCGTCCACCTTGGCACCCACACAAGCGTGGCCGATACGCGTGTGGATCGCATAGGCAAAGTCAATCGGTGTCGCGCCGCGGGGCAGCTTTACGACATCCCCTTTCGGCGTGAAGCAGAACACCTGGTCCGAGTACATCTCGAGCTTAACGGCCTCGAGGAAGTCTTCATGATCATCCTCGTTGTCGAACTGCTCGGTCAGATTTGCGATCCACTTGGCAGGGTCTACTGCAAACGGGTTTTCGGATCGAACCCCATCGCGATAGGACCAGTGTGCGGCCACACCTGTTTCGGCAACGTCGTGCATCTGGCGGGTGCGAATTTGTACTTCGACCCGTTTGCCGTCACGCCCCGAGACGGTGGTGTGGATGGATCGATAACCGTTCGATTTAGGCTGGCTGATATAGTCCTTGAACCGCCCTGGCACCGCGCGCCAACGCTGGTGGATCGCACCGAGCGTACGATAGCAATCCTCCTCAGACTGCGTGATGATGCGAAAGCCGTAGATGTCGGAAAGGCGCGAGAAACCCTGATCCTTCTCCTGCATCTTGCGCCAGATCGAATAAGGCTTCTTGGCGCGACCAAAGACCTCGGCCTCAATCCCCGCCTTATCCAACTCGTGGCGCATATCTCCGGTGATCCGGTGGATTACGTCCCCGGTTTCCCGCTGAAGCGTAATGAACCGACGAATGATCGACTGGCGGCCTTCGGGATTTAGAACGCGGAAGGCAAGATCTTCCAACTCCTCGCGCATCCATTGCATACCCATTCGACCAGCCAGTGGCGCATAGATATCCATTGTCTCACGCGCTTTGATGACCTGCTTTTCCGGCCGCATCGCCTTGATAGTGCGCATGTTGTGCAGGCGGTCAGCAAGCTTGACCAAGATAACCCGCAGGTCTTTGGACATCGCCATAAAAAGCTTGCGGAAGTTTTCCGCCTGCTTGGTTTCGCGGCTGGATAACTGCAGATTGGTCAGCTTGGTCACACCATCAACCAGCTTGGCGACTTCCTCTCCAAACAGCTCGGAAATCTTGCCGTAGCTGGCTTTGGTGTCTTCGATTGTATCGTGCAGGAGAGCCGTGATGATGGTCGCATCATCCAGACGCTGTTCGGTCAGGATCGCGGCAACGGCAACGGGATGGCTAAAGTAGGGCTCTCCGGAATGGCGGAACTGCCCTTCATGCATTTGCTGCCCGAACTCGTAAGCCCGGGCGATGCGATCTGCATTTGTCTTTGGGTTGTAGTTGCGGACCAGCGCAATCAAGTCGTCAGCAGAAATCATCTGGTCCGCACCTTGTGTAGCTTGGGTTACCCCTGGCCTTGAGCCTCCATCAGAGCGCGCAGGAGCTTTTCTTCGGACATGTCGTCGTCGGCAGGCTTGTCCGATTCAGCACCCATCAGCAGCGCCATCTGATCTTCTTCAGGCTCGTCAACTTCGATCTGAGTCTGGTTCGCTTCGATCAGACGCTCACGCAGTTCATCCGCGCTCTGAGTCTCATCCGCGATTTCACGCAGCGAAACGACAGGGTTCTTGTCGTTGTCACGATCTACGGTGATCGCGGCACCGGCAGAAATCTCGCGCGCACGATGGGCGGCAAGCATCACCAGTTCGAACCGGTTCGGAACCTTGTCTACGCAGTCTTCGACCGTCACGCGGGCCATAGGGCGCTCTCCACAAATGAATCTGTGTCAGGAAGGGGTTTATCTAAGCGTGATTCCCCGCATTGACAAGCGGGAAATGGCTTTTTCCAATGCTTCACATCGGTGTGACCGCAGATACATCCTCGGCTGGCAACCTCGCAATCATTTCGGTCACGGTCAGGTCGAGAACGGGATGACGCCAATCAGGTGCAATGTCAGCCATCGGAACAAGCACAAAGGCCCGGTCCTGCAACCGGGGATGCGGAACGATCAACTGATCTGGCGCAACCTGAGACTGTTGATCTGCAGCCAAGTTGAGCCAGCGTTTGTATTCGACCTGATCCGGTAGCACGAGATCCTCCCAACACACCAGATCAAGGTCCAGAGTGCGCATACCCCAACGCTGTTCGCGTGCGCGGCCAAATTCGTGTTCAACCCGATGCAGCAATTCCAACAGGCCGTTCGGATCCAGATCGGTTTCGATTAGCGCCGCAGCATTCACGTAATCAGGCCCCGCACCCGCCGGAAAGCACGGAGTTTCAAAGAAACGGCTCACCCGGCGAATCACCACACCCTGACGCTTCAACGCATCAATCGCTTGGCGAAGTGTCACACTGGGCTCATTATCTCTCAGATTGAGATTTGCGCCTAGCGCTAACACTGCGTTTGAGCAAGTTTTGTTCACTTCTGACCCCATATTCCTTATGACGCATACTTGCGATACAGCCCAAAAGCCCTAATTATAGGGACACCAGCGCGTCGATCATTTTTCATTCACTCACTCACGTAACACGCGGCGCTCTGGGTTATACCGAAAGGGACTGTTTATGTTTTATAAGGACGAACGGCTAGCGCTGTTCATCGACGGCTCGAATCTTTATGCTGCGGCAAAAGCTCTCGGTTTTGACATCGACTACAAGCTTCTGCGGCAAGAGTTCATGCGCAGGGGGAAGCTGCTGAGAGCCTTTTATTACACAGCGCTGCTCGAAAACGACGAATACTCACCGATCCGCCCACTGGTTGACTGGCTACATTACAATGGCTTCACCATGGTCACCAAACCGGCAAAAGAATACACCGACAGCATGGGGCGTCGGAAGGTCAAAGGAAACATGGATATCGAGCTCACCGTCGATGCCATGGAGCTTGCACCACGCGTTGACCATATTGTGCTGTTCTCGGGCGATGGGGATTTCCGCCCGCTGATTGCCAGCCTGCAGCGTCAGGGCGTGCGTGTTTCAGTCGTCTCGACCATCCGCAGCCAACCCCCAATGATCTCGGACGAGTTGCGCCGTCAGGCCGACAACTTCATCGAGCTTGAGGACCTGCGCGACGTGATCGGCCGGCCTCCGCGTGACATCCCTAACGAACCACGCAGCGTGGCGGTCGCCTCGGGCACCTGATACAATCCGCCACTCACCAAGCGGAATAATGTGCGCGGTCAGGATCTGTTGTCCTGGCCGCGCTTCTTTAACCAAGGACCAGTGCTAAAACACCGTTTTGCTAGCACTGATTCATGTCATATGAATGACAGACCGGTCCTGACTGGACCAACGGTATGAAAAGCCTTACCTGTCCCATTCAAGGAGACAGCGCCATGACCCAGCAGCCACTGACACTTTATCTTGCCGCACCGCGCGGTTTTTGCGCGGGCGTGGATCGTGCAATCAAAATCGTGGAAATGGCGCTCGAGAAATGGGGAGCGCCCGTCTATGTGCGCCACGAAATCGTTCACAACAAATTCGTAGTCGATGGTCTGCGCGAAAAAGGTGCTGTCTTTGTCGAAGAGCTGGATGAATGCCCAGATGACCGCCCGGTAATCTTTTCAGCCCATGGCGTTCCGAAATCTGTCCCGGCTGCTGCGTCCCAGCGAGAAATGGTGTTCGTAGACGCCACCTGCCCGCTCGTATCCAAAGTGCATATCGAGGCGCAGCGCCATGCCGAGGTCGGGCTACAGATGATCATGATTGGCCATAAAGGCCATCCTGAAACCATCGGCACCATGGGGCAGTTGCCGGATGGCGAGGTTTTGTTGGTTGAAACCGTTGACGACGTCGCAAATGTTGACGTCCGGAACCCGGATAAGCTGGCCTTTGTCACGCAAACCACCCTTTCCGTCGATGATACCAAAGATATTGTAGCAGCCTTGCAGGCTCGGTTCCCGGCAATCGTGGGGCCGCATAAGGAAGACATCTGCTACGCCACGACCAACCGGCAGGAAGCGGTCAAATCGGTAGCCCCAAAATCCGATGCACTGCTTGTGGTGGGCGCGCCAAACTCGTCCAATTCCCGACGACTGGTCGAGGTCGCCTCAAAAGCCGGGTGCGCCTATGCGCAGTTGGTACAGCGCGCGACAGAAATCGACTGGCGGGCTCTCGATGGTATTTCGAGCATTGCCATCACAGCCGGCGCTTCAGCTCCGGAGGTACTCGTCAACGAAGTTATCGACGCCTTCAAAGAACGCTACGATGTGACTGTCGAGCTTGTCGAAACCGCTGTAGAAAATGTTGAATTCAAGGTCCCGCGCGTTCTGAGGCAGCCCGCATGAGCGGGGTGCCCAAGGCACCTCTGTTTCTTGGCCTGGCCGGATTAATCCCGTTTGTTTGGGGCGCAGTAACATACGTAAATTCAGACCTGCAGGCCTGGGGCACTCAAATACTGGGGCCACGCTTTGTGGGACCATACGTGCAACTTTTTTATGGAGCCGTCATTCTCAGCTTCATGTCCGGGATCTTGTGGGGGTTCGCGACCAAGACCTCGGGAAGCAAGGCCGCGACGTGTTACGCGCTGTCAGTCCTGCCGGCTCTCTGGGCGTTCTTTACCACAGGCGGTGGACCGGAAACTGCCGGGATAAACCTGATCATTGGCTTCATAGGCTTATTGCTTCTGGATGCCGCATTCTGGCACTGGGGCCTTGCGCCTCGCTGGTGGATGAAACTGCGCATCCTTCTGACCGCAATCGTCGTTTTATGTCTTGCTGTAGGAGTTTACCTGTGAGCGATCCTGATACCATCTCTGTTTATGACGAACAGGCACAGCAATATGCCGAACTGACCGATGACTCCAATAAGGCGGATCGGGGTATGACCGATTTCATCGCAGCGGTTCCCGAGGGAGGTATGGTCCTTGATCTGGGCTGCGGACCGGGCGCATCCGCGCTGGTCATGGCGCAGGCGGGGCTGAAGGTTGAGGCAACGGACGCCTCGGCCGAAATGGTCAAGCTGGCCTCCGCCAATCATGGAGTTACCGCTCGGCAAGCAGAGTTCACGGACCTGAACGAAGTCGAAGCCTATGATGGCGTATGGGCTAATTTCAGCCTGCTTCACGCCACCCGCGCAGCTTTCCCGAACCATCTGGCAGCGATCCACAAAGCTCTGAAGCCGCGTGGCGTTCTGTTCATCGCCATGAAGCTGGGACAGGGCGAAGGACCGGACAGGTTGGGTCGGTACTATAGTTACTACAGTGAGGATGAATTGAAGGCTTATCTGCAGGAGGCAGGATTCGCCGTTACGGGCCAATGGCATGGTAGCGGCACAGGACTTGATGGATCGGTATCGGACTGGATTAGGTTGGCCGCACATGCCTGATCTGTTTGCTTATACGGATGGCGCCTGCTCCGGCAATCCCGGCCCCGGCGGTTGGGGGGTATTGTTGCGTGCGATGGATGGGGACGACGTCCTCAAAGAACGCGAACTGAATGGCGGCGAAGCGGAAACCACAAACAATCGCATGGAATTGCTGGCCGCAATCGCCGCGCTTGAGGCGCTGGAGCGACCATCAAAAATTACGATTGTGACTGACAGTGCATATGTAAAAAACGGCGTGACCGGCTGGATATTCGGATGGAAGCGCAATGGCTGGAAAACTTCCAACAAAAAGCCCGTCAAAAACGTCGATCTGTGGCAGCGTTTAGATGAGGCCCAGGCCCGCCATGACGTCACATGGGAATGGGTAAAGGGGCACGCAGGGCATCCCGAGAATGAACGTGCCGACGAACTTGCCCGCGGCGGTATGGAGCCATTCAAGCCGAAAAAGGCCAAGGCGTGAACGGGCTAGCCCTGCTGGATTATGCTTCGGTTCTGGTCTTTGCGCTGACAGGCGCATTGGTGGCCAGCCGTGCGCAGCTTGATCTGGTTGGGTTTGCGTTCATGGCTTGCCTGACGGCGGTTGGCGGAGGCACGGTCCGGGACCTACTGCTGGACCGGCATCCCATTTTCTGGGTTGGGCAACCCGATTACATCCTGATTGCAACGGCGGCTGCGGTTTTGGTGTTCTTTACGGCGCATCTCGTCGAAAGCCGATACAATTGGCTGGTCTGGCTGGACAGTTTCGCACTTTCGATTGCTGTCGCGGCAGGAACTGGCGCGGCTTTGTCACTGGGGCAGTCCGGGGTAATCGTCGTTCTTATGGGTATCAGCACTGGGTGTCTGGGTGGATTGATGCGCGATGTCGTGTGTAACGAAGTGCCGCTGGTACTGAAGCAGGGTGAACTCTACGTCTCCTGCGCTTTTGCAGGTGCGATTACTGCAGTCTTTGCAACAAAGCTTGGGATAGAGCCCCTGTTGTCACTTGGGCTCTGCGCGTTGGTATGCTGGGCGTTGCGGGCTGGCTCTTTGATATTTGGCTGGCAACTTCCGGTCTATAAGGGCCGTCCACCCAGACAATAGGCCCTAACCCATCAGCAAACGCGCGCCGATTTCTTTGACAAACTTCGCTGCAACCATCGCGGTCATCCCATATGGGTCACGGTGGGGGTTCAGTTCAACGATATCCGCGCCAACCAATTGCCCTTCGAACTGGTGGATCAAGTCGATCACCTCTCGCGTACTCAGGCCACCAGGTTCATGATGTGACACTCCGGGGGCAAAGGCCGGGTCCAAAGCGTCCAGATCCAGCGACAGATACACCGGACCATCGAAAGAAAGTTGAAGGTCCGGTCGCCAGTTACGCATGTCGATCACTTCGACGCCGAACTTTTCTGCCTGCTCGCGCTGATGCGCGTTCATAGTGCGAATACCCACCTGCACCAGACGTTTGATCGGGCAATTCTCCATCACCCGTGCGAAAGGGCAGCCGTGACCAAGGGGACCGATATCTTGCTGATCATAAAGATCAGGGTGCGAGTCGATATGCAGGATGTTCAAACCTTCATAACGCTCGGCATGGGCTTTGATCAGTGGGTAAGCGACCGAATGATCACCACCCAATGACAGCAGTCGCGCGCCGGTTTCCACACGCTCGGCAGCGCCTGCCTCAATCCGATCGATGGGCTCCTGACCGCGCATCTCAAAAACATCAAGATCCCCGGTATCCTTGAAACGGTCCGTCGCACCAAGATCAGTGCCATCCTCGGCGGTCAGGTTCGCAGCCCCGGAGTGCAGTGCTTCGCGAATTCGCCCGGGGGCAAAGGCTGGCCCCTGCAGAAAAGATGAGTGCAGATCCAGTGGAATGCCCATCAGGGCAACATCACCCGATTTCAGATCATGCGGCATGCGGCGGTCTCCGATATCATTTCCGCGCGATCTGGCCTGCACTTGTGTTGAGGGTCAAGTGTTCAGCGGCGAAAATAGGTCTGCCAAATCCAGATCACCAACAGCGCCCCAAGTACCGCCCCGATGAAACCGGACAGCCAGCCCATGACCGTGATCAGCGTCCGCAAAAGGAACCCACCCACCAGTGCCCCAACTATGCCAATCAGCATGGTGGTTGGAATGTCAGCCTCGATCTTCATCAACCTCGTCGCCAAAAATCCGGCGGCTGCTCCAATGATGATCAGTGCGACAATGGGCATCTCATTTTCTCCAGTGAGTCGGCACAATGATGAGCGCACCAACAGATGACACGATTGCGTTCAGCCCCGGGGAACCCAGACCAAGTCCGAAACCAAACATTCTGCCGAACATCATCTGGGTAAAGAAAAACAGAAAGGCACCGCCGATACAAATGATGATGGATTGCAAATACCCGTTGTGGGTAAAGCCTGATTTTTCGGACAGTGCACCAACGATTGCCGCAATCAGCACCGTCCCCATCAATGTCAAATACAAGTCAGTTGTCCTTTTCTAAATCCGGGTTCCGGCATTAATGCTCCAACCACGCAGAAACTCGTCCCTGTCTTGCGCGCCCTTGCCTGCCCTTTGCAGACGCAGAAGCTCGACAGCACCCTCGCCACAGGCAACGGTCAGCGCATCATCCAGCACCTCGCCCGGCACACCTTGGCCTTGCGCCATCCGCGAAGCCAGCAGTTTGACGCGTTCACCCTCAATTTCAGTCCATGCGCCGGGGAACGGGGACAAGCCCCGGATTTGTCGATCAACCTCTATGGCAGGGGATGACCAGTCAACACGCGCTTCTGCCTTATCGATCTTGGCAGCATAGGTCACGCCAATCTCAGGTTGCGGTTCTGGTGCGAGATCCGGCAAACGGTTGAGAGCATCGACTATCAGATACGCGCCCATGACGGAAAGGCGGTCGTGCAATTGCGCCGTGGTTTCCTCGATCCCGATATCAGTAGCTTCGCGCAGCAATACCGGACCGGTATCCAGCCCAGCCTCCATCTGCATGATGCAGATACCCGTTTCGGTATCGCCGGACATAATCGCCCGATGGATCGGTGCTGCCCCACGCCAACGCGGCAAAAGGCTTGCGTGTATATTGAGGCAACCGTGGCGAGGTGCATCCAGAATAGCCTGCGGCAGGATCAACCCATAAGCCACAACCACCGCAACATCAGCGTCAAGCGCTGCAAACTCGGCCTGCGCCTCAGGTGATTTCAGTGACACTGGATGTCGGACCGTCAGGCCCAGAGTATCAGCGCGCGCATGAACAGGCGTAGGTCTGTCCTTCTTCCCTCGCCCTGCCGGGCGTGGTGGCTGGCAGTACACGGCAGCGATCTCATGGCCGGCCTTCACCAGCGCCTCCAGCACCGGCACCGAGAAATCGGGGGTTCCCATGAATACGATACGCATAACCAGTCTCACCCTGCCTTTTTGGCTTTGCGCAACAGCATGTCCCTTTTGACCTTGCTGAGACGGTCAAAGTACATCTTGCCATTAAGATGGTCGATCTGATGCTGCACGCTTGTCGCCTCGATACCGACAAAATCCCGGCGATCGATCATACCGTGCTCGTTCAGAAACTTGACCGTTACTGCCCGAGGACGTTTTACCTTGGCGGAAACACCTGGCAGGTTTGGGCTGGCCTCTTCATGTTCGCGCAGTTCGACTGAGCTGTGCAGAATCTCCGGATTTGCAAGTTTCACCGCACGCCCACGTTCGGTCGAACCATCGACGACCGCCAGCTGCATCATCACACCGATCTGAGGAGCAGCCAAACCAACGCCCGGCATCGCCTCCATCGTGTCAATCATGTCGTCCCAAATGGCGCGGATCTCATCCGTGATCTCGGTCACTTCATCGGCCTTGCTGCGCAGGCGTTTGTCTGGCCATGGCAGGCAGGAGCGTACGGTCATATGCTGTTCTCCGATGCCACGCTTATGCGCGGGCGCGCTCGCGCTTCAGCTTTTGCATTTTACGGGTGATCATCTGCCGTTTGAGCGGTTTGAGGTAGTCGATGAACAACTTGCCATTCAGGTGATCGATCTCGTGCTGGACGCAGGTGGCCCAAAGCCCATCAAACGTCTCTTGCTGCAGGTTCCCGTCCCGGTCCAACCAGGTGACATCAACAACCTTGGGACGGGTGACCTCGGCATACTGGTCCGGGATGGACAGGCAGCCCTCTTCATAGACGCTGGTTTCGTCCGATGCCGAAATAATCTCAGGGTTGAACATAGCCAACGGTCGGGGCGCCTCGCCCTCTTCCTTGACGCAATCAATCACGATCAACCGATCGAGTATCCCGATCTGGGGTGCAGCCAAGCCAATGCCGGGCGCGTCATACATTGTCTCCAGCATGTCATCGGCCAGCTTACGCAGTTCGTCGGTGATGTCAGCGACCGGCGTGCAGACCGTTTTCAGGCGGGGATCGGGATGGATCAGGATATTGCGTTTCATGAGGCTGATTTAGGCCATCACGTGCGTCGCCGCAACGCCCCCCTTGCACGCAGCGCGATTCAGGATAGCTTGCCCTGCGATCAGACAGGAGAACACCCATGAGTTTTGACGATCTCATCAACCGCCACGGCACCCACTGCGCCAAATGGGACATGATGGAGCAGGTCTATGGCGTACCGACCAATGACGGGATCGCCATGTGGGTCGCGGACACGGACTACCGGGCGCCTGCGCCCGTGCTGAACAAGATGCGCGAAATGGTTGACCATGGTGTGTTCGGTTACGTCAATCTCGACCAGCCTTATAAAGACGCAATCCGGTGGTGGATGCGCACCCGCCATGATTGGGTCGTGGATGCGGATGCGATCTTTACCACCACGGGCTTGGTGAACGGAGTTGGTATGTGTCTGGATACATTCACACAACCCAGCGATGGGATCGTCCTTTTCACACCGGTCTATCATGCCTTTGCCAAGGTGATCCGCAATGCAGGCCGCGAGGTCGTGGAATGCCAGATGGTCAACAATGATGGCCGCTACGAGATGGATTTCGAAGCCTATGATGAGCAGATGACAGGCAAGGAAAAGATGGTCATCCTCTGCTCACCGCATAATCCCGGTGGTCGGGTCTGGACCCAAGCCGAATTGCAGGCGGTCGCGGATTTCGCCAAACGCCACGACCTGCTGCTGTTGTCTGATGAAATTCACAACGATCTGGTTTATCCGGGACACACTCACATCCCGATGCAGAATGCTGCACCGGAAATCACTGACCGGCTGTTAATGCTGACCGCACCATCCAAAACCTTCAACATCGCAGGTTTGCATACAGGTCAGGTGATTATTCCAGATCCTGAATTGCGGGGACAGTTTGCAAAACGGATGCTCGCTTTGTCGCTTGCGCCGAACTCAGTCGGGCAGTTTGCAACCGCGGCTGCCTATTCTGCTGAAGGGGCGGCATGGGTGGACGAACAGATCGCCTATATCGACGAAAACCGAAAAGTCTTTGATGCCGCAATTGCCGGCATTCCCGGCCTGCGTTCGATGCCATTGGAAGCCACTTATCTGGCCTGGGTCGATTTCTCGGGCACAGGTATGGATCGCGCTGAGTTCACCAACCGTGTCGAGCAAACAGCCAAGATCGCGGTCAATCACGGCACAACATTCGGTTCAGGCGGTGAACAGTTCCTGCGGTTCAACCTCGGAACTCAGCGCGCCCGGATCGAAGAAGCCTGTGATCGCTTGAAAGACGCATTTTCCGATCTGCAGTAAAACGTGCGCCGGTTTGCTCTGATAACACTGATTGTTCTTGTAGCTGGTGCTGGCTGGTTTGGCTGGCACCGCTATGGCCCAAGACCTGTTGCCCCGCCGATGGCACCGGAAGCCTCGCAAGTTGACCATATCCTTATCGAGAAATCTGCCCGCAGGCTGACGGCCACGCTGGATGGGGCGATCGTGATGCAGGCCGACATCGCACTTGGTTTTGAGCCTGAGGGCGACAAGCAGCAGGAAGGCGATGGCAAGACGCCGCTTGGGATGTTTAAAATCGACCGGCGTAATCCCCAAAGCGCTTATCACCTGTCGTTGGGTATCGACTATCCAAAGACCGAAGATATTGATCGCGCCAGTCTTGAGGGCGTCGACCCGGGTGGAGACATCTTCATCCACGGCCAGCCAAACGGCGTAGTTGGCATCACACTTCCGGGAGACTGGACTGCCGGTTGCATCGCACTATCGAATGCTGAAATGGCAAAGCTCTGGAGCCTTGCACCAACTGGGACAACGGTTGAAATCCAACCCTAGCGGTCAGTCGTCCACACCAAGCAAAGCGATTGGCGCATCCGGAGCGCGGTAGAAATCCAACGGGGCCTTATCAGCTGCGGCGGTATTGCGTTTGAACTCATAACGCATCTCACCGCCCTCTTCTTCATCAGCAATGATCAGACATTGGTACAGGTGTTTTGCGCCATCGTATATGTCGACAAGACCGCGCAATTGCGGCGTAGTCTCCGCCTCGACGGAAAATCCATCATTCCACAATTTGAGGATTTTGAAGTAATTGTCGCCCATTTCCACACGTAAGCGACTGGCTTTCTTCAGGGTAGCGATTCGTGCCGCATCCAATTCGGCACGCATCTCCTTAGAAACATAGGTACTCATAAATCTATTCCCCCCTTAACACTCTTTATTGTGGGGGCAGATATGTAAAAATCCAGTGAACCGCGACACTTAGTTTTGTCCGATCGCCGACTGTTGCACAGAAATCCCAACCACCAGTGTGCAGCGATGCAGGCTAATTGCGCGCCTGGTTCAATAGGAAGCACTGAAAGCGCAGACTATCTTCGCCGTGAATACTTGCGGAGGACACAAGATGGGCCTGTTGGTCGACGGTAAATGGCATGACACTTGGTATGACACAAAATCCACTGGAGGAGCGTTCAAGCGTTCCGCCGCTCAGTTCCGCAACTGGCTGACCACGGATGGCAGTGCAGGACTGTCCGGAAAAGGTGGTTTCCCCGCAGAGACAGAACGCTATCACCTCTATGTCAGCCATGCCTGCCCATGGGCGCACAGAACGCTGATCTTTCGGGAACTGAAAGGGCTGAGCGATCATATTTCGGTCTCGGTTGTGCATCCCGATATGCTGGACAAGGGCTGGAGCTTTGAAAAAGACGGCAATGGTGCAACCGGCGATACCCTCTATGGTCTGGACTATGCCCATCAGGTCTATACCAAGGCTGACCCGACCTACTCTGGTCGCGTGACTGTGCCAATCCTGTGGGATAAGCAGCAAGAAACCATCGTTTCCAACGAGAGCTCCGAAATCATCCGTATGTTTAACTCGGCGTTTGACGAGATTACCGGAAACACCGATGACTACTGGCCCGAGGAGATGAGGGATGACATCGAAGAGGTCAATGCGCGCATCTATTCGAACGTAAATAACGGCGTCTACAAATCCGGCTTTGCGACCTCGCAAGAGGCTTACGACGATGCAGTAAACCCATTGTTCGAAACTCTGGATTGGCTTGAGGATCACCTGGCTTCGCGCCGCTATCTGATGGGTGATCGCCTCACCGAAGCGGATTGGAGACTGTTCACCACACTGATCCGGTTCGATCCGGTTTATCATCTGCATTTTAAATGCAACCGGCGGCGGTTGATCGATTACCCTAACCTGTGGGCCTATACGCGCGAGCTATACCAGTGGCCCGGCGTTGCCCAGACAGTGAACATGGCTCATATCGTGCGCCACTATCACTACAGCCATGACAGTATCAATCCGCACCGGATCATCCCGGTAAATCCTGAACTGGATTACATGGAGCCCCACAGGCGGGATCAGCGGCCCGCCGCATAATGCTCGACCATCGCCGCCAGATCTTCTGGCGGCGTGCCGCTTTGCACATAGGCACAGGCGTTAGGACTATGGGCAAAGATGGATCCATCTGAGAAGAATGTCGTATTGGTCACAAAGATCACCCTGGTATCGGGGCGGCGGTAGCTGGCAAAATCAGCCACGGCAAGCGCACTGCCGGTTTCCAATACCAGATCCAAGACGATGATATCGAATGCCGTGCTATAAAGCGCCAGAATTGCGGCCTCTTGCGTTTCGACCAATGTGACCTCGGCCTCCTGCCTTTGCAGATGGCGTTGCCACACCCGACCCAGATCGGGGTTACTCTCAACAATCAGAACTTTCATTTGCAACAACCTCGGCACTTGATAGAGTGAACGGTGCCGACCCCTTGGTCCGTGATCCCGTCATTTCCTTAACAAAAAGTTAACGATGCCTGTCACGGGCTCGGATCACGCGGATTTGCTTGTATAAATGGCAAAAATCCGCTTGAAGCGGGCTGAAACACGCGATTCCGGCAGAGATCCAGATGGCAAGACAAAGCGACGAATTGAACCCGCGGGCCGCACGCGACCATGGTGGGGGTCTGGATGGTGCTATCCAGAACTATGGCGGCACCCGATCGGACTGGATCGACTTGTCCACTGGCATCAATCCGCATCCGTATGAGGTTTCAGGTCTGGAACCTTCGGATTGGATGGAACTGCCGGATCATGGCGCTTTTGAAAGGCTGGCAGACGCTGCTCGTCAGTTCTGGTCTGTTCCGGACGAGGCCATGATCCTGCCTGCGCCAGGGGCCTCAGCTCTCATTGCCAGGATTCCCGCGCTCGCCCGAACAGGTCGGGTGCAAATCACGATGCCCACATATAACGAGCACGCCGCCGCCTTTAATGCGCAAGGCTGGTCCGTGCAGGAAAGCGCCTCGGCAGAGGCCCGGGTAATCGTGCATCCCAACAATCCCGACGGCCGCATCTGGCATGAGTGTGATGTTGATGCCCCGTTGACCGTGATTGACGAGAGCTTTTGCGACGTCACACCCGGATCATCTTTGATCCACCTTGCGGATCGCCCCGGTGTCGTCGTGCTCAAGAGCTTTGGCAAGTTCTGGGGGCTAGCGGGGCTGAGGCTGGGCTTTGCAATCGGACACCCCAATCTGATCAGCAAGCTTAACGATCTGACAGGTCCCTGGTCCGTCTCAGGCCCTGCCCTGCGGATCGGGACACGTGCATTGCGGGATATTGATTGGGCCGATGCCACCCGCCGAAATCTGGCCAACGAAGCAGACAAACTAGACGCTCTGCTCACCCGAAAGGGAGCGTCTCTGGTCGGCGGAACTAGTTTGTTCCGGCTGTATGAGGTCGACGATGCTGCAGAGTGGCAAGACCGATTGGCAAAAGCACATATCTGGAGCCGCGTCTTCCCTTACTCCCAAACCTATTTGCGCCTTGGCCTGCCCCCCGCAGGTGGCTGGGATCGGTTGGAGGCAGCGCTTTGAGCACCGCGCTGTTGTTGGTTTGCGCCATGTGTCTGGACGCAGCCTTGGGCGAGCCTGACTGGCTCTGGTCCCGCGTTCGCCATCCAGCTGTGGTAATCGGCAATGCAATCGGCTGGCTTGACAAGCGCTTGAACACAGGGACGCAGCGGCGCCTCAAAGGTGTGTTCACGGTCACGCTTCTGGTTCTTGCAGCCTTTGCCGCTGGCAAGCTGCTTTCTTTGCTCGGCCCAATTGTCGAAATCGCTGTCTGCGCCATTCTTCTTGCCCAGAAATCGCTGGTTACTCATGTCCGGGATGTCGGCGAAGCACTACGGCAGTCATTGCCTGCAGGGCGTACCATGGTTGCACGCATCGTTTCGCGCGACACCACTGAAATGACCGAAGCGCAGGTTGCTCGTTCCGCGATCGAAAGTGCGGCTGAAAATCTTAGTGACGGAGTCATTGCGCCCGCGTTCTGGTTCTTGATTGCGGGTTTGCCAGGACTGCTGGTCTACAAGGCTATCAATACGGCTGACAGCATGATTGGCTACCGCAACGAGAAGTACCTTGAATTCGGCTGGGCCTCAGCCCGGCTTGATGATTTGCTGAATCTGATCCCGGCAAGACTGACCTGCGTGATGATCATTGCGCTATCCGGTCAATGGTCTCGTTGGGCAGAAATGGTCGTCGATGCGCGCCGCCACATTTCACCCAATGCAGGCTGGCCAGAAGCCGCCATGGCCCGCGCCTTGGACATCGCCTTAGCAGGCCCTCGCAGTTATGACGGGCAGATTCGCGATCTGGCCTGGGTGAACGGTGATGCGCGTCGGGAAATCGGCGCATACGAGGTTTTCCGCGCATGTACCATGCTGTGGAAGGTTTGGGGGCTTGCGCTTGGCGTCTTGTCGGTGTGGGTTGTCGTCAACTTTTTCTTTTGAAGGACCTGCTCGTCCATGCGTATTCTCTCTGGCCTTGTCGCCGCTACTCTTTTTGCCTCCCCCGCCTTTGCTCAGTGCGGTGGCGGTTTCAACTCCTTCGTCAAAGGTCTGAAGTCCGAAGCGGTCCAGCAGGGTTTTGACAAATCTACCGTGAACGCATTTTTCAAAGGCGTTCAACAAGATCCCAAAGTACTGCAGGCAGACCGGGCCCAAGGTGTTTTCCAAAAGCCGTTCATCGATTTCTCACGCCGCCTGATCTCTGCCAATCGCATTGAACGCGGCCAAGCCATGTCGCGCAAATACGATGCAGTGTTTGATCGGATCGAACGCGAATACGGAATCTCGCGCGGGGTGTTGCTGGCCTTTTGGGCCTTCGAAACCGACTACGGCGCGTTCCAGGGTGATTTCAACACGCGCAATGCTCTGGTGACGTTGGCCCACGATTGCCGACGTCCGGAATTGTTCCGACCGCAGATTTTTGCAGCAATTGAGTTGTATCAGCGGGGTGATTTTGACCCGAATCGCACCACTGGGGCATGGGCTGGGGAAATCGGAATGGTGCAGATGCTACCGCGCGATATCCTTGAAAATGGCGTCGATGGTGACGGCGATGGCAAGGTCTCTTTGAAAACCTCGGCTCCAGATGCGCTGATGTCCGGGGCAAAAATGCTGTCACATTTGGGATGGCAACCGGGTCAGCCTTGGCTGCAGGAGGTGACTGTTCCAGATCAGATGGACTGGTCTCTGTCGGGTCCAGGAAAACCGAGAGCGATTTCTGACTGGCAAGCCATGGGTGTTCAGGCACGCAGCGGATCACTGGCCAATCTGCCCGCTTCTTTGATCCTGCCTCAGGGGCACAAGGGACCTGCCTTTCTGGCCTACCCAAATTTCGATGTCTATTTCGAATGGAACCAGAGCTTTGTTTATGTGCTGACCGCCGCCTATTTCGGCACTCGGTTGGAAGGCGCACAGGTTTATGACGCGGGCAATCCTGCCCCTGGCCTGTCTGGCGCTCAGATGAAGCAACTGCAAAGCAAACTGCAGGCACGCGGCTATGACGTCGGCAAAATCGACGGCATTCTGGGCGCCGGAACACGCGCTGCCGTTCAGTCGGAACAGGTGCGACTTGGCCTGCCAGCGGATGCTTGGCCCACTACGGATTTACTGAATCGGCTATAAATCACTGGCATAGAACGTTCGCGCAATGCCGGCCCATAACAGGTCTCAGCTAGGCGACATTTGCGTGATATTTCTGTGGAACTGGCTCGAACGGGTGCAATCTAAGCGATTTGCCTCGGGTTTCGATCGCGGTGTTTGCGGGTGTCTCAGTCCATTCTCCGCTATCTGCATCCAGTGGCTCGGACGAAATTATGATGCCGTCAGTGCATGCGCGATAGTGGAGGCTGGGTGCAAATCGGTCCGAGGCATATCGCGCAGCAAATACGCGCTCCCCATCCGACCAGCAGGCAGCGAACCGAAGGTAAGGTAGTGATCCGCGTTTCCGGGAAAGTGCCTCAACGCGTTCAACAGCGCGCACCATTGCCCCTATTGGATCGGCATCCAAGCCTTCACCATGCGCTATCAGAAAGATCGCTTCGCTTTCAGTTGCACCCAGCCTGTGTTGGTACAAGTCAGCTGGTATCATACCGTCCAGTTCTTGCCGGATACTCTCGTGCCCACCGGCCTGGCCGTTGTGCATGAAGCTCCACTTGCCAAAGCCAAACGGATGGCAGTTGTTTCGAGATGTGGCAGTCCCGGTTGAAGCACGCACATGGGCCAGAAACAGTGGCGACTGCGTATGGTGCGTCAGCTGTTTCAGATTGGCGTCAGACCACGCTGGGTTGGTGTCTTTGTAGAAGCAGGGCGTGCCACGTTCCGAATACCAGGCAAGGCCGAAACCATCTGCGTTGATCGGAGTCTTCCCAATAAGTGCATTGCGGCTTTGCATGACCAAGGATTGCTCCTGGTTCAGCACTAACTCATCCAAATAACGTTTAGCGCCGACCCAAGCTAAAAAACGGCACATCTACTCTGACCTTTTATTCTCTGTTATTGCTTTCAGGAATTTATCGTCAGAGGCATCAATATATACCCCATTTATTCGCTTATTTGTTGCGTTTCACCGATCAATTGACACACATTATGTAAACAGGTCGTTCAAACACTTGGTGCAAACTTAAGTATGCTTGGCTTTTAAACGGCACCCTTAAGACCGATTTCAATCGGGGCGCACCGGATAGCGTTCGCCTTTTTCGTTGATCAGTATCAAGCGGTCACCGCTGCGCACATACAAATCACAGCGGCTGAGACCATTACGATAATCAACACAAACACTGCCGTCCTCGGCAATGCGATAAGTACCGAATGCGGTTCCGCCACCATTCGTCTCCGAATAGGTATAGGAGTAAGCTCCACCAGTAGAATAACGGGATTGCCCATCGTCATAGAAGGTGAACGTCTGGCCCGCCAATGCATCCAGTTCCTGTTGATTCAGCGGCACATCGCCCGGTTTGGTTGCCCAATCAGCAGCCCAAAGCGGAGTTGAAATACAAATCACAAGGATCAGAAACAGTCGTGTCATGCAGCCACATTATCCCGCAGCGCCTCAAAACCCTCATAACGTTGCGGTGAACGGTCAGGCGACCATCTGCTCGGCCTTCTTCAAATCAACCGAGACGAGCTGGCTGACGCCCTGCTCCTGCATGGTAACACCAAACAGCCGATCCATTCGGGCCATGGTCACCGCGTGGTGGGTGATGATCAGGAACCGCGTGTCGGTCTGGCGGCACATCTCGTCCAGCAGATCACAGAAGCGCGTGACGTTGGCGTCATCCAGCGGCGCATCGACCTCGTCCAAAACACAAATCGGAGCGGGGTTGGCAAGGAATACGCCAAAGATCAGCGCCGTCGCGGTCAGGGTCTGCTCCCCACCCGACAGCAGGCTCAGTGTCGAGAGCTTTTTACCCGGTGGCTGACACATGATCTCAAGGCCCGCATCCAGCGGGTCATCGCTTTCGACCATGACCAGATTGGCCTCGCCACCGCCAAACAGGTGCTTGAACAGCATCGCAAAATTCGAGTTCACCTGTTCGAACGCAGTTAACAGACGCTCGCGTCCCTCGCGGTTCAGGCTGGCGATACCGCTGCGCAGCGCCTTGATCGCCTCTTCCAGATCAGATTTTTCGCTGTTGAGCGTATCGAATTCTTCCTGAACCTCTTTGGCATCCTCTTCGGCGCGCAGGTTGACCGCACCCATCGCATCACGCTGACGCTTATGGCGGTTCACCTCGGCCTCAAGCGTGTCCGCAGCAGGCATTTGATCAGGATTTACATCCAATTGGTTCAGCAATTGGTTTGGTGTCAATTGCTGATCTTCTGCAATTCGTTCGGCTGCGGCGACAACGCTTTCTTTGGCGGCATCGCAGCGCGCCTCAGCAGCCGCTCGCGTTTCGCGTGCTTCTGATGCCAGGCGTTCTGCTTCACGCTCAGCCAGTACAACCTCACGCTGCTGGGTTTCTGCCTCGGCCAGCCTGTCCGCTGCCTCTGCACGGCGCGCCTCGGCAGTTTCGATCAGCTCATTCAGTTCTTCGCGCGCTTCGACAATCTCACCGGGCGCGGCCATGGCTTCGGTCAGTTCTTCTTCTGAACTTTCCTTGCGTTCAGCCAGTTCCGATATACGCTTTTCAGCAGTTTCCAGACGGTGACGCCAACCGCTGAGATCCTTGGTGACCTCTTGTGTTCGCCGGGTGCGCGCATCACCTTCGCGACGCAACTCGTCATGGGTCGAACGATGTGTCAGCATGGTAATCCGCGCTGCTTCAACCGTTTGCTTGATATCCTCGACCTGCGCGCGGGCGCTATCCAGATCACCCAGCCCGGTCAGCGCACCTTCGGCCTCGCGCAGCTGAGCGCGAGCAGACATGGCGTCTTCCTTGTGGCGATCCACGGCCAGAGACAGGGTTTCCAGCTTGCCCTGTGCCAGATTGCGGTCGGCTTCAGCCCGGCTGAGTTGGCGCGCGGTTTCGGCCATGCGCTGATCGGCAGCACGACGCGCTTCGCGTGCACGACGATCGGCTTCGGTCACATCCGCCAGTTGCTGCGACAGCGCCTCATGCGCGGCGCGCGCTCCATCAGCTTGCGCTTCGGTACGCGTCAGTTCCTGTTTCAGCGCTTCCAGCTTGTTGAGCTGCTCCAGGCGCAGTGCAGCAGCGCTTGGCGCATCTTCAGCCCAAGCGCGGAAACCATCCCAGCGCCACAGATCGCCCGAGCGCGACACCAGCCGTTGGCCGGGTTTCAGCGATGCTTGCAACCGTGCGCCTAGATCGGCATCGACCAACCCGATCTGTGCAATCCTACGACTCAGACGGTCTGGTCCCGAGACGTGCAACGCCAGTGGTTCAGCGCCCTCGGGCAGAGGTTGATCGCTGTCATATCCCGCCACCTGCACCCAGCCCGAAGGGCCATCCCCTTCGACCAGAGGCGCACGCAGATCGTCGGCCAGTGCGGCGCCAAGCGCCTTTTCATAACCGGGTGCTACACGCAGCAGGTCAAGCACCTGCCCACCCTCGGCCGTATCCCGTTCAACCAGTTTAGCCAGCGCTGTTGTCTCGGCTCGGATGGCGCCCAATTCACCTTCCGCCTCAGAGCGTTGTGCCCGGGCTTCGGCTTCGCGCGCCTGTGTTTCATTGCGCAGCTCATCGGCAGCGGCCAGCGCTTCTTCGGCAGCTTCAGCAGCCTCGCGCGCCTCTTCCTCGGCTTCCTGAGCAGTTTCAAAGGCTTCGCTGGTACGGGTCAGCGCTTCGCGCGCCTCCTCCACCGACGAACGGGCTTTCTCTTCCTCACCTTCAGAACGCGCCAGTGTCTTGCGACTGTCCTCGACCAACCGTTGCGCAGACTGATGGCGTGCAACGAGGCGGGCCATATCCTCGGTTTCCTGCGACAGGTGATCTTCACGATCCTGCAAAACCGAGGCAGCATCGCGGGCAATTTCGGCGGCCTCAGCTACCTTGTCCTCGTGACCTTCGGCAGCTTTGGCCAGTTCGCGGGCTTCCCATTCCAGACGTTCGATCATCTGCCCGGCGTCCCGGTTCAGGCCAGTCTCACGCTCGATGTCGTTGCCAAGCTGCTGAATACGATTGGTCAGCGTTTCTATGGTCTGGCGCGCGCGGGTTTCCTGATCGGCCAGTGCATCACGCTGAACCTGCTGGCGTTGCAGGACCGCGGCGGCGATAGCCTCTTCTTCGCGCAAGGGCGGCAGGGTTTCCTCAATCTCAGCGCGCTTCGCCGCTGCCGCTCTTGCTTCGGCCTCAGCGCGCGATGCTTCGGTGATCCGTTCGCGCAGTTTTTCTTCGGCCTGCTGACGGGCAATGTCGGCCTCTTTCCAGCGACGATAAAGCAGCATGCCCTCGGCTTGGCGCAGTTGCTCGCCTATCTCGCGATAACGTGCAGCCTGACGGGCCTGACGCGCCAATTGCGCCAGCTGTGTCCCGAGTTGTTCGAGAACGTCATCAACGCGCGTCAGGTTGGACTCAGTACCCTTTAACTTCAACTCGGCCTCGTGCCGACGTTGGTAGAGGCCCGAGATACCGGCCGCTTCTTCCAGAATACGCCGACGGGCGCGTGGCTTGGCGTTGATCAGTTCCGCAATACGGTTCTGTCCTACCAACGCGGGTGAATGCGCGCCGGTCGAAGCATCTGCGAACAACATCTGCACATCACGGGCCCGCACATCCTTACCGTTGGTCTTGTAGGCGCTGCCCACATCGCGGGTGATGCGTCGGACAATCTCAAGCTGGTCGCTGTCGTTGAAGCCTGAAGGTGCCAGTCGCTCTGAATTGTCCATCGTCAGGACAACTTCGGCAAAATTCCGAGCAGGACGCGTGGCAGCCCCCGCAAAGATAACATCCTCCATTGCGCCACCGCGCATGGATTTGGGGCGGTTCTCACCCATCACCCAACGCAATGCTTCCAGAAGATTGGACTTGCCACAACCGTTTGGCCCCACCACACCGGTCAACCCATCCGCGATGATCAGATCGGTCGGATCAACAAAGCTTTTAAAGCCGGTCAGTTTGAGTTTGCTAAAGCGCAATGGCCGTTTTATCCGTGATTCCTACGTTCAGGAAGTCTGCGCAAGGGATGGGGGACGAGTCAACGGAGTTACGCAGGATATGGGCCCGTGATCCGAGTTATCCACAATATCTTGCCAAAACCGTGCGAAAATACGCGCATTCAGTAGGGCGTACATTCAAAAACCTGGTAGCCTAAGTCACTACCTGCATCTTCGTAGGTGCCATAGTCGATACATTCATAGTTTGGCGTCGAAACTGCCGTCAGCAGCAAGCGTTCCCCTGCCGCACGATCACAACCAAGTACACCAACCGTAACTGCGGCATCACCCAACACGTCGAGAATGGGACAGCCCGAAACCTGCGCCATCGCAAGTGCCGCCCGATCGCGGATCGGCCCGAGGCGTGGGGCATATTGTGTGTTTACCCGCACAGCTTCGGCCAGTTCCCCACGAACCCGCACATCAAACACGCTGCCGTTCACAGCAATACGCGTAGCGGGCACCCCTTGAAAATGAGGTGTACCCGCAGAGCAAGCTGCCAACATCAGAAGGGCCAGGTACCGGATCATGCCGCAGCTTTGCGACAATTTGGTTAACAGATCCTTTCCGGATTCAGCGGCGCAACACTTCTCCCAACCGGCGAATGCCCTCTCGGATTGTGTCCTCGTCAGAGTTTGAGAAACTCAGCCGAATGGTATTTGCGCCCGTTTCATCAGGGAAAAAGGCCTGCCCGGGCACGAATGCCACTTTGACAGTTTCGAGCGCTCTGGACAGCAAATCAGCGCCATCCATACCCGAAGGCAAAGTGATCCAAACAAACATACCACCCTCTGGTTTGGTCCATTGAACCTCCTTCGGCATATACTCTTCCAATGCTGCCAACATCGCATCACGCCGGACGCCGTAGACGTTTCTGAGCATTGGAATGTGGGTATCAAAGCTTGCCCTCGCGACCTGATAGACCGCCATCTGGTTGATCGTAGCGGAGTGCAGATCAGCCGCCTGCTTCATCAAAACCAATTGAGAGATAATTGGCTTGGCTGCCACAACCCAGCCGACCCGCAAACCCGGCGACAGGGTCTTGGAAAAGCTACCGCAATAGATGGTGCGACAGCTCTCAAGCGATCCTTTCCGCGCCAGTTCCAGACTCAGGATCGGCGGGATCGCGTCACCTTCGTAACGAAGCGCCTGATAAGCTCCATCCTCGATGATGGCGCAATCCAGCTC
The DNA here is from genome assembly GCF_056537005.1 of Ruegeria sp. CH6. Lineage (NCBI taxonomy): Bacteria > Pseudomonadati > Pseudomonadota > Alphaproteobacteria > Rhodobacterales > Roseobacteraceae > Ruegeria > Ruegeria sp. CH6. Next base: position 53,823 of record NZ_JBQFQS010000014.1, on the reverse strand, counting down.
TTCTGCCAGATCGAGCAGGGCCTCACGTCCACGCAGATCAACGGTTTCGCCGGTCGGGTTCGCGAAATCCGGGGAGAGATAGGCGAACTTGACCGCCCCCTCACCTGCCCCGGACCGATACTCTGCAGCACCTCGGTTGCCATTTATGCTGATCCGGTCAAATCGGGGCTCATAGGCGTTGAAGGCCGCCAATGCCCCCAAATAGGTCGGCCAACCCACAAGCGCCGTATCACCGGGAGAAAGATAGAGCTTACCGAGATAGTCGAGTGCTTGCTGTGATCCCGAAGTGATCAGCACATTGTCGATGTCACAATCCACACCAATCTGGCGCATGTGCTCAGCGATCCACTCGCGCAGGGGAACATATCCCTCACTCACAGAATACTGCAGTGACTGGGCCTGTTGATCCACCCCAAGGGCCACCTGAAAAGCGTCTGCAAATCCTTCCGCTGGAAACAGCGCCGGATCGGGGATGCCTCCTGCAAATGAGATAATCCCGGGCTGATCGAGTAGCTTAAGCAATTCTCGTATCTCGGATGCCTTCATCCGAGATGCACGGGTGGCGAACAGGTGATGCGTTGACATGAGCTTCCTCCGAACTCTGCTCAGCGCAGCCTATGCCGACTCAATTTAATGTCAATATTTCTGACCTAATATTTCAACGAACTTGAATAACGCACTTTCTTGAAGCGGACTGGTTTACGTGGTCATATGATTTGACCAATTCAGAACGACACAGTCATGCCCTTTCAAAAAGTTCAGACCGAAAAGCTGTCTCTGGCCGTTGTCCGCCAGATCGAATTACTCATTCTGCGCGGCATTCTGCGCCCGGGTGAACGCCTGCCCTCGGAACGAGAACTGGCCGAACGCATGGGTGTATCACGCCCATCATTGCGAGAGGCGATTTCGGAACTGCAGGAACAAGGACTGCTGACTGCCAAGGCCGGATCCGGCATCTATGTCGCAGAGGTGCTGGGCTCGGCATTTTCACCAGCGCTGATCCAGTTGTTCAGCAGCCATGATGAAGCTGTATTCGATTATCTGTCGTTTCGCCGGGATATGGAGGGGTTGGCAGCAGAGCGGGCGGCTAGGCTAGGGTCAGACAGCGATCTTAAGGTTATTCAGACGATCTTTGAAAAGATGAAGGCCGCCCATGATCGCAACGCAGCCGAGGAAGAAGCACATCTGGATGCCCAGTTTCACATGGCGATCATCGAAGCCAGCCACAACGTCGTCATGCTGCATATGATGCGATCCATGTTCGATCTGCTACGCCAAGGTGTTTTCTACAACAGGCAGATGATGTTCCAGCAACGCACAACCAGAGACTCGATTCTGGATCAGCACCGGGCCATTAACTCGGCGCTACAGGCGCGCGATCCTCAGGGGGCCCGGAAAGCGGTTCAGCAACACCTGAGTTTTGTCGAGCGATGTATGGAGGATCAGCAGAAGGCGCTGAAGAACGAAACCATCGCCCAGCAGAGACTGGCGCATGAAACCGGTCAAAATTGATGTTTATCGGCCACCTGCCGGGTGCCTATCTAATTTTCAGAACAGCGACACCCAATGTCGGCAAATTGGCATTCGCTGCAGCAATGCTGGGCGCAGTTGCGCCTGATCTGGACATGCTTTGGTTTTATCTGGTGGATAACCGCGCCCACCATCATCACGCCTATCTGACCCATCGACCTATCGTTTGGGTCGCTCTACTGTTTGCTGGACTTGCGCTACGGCTTTTCCACCCTAAGGCGGGTACTGTACTTGCATTTTTCGGTGCTGGCGGAGTTGTTCATATGGCGCTGGATTCCATCGTCGGCAAAATCGCGTGGGCCTGGCCATATTCGGACTACTCGCAGCCGCTTGTTGTCGTGAAGGCGACCCATTCACACTGGATTCTGTCTTTTCTGAACCACTGGACCTTTGCAGTTGAGCTCGCAATCACAGCCCTTGCAATAGCGCTATGGCTCTGGCGCAGGCGTAACTCAACCTACGTACAATCCAGTGATAATGGCTGATGGAGTAGATGTGCTTCAGATATGAAGGCTTTGCGAGAGTTTGATCGCCTCTCAGAATTCAGACCCGGCAGCGGAACCGCCGGGTCAGAAACTCTTAGTGCAGCTTTTCACCGACGTCGGCAATTGCCGCATCGATCAGCTTGTTCGCCTGAGTAGCAGTCATCTGCTTTGCCAACACTTCGTTGGCTGCCGATACGGCTACGGTCACGGCCTGATCGCGCACTTCTTTGACAGCCGAAGCTTCTGCAGACGCGATCTGATCCTGCGCAGCAGCCAAGCGGCGTGCGATGGAGTTTTCCAGATCGGCTTTGGCCTGCTCGGCGGCCAGTGCAGCATCTTCCTTGGCAGCAGCGACAATCGCGTCTGCCTGACCTTGTACTTCACGCTGCTTGCGCTCGTACGAAGCCAGAAGGCTGCGGGCTTCTTCGTGCAGGGCGCGAGCTTCGTCCAGTTCGGCTTTAATGCCCTCGGCACGGTTATCCAGCGCACCACCGATCATCGACGGCACCTTGAAGTAGAACAGAACCGCGATGAAAACGATAAAGCCCAGCGTGACGACGAAGTCGGTGTTGCCAAGCGAGAAGAACGGACCGCTTGCGGCAAATGCCGGGCTGGCTGCGCCGATGGTCAGGATAAGGGCAAGAGTGTTCCGCATGTCACTTATCCTTTCGATTGCGCGTCTACGGCACTGGCGATGGCTTTGGCATCCGCCTCGCCGCCCAGCGCAGTAACCAGTTCAGCCGCCGTGTCCTTGGCAACCACTTGAATGCTTTCCAGCGCACCGGCACGGATTTCGGCGATTGCCTTTTCCGATTCAGCCGCCTTTGCAGCGATTTCCGCGTCCGCCTTGGCAATCGCGTCATCCAGACCAGACTGGATTTCTGCGCGTGCTTCGGCAGCGATACGCTGCGCTTCGGCACGGGCATCGGCCAGCGCCTTGTTATAGGCCTCTTCAGCCTCGACCGCCTTGGCCTTCAGATCTTCGGCCGCAGCCAGGTCATTTGTAATGGTCCCCTGACGTTCAGCCAGGATTGCCGCGATGCGAGGCAGAGCCACGCGAGACAGGACCAGAAAGATGACGACCAGCGTGATGACCAGCCAGAAAATCTGGTTGGGGAACCAATCGAAGCAGAGCTGCGGCATCCCGATGGCAGAGCCATAGGAGTCGACGCACGAGCCAGCTACCTCTTCTGTAAGGGGTTCAGTCGCCATGATATCCTCCGTCGGAAACTTGTCTTTACAACAGGTGGGCCGCTATGGCTTGGACCCACCTGCGCGTAAGGATCAGGTTCCGCAGATTATACGGCGAACATCAGCAGCAGCGAGACCAGGAATGCGAAGATCCCCAGGGCTTCTGCGAACGCGATACCGATGAACAGGGTTGCGGTCTGCGAAGCAGCCGCCGAAGGGTTGCGCAGGGCGCCGGACAGGAAGTTACCTGCAACGTTGCCCACCCCGATTGCGGCTGCGCCGGAACCGATTGCTGCCAGGCCTGCGCCGATGTGTGCGAGATCGCCTTCCATGATGTATCTCCTTACGAATTGGAAGTTTCGATGTTGGGGTATCAGACCTTAGTGCGAAGGATGCAGCGCATCTTTCAGGTAAACACAGGTCAGAATGGTGAATACGTAGGCCTGAATAAAGGACACGAGGACCTCAAGGCCGTACATTGCGGTGATCGCCAGAACGGACACGGGCGAGATCGCGGCGATTGCAGCAAAGCCTGCGAACACCTTGATAACAGCGTGGCCAGCCATGACGTTACCGGCAAGACGAATGGAGTGGCTGACCGGGCGTACGAAATACGAGATCAGCTCGATGATCGCCAGAACCGGGCGCAGAGCTAGAGGCGCGCTGGAGACCCAGAACAGACCCAGGAAACCTGCGCCGTTCTTTACAAAGCCCAGAACGGTCACGGTCAGGAAGACCGACAGCGCCAGCGGGATGGTCACGGCGAAATGCGATGTGGTGGTGAAGGACATGGGGATCATGCCCAGGAAGTTCGCGCAGACGATGAACATGAACAGGGTCATGACATATGGGAAGTACTTGACGCCTTCCTTGCCGCAGATGTCTTCCAGCATCTTGTAGATAAAGCCGTAGGCCAGTTCGGCCACCGACTGCATACGGGTTGGAACGATGGCGCGCTTCGAAGTGCTGAGAACCAGCAAAGCGAAGATCGCAGCGATTGCCAGGAACAGCCACAGTGTCACGTTGGTCGGTGTGTACCACGCAATCTCACCGCCAAAGAGCGGTTTGACAATGAACTGGTCCATTGGGTGGAATACCAGGCTGCTGCCTTCTGCTGCGGTGGTCTCGGTCGCCACGTTCAGTCCCTCTCGTCTCGTTCGGCCTGCTCTTGGGCCGCCGTCTGTTTCTCCTGAACCTCTTTCGCGCTGCGGAGCATAACCTTCACGCCCGCGACAAGGCCCAGCAATGTGAATAGCACCAGGAATATCGGGATTGTCCCGAGCAGGCTGTCCAGCCCGTATCCGATGCCAAATCCGATCCCAAGACCGGAAACCATTTCGATGACCATCCTCCAGGCAAGCTCGCCCCCGGACACGTCAGCATCTGCACGAGGCTTTGGCGCTTTGGCCTTTTTCGCCGCCGCAATCTTGGCCTCAAGCTGCGCCATACGCTGCTTTTGGTCATCATCGGTCACGGGCGGTTTCCTCGCACTGTCTTGAGGCTAGGTGCTAAGGGGCATGGGGCGCAGAGTCAACGCTATTGAGATCGCAGTTCGAGATCGGTCAAGGTATTGTTTTATAAACTTTATTTACGACGCATACTTGATGAGACCACAGAGTTAGACTGGCAAATGCGGCGATAGTAGCTAAATCCGCATATTCAACCTCTTGGTTGATCTTTGTATTCCCTATCCGCTTGCCAACGTCTGACAATACGCCCATCGATCAGCAAAAGGCCGGCGAAAATGGCCGCCATGCCAACCAGATGCTCCGGCAAAAGTGTCTCTCCCAGAACAGATGTCCCGAGCACCAGCGCTGAGACCGGGGCGATCAAGGTGACTGTTGAGATATTGGTCGGTCCCACCTTTGGCAGCAGCCAATAAAACGCAATGAATGCCACCGAGGTCAGGACAAATCCGATCATCAGAAGCGAGGCCCAAGTCTCGGCGCGCGTGATATGAGGCAGTCCTTCCTGCCAAAGTGCCAGCGGGGCGATCGACAGCGTTGCGCCCGTCAGGGCAAGAGCCACCAGAACAACTGGCGGCATGTCCCGGAACGCGCGGGCGAAATTGAGCGAGAAAGCGTAACAAACGGGTGCGAGTAGGATCAGCAGAATGGCCCAAAACTCGGACTTCGCACCCGACTGCAAGAGCGGTAGTGATAGAACGACGATACCGGCAAACCCGCAAACCACACCCAATGACTTGAGCAGTGTGGCCCGCTCACCTCCGGGCCAGAAATGCGAGACGATGACGGCAAAGGCCGGTGTTGTGGCGTTCACGATACCGGCGACACCTGCGCCGATATGCTGCTGGCCCAGCGCATAAAACGCAAATGGCGCTGCGTAACTCAGCGCGCCGAAGCCCAACAGCCCCGCAGCTCGGCCAAGGGTCAGATGGACCGGCAAACGCCTACCCAAAACGTAAATCCAACACCCCAGCGCCCCAAAGCCCACGCGCCCCATCGAGACCGACAATGGCCCAAGCTCACGCAGCAAAATGGCGTTGAACATGAAGGACATGCCCCAGCCGATGCCAAGGACGCAGATCACCAGCCAGTATTTCAGTGGCATCGTCACGCCCCCTCTAAGTTTCGGCGCAGCATGGCGTGGGCTCGGAAATTGTCAAACAGCTTCCTGCATATTAGGAAGGAACCATGTCCAGCGATCTAGACACTGTATTCGCGGCCCTTGCCGACCCCACGCGCCGCACCATTCTGGCAATGCTGCTTGAGGATGACATGGCCGTCACCGATGTGGCTGAACCATTCGAGATGTCGCTAGCGGCGATCTCGAAACATCTGGTCATTCTGACCAAGGCCGGGCTGATTTCTCAGGAAAAGCGGGGCCGGGTGAAATGGTGCAAGCTGGAGCCCGACGCCCTGAGACAGGCTTCAGTTTGGATGCAGGGATTCGGGCAATTTGAACCGGTGAATCTGGACGCCTTTGAACGCTTTCTCGAAACCGAAAACCTTGGGGAACAAGAAGGCAAACAATCCTAGCCTTCGCGACTGCGGGATCGATGCGCTGCCTGTCCTTCCTCTTCAGGCTTCAGCAGCATCAGCAACGCGATCACAGTCAATGCAACTCCGATCAGGATCATCCCGGTTGGGGCACCGTTTCCAAGTGCGATTTCCCACAGGATGACCCAACTGGGTGTCAGATAGGTATAGGCCATGACTTTCGCCGATGGCAGATAGAGCGTTGCGTATTGAAGCAGCACGAAAGTAGCGGCACTTGCAAAAATCGCCACGTAGAACAGCCCGATCCAGACAATCGGCGGAAGGTTCATCCAATCGGTCGTGCGAATGTCCGACCACCCGAACACCAAAAGAACTGCACATCCCGCCAATAGCATACCGAATGTAAAGACCACTGCTGGTTCTCCACGATTCAGTTTGCGTACCATAGGGGTGTAGATCGCATGCGCAACGCACCCCCAGAAATAGATGATCTCACCTTGACCGATCTCAAACGCGTGAAAGGCTTGCCAGTCCGCGCGGAAAATCACCCAGAGAGCCCCTACTGCCCCAACCAACAATGCCATGGCCATGTGAGAGGTCGTGATCTGGCGCAACAACATCCATCCGGCAATGGCAGATAGTATAGGCGTCAGAGTGAAGACGGCTGCGGCACTGACTGGCGGTGCAGTTTTCAGACCATAGAACATCAGCACAAAGTAGGTTGCGAACAGCCCGCCGAGCACGAGATAGCGCCAGGGCGCTTTGGCCGCACTGCGCGGTATGCCAGTGGTGACCAGCGCAGCGACACCAATCACGACGGCAGCAATCGCAAACCGCGCAGCGTTTAGCGCGGCAGGTGCAATCTCATTGGCGATCATTGAGCCAAGCGAAAAACTGCCCGCGACAAGTGCAGAAAAAGCCAACATGGCCAGATGGCCACGGGCCTGAGAACTCATGGCAGCCAATCCTTGGCCTGCTCTTTCAGGAACGTCAGGAACGCCTGGACCTTTGTTGTGCGGTGCAGATCGACATGTGTCACCAACCACAGTTTGCCTGACCATTCGGGCAATGGATCCATGACCTCTTCCAATTCCGGATGACGTGCGGCTTCCCAACGCGCCATAAATCCTATGCCGGCCCCGGCCCGAACCGCTTCAGCGCCAGTGAAATTGTTCGAGCAGCGGAAAGTGATCGCCTCGGCAGGTGCATTGGTGCGCAGCCACTGGGAAAATGGCGCACGGCTGTTTTCATCGTCATTGCCGACAAAGGCGTGGTTGGCAAAATCCTCGATGCCGGATGGTTTTCCACGACGGTCAATGTAGCCCTTGCTGGCATAGAGGCCCACCTCCTGCGAGACGAAGGGCTGCACAACATTGTCAGGCTGATCAGGCGCAGCACCGGCGCGGATAGCTACATGTGCCTCACCATATTCCAGCCTGAACAACCGATCTCCGGTCAGATAACGCACGATGAGCTCGGGATGGGTTTTCTGAAACTCGCTGAGTGTAGGCACGACTAATGGTGCCAACGATGCCAGTGATGTGACCACCAACTCTCCCGAAACATCGTCCCCACGTCCCTTCATCCTGCCGACAAGCTGATTGAACTGATCCTCGGTTGCCTGCGCAACACGCAACAGATCCTCTCCCGCTTCAGTTGGGGTGTATCCGCGGGCGTGGCGCTGGAATAGCTTGACGCCTAAACGGGCCTCGATCGCGTCGATATGACGAATGACAGTGGCATGGTGCACACCCAATACTTCGGCTGCGCCACTAACTGTCCCCATCCGGGCCACCTGATAGGCGGTTCTTACCTCATCCCAGTTATCCATGATCACCACGACTGTGCAATTTCCAACAACTGATGTTGATATATCCGAGTTTTGTTCATCTACACAACATTCATATTGGAGGCAGAAGCAAAATCCCCGAACAAAGGACCTCGAGAAATGACCAAAACCATCCTGCACATTGATGCATCCGCCCGCCGCACCGGGTCTGCAACGCGTGATCTCTCTGACCGCGTTGTCAAACATCTGGGTGCCAGACGCATTATCCGCCGCGATCTGGCAACACCCTTGCCGCTGCTGACCGAAGACTGGATCGCGGCAAACTTTACCCCTGCGGACCAGCGTGATCCGCTGCAACGGGATCAATTGGCCCTGTCGGATGAACTGGTTCAGGAACTGCAGGAGGCTGACACCATTGTAATAGGCCTGCCGATCTACAATTTTTCGGTGCCCGCCGCATTCAAAGCGTGGATTGACCTTGTTGCCCGCGTCGGCCTGACCTTCAGCTACACCGAAAACGGCCCCAAAGGATTGCTTGAAGGCAAGCGGGCAGTTCTGGCAATAGCCTCGGGCGGAACGGCCGTAGGGTCCGAAATTGACTATGCATCCGGTTACGCACGCCACGTGCTGGGCTTCATCGGAATTACCGATGTAGACGTCGTTGCGGCCGATCAAATGGCAATGGACCCTGAAAACACCCTAAGCAATGCGCAAAAAGCAGTAGCAGAACTGGCCGCCTGATCCCCCTCTGGTCATATGCTGGCAAAACGTCCAATCTGCGCGGAAATCTATCTGAGCAGATTGGGCGGATCTCATGAAAAAGATCGGAATTCTGGGTGGTGTCGGTTGGGCATCGACAGTCGACTATTACAGAGCCATTGCTGAGGGAGCGAGCAGGCACTATTCCAAGCGCGGCCACGGATCACCGCTTCCTATCCCTCCGATGGCAATCGAATCCGTTGTGCAGGCGCATACTCGTGCACTGCGAGGCACAGCAGGCGATGAAGACAGCTGGACTGAATTCGATGCTGTTTTCCGGAAGGCGCTTCTGAATCTGGAACGCGCAGACTGCGACTTTGCAATCATCGCATCTAATACGCCGCATGCCCGCCTGCATGCGATCAGGCGTGGGGTTACCATGCCGATACTAAGCATTTTCGATGCAACCGCAGAGGCAACTGCTGAAACAGGAGCTGAAAAGGCACTGGTTCTTGGAACCACAGTTACGATGCAGGCCAGCAACTATGCGGAGCGACTTGCGGTAGAGGGCATCTCTGCAAACGAACGCCTGCCTGACGATCAGATCGCAGAGATGCAGGCGATGATTGATACTGAGTTCTACGGCGGCGCCTCCAGGAAAGCACGCCCTCGCCTGCTGGACTTCTGCAAACGCCATGCCAATCCGGGAACCGCCATTCTGTTGGCATGCACCGAATTACCGCTGGCTTTCCCGGATCATCTGGACGACCCGATCTTCGAAGCAGAGGGTTTCTTATTCGTGAACCCGTCAGCCGCGCATGTTGCAGCAGCACTTTCCGAAGCTCTGGCGGAGTGAACTCGTCACGGCAGCCAGGTCACCTCGCAATTGATACGCTCGAAGAAGGCTGTCAGGTCTTCACGCTTCATTGCAACGGTTCGATCATTGACCAGAGGGTGCATATAAATGACGTCGGCTTGCTGAGCGGCAGTATCCATGAAGAAGCGCACGTTGTTTTCAACACCGTTGATCATGGCCAAGGGGCTGACCGCGCCCGGACGGATACCGAGGTTTTGCATCAGTCGATCCGCTGACCCGAACGACAGGTTGCCGATCCCAAGCTCTGCACCCAGCGCCTTCAGGTCAATCTCGCGGCTCTGTTCCAGCGTGACCAGATAGTTCCGTTTTTTCTTGTCGCGCAGGTAGAGGTTCTTGAGCCGCAGAGCGTTTTCACCCGGCACCATGAACTGATCCTCGACCGCCTTGGAATCTTCGACCGTGCGCAACGGGACATGGGTATGCAGAAGATAAGCCAATCCCCATTCATCCAGTCGCGCCAACAGCGCGTCAGAGCTGAGCGGCAAAGTATCCTGAAAAGCAGATGATGCGTCCATGGGAACCTCCTGTTTGGCGCGCTCATCGCGCAACACGCGGACGAATTCAAGCCACGACAGTGCCAGAATTCAGTGTTAGCGTGCCGCCATGAAAGTGACGCGTAACACACCCGACCAATTGATCCTGTCTAACACGCCCTGGTTTATCGGCATCTCACTGGTCTTTTTCATCCTTGCCTTTGTCGGCGCTGGCCTTTTCATGGCAACCGAAGGTGGCGAGGGCATTCTGTTTGGCCTCTTCTTTGCCGTGTTCGGTGGCGGGATGGGGATCGGCGCGTTCTGCGTCTTTGTGCGCCGAGTTCAGGTCATATTAGACCGCAACAGCAATAGCATCTTGATCCGTCGCCAATCGATCTTTGGATATGACACCGTGGAACATGAGCTGTCGAATCTTTCCCATGCCGAGGTGGAGACGACCACTTCGCGCCGCGACAGGACTACGTCCAAGATGCATCGTCCTGTTCTAATCCTGGACAAAGGTATGAGTGCCGGGCGACATCCGATTGTCGAAGCCTATGTCAGCGGGCGCGGCGCGCAGCGGATGGTTGATGCGGTCAACGATTGGCTTCCGGCACACGAGGTTGACTCCGGCAGCCAATCCGCCTAAATCCCCTCCAAACATCCGGAAGCTTATGATCTTCCGGTCCCTTGAGTCGTTCAGGGATCGCCCCCCACCAGCGAGTTTCGCCCGTGGGGGCGTTTGTGCATTTAACCGACGCATCCTATCTAGGACGCGCCACCAGAAAACCGGCTAAGGAGGCCGAAGGCATGTTTGAAAATTTATCCGAACGCCTCTCTGGCGTCTTTGACCGGCTGACCAAACAGGGTGCTCTGTCCGAAGAAGACGTAAAAACCGCCCTGCGTGAGGTCCGGGTTGCGCTGCTTGAGGCCGACGTTTCGCTGCCGGTTGCCCGCGAATTCGTCAAGAAGGTGCAGGATCAGGCCACCGGTCAGGCCGTGACCAAATCGGTCACACCCGGTCAGCAGGTCGTTAAGATCGTGCATGACGCGCTGGTGGATACTCTGCGCGGCGAGGAAGATCCCGGTGCGCTGAAGATCGACAACCCGCCTGCCCCGATCCTGATGGTTGGTCTGCAGGGTTCGGGTAAGACGACAACAACCGGTAAGCTGGCGAAACGCCTGAAAGAGAAAGAGGGCAAAAAGGTCCTGATGGCCTCGCTGGACGTTTATCGCCCGGCGGCGATGGATCAGCTGGCCGTTCTGGGCACGCAGGTTGGTGTCGATACGCTGCCGATCGTGCCGGGCCAGAAGCCCGTCGACATCGCCAAACGCGCCAAGCAACAGGCGACGTTGGGCGGCTATGACGTCTACATGCTCGACACCGCTGGTCGTCTGCATATCGACGAAGTGCTGATGGACGAGGTCGAACAGGTTCGCAACGTGGTTGACCCGCGCGAAACCCTGCTGGTGGTCGATGGCCTGACCGGTCAGGTCGCCGTTGAAGTGGCCGAGGAATTCGACGCGAAGGTCGGCATTTCGGGCGTGGTCCTGACCCGTATGGACGGCGACGGCCGCGGCGGTGCGGCTCTGTCGATGCGCGCGGTCACTGGCAAGCCGATCCGCTTTGTCGGCCTAGGCGAAAAGATGGACGCGCTCGAAACCTTCGAGCCGGACCGGATCGCCGGTCGTATTCTGGGCATGGGCGACATCGTTGCTCTGGTCGAAAAAGCTCAGGAAACGATGGAGATCGAACAGACCGAGCGCATGATGAAGCGCATGGTCAAAGGTCAGTTCAACATGAACGACCTGAAGATGCAGCTGGAACAGATGATCCAGATGGGCGGCATGCAGGGCATGATGGGCATGATGCCGGGCATGGGCAAAATGGCCAAGCAAATGGATCAGGCCGGGCTGGACGACAAGATCCTGCGCCAGCAGATCGCCATGATCCAGTCGATGACCAAACGCGAACGCGCCAACCCGCAATTGCTGCAGGCCAGCCGCAAGAAGCGCATCGCCGCTGGTTCAGGAATGGAGGTCAGCGACCTCAACAAGCTGCTCAAAATGCACCGGCAGATGTCGGACATGATGAAGAAGATGGGCAAGATGGGCAAAGGCAAGATGCTGAAACAGGCCATGAAAGGCATGTTCGGCAAAGGTGGCCCATCGCCTGAGGAAATGGCCGCGGGTATGGACCCCAAAGCGCTGGAAGCTGCGGCTAAAGCGATGGGCGGCAAGATGCCTGGAATGCCTGGAATGGGCGGCGGCATGGCCCTGCCTCCGGGTCTGAGCGGGTTCGGAAAGAAAAAGTGACGTCAGCACGCTGCACCCAGCCCCCGTCCGGTAAGGCGGCGATGGCAGCAGCGCAATATCGCGCGGCTCTGCCGGTCCTTGAGACCCGGCGGCTGGTTCTGCGTGCTCCAAAGTTGGAAGACCTGCCGGTTTGGACGGCGATTTGCCGAGATAGTTTTGGCGATACCGATCAGGAAGCCTGGACAGAATTTTCCTACTATACATCCGGCTGGCTTCTGCACGGTCACGGCCTCTTTACGGTTACACTGAAAGATGACGACGAAGTCGTTGGCTTTGTCATTCTGGGGCTGGAATGGGACGACCACGAGCCCGAGCTTGGATACCTGTTCAGTGCTCAGCATCGCCTGAAGGGATATGCCACCGAAGCCTGCGTTGCCGCACGTGACTTTGGCTTTGATCTTCTCGGATCTGGCCGGTTCGTAAGCTACGTATCACAATCCAACGCCCGCTCGAATGCCCTAGCCCAACGGTTGGGGGCGACACGTGACACTGTTGCCGAGCAAGCGTTTGGTGCGGACCAGCATGTCTGGCGCTACAGCGAGGTGCAGGCATGACACTTGCGATGCCGATCCCGACGCTGGAAACCGAGCGACTGATCATGCGGGCACCGCGTGAAGCGGATTTTGAAGCTGAGGCGGAGTTCTTTGCCAGCGATGCGTCAAAATTCGTAGGCGGCCCGCTGCGTCCGGATGAAACGTGGCGCATGGTGGCGACCTTGTTGGGCCATTGGGCCATGCGTGGTTATGGCTTCTGGGGGGTCGAGGAAAAAGATACGGGCATTTATGTGGGCCATGTAGGACTGTGGTGCCCATTTGGCTGGCCCGAACCTGAAATCGGCTGGACGCTGATGAACAACGCAACCGGCAAGGGTTACGCGACCGAGGCTGCGCAAGCCTCCCGAACCTATGCATATGACGCTTTGGGATGGGAAACATCGATCTCCTTGATCGATCCCCAGAACGCGGGCAGCAAGGCTGTCGCGGAACGGCTGGGTGCGCGGTTCGAGAGCATCTATGAACATCCCAAATTCGGCACGATGGAAGTCTGGCGTCACCCGGGGCCTGCTGATCTAGTGAACGGCGGGATGGAGGCCTACGCATGATCGACCTCCAGATCCCCACACTCAAAACCGAACGCCTGATCCTGCGCGGCCCCGAGGAGCGCGACTTTGAAAATGTCGCCGATTTCTTTGCCGACAAAGATCGAAGTTGGGGTTTTGGCGGCCCGATGAACCGTAATGAGGCTTGGCGCTGGTTCGCCAGCATGATCGGCCATTGGGTTCTGCATGATTATGGGTTCTGGACCGTCGAAACGCACGACGGTCAACCCGTGGGCTTTGTTGGCATCTGGGGCCCCGAAGGCTGGCCGGAACCGGAACTCGGCTGGGTCATGTTCGCCGGGAGCGAAGGCAAAGGATTTGCTCGCGAAGCCGCGGAAGAGGCCCGCCGCTATGCTTATGAGGTTTTGGGCTTCGATACGTTGAGTTCGAATATCTTCCCTGGCAACGACCGCTCGATCGCTCTGGCTGAACGGCTGGGTGCGCACTACGAGCGCAGCTATCAGAACGTGTCACATGGAACCGAGCTGGTGTACCGCCATCCCGGTCCCGATCAATTGTCGGAGGTGGGCGCATGACGACTTACACCATTCCTTCGATTGAAACAGATCGCCTGATCCTGCGCGCGCCACAGCAGGATGACTTGCCCGGCATGATCAGCTTCTTTGCGACCGAACGCAGCCATATGGTCGGTGGACCGAAGGACGCACTGGAAAGCTGGAGCTCTTTGACCAACCGGCTGGGACACTGGGCGCTGAAAGGTTATGGCCTGTGGCATTTGACCGAGAAAGCCAGCGACACCTTCGTTGGTTGGGTTGGCATTATAGATGCGCCCGGCTGGGATGAACCTGAACTGGGCTGGACGCTGCTGCACGAAGCTGAGGGTAAAGGACTGGCCTTTGAGGCGGTGCTGGCAGCGCGCGATCACGTAGCGCGCCATCAGGGCCTGAACGGTGTAATCAGCTATATCGCGCACGCCAACGACCGATCCCGGGCGCTGGCAGAACGTCTTGGTGCCAGATACGAACGCGAAGGCGAATTGCTTGGCAAACGCGCTGAAATCTGGCGCCACCCCAAGATCGACCTCTCCGAACCTGCATTGAGCACCGAAAGGACTAGCCAATGAACAACCCTGTGACGCGTGCGGCTACGCTGCTGAAAGAGCATCGCGAAAGCATCGATCGGCTGGACGCGATCCTCGTCTATACGCTGGCCGAGCGGTTCAAGCACACGCAGGCCGTTGGCAAGCTCAAGGCCGAACACGACCTTCCCCCGTCCGATCCCTCGCGCGAAGCAGCGCAGATCGCACGGTTAGAAGACCTGGCGAAAACGGCGGATCTGGACCCCGACTTTGCCAAGGCTGTCCTGAATTTCATCATTCAGGAAGTCATCCGACACCACAAGAAACACCAGAAATAACCGGATCTGCTCCGGTCTACTAAAACGACACGCCCCCGGCGTGATGCCATTCAAAGGAGATACCACCATGGCAATGAAAATTCGTCTCGCCCGCGGCGGCTCGAAAAAACGTCCCTTCTACCGCATCGTGGCTGCTGACAGCCGCATGCCCCGCGATGGTCGTTTCATCGAGAAGCTGGGCACCTACAACCCGCTGCTGCCGAAAGACAGCGAAGAGCGCGTAAAAATGAACATGGAGCGCATCCAGTACTGGCTGGACCAGGGCGCGCAGCCGACTGACCGTATCGCACGTATGCTGGAAGCTGCAGGCGCACGCGACAAGGCCGAACGCAACAACCCGAACAAGGGTACCCCGGGCAAGAAAGCTCAGGAGCGCGCAGAAGAGAAAGCCGCGAAGGCAGCTGAAGCTGCTGAGGCCGCTGCTGCTCCGGCTGAAGAAGCTGCTGCTGAAGAATAAGCAAGGCGGGCGCGTGCAGGATCAGACATTCACTGACGAATTCCGCACGCAGTTCGAACTGTTGATGCGGCTCCGGCGCGATGTGCGTCGGTTTCGCACCGACCCTGTGGACGAGGCAGTGCTGATGCGCTGCCTCGACACATTTCGACTGGCCCCTTCGGTTGGGCTGAGCGAACCTTGGCGCGTCATTCGCGTCGAAAGCGCGGCGGCACGGGCCGCAGCGCTGGAGAATTTCCAAAACGCCAATGAACAGGCCCTTGCAGGCTATTCGGGTGACAAAGCGCTGAAGTACAGCCGCCTGAAACTGTCCGGCATGCAGGAAGCGCCCGTTCAACTGGCCGTTTTTTCCGACGAGTCGACCAACAAAGGACTGGGGTTGGGCGCGGGCACAATGCCCGAGATGCGTCGCTATTCCGTCGTCGCCGCGATCACCTTGTTCTGGCTCGCCTTGCGGGCAGAAGGGTTGGGTCTGGGGTGGGTCTCGATCCTTGATCCCGAACGAATGAAGCGTGACCTTAACGTGCCTGACGATTGGTCTCTGGTCGGCTATTACTGTGTAGGCTGGCCGGAAGAAATGTCAGAACGGCCCGAACTTGAACGCGCTGGCTGGGAACAGCGCAGCGCCCGATTGCATCTCGAAACGCGGTAGAGGCAGATGTTTGGACTGATACGACTTCCCATCCTGCTGCTGATCGCATTTATTGTGGGCGTGTTCTTTGAACGCAGCAACCAACGCGAGGCCTGTGCCGAACGTGGTGTTTGGCAGAACGGACTATGTGTAGCATCGGAAGCGCCCAATGACTGATCTGATCTGTGTCGGAAGTATTGCCGGCTCTTACGGGGTGCGCGGCGAAGTACGGCTCAAAAGCTATTGCGCCGTTCCTGAAGATATCGAAACCTACTCGCCTCTGACCGACGAGAACGGTGCGGAACGGTATCCTCTGGTCTTGACGCGTGCGATCAAGAATGGTTTCGCCGCCCGTGTGGGGGGGGTTGAAACTAAAGAACAGGCCGATGCTATAAAAGGCCTGCGTCTGTTTGCGCACCGGGATCAGTTACCCTCGCTTCCGGACGACGAATTCTATCATACTGACCTCATTGGGCTGGAGGTTTATGATACCGGAGGTGCCCTGTTGGGGCGTGTAAAATCGGTACAGAACCACGGTGCAACCGATCTGTTGGAAGTTCACGGGTCAGGCTTGAAAGCCACGGTATTGTTGCCGTTTACACTAGCAAACGTGCCTACAGTTGATCTGGAGCGTGGCCGTGTTGTCACCGATCCACCCGATGGTTTGTTTTGATGCGGCGGGTTTTCCTGCATTTAGGCCTGCACAAAACCGGCGTCACGGCCGCACAATCGTTCCTCTTCGAAAATCGCGAGTTGATCTGGCCTCACTACGCATTGGTTTTGCCATACAAAACCAGAAAAACTGGTCTGGCCGATGCCGCAACCCGACATTCTCTGTATGGCACTGCACGCACCTTGGCCGATTTCGGCGATCAGATGCGCGACTTCCTTGAGGCCACAAACTTTGGCACCAAGCGCGGTCTTATTCTAAGCGAAGAAAACTTCTCGGGCCTACGCCCCAGCCGCAACGTCGCGGTTGGCTATGAAGCCGCACCCGATCTTGCCGCCTGCCTGGTTGACACAATTCGTAATCGGTTCGCAGGCGAAGAACTCGATATTACTATCTATCTGTCCCTGAGGCAGCGCGGAAGCTGGCTTCGCAGCCTCTGGGCGCACGACCTACAACGCTTGCGCCTTGTTCAGGACTTCGAAACCTACCGATCGCATCTTGACGCCTTGCCTTCACTTCAGACCACCGCTGAAGCCATTCAGGAGCGGTTACCATCGATCGATGTTCAAACCGAATGGCTTGAAGAACTGGAGAATAAAGAGTACGGCCCCGGCAGCCCGTTCGCGGAATTTCTGGGCCTGCGTCTCAGTAAGGCGTCCCAACTGATTGGCCCAACCCGCGCCAATCCGCGCCTGCCTGAAAACACCCTTGCCCAGATGTTACAACTAAATCGTTCCGGACTGGACGATACGGAGCTTGTCAGACAGAAAGCAGGTCTCATCCAATCCGCTCAAAATAGCCTGACTGCCACGACATGACTGACAAACCCAGCAAATCCCATGGCCGCAAGGCTATCCGGCCGACCCTGAAACCGCGCGAGCTGATGACACCAACGCCGGATCTTCATGGTGTATGGAAGGCAAAGATAATTACGCTGTTTCCGTCGGCGTTTCCGGGCGTGCTCGGCGAAAGCCTGACGGGCAAAGCGCTGCAGGAAGGACTGTGGCAGCTGGAAACCACTGATCTGAGACAGTTTGGTGTCGGCAAGCACCGCAACGTGGATGACACGCCTGCAGGCGGTGGTGCGGGTATGGTTTTGCGTGCCGATGTTCTTGGCGAAGCAATCGAGCACACGATGGCAGGTATCCGAGGCAACTGGCCCCTGATCTATCTCAGCCCGCGCGGTCGCCGAATGGATCAGCGCATGATGCAAAATCTGGCGCGGTGTGATGGTATGACACTGTTGTGTGGACGGTTTGAAGGCGTCGATGAACGAGTGTTGGAACATTACGGCGTTCAAGAAGTATCTCTGGGCGATTTTGTCATGACCGGCGGTGAGATTGCGGCGCAGGCGCTGATAGATGCTACCGTTAGATTGATCCCCGGAGTTCTTGGAAATCAGGCTTCGACCGAAGAAGAGAGCTTTTCATCGGGGCTGCTGGAGCATCCTCAATACACGCGCCCTGCGGAATGGAAAGGTCGACCGATTCCCGAGGTGCTGATGTCCGGCCATCACGGCCGCATTGCTGAGTGGCGCCATAAAATGGCAGAAAACATCACACGTGAAAGACGGCCCGACGTGTGGGATAGCTACCTGAAATCACACGACGAAAACTCTGATTGATATCTCGACTGTGGCGCACAGGACGCAGGGTTGAGTTTTGACAAATTGCGATTTGCGGTTGTTTTAGTCTCAATATACTCACGCATAAAGATGCTGAAAAAAGCAATTGCAGAATAAATCGATTCGGGCTGCTTAATGAAAAAGTTACTAATTCTGTCGCTGCTGGCCGCTTCGGCCTGCACCACAAAACCACTTGAGCGTTATATCCCTACACAGGATGGCCATAACCTGCACTCAGCGCGCTCTGCTATGGAGTCGTGTATTGGTGAGTCGCCGGAAGGTGGAAATGCTGCCGTCGTCGGTGGCTACATGACCAGCATTCTCATAGCTGGCGTTGTGATAGGCCCGCTTGTGACGATCCCGGCTGAGGATAGTCTGCGAGCGCAGGGAGAAATCGATCAGGTACATCGGTGCCTAGCCGAGCGTGGTTTCAAACGTCGCGAACTAAATGAGGGTGAAGTATTCTGGCTGAATAATTCCTTTGGCGACGAGCGCGAACGCCGACTGGGCCACCTGATTGGTGGTGGCACCATCGAGACCTACGGTACTTAACTGCCTCAGTAGTAGTTGCCGGCCTTCCAAAGGGCCCATATCTCCGGCGTGCCGTTGAAGGTGTTGATATCCACCTTGCCCTGCACGCCGGGCACAAGCCCGGTCCCGGTATACTGCCAGAAACGCCAGATCGCATTCGGGTAAACCTGTCGCGGATGCCCGGCGACCGATCGGAGCCAGAAGTCGGTTTTTGGCAAGCGCCCGATATCGGTGTCTTCGTAGAAATCCACGGTGGTGTAAACAATGGGTCTGCGGCCGTAGTGCCGTTCCAGAATGTTCAGGAATTTCTGCGCCTCGGAGCGGATGGTCTTGCCATCAGGGCGCAAAGTACAGGTTTTGGAATGTGGGGTCCATTCCATATCAAGCACATGCGGCAGGTCCGCGCCCTTGGGTACGTTTTCAATAAACCAACGGGCCTGCTCTGCAGCCGGGCGGCAGAAATAATAATAGTGATATGCGCCCCAGGGTACATTCGCCGCCTGCGCTCCCTTGCGATGATCCTCAAACAAAGGATCCGCAAAATCACCACCTTCAGTCGCTTTCAAAAACGCGAAACTGACACCCGACGCTTTTGCCGTATGCCAGTCGATCGGACCCTGCCAGCGTGAAACATCAAGGCCATGGATGGGGTAGTGTCCGGGATGGCGGCCCTCCCACTCATGAGGATCAGCATCACCGAATTTGGGATAGATTACAGCGGGCGCTCTGGCATCGGCAGTCGGTGTAGGCTCTATGGCCTGAGGCTGCGGGCCACGCCGGCCGCATGACATAAGCACAGCACCCATGAGTGCCAGCAAGATTGCAATGCGCATCACTGTTCCTGTCTCAAATTTCTGCTCGTATTATTGACCACAGAATGCCAAATCCACGCATCAAGGCAACGGTGCATTTGTGCGGGCGGCGAAAACCCACCGTCAAAAGAGTCAGCTATCTTGGGAAAACATGCATCAAAGGGCTTGATCATTGACCCCAAAGCTCTTAAAGCAGCGCAATCCGGTGTCGCGACATGCGACTCCGGTGTTTTGGTTTGCATCATGTCGTGACGCCCGGCTTTCTTCGGCCACGGCGCGGCAAGACGAACCAGACATAAGGAACATTCGATCTGATCTCTGGCGGGCTGTGCGCAGGACCCGGTGAAGACCAAGAGCTCTCAGGCCGTGCTTAACTTCGTGGACCAACCACGAGCAGATAGGAGTAACTGCGATGGACCTGATCGCACAGCTTGAGGCGGAACAGATTGCCGCCCTGGGGAAAGACATCCCCGATTTCAAAGCCGGTGACACCATCCGTGTCGGCTTTAAAGTGACCGAAGGCTCGCGCACCCGTGTGCAGAACTACGAAGGCGTCTGCATCGCGCGCAAGAACGGCGACGGCATTGCCGGTTCGTTCACCGTTCGCAAGATTTCGTTTGGCGAAGGCGTGGAGCGTGTGTTCCCGCTGCATTCGACCAACATCGACAGCATCACCGTTGTCCGCCGTGGCCGCGTTCGTCGCGCCAAACTGTACTATCTGCGCTCTCGCCGTGGTAAGTCCGCGCGTATCGCAGAAGTCACCAACTACAAGCCCAAGGCTGGCGCCGAGGCGTAAGGAGCGGAAAGATGAAAAAAGACATCCATCCCGATTATCACTTCATCAACGTCAAAATGACCGATGGCTCCGTAGTACAGATGAAATCCACCTGGGGCGCCGAAGGCGATCAGCTGGCTCTGGAAATCGACCCCTCCTCGCACCCTGCGTGGACCGGTGGTTCGTCGCGCCTGATGGACGCCGGCGGCCGCGTGTCGAAGTTCAAGAAGAAATACGAAGGTCTGGGCTTCTAAACCCCTACCTGATTGTTCTCGGAAAAGGCCGTCCCGAAAGGATGGCCTTTTTTTGTGAAAACCAACGTCATGCGGTGGTGATCAACTCCGTGGGCTAGGTATCACAAATTCCCAGCACGATTTGGCGTATAAATCAACAACCTGTGATGTAACCTCTGCATCTGCAGGGTGAAAGGTTTGGACAGGCCGCGATCTGCCATGACACCGACCAGCCACTCATACCTCTGCGGCTCGGGCACTGCCAAATTACATCCTTCGCGGATGCGACATACCGGAGGGAAAGTGGTTCGGATGTTTGTTCTGGCCCAAACTGGCTTTCGGTCACAGAAAACCTCCAGATACCCAAAGTCATCGTTGCGCAGCCGGATTCGCATCTCGACCCTGTGCCATACGCCTAGGTCTTTCGCGGCAATACACGTGCGCCCAAACACGGTTACGCCTCGTTTCGCATCAAGCTGCACCGAAGTGATCTTGGTTGAAGGATTCCCGACCCGATAAAGTTGCGATATGTCGACGACCTCCGAAGGCAACACATTGCCCACAACCCGCACGTCAAAACCGAAGAGTCTGATCTGACCAGTCCGCCAATCCTTGCCAGTTCTTAGAGCCGACTGCCTCTCGCCTCGCGTCAGGCGAAATGTAATAACCGGATCAGAGATGACGGGCGATTGATTGGATTCCGGATGTATCGCCTCCGGAGATTTCACCCAATCATAGAGCTCGCTCTGAATTGGATAAACGGGTCCGCTGTCGCCGCACGCCGCGAACAGAAAGGTCATCGCCAAGAGCAGACGCCCCCTCATTCTGCAGCAGTGACACGGCCTCGGCGCTGGTACAGAGGAAAGGGAACCATGCGCCCGTTCTCTTCGTCGTAGAGTTTCCATCGCAGACAGCCGAGGCCTTGCCAGAAACCGATTTTCCGGGAATGCAGCAGCCCCTCAGCCTCAAGCTCAGCGTGAGCAGTGCCGAGCTTGTAGCCTGGAATCTTGGCGTTCAGGTGATGCAGGTCATGATAACCAATATTCATAGTTACCCAATCAAACAGCCTGCCCCAGTCCAGAACCGCGCTGCCCTCAAGAGCCGCTGTTTTGAACGTCAACTCAGGGCGTCTACCCCAGTAGATTTCCTCAAAATTGTGGACAACATAGGGGATCAATGCACCGAAGACGCTTGCCAAATAGAAGGACGCGGCCCAGAACGCTATGCCGCCCCATCCTGAGAGCCACCAGATGAGCACCAAGTAGCCACCAAGCAACAGGTTGTGCAGGATCAGATCACCTACTCCGGTTTTGAACCCGTAGAGGGGCATGCGTCGCAAGACGCCATACAGCACAAACGGACCGATCAGGATCAGCAGGACCGGACTTCGATAGATGCGATACTGAAGTCGTTTCCAGGCAGGGGCGGATTGCCACTCTGTCAGTGTCATAGTGAATATCTCGAATGTATCGCGCCTTTCGAGGTCACTCACATACGTGTGGTGCTGCCCGTGAATATAGCGCGTGGCGCGATAAGGCGTCATCGCGATTGGCGACAACAGTGTACCCACCCGATCGTTCAGATTTCGAGAGGTAAAGAAGGACCTGTGCAGGCAATCGTGCTGGATCATGTAGATCCGCAGTCCCATAGCGGCTGCGACAACCACAGCTGGCACCATAAGCCACCAATTTCCAATACTCGACAACCCGGCTACCATCGCACCGGCATAAAGTGTGAGACTAACTATCAACTCCCACCACGCACGACGGTCATCGGACCGCGCAAAACGGCGTGATGCGGCATAAACTTCACGTTCAAAACTCACTACATTCGTCTCCACGCAACCTGGATACGATCCTGAATTCTAGTCACACGTCAGACTTGCGGTCAAGCTTAGGGAAAATACACATTAATATTTTGTTTATACAAAACAGCTTCCTACCTAACGTTTGGCGGATTGACAGGTCGACTGGAGCAGCACTTCCTCAGGTCTCGCAAAGCCCTCAGATCCAGTAGGATAACGCCAATGGCAGAGTCACAATGGTTGCTATGGTCGATACCAAAATGAACCCGGCCACGTCCGGCCCGTATTCCGGTACATGCTGGTCAATGAACAGATAGGTTGCCACCGAGGATGGCATCAAACAGCACAGGATCAGCGCACCCCGCTCGGCACCCGTAAACCCGAAAATCCAGACCAACGCACTGGCGATCGCGACCGCCATAACCAGATGCAAAGCGGTCAGCAGCATCGCTACACGAAGACCTTTGATCCGCAACGTGGCCAATGTGTGACCCAGTGTCAGAAGCATCAGGGGGATCGACAAGCCACCCAGTATATCAAAGGACTTCAGCACCGGCTGCGGCAGACTGTACCCCGTGGACATAAGGCCCAGCGCGATGATCACGGAATAGATAATCGGGGAGGTGACGAGCTTTTTGGGCGAAAACTCTCCAGCCGGTATCCACATTCCAACAGTGAAAATGCTGATTAACACCACCACAACAAAGGCCATAGTATAGGCCATCCCGGTATCGCCCAGCGCCAGTAACGTAATGGGCAGACCGATATTCCCCACATTACCGTGCATCAACGGCGTCAGAAAGGCGCGAACCGGTAGCCGCAGTATCTTGAGGGTCGCAAACCCCAGTACCCCAAAGGCTGCAATAGCCAGTGCTGCCGCCGCCATCATATCGAGGAAGGTACTGATTTCGAGCTTGGTCGCGGACAGATGCGAGATGATAAGCGTTGGATACCCGACCCTGGATACGATGCCACCCACAACCTTGTTGTCAAATGGTGCCTTAAGCAGGGCCAGGCTATAACCGACTCCTGCGCAAATCAGCACCGGAAGAACCACGTTCAACACGTTCAGAAACAGGTGATCCAACCCCGGCCCTCCCCGCCGAAACCCCAATCCTGACAGTGAATCAGGCCAAGGCCTTTGGCAAGCGTGGGGTGCAAGCCACGATCATTGCGAGATTTTCCAAATTAGAGACTGATATTGCGCCACAGAACCGTCTGGGGTTCTTCCCTTCGGCGCCGCCACAACATATAGTGGCCAACAACAACGTGTAGACAAACACGGCGAGACTTGGGAATACAAGCATGGCACATATCATTGTCGTCGGGAACGAAAAAGGTGGCGCAGGCAAATCGACCGTATCGATGCATGTGGCAACGGCACTTGCCCGGTTAGGCCATAAGGTCAGCACACTGGATCTAGACCTGCGGCAACGCAGCCTTGGACGGTATTTCGAGAACCGCGTCAATTTCCTGAATGGCGCAGAGGCCCCCCTGCCCAGTCCTCGGCATCACGATCTTCCCGAGATTGACGCCAGCACGCTGAAACCGGGCGAGAACATCTATGATCACCGTCTGTCTGCAGCTGTTGCCGAGCTTGAAAGCGACAGTGACTTCATCCTGATAGACTGTCCAGGCTCTCACACTCGCCTCAGCCAGGTAGCACATTCTCTCGCCGATACGCTAATTACACCGCTGAACGACAGCTTCATCGATTTCGACCTTTTGGCCCGGATCGATTCAAAGGGTGAAAAGATTCTTGGCCCTTCGGTCTATTCCGAGATGGTCTGGAACGCGCGCCAGTTGCGGGCACAGGCCGGCCTAAAACCGATTGATTGGGTGGTGGTACGCAACCGTGTCGGTACGCAGCGTATGGTCAACAAGGAAAAGATGCAGCGCGCTATTGAGATGCTCTCGCAGAGGATTGGCTTCCGTGTCGCCTCGGGCTTTTCGGAACGTGTGATTTTCCGTGAGTTGTTCCCCCGCGGGCTTACTCTGCTGGACCTCAAGGATATCGGGGTCAAACAGCTAAACATCTCAAACATCGCTGCGCGGCAGGAACTACGCGACATGATGCGCGAACTGAACCTGCCGGGCGTGGAAGTCGATTTCTAAGCCGCAGGCCGATATATCGTAAACAGCTCTTTGGGCTCAGGTACGCCGCGCAACATATAGCGGCCGACTGAGATCAGGTTTTGCGCACAGGGCTGCGCTGCACGCGCTACATCGTCAGAAATCAGAATGCGCTGCCCAAGCGACCGGTGCATTTCCGCGATGCGAGCGGCTTGATTCACTGTGGGACCGATGACTGTAAAGTCCAATCGGTTCTCAGATCCGATATTCCCATACAGAATCTCACCTGCATGCAAAGCCAGTGTGAAGTTCGCAGTCGGCAACCCTTCTGCTTCGCGTCTCTTGTTCAGATCAGCCATACGCTGCTGCAATACAGCAACCGCGCGCAGGGCTGCGCGGGCGTCAGCATCAATCTCACCCACGTCAAACATGGCCATCAGACCATCACCCATGAACTTGAGAATGCTGCCATCGCATTCGTGCACAACAGACACCGCAACGTCGAGGTAATCATTCAGCATCTTGATGATCTCGTTTCCCGGCATCTCCTCGGAGAGGCTGGTGAACCCTTCAAGATCAAAGTTCCAGATAACCGCATCTATCTGCTGAAGCGAACCGCGCCGTATTTCACCCGAAAGGACGCGCTTACCGGCGTCGCGTCCCAGATAAACGCGCAGCAGATCGCGAGCCAACTTATCATTTTTCGCAGACTTCAGAGCCAGCCCCAGATGCGGCAAAGCCTCGTGTATTAGGGAAATGTCGCGTTCCTGAAATCCATCAGGGGCGTTGCTGGTCCAGGACATCAGAACCCCATCGCCGGTTTTCTGAGTGCCGTTCGCAGGAATGTGTCCGGAAGCTCCATAAGAAACTCCGGTTGCATAGTAGTCAGTCGCGCCGATCTCGCGCAGCTCGTTCAACAATGGATACCGGCTGGGCTCGTTCTGATCCACAAGCCGTTCGCGCAGATCATCCAGATCCTCGTTCAAAATTGCGAATAGAGGGCTGTTGCGCCATACTTCGCTCGGCTCTTCCGTATATTCGAAAGTCGCATACTCACCACCGCGATCCTGGTACCAGCTATAGCCAGTTCCGCCATAGACGGGATGCAGTGTCGATTGTGCCGCATGAAACCTCATCAGAGGGATGCCCATTTCGACCAGCCGATTACAATATCCGTCTAAAAGCTCTTCTTGCTCGGCCCCTTCCAACCCGCGCGTGACCAGCCATTCAATCAGATCATTCGCATTCGCGGCAGGGGTCTCCGTCGTTGTCATTTCTTTTTCCTGTGTCTGTCCCAGTGCTTATCTGGGAACATCACCTCGCGATTACCAGTGGTCACTCCATGCCTGCGAGACGACGTAACATCATTCTCAGCAGTGCAGCCTCGCCATTGGTGAACTTTGCAGTCAGTCTGGCGTCATATTCCTCAGCGAAACTACGCAATTCACGATACACGGTTTGCCCGGCGGGTGTTAGCGTCAAGCGCTCGACTCTGCGGTCCCTCTCATCCCGCTCACGCTTGAGATAACGGCGTTGCTCTAGTTTGTGGACGGCCCGGCTGATCTTGGTTTTATGTGTTTTCGCCTGAAGGCCAATGTCCTTGGCTGTCAGCTCACCATAATTGCCCAGATGGAACAGGACGCGCCATTCGGTGCGCAGTAGTCCGTAGCGATTCTTATAAACGCGCTGAAACTCCAACGCACTCTCTTCAGCGGCCTGATTCAGCAGGAATGGCAGGAAATTCCGCAGATCAAACTCATCTTTTTCGTCATTTTCGTGATGTGTCATGCTTGTTAGTTACAAAATCAACTATTATCCGACAAGCAGTAAACGGAGGAACACACGATGAATCGTCCGACCGACCCGCATCAGATGACCCAAGCCAGCACTCCTGTTGGAACGCACGCCGGATACATGCCCGGCTTTGGCAACGATTTTGAAACCGAAGCTCTGCCCGACGCTTTACCCCAAGGCATGAACAGCCCTCAGAAGTGCAATTATGGCCTGTATGGCGAACAATTGAGTGGCACAGCCTTTACCGCAAATCCGCCGGAGCGGACCTGGTGCTATCGCATCCGCCCATCGGTAAAACATTCACATCGCTACGAAAAAATTGATCTTCCATACTGGAAGTCGGCACCTTGCGTTGATCCGGATGTTATTAGCCTAGGCCAGTATCGCTGGGATGCGATCCCGCATTCTGACGAAGGCCTGAACTGGCTGACGGGCATGCGCACGATGACAACCGCCGGCGATGTGAACACTCAGGTCGGCATGGCGACCCACATCTATCTGGTAACGGAATCGATGGTGGATGATTATTTCTTCTCAGCCGACTCTGAGCTGTTGGTCGTGCCACAGGAAGGTCGCCTGCGCTTTGCTACCGAACTGGGCATCATAGATCTGGAGCCCAAAGAGATCGCCATCATCCCGCGCGGACTGCTGTACCGTGTCGAGGTGTTGGAAGGACCGGCCCGCGGCTTTGTTTGCGAGAACTACGGTCAAAAATTCGAACTGCCCGGTCGTGGGCCGATTGGTGCCAACTGCATGGCCAATCCGCGCGATTTCAAGGCGCCGGTCGCCGCATTTGAGGACCGTGAGGTGCCTTCTACGGTTACGATCAAGTGGTGTGGTCAGTTCCATACGACGAAAATCGGGCACAGCCCTCTGGACGTGGTTGCGTGGCACGGTAATTACGCGCCCTATAAGTATGACCTGCGCACCTATTGCCCGGTCGGTGCGATCCTGTTTGATCACCCGGATCCGTCTATCTTTACCGTCCTGACCGCACCTTCGGGTCAACCTGGCACCGCCAATATCGACTTTGTTCTGTTCCGTGAACGCTGGATGGTGATGGAAGATACATTCCGCCCACCCTGGTATCACAAGAACATTATGTCGGAACTGATGGGCAACATTTACGGGCAGTACGACGCCAAGCCGCAGGGCTTTGTCCCGGGTGGCATGAGCCTGCACAACATGATGATCCCGCATGGACCGGATAAGGAAGCCTTTGAAAAAGCCTCCAATTCCAATCTGGGTCCGGATAAGCTCGACAACACCATGTCGTTCATGTTCGAAACACGCTTCCCGCAGCATCTGACCGCGTTTGCGGCGAACGAAGCGCCATTGCAGGATGATTACATCGATTGCTGGACCGATATCGACAAAAAGTTCGATGGGACCCCTGGAAGGAAGTAGCGCCCCAAAATGACCCTCGATACCTGGATCACCTACGTTGCTACGGTATTGCTGTTGATGAGCACTCCGGGCCCCAGCCAGTTGCTGATGTTGTCAAATTCAGCCGCAAATGGATTGGGACGCGGATTGTTCACGGCAGCGGGCGATTTGACTGCGAATTTACTGCAGATGCTGGCGGCGGGCCTCGGCCTTGCCGCTCTCATCGCCGCATCTGGCACGGCGCTGGCAGTGATTAAGTGGCTGGGCGTAGCGTATCTCGTGTTCCTGGGCCTACGCATGATTTTGAAAGCTGAGAACAAGGCCTCACAAGTGGCCCACCTGAGCAGTCGCAAAGCTCTTTGGCTGCAAGGCTTCATCACCTCAGCGGCAAACCCAAAAGCGGTTGTATTCTTCGCAGCTTTGTTTCCGCTGTTCATAGATGCGCAGCAACCGTTCTGGATGCAGTTTGCGGTTCTTTCTGCAACCTACTTAACAATCGACGGCTTGTTTCTGGTGGCCTACGGCGGCAGTGCAAGCTGGTTAGCCAATCGGCTAACTGGGCCCGCCAGACTGTGGCTGGATCGAATTGGTGGCAGCTTCATGATTGTCGCCGCTCTGTTGCTGGGGTTCAAATCTCTTCGTTCAGCCTCCTAAACACGTTACCGCGGGCTGGTTCCCGCGAAAATAGAAGGACAACATATGTCTTTGATGAAATCCTGGGTGACTTCGGCTAATAACGCAAATCACCCGTTTCCGTTGAACAATCTGCCATACGGTGTTTTCTCGACAGACGGATCGGATCCGCACTGCGGTGTCGCCATCGGTGATATGATCCTGGACGTGACCGCAGCCGAAGATGAAGGTCTGATCGAACTGACTGATGAACCGCTCTTCGACCTGCCCTTCTGGAACCCGTTGATGGAAGAAGGTCCCGCGGTGTGGGCCGCACTGCGTGAGCGTCTGATTGCCCTGCTCGCGGTTGGGGCAGAAGAACAAGATAAGGTAGAGCCCCTGCTGGTCGCCCAAGCAGATGTCGAAATGCATATGCCGTTCGCTGTCAGCGAATACACGGATTTCTATGCCGGTCGGAACCATGCCTTCAACGTTGGAACGATGTTCCGTGGTCCGGAAAATGCGCTGCCTCCGAACTGGCTGCACATCCCGATCGGTTACAACGGTCGCGCCTCGTCGGTCGTCGTTTCAGGCACAGATGTGCGCCGCCCGTGGGGGCAGTTAAAGTCCCCCGATCACGACAAACCTGCATTCCTGCCCTGCCGCCGGTTCGACATCGAACTGGAAATGGGTGCGATTGTCGGCACCCCATCCGAAGGCCCAATTTCGGTACAGGAAGCGGACGATCACATCTTTGGCTATGTCCTGCTCAACGACTGGTCTGCCCGGGACATTCAAGCGTGGGAGTATCAACCGCTGGGCCCGTTCCAGGCCAAGGCCACTGCAACATCGATCAGCCCATGGATAGTGACCAAAGCCGCGCTGGAGCCGTTCCGCTGCGACACGCCCGAGCGCGAGTTCGAACTGCTGGACCATCTGAAAGACTGCGGCCCGATGCTTTACGACATCGACCTTCAAGTCACGATGGCGCCTGAGGGTAAAGCGGAAACCACCATCGCAGAAACCAACTACAAAGAGATGTACTACTCTGCCGCTCAGCAGCTGGCACATCACTCGACATCAGGCTGCCCGATGAACGTTGGCGATTTGCTGGGCTCAGGAACGATCTCGGGCGCAACCAAGCCTGAACGCGGCTCATTGCTGGAGCTTAGCTGGGGCGGAAAGGAACCGCTGACGCTGGACACCGGTGAGACCCGTAATTTCATTGAAGATGGTGACACACTGACCCTGAAAGGTGCTGCCAAAGGGGATGGCTACACCATCGGCTTTGGTGACTGTGTCGGAACCGTCCTACCTGCCCTTGAAAACCCCTACGCACGATAAGGAAACCATCATGGCAAAAGCTTTCGCGTCCCAGGGGGACATGTCGGAAAAGAAAATCTCATTCACCGAAGTCGGTGAAGGCCTGTATGCCTTCACCGCCGAGGGCGATCCGAACTCGGGCGTTATCATCGGCGATGACAGTGTGATGATTGTTGAGGCGCAGGCGACCCCGCGTCTGGCGAACAAGGTTATCGAATGCGTGCGCTCTGTCACCGACAAACCGATCACCCATGTCGCGCTGACCCACTACCACGCGGTCCGTGTACTGGGTGCCAGTGCTTTTGGTGCGCAGCAGATCCTGATGTCGGACATGGCCCGCGCCATGGTCGTAGAACGCGGCAAGGAAGACTGGGACAGCGAATTCCAGCGTTTCCCGCGCCTGTTCGAGGGGCATGAAAGCATCCCGGGTCTGACATGGCCCACCACCACGTTCAGCGACACGATGACCGTCTATCTGGGCAACCGCCGGGTCGATCTGATGCATTTGGGCCGCGCCCACACCGCTGGAGACATTGTCATCCACGTGCCCGATCAGAACGTCATGTTCACCGGTGACATCGTTGAGTATCACTCGGCCTGCTATTGCGGTGACGGTCACTTCAGTGACTGGGGTGACACGCTGGACGAGATCAAATGGTTCGACGTCGATGCCATCGCGCCGGGCCGGGGCGATGCGCTGGTTGGCAAGGACATGGTCAATGCAGCCATCGAAAACACACGCGATTTTGTCGAAAGCACCTATCGCCCGGCGGCGAAAGTAGCGGCACGTGGCGGTTCTCTGAAAGAAGCATGGGATGCGGTGCGGGTCGAATGTGACCCGAAATTTGCTGAATATGCGATTTACGAACACTGCCTGCCATTCAACGTAGCCCGAGCATACGACGAGGCTCGTGGCATCGACACGCCCCGTATCTGGACCGCCCAGCGCGATCTGGAGATGTGGGAAGCTCTGCAGGGGTAAGGAAATGCGGGCGGCTTTGATCCAGATCGTGTCGCCCGACAAGAATCGATGAGACCATTCGTCATGACCTCCGGCAATCCTTTGCCGGAGCACCAGATTTGTGTGCCGTAAGCGCACGAGCATTGGGGGGAGAGCCCATGAACAAGATTTTTGAAGTTCCACTCTACGCCTACACACGCAGCCCGGATCAGGACGTTCCGGCTCCGGTTCGTCACAAGGTTATCGTGATTGGAGCAGGACCGATCGGCCTGGCCGCCGCAATCGATCTGGCCCAGCAAGGTATCGAGGTCGTGGTTCTGGATGACAATGATAAGGTCAGCTTTGGCAGCCGTGCCATTTGCTTTGCCAAGCGCACGCTCGAAATCGCTGATCGGTTAGGGGGCGGCCGCCCGATGGTCGATAAGGGGGTCCAATGGAACGTTGGCAAGGTCTTTTTCGACGAGCGACAGGTCTATGAATTCAACCTGTTGCCCGAGGAAGGGCATGCCAATCCCGCCTTTATCAACCTTCAGCAATACTATTTTGAACAGTTCATGGTGGACCGTGTCCGCGAACTGCAGGAACAAGGCGCGCCCATCGAGATTCGTGGCCGCAACAAGGTCGAGGCGATCGGAACCCATGACGATCACGTCAAGCTGGAGGTCGAGACCCCTGAAGGTTCCTACACTGTCGAGGCAGACTGGCTGATTGCCTGCGACGGTGCAGGATCGCCCACGCGTCGGATGCTGGGTCTCGACTTTGTCGGGCGCGTATTCGAGGACAATTTCCTGATCGCCGATGTGATCATGGATGCCGACTTTCCGACCGAGCGCTGGTTCTGGTTCGATCCGCCCTTCAACAAGGGACAATCTGCGCTGCTACACAAACAGCCCGATGGTGTGTGGCGCATCGACCTGCAACTGGGATGGGATATCGATAAAGAGCGGGAAAAGCGGCCCGAAAACGTGATCCCGCGCCTCAAGGCGATGTTGGGCGAAGATGTCCAATTTGAACTGGAGTGGGTGTCGATCTACACCTTCCAGTGTCGTCGAATGGAGCGGTTCCGCCACAACAGGGTGATCTTTGCGGGCGACAGCGCGCATCAGGTCAGCCCGTTTGGTGCCCGCGGGGCCAATTCCGGAATGCAGGATACTGACAACCTGTGCTGGAAGCTGAAGCTGGTGATTGATGGCAAAGCGCCTGAAACGCTCCTCGACAGCTACGATGTCGAGCGCGTTCATGGCGCGGATGAAAACATCCTCAATTCAACCCGGTCCACCGATTTCATTACGCCGAAATCCCAGATGTCGCGCATCCTGCGGGATGCCGTGCTGGATCTGAGTGAGCATCACGAATTTGCCCGCCCGCTGGTGAATTCGGGTCGTCTGAGCGTTCCCTGCACCTATGACGGATCGCCGCTAAACTCAGCAGATGCACTGGATGGGCCTGCGCGCACCCGACCCGGCTCACCTTGCCCCGATGCGCCACTGGGGAATGAATTCCTGCTGCCGAAGCTGGCTGGTAAATTCACTCTGCTCACAATCGACGCTGACGCCCCGGATGTGATCGAAGAAGACGGTATCGAAGTTTCCCGACTGGCCTTGTCGGTCAAAGACGATCCAACACTGGAACTCAAACGCCGTTACCTTGGTGATGCGACCAGTGCTGTCTACCTGATCCGTCCGGATCAACATGTCGCAGCGCGGCGCGATAATTATGAAGACAACGCATTCCGGCATGCCATCCGCCGGGCCAGCGGTAAGGAGTAAGCGCAATGAGTGACCTGATCCTCACCCCGAACATCGATGACGCTGATGATTTCTACGCCGATCTTCTGGCCGCGCATGAGGGGCTGGAAAAAGCCGACAGCGACGCCCTGAACGCGCGCCTTGTACTGGTTTTGGCCAATCACATCGGCGACCGGTCTGTTCTGACTCAGGCAATCAGAGCTGCCACGCTGGCGGACGAATAAGGAGATTGGGATGAGCGATGTCGTCCTCTATGATTATTGGCGGTCATCGGCCAGCTACCGTGTGCGTATCGCGCTGAATCTGGCAGGCATCGCTTATCGCTCGGTTGTCGTGGACCTCGTCAAAGGCGAACAAAGGGGGGCGGCTCATCTCACGCGCAACCCTCAGGGCTTCGTCCCGGTGCTTGAGATTGATGGTCTGCGCCTGACGCAGTCGCTGGCAATACTTGACTATCTGGATCAGACGCGCGGATTACAACTTCTCCCGGCAGAACCCGGTCCAAGAGCAGGAGTTCAGGCGCTAGCACATGCTATTGCCGTGGATGTTCATCCGGTTTGCAATCTGTCAGTTGCCAAATACGCGACCGCACTCAGTGGTGGTGCCGAGGGTATGCCGGGTGATTGGATGCGTAACTTCATCCGACCCGGTCTTCAGGCGTTTGAGGCCATGCTGGGTGAGTTTGACCAAGCCCCTTATTGCGCAGGTTCGAACCCCGGATTGGCGGACATCTGCCTGATGCCGCAGATCTACAACGCCCGACGCTGGGAGGTGGACCTGTCAGACATGCCGCGCATTCTTGGCGTTGAAGCGGCCTGTACCGAACACCCTGCATTTGCCGCTGCGCATCCCAACGCGAACGCGCCTTCATAATTCGACGCACAGAATCTGTGTGCAAACACGGGTACAATTCATCTCTGGCTGACCCTAATTTCGTCGAAACAGACAAAAGAGGTCACGATGCCAGAGATCACAGGTTATCACGCGCATGTCTATTTCGACGCTGAAACGCAAGACACAGCGCAGCAGGTTTGCGAAGAGGCCGCGCGCCTGTTTCCCGTTCAGTTGGGCAGAATGCATGCACGCAATGTCGGTCCACATCCACGCTGGAGTTGCCAGCTGGGTTTCGCCGCAGATGCATTCGACAAAGTCATTCCCTGGCTCATGCTGAACCGAAAGGGACTAACTGTATTCACCCATCCAGAAACCGGTGAACATCTTGAGGATCACCGGGATCGAGCCATCTGGATGGGCGAGATGCTGGATCTTGACCTTTCGATCTTTGACAGGCTCGACGCCTAGGTCAGCGCGCGCGCCTGATCACGTAGTACAAACTTCTGTATCTTGCCTGTCGAGGTCTTGGGCAGCGCCCCGAACACCACAGTTTTGGGTGCCTTGAAGTGGGCCATGTTGTCCCGGCAAAATGCGATCAACTCGGCATCCGTCACTTCGGCCCCTGGCTTCAGTTCGACAAAGGCGCAGGGCGTTTCACCCCATTTGTCGTCCGGGCGTGCGACGACCGCGGCCTCCATCACTGATGGGTGCTTGTACAGGATACCTTCAACTTCGACGGACGAGATATTCTCGCCCCCTGAAATGATGATGTCCTTCGACCGGTCCTTCAGTGCGATATAGCCATCGGGATGCATCACACCCAGATCGCCCGAAGCAAACCAGCCACCGTTGAACGCCTTGTCAGTGGCATCAGGGTTCTTGAGGTATCCTTTCATCACGATGTTGCCCTGCATGAATATCTCACCCATAGTCTCGCCATCCGCGGGAACAGGTTCCATCGTGTCTGGGTCGGCAACCATCAGACCAGACAAAGCGACGTACTTTACGCCCTGGCGAACCTTCAAAGCTGCGCGATCCTCGGCACCCTTATAGTTCCATTCGTCTTTCCATGCGCAAACGACCGACGGCCCATAGGTTTCGGTCAGACCATAGACATGGGTCACTTCAACTCCCATGCCTTCCATCGCTTCGATCACAGCGGCTGGCGGTGGTGCGCCAGCGGTCATTACCTTGATCTGGTGATCAAAGTCCTTGAGGTGATCAGGCGCATTGGCCAGCATGTTCAGAACAATGGGTGCTCCGCAGAAATGAGTGACACGCTCTTCGCGGAAGGCCTGATAGATCGGCTCGTCCCGTACAGCCCTCAGACAAACCGACACACCTGCATTCGCTGCCATGGTCCATGGAAAACACCAGCCATTGCAGTGGAACATTGGCAGCGTCCACAGGTAAACCGAATGCTGTGGCATGCCCCAGGTCAGTATGTTCGACGTCGCATTCAGTGCTGCACCGCGATGATGGTAAACCACACCCTTGGGATTACCCGTCGTTCCGGACGTATAGTTGAGCGTGATTGCGTCCCACTCATCCTGCGGCAATGACCAATCGAATTCAGGATCACCTTCCGCCAACAACGCTTCGTAGGTCAGGTCCCCAAGCCGCTCGCCCCCGTCAAAACTGGGATCTTCGATATCGATCACCAGCAGATCAGGCCGCTCGACCTGTGTCAGAGCCTCTTTGACCACCGATGAAAACTCAGGATCAACAAAAAGAACCTTTGCCTCAGCGTGGTTCAGAATAAAGGCGATGATTGGGGCATCCAACCGCGTGTTGATCGCGTTCAGGACCGCTCCGGCCATCGGTACACCAAAATGAGCCTCATACATCTCGGGAATATTGGCGGCGATGATCGATACAGTATCGCCCTGCCCGACTCCGCGTGAAATCAGCGCGCTCGCTAGACGGCGGCATCGGTCGTAGGTCTGCGACCATGTATAGCGGCGCGCACCATAAACCACGGATGGGTAGTCCGGATAAACGGCGGCCGTTCGTTCAAGATAGCTAAGCGGTGACAACGGCGTAAAGTTCGCCGGGGTCTTGTCCAGATGGCGCTGATAGATACTGTCGGACGTCATCCGCCATTCCTCCCAAAATCGTCGGATTGGCGTATTGAGCACAAAGCATCTACCAATACAAACCCGTAAAAATACGAACTGGTAGAAATACTGGAGATAACCTATCAGCGAATCTGGCCCTACTTCGCATCGGCCATTCGCGCTGATCTGCAGCATCACGTTAATACGCGCTGACCGGGCTACTTGATTCCCGCACGCTGCCTCACTCTTGAAAGGACATGTCATGGACGGCACGTTCAACGAAAACGATCTTTCCCGTGTGGTCGAAGCCGACCGCGCCCATATCTGGCATCACCTGATACAGCATAAGCCTTTTGAAACCAATGATCCCCGTATCATTGTCGAAGGCAAAGGCATGCGTGTCTGGGACCAGAAAGGCAAAGAGCATCTGGATGCGGTCTCTGGCGGCGTGTGGACTGTAAACGTAGGCTATGGCCGCGAATCCATCTGCAAGGCCGTCTACGACCAACTGATGAAGCTGTGCTACTTCGCGAACACCGCGGGTTCGATCCCCGGTTCGATCTTTGCTGAAAAGCTCATTGACAAAATGCCGGGCATGAGCCGGGTCTATTACACCAACTCGGGCTCTGAGGCGAACGAGAAGGTGTTCAAGATGGTTCGCCAGATCGCGCACAAGCGCTATGGCGGCAAGAAAACAAAGATCCTGTACCGCGACCGCGACTATCACGGCTCGACCCTGGCGACCATGTCGGCAGGTGGTCAGGACGAGCGTACTGCACAGTACGGCCCGTTTGCCCCTGACTTCATTCGCGTTCCGCACTGCATGGAGTACCGCAAGCATGAACTGGGCATGGAAGACCTGTCCGGTGAGGCGTTCGGCAAGGCATCTGCCGATGCAATCGAAGAGGTAATCCTGCGCGAGGGTCCCGAAACCGTTGGCGCGCTGTGCCTCGAGCCAGTGACCGCGGGTGGTGGCGTTATCGAAGCGCCCGAAGGATATTGGGAACGCGTGCAGGAAATCTGCAAGAAGTACGACGTCCTGCTGCACATTGACGAGGTTGTCTGCGGCGTGGGTCGTACCGGCACCTGGTTCGGCTATCAGCAGTACGGCATCAAGCCGGATTTCGTGACCATGGCCAAAGGCGTTGCCTCAGGCTATGCAGCGATCGCTGTGATGGTCACAACCGAAGAAGTCTTTGACATGTTCAAGGACGACGCCTCGGATCCGCTGAACTACTTCCGCGACATCTCGACCTTTGGTGGCTGTACCGCCGGTCCGGCTGCTGCGATTGAGAACATGCGCATCATCGAAGACGAAAACCTGCTGCAGAACTGCACCGACATGGGTGACCGCATGATGGGCAACCTGCAAGCGCTGATGGAAAAGCACAAGGTGATCGGCGACGTACGCGGCAAGGGCCTGTTCCTGGGCGCTGAACTGGTTACCGACCGGGCCACCAAAGATCCTATGGATGAGAAACGCGTTCAGGCGGTTGTGGCGGACTGTATGGCGCAGGGCGTCATCATCGGGGCGACCAACCGCTCGATCCCCAGCCGCAACAACACGCTGTGCTTCTCGCCTGCGCTGATTGCAACCGCAGACGACATCGACCAGATCACTGACGCGGTTGATGGCGCTCTGGGGCGTGTATTCGGCTGACGCACGTACATTACCTCCGCCACCACTCACACCATCAGGCGGAAACCTCGAAACCGGCGCGCCCACCGCGCCGGTTTTTTTGTGTTTGCTCACATGGGTTTGTCAAAAGAACCAACTCGGGTACCCTGCCTCCACCTCATCGCAATGCAGGAGAATTGTCCAATGGTACTAAACTTCATCCGAAGCCTCGCCGCTTTGGTCATTCTTGCGGTCGCCACCCCATCCAACGCCGACGAAGGCAGCGGCTTTCCCCAGATCGTCGGTACCTGGCATGGCACCTATCTGGTCGCCTTCGCCAAATCCAACCCGAACCACGGAAAAGGCCTGCTGAAAACCGAGATGGAGCTGGAGATCACCAAGCTGGATGGCAACCTGATCACCGCCACAAACCGATGGCGTCGGATTGGCGATACCGAGTGGATCGTCGAAGAGGCGATGGGCACGTTTAGTCTGGACGACCCTACCCGCTTTGTTCTGGCAGAAGCGGGGATATCAGGAGATGACGTATCGTCTGGAATTTTCAACGGAGTCTATCTGGATGATGTGATCATGGTGACTTACGCCGGTCCAGGAACGGGCGTGGCTTTTGCGGCGCAACTGGTGAAGAAGGACGGCAAAAACTAAAACTTTGACCGGCTTTGATCAGAAAAACTTTGTTACTCCCGCCAATTACTTGTGACTTCAAGCCACAGATATTGCCTGTGTTTTCTTCGCTCCCAAGTGTGTTTCAAACTGAAGGAACCACTTGATGAACGATGACGAACCACAGCCAGCCAGATACTATGATGAACATAATATCTGGACCCTGGACCCGACGCCCGCGGACAAGCAAGTCTATGAAGCAATCGCCTCGGATGTCGTCAAATTTGTACAGTTGCTGGACGACAACAAGCCTTTGTTGTCACGGGATGTCTATGCCCGTTTCTTTGCTTCACTTCTGAATCTTTCCAGAGTGCTGGGGGAGTACGAAGATGGGTGGAGCCGGGACTATCAGACCTCTGGTCCCCAGTAGCATTAGCCCGCTTCGCTTTTCTCGCCCCAAGAACAGTGCACCAATCGAAATGAAAAGAGCCGCTCCTTTCGGAGCGGCCCTTCATTCACTGTCTCTCTGAATAGAGGATCAGGCAGCCAGAGCGGCCTGAGCTTTGGCGACGATCGCGCCGAACGCTTCCGGTTCGTGCACGGCCAGGTCGGCCAGAACTTTGCGGTCCACTTCGATACCGGCCAGGTTCAGGCCGTTGATGAAGCGGGAATATGTCAGTGCTTCGTCATGCGAACGGACAGCAGCGTTGATACGCTGGATCCACAGCGCGCGGAAGTTGCGCTTGCGGTTCTTACGGTCGCGGGTTGCATACTGGTTGGCCTTGTCGACGGCCTGACGGGCAACCTTGAAGGTGCTCTTGCGGCGGCCATAGTAACCTTTGGCGGCCTTGATGACCTTCTTGTGACGGGCGTGAGTTACGGTTCCACCTTTAACGCGGGACATCTCTTAATCTCCTCTTAGCGGTCGTAGGGCATGTAGCCCTTGACGATCTTGGCGTCGGGGGCGGACAGGGTGGTGGTGCCACGGGCGTCGCGGATGAACTTCTTGGTCCGCTTGATCATGCCGTGCCGTTTACCGGCCTGGCCTGCCATGACCTTACCGGTCGCAGTCAC
Organism: Ruegeria sp. CH6; assembly: GCF_056537005.1. Lineage (NCBI taxonomy): Bacteria > Pseudomonadati > Pseudomonadota > Alphaproteobacteria > Rhodobacterales > Roseobacteraceae > Ruegeria > Ruegeria sp. CH6. Next base: position 15,389 of record NZ_JBQFQS010000014.1, on the reverse strand, counting down.
CTTGAAGCGCTTCTTGGCGCTCGACTTTGTCTTCATCTTAGGCATTTCCGTCTCCTTTCGGGGTTCGGTTCCAAACGCGACTCGGCATGCCATCTCGGCCGGTCACGCGATCAGAAGCGCCGTTTACGCAAGTTCGGTCATACTGGCAAGGGGTTTTTGACCAGTTTTTGCGCTTTTCAGGCGCTGGTCGGTCACCGGGGCAGCAAGACCACCCCGGTGAAGTCATTTTAGTCCGCAAACTTACGGATTTCTCCGCTCTTAAGCCGCGACGCGTAGGAAGCCAACTCCTGGCGCACCACTTTCATCAGGAAGTAGAGCGCAAAGACGTTCACAACCGCCATCGCAAAGATCGCTGCATCCGAGAAATCGATGACCGGCCCCAGATTGGCTGCGGCACCGATCACCACAAAAATGCAGAAGATAATCTTGAACACCAGTTCTTTGGTGTGACCTTCACCAAACAGATAGGTCCAGGCTTTGAGGCCATAGTAGGACCAGCTGATCATGGTCGAAAAGGCAAACAACACCACCGCAATCGCGAGGACATACGGGAACCAGCTAAAGGCACTGCCAAAGGCCGCCGATGTCAGGCTGACGCCGGAATTGCCGTCTACGGTGGCGATCCCGCTGCCATCCTCGGTCAGCATGTAAAGACCGGTTTCCGGATCGACGATCAACTGCTGCGTGATGATGATCACCAGCGCAGTCATGGTACAGATCACGACTGTGTCGATGAATGGTTCAAGCAGAGACACGAAACCCTCGGTGATCGGCTCTTTGGTCCGAACGGCCGAGTGCGCAATGGCTGCGGAGCCCACGCCTGCTTCGTTCGAGAATGCGGCCCGGCGGAAACCCTGAATCAGTGCACCGACCATGCCGCCTGCAACACCCAGTCCGGTGAAAGCGCCTGCAAAGATCTGGCCAAAGGCCCAGCCGATCTGGTCTGCGTGCATCGCTATGATCACAATTGCAGCCAGCACGTACATAATACCCATGAAAGGAACGACTTTCTCAGTCACCCGTGCGATGGATTTCAGACCGCCGACGATCACCGCAAAAACGATACCTGCAAAGACAACACCCGTAATCCAGCCAGGGTATTGTCCGAAGATGCCTGCGATCTGCTGATGCGCCTGATTGGCCTGGAACATATTGCCCCCGCCCAGCGCGCCAAGGATACAGAAGATCGAGAACAGAACGGCCAGTATCTTTCCGCCCGGCAGACCCAACTCGTTGAACCCTTTGGACATGTAATACATTGGACCACCTGAAACGGTGCCATCCTCGTATTCATTGCGGTATTTCACGCCAAGCGTACATTCGGTGAACTTCGACGCCATGCCCAACAGGCCCGCGACGATCATCCAGAAGGTCGCTCCCGGCCCGCCAATGCCCACGGCCACCGCCACCCCGGCGATGTTACCAAGGCCAACAGTACCAGACAGCGCTGTTGCCAATGCCTGAAAGTGGCTGACCTCGCCTGCATCGTTTGGATCAGAATAGTCGCCCTTTACCAAGCTGATCGCATGGCCAAAGAAGCGTAGCTGAACAAAGGCGAAATACAGCGTGAATACTGTTGCCGCGATCACCAGCCACCCTACGATCCACGGAAACCCAGTTCCCGGAAATGGTGCAAAAATGAAGCTGACGAATGGTCCAGTAAAATCAGCAAACGCCTGATTGATCTTTTCATCAATGCCCGGTGCTTCTTGAGCCGTGGCAGCGCCCGCCGCGAACATAGCGACGATTGCAGGAAGGCTTAGTTGTTTTAGCGTTTTCATCTCAATCCCTCCCCTCAGTTCACGACCGTGACCGGAACGTCGGCATGCATGACCAGGTTTTGTGTCGAGCTTCCGAACAGACGTTTCTTGAAACCATCCGCCGAGGCCCGACCGACCACAATTTGCGATCCACCGTTTTCGACAGTGATTTCGTTCAGCGTCTCGGCAACATCGCCATGGCGCACAATGCCATGTGCTTCGAACCCGGCTTGTTTGAGTGCATCCACCGCGGGGTTCACAATTCGAGAGGTCGCGAGTTCAACTTCCTCCTCACGCCGCTTGTGGCGCAGGGCGTTTTCTTCCGGTGTCTGAAATGTAAATGGGGACCATTCAATGACATACACCGCCAGAAGTTCGCACGATCCAATACGTTGAGCCATGTCCTTGGCAAAAGCGATTGCGCGTTCTCCGGTTTCTGTCCCGTCCAGTCCAATGACAATTTTCGTTGTCATGCCGTTCCTCCGTTTTGTTTGTTTGATCGAGGCCCGTGTCCCCGACAGGGCAGCCGGAACTTGGAACTTTATTGTGAGACCGCCCAATGTAAGTATCAGGATAAATCACCTGAAAATGGAAACCATTTTGCCAAATTCGTCTCTAACGGTCAAATTCCGCTTAAAAATCAGAGTTTTTCAGGTCGTATCAAGTTAAGACCTCACCGGGAACCAACCCGATGAGGTCCAATCTCACCCAACCGCAAATAGCAGAATTCACCTGATCCGGCTTACTCGGGATCAGTGCTATAAATCATGCGTTCATCACACGGCGCTACACGCAGGATGTTGGTTGTCCCCGGAACGTTGAACGGAACGCCTGCTGTCACCACAATCTGATCTGATTGCCCTGCAAACCCGCCTGAGCGCGCTGCACGGGCGGCGTTGACAACAGCGCTTTTGAACCGCTCAAGCTCGGGCGTCATGACGCAATTACAACCCCAACTCAGGCACAACCTGCGCGCGGTTCCCTTGAGCGAGGTCATGGCAATGATCGGCACTCCCGGGCGTTCGCGTGCAGTCAACAGCGCAGTCGTCCCGCTTTGCGTGAAGCAACAGATTGCTTTGATTTCAGTCTTTTCCGCGATCTCACGGGCTGCTGCAACGATGCCATCGGCAACAGTCGTGCCCTTGGCCGTACGGGAGGCTGCGATAATCTGAGTATAGGTCGGATCGGCCTCAACCTCGATGGCGACCTTGTTCATGGTTTGAACAGCCTCGATCGGATAAGAGCCCGCCGCCGATTCAGCGCTCAGCATGATCGCGTCAGTGCCTTCATAGATTGCAGTTGCAACGTCTGAGACCTCTGCGCGCGTCGGCATCGGGCTTTCGATCATGCTTTCCAGCATCTGTGTGGCCACAATCACCGGCTTGGCTGCTGCCCGGCATTTGCGGACCAGTCTTTTCTGGATTGGCGGCACAGCAGATACGGGCAATTCCACACCGAGATCACCGCGCGCTACCATGATCCCGTCGGAGGCATCGAGAATATCGGCAAACGCTTCTACCGCAGCTGGTTTTTCGATCTTGGAGAGGATCGCAGCTCGGCCATCTGCAAGCGAGCGCGCCTCGAAGACGTCCTTGGCGCGCTGAACAAAGCTCAGGGCAAGCCAATCCACGCCTAGCTGGCAAACAAACTCCAGATCGTCGCGATCCTTTTCAGAAAGGGCCGCCAGCGGCAGAACAACGTCTGGCACATTCACACCCTTGCGATTCGAGATGGTGCCTCCGGTTTCAACTTTACAGTCGGCAAAATCGCGGCCGCAGGCTTCAACGGTCAGACGAATTTTTCCGTCGTTAACCAGCAGGCGAGCACCGGGTTCAAGAGCGGCAAAGATCTCAGGATGTGGCAAGCAGACCCGCTTGGCGTCACCGGGCGCTTCATCAAGGTCCAACCGAAACGCTTCACCCTCAATCAGTTCTTCCGCGTCATTCGCAAACACCCCAACACGCAATTTTGGGCCCTGCAGATCCGCCAGAATAGCAATCGGGCTGTCCAGATCTTTTTCTACCTGCCGAATAATCCGGTGCCGTTCCCGAATTTCGTCGTGACTGCCATGGCTCATATTCAGGCGGAATACATCTGCACCGGCCTCGTGCAAGGCGCGGATCGTATCATAGTCATTGGACGCCGGCCCCAGCGTCGCCACGATTTTCACATTTCTCAGGCGTCGCATAAGCTTTGCTCTCCTCGTCCGCTCGATGTTACCGCAAACATTGCGTTGGTGTGCTTATTGCGCAATTCCCTTTCTCAAGCAACTGCCCTACACCTGCGGCAAACTAGATGACAGGCTCATGACATACACCCCGTTTTTCGTACACGGCGCGGATCGCCCGTCCCGCTGGCTGATCACATGCGACCATGCAACCAACACCGTACCACCTGAAATCAACGGGGGCGATCTGGGTCTGCAGCGTGAAGACATGGAACGTCACATTGCCTATGATGTGGGCGCCTACGAAGTCTCAAAGCATTTGGGTGAGATTCTGAACGCGCCTGTTATTGCGGCCAATTTCTCACGCCTTGTGATTGATCCTAATCGTGGCGAGGATGATCCGACCCTCCTGATGAAACTCTATGATGGTTCGATCATCCCCGGCAACCGGCACGCAGACGCGGCCGAGCGTGAGCGGCGACTGAATATGTGCTATCGCCCTTATCACGAAGCTCTGGCACAAATGGCCGCCCTGCCCCATGCAGTCATCGTGTCCATGCATTCCTTTACCCGCCAACTGCGCGGCCGTGACCCCCGCCCGTGGCATATCGGCGTACTGCACACCCCGGATGAACGCTTCTCGCGCCCTCTCATCAATCGGCTCGAAGCGGAAGGGGACCTGTGTGTCGGGGTCAATGAACCCTATACCGGCGTTCTGCCCGGAGATGCGATTGACAAGCACTGCACTACCTTTGGCCGTCCAAACGCGCTGATCGAGCTGCGCAATGACCTGATCGCGGACCATGCCGGACAACGCGAATGGGCGGAGCGCCTGGCCCCCGTGCTGCAAGACGCGCTCAGTGAAAGTGGCTTATGACGTAGGGTCATAGCAGGTAGTTTCCGATCCTCATATTATTGAGGGCGCGTATCCTGAACCCCATATATTGGAGGAAAGGAGACGACCATGACTCAGGAATTCCTGACGACCGTCTTCGGCTGGATGACGGTTCTTAACCTCGGCCTTTTGGTTTTTACGTCCTTGATGATTGTTGTCCTGCAGGACTGGATTGCGGGCATTCACGGTCGAATGTTTCAGATGGAGCGTGCGGACGTAAAGAGGGCCTACTTCAGGTATCTAGCGAACTACAAAATTCTGACCATCGTGTTCTGCCTGATGCCGTGGCTGGCGCTCAAGCTGGCATAAATCAGAATTTACTTCTGCAAAGCGCCAGCAAGCCTTGTGTTTATTGTATCGCAGCCTTCGGGTTGCTAGTTCAGATACAGGACACGAGACACTTATCCGGAGCCCGACAATGGACCAGCAAACCGAAATTGAACTTCAGGCCGCTGCTTTCCGCCGCCTGCAAAAGCATCTGATGCAAGACCGTACCGATGTGCAGAACATCGACATGATGAACCTTGCCGGATTTTGCCGGAACTGCCTGTCGCGCTGGTATCAGGAAGCAGCCAACGAAAAAGGCATCGAGATGGGCAAGGATGAGGCCCGCGAGATTTTCTACGGCATGACCATGGCCGAATGGAAAGCAAACTATCAGACCGAAGCCAGCCCGGAAAAGCAGGCCGCTTTCGAAGTCGCCTTCGAAGAGAATGTCAGCAAAAAGGACTAACTTAGCCCTCGCCGAGAATAACAAAGGCCCGCTGGATCAGCGGGCCTTTTTCAGTTTCTATTTCATGGATACTCAGATCGCTGCCTTGCGGCTTTCGTCCAAATAAATCTCACGCAGACGCTTTGCGATCGGACCAGGGGTGCCATCGCCCAGAGTCACTCCGTCGATCTCGACCACAGGCATGACAAAGGCGCTGGCCGAAGTGGTGAAGGCTTCATCCGCCTCTTTCGCCTCATCAACGGTGAACAGGCGCTCTTCGATTTCCATCTGGGCTTCGGCGGCCATCCGCAACACTGCCTTGCGGGTGATGCCGTGCAAAATGTCGTTTGACAGCGGACGCGTGACGATCTTTCCGTTCTTGACGAAATAGGCGTTGTTGCTGGTGCCCTCAGTTACATAACCATCTTCGACCAGCCACGCATCGTCGCAACCAGCCTTCTTGGCCATCATCTTGCCCATCGACGGGTAGAGCAGCTGCACGGTCTTGATGTCGCGACGGCCCCAGCGGATATCCTCGATCGAGATGATTTTAGCACCCTTTTGGGCCGCGGGGCTATCGGCCAGACCCGGCTTGTTCTGAGTGAACAGAACGAGGCTGGGTTTGGTATCGGCCGATGGGAACACAAAATCCCGATCGCCATCCGATCCACGGCTGACCTGCAAATAAATCAGACCTTCCTCAATACCGTTCAGCTCCACCAGTTTGCGGTGAATCTCCAGCAGTTCGTCCTTGGTGCAGGGCTCTGACATCTCCAGCTCGTCCAGAGACCGTTTCAGGCGCACGGCGTGGCCTTCGAAATCGATCAGCTTGCCATCCAGAACGCTGGTGACTTCGTAAACCGCGTCAGCGAACAGAAAACCACGGTCAAAGATCGAAACCTTAGCCTCGGTCTCGGGCAGGTATTCGCCATTTACATAAACGGTGCGGGTCATGTCTTGTCTCCTCAACCCCAGAGGTCCGCTTTGGGCGGGTGCACTCCGGCATCATCAAAAATCAACGGGTTGTCGCGGTCTTCGGCCAGCAGCAACGGGCCGTCAAGGTCCGTTACCATCGCACCTTGTGCCAACAGTGTCGCAGGTGCCATTGCCAAAGAGCTTCCGACCATGCAGCCAACCATCACGCGATAGCCCTCGGCCAGCGCCTGCTCGCGCAGGGCCAGCGCTTCGGTCAGGCCACCTGTCTTGTCGAGCTTGATGTTGACCACATCATATTTGCCTTTCAGCTTTGGCAGGCTGCTGCGGTCATGGCAGGACTCGTCTGCACATACCGGCACCGGACGATCCATTCCGATCAGCGCATCGTCCTCTCCCGCGGGCAGAGGTTGCTCGACCAGCGCCACACCCAGCCTCACCAGATGCGGTGCAAGATCAGCGTACACTTCAGCCGACCAGCCCTCGTTGGCGTCCACGATGATCTTGGCGTCCGGCGCTCCTGCGCGAACGGCCTCCAAACGCGGCATGTCATCCGGCGTACCGAGCTTGATTTTCAGCAAGGGGCGAAAGGCGTTTTCTGCTGCTTGCGCCTGCATTTTCTCAGGCGTGTCGAGCGACAGGGTATACGCTGTGATCTCAGGACCCGGTACTGGCAATCCGGCCAGATCCCAGGCACGTTTTCCAGCCCGTTTGGCCTCCAGATCCCATAGCGCACAATCCACCGCATTCCGAGCAGCGCCCGCAGGCAACAAGTGCATCAATTTGGTACGATCAAACGTGTTCGGCAGGCCAGCAATCTCGGCTTCGACCGACTCAAGCGTTTCGTCATAACGCGCATAAGGCACGCACTCGCCCCAGCCCTGATGCGTTCCGTCCGAGACACGCACTGTCAGTACTTTTGCTTCGGTTCGCGACCCGCGAGAGATCGTAAAGACCTGAGCCAGCCGGAATACATCACGAGAGACTTCAATCTGCACGCGCCTGCTCCTTCACTTTTCAAAGTTTGCCCGCCGGAGAGACCCCGGCGGGTCTTATTGATCACATCGCGGCCAGCGCGTCGACCAGTTTGCCCGCACCAAAGCGATAGGGATCGGTGGCAGGCAGGCCCATATCGGCCTCGACCTTTGCCAGATAGGCGGTGGCGTCCGCTTCACTCATGTGCTGCGTATTGACCGAAATGCCGACAACCTGACAGTCCGGGTTGGCAACCTTGGCCATCGCCAACGCAGTATCCCGTAACGCTTCCAGTGTCGGCAGCTGATAGGTCGGCAGACCGCGCATATGCTCGCGGGTCGGCTCGTGCGACAGGATCAGGGCATCCGGTTGGCCGCCGTGGACCAGCGCCATGGTCACGCCCGAATACGATACGTGGAACAGTGAGCCCTGCCCTTCGATCAGGTCCCAATGATCTTCATCATTGTCAGGCGTCAGCCATTCGACCGAGCCGGCCATGAAATCAGCAATGACCGCGTCCAGCGGTACGCCATCACCGGTGATCAGGATGCCGGTCTGACCAGTGGCGCGGAAGGTCGACTTCATGCCGCGTTTGCGCATCTCGGCATCCATCGCCATGGCCGTATACATTTTGCCCACGGAACAGTCGGTTCCGACAGCAAGGCAACGTTTGCCTTTGCGCTTGATGCCGTTTGCAATGGGATAGTCCACTTCGGGTACACGAACGTCGTGAAGTTTTTGTCCGGTAGCTTCGGCAACCGCGACAAGATCGGGCTCATCCCGCAGCAGGTTGTGCAAGCCGGATGCCAGGTCGAAACCTTCCTCAAGGGCGGCGACGAGCACTTTTTTCCACTCTTTGCTGATCACGCCACCACGGTTGGCAACGCCGATCACAAGTGTTTTAGCGCCAGCTTCACGTGCCTCAATCAGGTCCATGTCCTTCAAGCCCAGATCGGCTTTGCAGCCATCCATGCGCAACTGGCCTACTGCGTTTTCCGGGCGCCAGTCTTTGATACCCTGGGCCACTTTGGCCGCCAATTGGTCGGGCGCATCGCCCAAAAACAGCAAATACGGTGTCTCGATCATTGCGGTGCACTCCTTTGATTCCGGCATAAACTAGAGAACCGTTTTGGCGAGCGTTTCGCGTATATCCCGACTAACCGCCACGTAGGTGGAAGATTTTTGCGCAATTTTCTTACAGCACGCAAAAATCTTCGAAGTTTGCAAACTGATTAAACTTTAATCACCACGATCACCCACTCCAAAACGATATGCTGCGCCAGCATTGCCGCGGATGCACAATGATGCTTGCGCAGACTCGCGCAATTTAATACCTCATTGAGCAGGAAAATCGTAATTTCATTACTCACGCGAGGTCCAGATGAGTTTCCGCATCCAACCCACTGCCCCGGCACGTCCCAATCGGTGCCAGTTGTTCGGCCCTGGTTCGAACACAAAACTGTTCCCCAAAATGGCAGCTTCCGCTGCGGATGTGATTAATCTCGACCTCGAGGACTCGGTCGCACCGACGGACAAAGACGCTGCCCGCGCCAACGTGATCGAGGCGCTGAACACCGTCGACTGGGGCAACAAGTACATGTCAGTGCGTATCAACGGGCTGGATACGCCCTATTGGTATCGTGACGTTGTTGACCTGCTGGAGCAGGCCGGCGACCGCCTTGATCAGATCATGATCCCCAAAGTAGGTTGCGCTGCCGATGTCTATGCGGTCGACGCATTGGTCACCGCAATCGAGCGTGCCAAAGGCCGCTCAAAGCCCGTCAGCTTTGAAGTGATCATAGAATCTGCGGCCGGTATCGCCCATGTGGAAGAGATCGCTGCCTCGTCGCCTCGCATGCAGGCAATGAGTCTGGGAGCCGCCGATTTCGCAGCCTCGATGGGCATGCAAACCACCGGTATCGGAGGCACTCAGGAAAACTACTACATGCTGCGCGAAGGCGAGAAACACTGGTCTGACCCCTGGCATTGGGCACAAGCTGCGATCGTTGCCGCATGTCGTACCCATGGTGTGCTACCGGTTGACGGTCCGTTTGGCGATTTCTCGGATGATGAAGGCTATATCGCACAAGCCAAACGCTCTGCGACACTGGGCATGGTTGGCAAATGGGCGATCCATCCCAAGCAGATCGCGTTGGCCAATCAGGTTTTCACCCCATCGGATGAGGCTGTATCGGAAGCCCGCGAGATTCTGGCCGCCATGGAACAGGCCAAGGCTAATGGTGAAGGTGCCACAGTGTACAAAGGCCGCTTGGTCGACATCGCCTCGATCAAGCAGGCCGAGGTGATCGTTGCGCAGGCCGAGCTGATCGCGGCAGGCAGCTGATATCTGCCACAGGCAAATTTAAAGGGCGCTCGGTGAGCGCCCTTTTTCATTGGTACAATGCTATCGAGGTCTCAGCGCCCAAACACATTGTTGGGAACCCAGGTGACGCGATCACCCTTCTTGCCCCATTTCATCATCAGGCACGATGTTCCAAGCTTTTGGAAGTAGTTGATCTTGACCGGATACCAGCCCGCTTTGGGAACTTCGACTTCGGTCCGTTGGTTGGCCTCGCACCCTTGAATGCCGGTAACATAGCCGATCTGCTGGCCACCCACATAGGCCTCAATCCCGTCATTCGACCATGTTTCAAGTTCGTAGACGCCCGGCGCATCAAACCGGATGTAACCCGTGATCTCGGCTGCAACGTTGTAAGGGTCGCTGAACGTAAGAACCGGATCACCCTTATCCGTGTCACGGTAGTCCAAGCCGCGCAGCGGTTGACCTGGTTTGGCCTTGGACAACAACCGTTTGGCCTGTTTGAGATCTCTAATCTTTCGCTGCGTGCCGTTCCCGACATACTTGACGTTCAAGCCAGCTTTTGGATTTGAGGGCTGCGGGCTGGCCGGTTGCAATTTCAATGGCGCCGCAAAGGCAGCACCTGCAATCAACGCTACGGCTGCAGCCATCGCTCCTGTCCGAACGAGTTTCATGGTCATCTCCCTGATGTTGGCGCCGTTTTGGGGTCATAACCCCAGTCAGCGACATATTTGTGATGACACTAGGCGCTGAAAATTAACCCTGCAAGATGGTTAAGGTTCACATTCTGGGCTTCAGGCCCTCATATCCTTGGGCGATCCCATCACGACATAGGACGTTATCGAGGTCACATGCGGAAGCGTTCCCAGCACTTCTGTGTGGAATGTCTTGTACGAGGGCAGATCCGCACATTCGACCCGCAGCAGATATTCAATGGTGCCTGTGATATTGTGACATTCGACCACTTCGGGCGCGCGCTGCAAGGCACGCTCAAAACCTTCTTGCGCTGCTTTGGTATGCTCGCCAAGCCCCACACCGATATAAGCCACAAACCCAACACCCATGGCTGCGGGGTCAAGCACAGCCCGATAGCCCGAGATCACACCCGATCGTTCAAGTTCTTGCACGCGCCGAAGACAGGCCGAAGGCGAAAGGCCGATACGATCTGCCAGATCCAGATTGCTGATGCGGCCATCCACAGACAATTCGCGCAATATATCGCGGTTTATTTTATCCATCTTCGTCATTAATTGCGAAAATATCACCGATACGCACAAGAACGCAATTTCATTATAACAATAACAGGCAATTAATCGCAGCATGACTTATGAAATACTGCTTGCGCTGATTGCCTTTGCTTTCGTGTCCTCGATCACTCCGGGGCCGAACAATCTCATGCTGATGGCATCGGGTGCCAACTTCGGATTTCGCCGCACGATCCCGCATATGCTGGGCATCGGATTAGGTTTTACGTTTATGGTGTTGCTGGTTGGCGCCGGGCTTGTTCAGTTGTTCGACCGATATCCCGTCAGCTACACGGTGCTCAAAGTCGCGTCAGTTGTATATCTGCTGTATCTGGCATGGAAAATCGCCCACGCCGCTCCAGCTCAGAGCCGGGACGCAACAGGTAGCCCGATGACTTTCTTGCAAGCGGCTGCGTTTCAGTGGGTCAATCCCAAGGCCTGGGCAATGGCGTTGACTGCAACGACTGCCTACGCACCTGGTCAGACGCTGAATGCCATCATCATCGTGGCGCTGGTGTTCGGAGCAATAAACCTGCCCTCGGTCAGCACTTGGACGGTACTTGGCCAGCAAATGGCGCGGATCCTGACGAACCCGCGACGGTTGGTGGTGTTCAACTGGACAATGGCAGTATTACTGGTCGCCTCGCTCTATCCGGTTCTCTGGCCAGAATGACCTGTTTCAGAGAACGTAGGATAAGTCCGTCTGAACAAAGAAAGCTGAAAGCACAAGACGATCTGTGAAACACAGCTTGTCAAAGCACCGTTTTGACGCGAATGCCTGCCACATTGGAATTCCTGCATGGACAATACAGTTCTTGTTCATTCGGGCAGGAGCGCCGACGCTCCCATACCAATTGCAGCGCCACTCCTTGCCGGAGCAACCAATCCACCTGCCTCAGAAAGACTCCAGCCGATAACCTGATTTTTCCACGAGGTTGACGAAAACACGCTCTACGGCATGGGCAAGGGTGCCATCAGCCAAACCGCGTTCAACGTCAAAATCGTTGATGTTCAGCTTCAACAGAGGCTCGACGGCCTTCGGCGTGATCCAGAACATGGTTCCTGCTATGAACTGGCCATCGCGATATTCAAGTCCTATCTCGCGCGCTAGTTCTTTAACAGTCGCACGATTGTGGCGCATGTTGACTGACTCGTGTTTATGAACTGATTGCTTCGTCGCCAGCATTCCCAGCTTGGGGTCCGCTTCAAATTTCTTGATAGCCGACTTGTTGATCAGCGCGCTCAGTGTGCTCTTGCGGATTTTGTCACCATCGACCCGGTATACCGACTTTTTGCCGTGAACCTTGCAGACAGCCCGATAGTTCAGGTGGGCAATACGATTCGCCGTGATAAGGAATGGGCGAACGTCCCGGCCACGGTTGTCGACGAGTTCTACATGAGCTTCCGGCATGCTTCTGGAGACAATCAGCGCCGCTTCCAGACTTGTAGTCGTTACATAGACATCCACCGCCCCCTGCGGCAGCGTGTCAATCAGTTCTTTCAATTCTGGCCAAGTGTCTGAATAATGCACATGAGCTACGATGGCATATTTAGCCTCAGTAGTTTCGGGAATTTCCGGGCGCAGGAAGGGCGCCGAAGCAGAGTCATAGTTGGCAAGGACTTTCTGCGTGGCATCCAGATAGCCATATCCGTAGAGTTGGTCCGGTTCCAGATGAGTACCCTCTGCCCATTCGTTCCACGCGTTAATGAACACGATACGCTCATCATCCGACAGGTTAGGGTCCTTGGCTGCATTTTCGACATTCGCAGACAACCACTGGCTATAGCGGGTCAGGCTGAAATCAGTGAATACCGATGCCTTCAGACCCCGCCGCGCAGTGTTGTCCCAAGACAGCATGGCCGTCCGGAAGGTCTTCTTCGCCGAGGGTTCTTTGCGGACCTCCTTGGATACAATATCATCGTAGTCATAGATGCCGCCCTCAAACTCATTGGCTAGGTTATCGACGAGTTTGGTGACATTCTTTGCGTCAACAGCATGAGGTGGGAATTGCATGGCTGCATCCAGACCAAGCTCTTCTGGCGTTCCACTATCGGCAGTTTGAGCAGAAACGACATACAATCCGTCCAGCCCCATCTCTTTTGCCTGCTCCCGCCACATCTGAACGGTTTCCTTGAAGTCAGGAATCAGGTGTGCCCGGTAAACGATGAACAGGGGTTTCCCGTTAATACGAATGTACCGCGGGTCCTTCATGAAGGATTCAAGATACTGAAGCATAGCACGTGAATCTTCCAACGAATGATCCTGCGCGATCAGGATTTCCTGATCCAACCCATCCCAGCGGCGAGTCCAGTTTTCGTTGGCCCAGATCATGCAATACGGCATGTCTACTTTGGGGTTGTCGCGCATTGCTTCAAGCGGCTTTTCCATGAGCAGCTTGCCCGCAAACCAGTAGAAGTAATATGCGAACCCGGACACGCCATAGTTGCGCGCCAATCTCGCCTGCTCTTCCATGACCTCAGGAAGGCGCAGATCATAGTATCCCAAGTGTATGGGGCAATGTGGCTGATGGTGCCCTGCAAAAAGAGGGTGCGCTTTACCTACATTGGTCCACTCGGTGAAACCTTTGCCCCACCATTTGTCGTTTTCGGGAAAAGGATGATATTGCGGTAGATAGAAGGCAATGGCCTTTACAACAGTTTCAAGCGTCTCATGAGGGATATAGTCGACAAAGCCTTCCTTCACCTGTGAATATTGAACAACAGGCAGGTTCGGCCCTTTTCCGTAGCGACCGAAAGGTGGGATTACACCTTGCGCTGCACTGGCGCGTCGGTCCGGCAGGAACAAGTTGACATTGGTGTCACCGGCCAGAATGCGCTCAACGAAATCAGGTGTTTCAAATTTTTCCGGCCAAATTCTCTTGGGTCGTCCGCGGCGTTTGCGCATGCTGTTTGACAGACGCCGCTTCAGGCTGGTTTTGCGCCAAAATCTACTTTGAACTACCTCATTGGCAGCAATCGTTGTGCTCCGAAGATGTTCGATGAGATGGGAAATGATCTCATCGCGCTCTGCCAAGGTTCTCTTGAGTTTGCTCAGAGAATCTTCCGGAGATGAACTTTGTTCTTGCTCGCCCATCGCCTGCTTTGACTTTTCCTTCTGGTCTGTCGCGCCATTTTGCACGTCCTCGACGGAATAGGGTTCCAGCGGAACACCAGGAATTTCATAGATCGAGTTCGGCAGTTCAGGCAGTTCACCGTCCGAGGCAAGAACAAGATCATGACGAGCATTCGTGACGCTATCGTGGATATCGCTGTCGGCTAGTACACGAAATGCAGCGCTCTGATCGTTCGCGATGAGCGACGCCGTGCTCAGACGTTGGCCATAGTGACATGTGTTTGAAAAGTAGCCGTCGACCAGTTCTACGAATTCGTCAGTAGAAAGCTCTTTCACATGAAGTGGGCTATCATCCCCCGACTTGTCGGAATGCTCGTGCTTGTTGGGGCTTGACATCAACAATAAACCGCCGGGCCGAAGTACACGTTGAAATTCCTGCATCATTCGGTCGTGTTCTTCCAGACGTTCAATGGTCTCAAAAGAAGTGACCAAGTCTACGGAATCATCTGGAAGCGGAATATCCGTGGCGCTGCCGACGTGGAAAGAGAGGTTTGGATCTCGGTAGTGGTGCTTTGCATACCTCACAGCCGACTCGCTGATATCCACCCCGACAACCGACTTGGCATTTGCGGCAATAGCATCGGTTCCGTGACCATCGCCACAGGCGATATCCAGAACATCCAGCCCGGTGGCCAGACTGCAAGCCAGTTGGTACCGATGAAGCTGTTCAATCTCGACCACTCTTTGGAGTTCGGGAAGTTTCCGCTCTCCATCAAGCGGGAGATTTGCAGGTTGATCCATGCCGTCCTTTGTCATCGAAATACTTTCCTAGCCAAATTTCGTTCGGAAAATCGCTTATAATCCATCAAGCTGGCCAGCCTCAATAAGGTCTGCTGGGTCAATTACCTTACATCGGAAGTCCTGCGACTCTCTACGCAGGGGCTTTTAGACTGAACCTCGGCGACTGACACGGGCTTTTTTGCAGAACCACCAAGCGGCGCAATAATAGAGACTGATACCCCACACACTGTCCGTTCTCATTTAGTGGAAAGGGGGCGCATCAACGAAAATCGTTTAATGCTGACTTCTCAGCGGGTCGACAGCGCGATTTTATGTCCACATCAACAAGCCGGATGGCTGCGCGATGCAAACGCACTCTTCGCACGGCTTGCGCGCAGGTTTCACCAGTGATGGCACGAAAAACGCGGTGCCAGTGAAATTAGAGCGCGTCTGGCTCAATTGGTTTCATATCCTGCGGCCTGGAAGAAGTTGTAGCACTCGTCTGGGGTGAACATGTCGCAGACTGCGCC
>NZ_JBQFQS010000013.1:0-111838 GCF_056537005.1 Ruegeria sp. CH6 | reverse complement strand
AGCCGAAGCCGAAGCCGAAGCCGAAGCCGAAGCCGAAGCCGAAGCCGAAGCCGAAGCCGAAGCCGAAGCCGAAGCCGAAGCCGAAGCCGAAATGGCCGTGGAGCAGACTCGGGAAGAACCGATTGTTCAGTCGCAAGAAAAGCGCGGCGGGTTTGTTCCTGCCCTGATTGGCGGCGCGGTTGCTGCGGCTATCGGGTTTGCAGCGGGTAGTGCGGGAATATTCGGGTCGGGCCAATCTGATGCGATCACGGCCCTGGAATCGAAGATCAATGATCAATCCAGCCAGATAGAGGCTCTGACGAAGTCTGTGTCCGATACTACAGAGATGGACACGAAGATCGCCGCGCTGACAGACCAGATTTCGCCAATTACTTCGGAACTGGATGCTGTAAAATCTGGTTTAGACAGTCTGACGAGCAAAGTTGATCCACTGACAACCCGTCTCAATGATCTGGAAAGCGGTGCGCTGACCCAAAGCGTGTCACCAGAAGCTTCTGCTGCGTTTGAGGCTGAGTTGAAAAAGCTTCAGGATTCTCTCGCTGCACAGCGAGCCGAGGTCGAAAAAATGGTCTCGGATGCGCAAGCGCTGGAGGCTAAAGCAGCCGCAGACGCCAAGGCTGCGACGAACACAGCCACACTGTCTCGCCTGCAGGGGCAGCTCGATGCGGGTTTGCGCTATGACGATCTGATTACCGAGTTGCAGGCTGGCGGTGTAACCGTACCAGACGCTTTATCCGGTCCGGCAGACAAGGGCGTGGCCACGATTGCTGAGCTGAACGCATCATTTTCGCCTGCAGCCCGTGCTGCCCTGGCCGATGCGCGTGATGCAGACAAAAGCACCGGGTTTGTTGCGTTCCTTCAACGCCAGACAGGCGCACGCTCAGTAACACCGCAGGAAGGTGACGATCCGGACGCAATCCTGTCGCGCGCTCAGGCTGCGTTGGCTGCCGGGGATTTGTCCAAGGCGCTGACCGAACTCAAATCGTTGCCAGAATCTGCGCAATCGGCGATGGCGGATTGGGAACAGGTGGCCCAAACCCGGCTGTCAGCGGTGGATGCCGCAAATGCGCTTGCCTCAAGCGTAAACTCGAACTGAAGGACCTGCCATGCTGTGGTCATTGTTTAAGATCCTTGTTTTTGTTGCGATTATCGGCCTGCTGGCCATGGGCGCAGGTTACCTTATGGAGACAAGCGGTGGTGTTCAGATCACTGTTGCAGGTACGGAATACACGCTTGGCCCCTTGCAGTCGGTCATCGCGCTGGGCGTTCTGGTGTTTGCGGTGTGGCTGTTCTTCAAATTGCTTGGCCTGTTGATCGCGACGCTCAAATTCCTCAATGGGGATGAGACTGCATTGTCGCGCTATTTCGATCGCAGCCGTGAGCAGCGTGGGTATCAGGCTTTGTCCGATGGTTTGATGGCACTTGCGTCGGGCGAAGGGCGTGTAGCCCTGACCAAGGCGAGCAAGGCTGAAAAGTTGCTCAACAAACCCGAACTGACCAACCTGCTGGTGGCGCAGGCTGCGGAAATGACCGGCGATACCAAGAAAGCGTCAGACACCTACAAGAAGCTGGTTACAAATAACGCCACCCGCTTTGTCGGTGTGCGCGGCATCATGAAGCAAAAACTGGCTGAAGGTGATGATGAAACGGCCCGAAAGCTGGCTGAAAAGGCGCTGGAGCTGAAGCCCCGCCATCAGGAAACGCAGGATGTGCTGCTGAACCTGCAGACCAAAGCTCAGGATTGGGCCGGGGCTCGTTCGACACTGACCGCCAAGCTGAAATCAGGTCATCTGCCACGGGACGTTTATAAGCGTCGCGATGCGGTGCTGGCCTTGTCCGAAGCCAAGGACATTCTGGACGACACCGCAAGTGTCGAACAGCAGGAATATGCGATCGAGGCAAACCGCCTTTCACCCGATCTGGTACCAGCGGCAGCAATGGCTGCGCGGGCCTATATCGAAAAGGGCAAACCACGGGCCGCGACCAAGATTCTGAAAAAAGCGTGGGAGGTGCAACCGCATCCCGATCTGGCGCATGTCTTTGCTGAAATAGCGCCGGATGAAACGCCAGAAGAACGGATCAAACGTTTTACGGCGCTTACACGGATCCATCCCGAAAACATGGAAACGCGCCTTATTCTGGCCGAGCTGAACATCGTCGCCGAAGACTTCCCCGAGGCGCGCCGTGCGCTGGGCGATGTGGTTGAAAAGCAGGCTGATGCGCGCGCCTATACGCTGATGGCCGCAATCGAGCGTGGTGAAGGCGCCAGCGATGCCGTTGTTCAGGGATGGCTGGCCAAGGCACTGAATGCACCACGCGGGCCACAGTGGGTGTGCGACAATTGTCATGACATCCAGCCTGAATGGGCGCCGGTTTGCCAGAACTGCCACAGCTTTGACACGCTGAGCTGGCAAACACCTCAAACGCCTGAGATCGCGACGGCGACTGGCGTGCATATGCTGCCGCTGATTGTCGGAGCGCTCGAGGACAAGCCCGAGACTGTTGAAGTTGAGGAACTCGAAGAACCGCAGGCTGATGATGTGATCGAAATGGATGCGGAACCGGTTCAGGCCGAGGCAGAGAAACCAGCCTGACAGGGTATCTTGAGTTTGAATGTATCACCCGGAGCAGGAAGTTTCAGTGTTCCGGGTTGAACATGCAAACAATCGGGCATTGATCCCTCGGTCTCAGGTAAGACCATCGCTTTCCACAAGCGCTTCCAGCCCGACACGATAGTTCGGGTACAGCAGCCTGACCCCGAGTTCGTTTTTGATCTTGTCGTTCCGGACGCGTTTGTTTTCATTGTAAAAGCTGCGCGCCATTGGCGTCAGTTCAGCCTCTTCAAAGGGAACCGCAGGTGGCAGTGGCAGGCCTTGCAGTTCGGCTGCATACCCAATCACGTCTTGTGGCGGTACGGGTTCATCATCGCAAACGTTGTAGATCGTGCCGGGTTTGGGATGCAGCATGGACGCTTCCAGCACCTGAGCAATGTCGTCTACATGAATGCGGGAAAACACCTGACCCTGCTTGATGATCCGGCGCAGCCCACCGTGTTTCAGTTTGGAGAACGGACCCCGCCCCGGGCCATAGATTCCGGCAAGTCGAAAGATGTGCAGGGGCAGGCCGGGAATGGCAGCCCATTCTTCCTCGGCTCGTAACCGCCAGCGACCGCGTTCGGCGGTGGGCGCGGGCGGGGTGCTTTCATCCACCCAAGCGCCTTCATGATCGCCGTAAATTGCGGTCGTGGACAAGTATCCCACCCAGCTAAACTGATCAGCCCGCGCCGTGATTTCTTTGCGCAATTCGGCAAGCACCGGATCACCTGCTGAGGTCGGAGCGGTTGAAACCAGCAGGTGCGTCACCCCATCCAGCGATGGTTGCTCTCCCGGCCAAACTATTGGATTGGCCCCGGATTCACGAATAGAGTCGGCCTGATCGGCGTTGCGCGTGGTTCCGATGATCTGCCAGCCTTTTGGGGCCAGTCGACGGGACAAGACCCGGGCAGAGTACCCATGTCCGAAAGAGAGAAGTGTATTAGTCATACTTCCCTTGATGATAGGGCACGGTCCGGGATGCAAGCGCTGGATGGACGCACTTGATTCGAATCCCCTGTTGCGCCTTCATTGGGGTATGAGCAACAAGACACCCGACCTGCACGCGGCTTATGCGCTGAAATCATCCGAAGACAGCAAACGTCTCTATGCTGAATGGGCTGGTGACTATGATGAGGGGTTTGCCGCGCTTGAGGATTATCAACTGCATATCCATACCGCGCGGGCATTTGTCAGCGCTGGGGGACAAGGGCCTGTTCTGGATGTTGGTGCTGGCACCGGGCTTTGCGGTGCGGTTCTGGCCGGGCTTGGGGTTGGGCCAATAGATGCCACCGATATCAGTGCCGAGATGCTGGATGAAGCGATGCGCAAGGATATCTATCGTGACGCGATCGAAGCTGATCTGAACCACGGCATCCCGGTGCCACCAGACAGCTATTCGGGCATCGTGTCATCGGGGACTTTCACGCATGGCCATCTTGGTCCCGAAGCGCTGCCCGCCCTGCTTCGCATTGCGCGGCCGGGGGCACAGTTTGCCCTGTCGATCAATGCCCGACACTATGAAGCGCTGGGTTTTGCAGATGCGTTGCAGCAACTGCAAAAAGATCAGATTGAAAACCTGGTGCTGCCCACGGTGCGCATTTACGGGGATCTGGCCGCTGGCCCGAACAAGGACGACCTTGCGCTAATCGCCCTGTTCGAGAAATCCTGATTAACGCCCTTTCCAAACCGGATCGCGCTTTTCCGCAAAGGCGCGGGCGCCTTCCAGATTGTCCTCTGATCCGTAGAGGACGTCGACCGTCTGCAATTGTCGTTTGGTGATCCGGTTCATCGAGTCCTGAAACTTTGAATCTTCTGCGTCGCGCACGATCTCTTTGATTGCGGCATAGACCAGCGGTGGGCCGCTCGCCAACAGGCGCGCCAGTTCCCATGCCCGGTCGAGCAGTTGATCTGCTGGAACGATTTCGTTGACCAGACCCCAGCGATGTGCCTCGTCTGCATCAAACCAGCGCCCGGTCAGCAACAGCTCCATCGCGATGTGATAGGGGATGCGCTTGGGCAGCTTCACGCTGGCTGCGTCAGCCACGGTACCGGAACGAATTTCGGGCAGGGCAAAGCTGGCATGATCTGCTGCAACGATCATATCGGCGCTCAGTGCCAGTTCGAGGCCGCCGCCACAGGCAATCCCATTGACGGCTGCGATCACCGGTTTGTTCATGTCCCGCAGTTCCTGCAGACCGCCAAAGCCGCCGACACCGTAATCTCCGTCTACGGCATCTCCGTCTGCAGCAGCCTTCAGATCCCAGCCAGGGCAAAAGAACTTCTCTCCGCCACCGGTCAGGATCGCCACCCGAAGATCGGGATCGTCACGGAAGTCGCGAAAGACATCACCCATTATACGACTGGTCGCCAGATCGATGGCATTTGCCTTTGGCCGGTCCAGAGTTACTTCCAGTATGGCGCCGTCACGGCGGGTTTTGATCGGGTTCATGAGCTTGCCTTTCGGATCAGGGCATCAACCGCTACCACCCCGTCAGCAGAGCAGATCAACGGATTCACTTCAACTTCGTCGACAGTTGCCGCATTGGCAATGACATAGCTTTGCACAGCCTCGACAGCATCCAACGTTGCATCGATATTGGCGGCGGATTTGCCCCTGTACCCGGCCAATAGCGGTGCACATGCCAATTGGCCCAGCGCAGTCCTGACCGCCTCGCGGGATGCCGGAATCAGCAACGATACGGTATCCCGCAATATCTCGGTCAGGATGCCACCTGCACCCAATGTCAGAACATATCCATGTGCCGGATCGCGTGTTACCCCGACCAGAAGCTCAGCCACGCCACCCGTGGCCATTTCCTCGATCAGAATCTCAGGCGTTCCGATATCCAGAGCTGTAGCATCGATTTCCTCTGCCTCGATACCAAGTCGTACGGCACCGTGCTCGGATTTATGCGCAAGGCCGACGCCCTTAACCGCAAACGGACCATTCAGACCATGCACAGCCTGGCCAGCATCTTGCGGGCAGGCGACAACACGTTTTGGCACCGGCATCCCAAACTCGGCCAAAGCATCCTTTGCTTCGGCCTCGGTCAGGATTTGGTCGGCGTTGGTATCAGAGGGCAGCAGGACTGGATCTGCGACCTCATGAGATCTGGGTGCTGCGGCCTCGGATGCGGCAAGCGCTTCGTGCAATCCTGCGAATGGCACGACACCACCATCACGGAGGCGTCGCGCAACATCTTCGGGCATCAGTTCCGGTAGAGTAGCCGTTACGGCAAAGGGTCGCCCGGTTTCTGCGACGCAGTTGAGCGCTGCCTGCGTTGCACATTCCCAGTCTGTTGCGTCTGTGTGTGGATAGTCGACCACCGCCATGGTCATGGCGATATCCGGCCCGACCAGGCTTTTCCACGCGCGGGTCATCGCATCCGTGTCGCGCCAGATGTAGGTGTGATAGTCGAGCGGGTTCGCAAGCGCCACCATCGGCCCCAGTGCGTCACGCAGATTGGTGCGCTGAGTATCCGTCAGTGCGGGGAACCGCAGATCCCTGTCTTCGGCCATATCAGCGGCAAGACTTGCTTCACCGCCCGAGCAGCTGATCATGCCCAACCCGTTTCCATCCAGTTCACCGGTGATGTGCAGCAATTTCAGCGTTTCCAGAAAGCTGGGGATATCATTCAAACGGGCAATCCCCAATCGATCCAGAAAGGCCTGCGCCCCTGCATCACCACCTGCCAAAGACGCGGTGTGGGAAATTGTTGCGGCCTGCGCATGCGAGGACCGCCCCATCTTTAACGCGATGATGCGAACCCCCCGATCGCGCGCTTTGTCTGCCAGAGCCTCCCACTTTCGCAAGTCACCAAAGCCCTCGATATGAACTCCGATTGCGGTGATCCGATCATCATCCAGCAGGGCCGCAGCGATATCCGCCTGATGGGTCTGAGCCTGATTTCCGCAGGTCAGCATGAACGCCAACGGCAATGCACGGCGCTGCATAGTCATGTTGATGGCAATGTTCGAGCTTTGGGTAAGGATCGCCACGCCGCGTTCAACCGGTCGCATTCCATGCTGGTCCGGCCAGATGGCCACGTTGTCCAGCGCATTTACAAAGCCATAGCAGTTCGGGCCGAGGATCGGCATATCGCCTGCTGCGGCCACCAGTTGTGCCTGCAGATCAGCCCCCTGATCATCTTCGGCCCGGGCCTCGGTAAAGCCCGAAGCAAAGCAAACAGCCCCCCCGGCACCCAGTGTCGAGAGGATCCTTACGGTTTCGATCGTCGCGTGCCGGTTGATGCCGATGAACGCAACATCCGGAGCCTGAGGCAAATCCTCGATGGACTTGTAGACCGCCTCGCCTGCAACTTGGTCAGCCTTGGGGTGTACTGGCCAGATTTGCCCCGAATATCCAAGTTTTCTCGCCTGACGAATAACCTCGGCGCACCACGCGCCGCCGCCGATAACGGCCAGCGACGCAGGTGTCAGCACACGTTTGAGTGCCTTCATCAGGTGTCCCTCATCAGCGTCACCATTACGCACCCAATGCACGCAGCAGATCGCGGCTGATGATGTGGCGCTGGATTTCGCTGGTGCCGTCCCAGATGCGCTCAACCCGCGCGTCTCGCCAGAACCGCTCGAGTGGGTAGTCATCCATCAGGCCCATACCACCGTGGATCTGAATGGCGGCATCGGTGACGCGTGCCAGCATCTCAGAGGCATAAAGCTTGGCCGAAGCGATTTCGCGGTTGGCGGGCAGGCCTTTGTCCAGCCGATCTGCTGCGGCCAGCGTCAAAAGGTCGGCCGCGTCGATTTCAGTGATCATGTCCGCAATCTGGAAAGACACGCCCTGAAATTTGCCGATTTTCTGGCCGAATTGCTCGCGCGTGGCAGAGTAATCCAGCGCATAGTCGAACGCGCGACGAGCGCGACCCACGGACATGGCAGCAACAGTTATGCGTGTCGCGTAGAGCCAGGTGTTCATGACGTCGAAGCCGCCATCGACCTCACCCAGAACCTGGCTGTCCGGCAGGCGGCAGTCGTCAAAATCCAACACCATGTTCTTGTAGCCGCGATGGCTGACAGACTTGTACCCGTCGCGGATGGTGAAGCCGGGCGTCCCGCGATCAACCAGAAACGCCGTGATCCGCTTTTTCGGGCCTTTCGGCGTCTGATCCTCTCCGGTCGCGATGAAGACGATGATGAAATCCGCATGTTCCGCGCCCGAGATGAAGTGCTTGGTGCCATTGACCACCCAGTCACCCCCGTCCCGGACGGCTGCGCATTTCATACCGCGCACATCCGACCCGGCACCGGGCTCGGTCATCGCCAGCGCATCCATTTTTTCACCACGTACGGCCGGCATCAGGTAACGCTCGACCTGCTCGCCCTCACAGGCCATGAGGATGTTCTGAGGACGTCCGAAGAAATGGTTCAGCGCCATGGACCCGCGACCCAACTCGCGTTCAACCAAAGCGAACTCCAGATGGTTCAGCCCGGCACAGCCTACGCTTTCGGGGAAGTTACAAGCATAGAATCCCAACTCGATCGTCTTGCGTTTGATCTCGTCCGCAATTTCCTGAGGCACTTCACCGGTGCGTTCGACCAGTTCCTCATGCGGGTAGATTTCGTTTTCGACAAAGCTGCGAACGGTTGAGACGATCATCTCCTGTTCGTCGGACAATCCATATTGCATCGGGCGTCTCCAAATTCGGTGTTGTGCGTATCCTGACGTGGCTTGAAATTTGAAGCGTGCGAAAATAGACGTTAATCATGCAAGATTGGACTAAATCACCCTCTGCACCGCAGCAAATCGGAGTCCTCCTGTTCGACGGATTCTCGAACCATTGCCTGGCCAATTCGGTCGAGCCTTTGCGGGCTGCAAACACATTGGCAGGGCGCAAATTGTATGATTGGCAGTTCCTCGCGTTGGATACCGGACCGGTGACCTCGTCATCCGGGCTGCAGGTTGCGCCGCATGGGACCCTGCAGACCGCCAGCGGCGACATGCTGATGGTGATGCCATCCTATGGGTTTCGTGCGCATGGGGGTTGGCGTACCCTCTCGGGCCTGCGATCTGCTGACCAGCGTTTCAGGGTTCTGGCGGGCCTCGATACCGGTAGCTGGCTGCTGGCCCTGGCCGGGTTATTGGATGGGCATCGCGCAACAATCCACTGGGAGGAGCTGACTGGGTTCACCGAAAGGTTCCCCGAGGTCGATGCGCGGCGCGAACGCTATGTCATCGACCGAAACCGCATCACTTGTTCCGGCGCGATGGCGGCCTTTGATCTGGTTCTGCATCTGATTGGGCGGGATCAGGGGCAGGCGTTGGCCCTGGAGGTCTCGCAACTGTTCATGACGCGCGATTCAGCGCGGTCTCATGCCGGAGGCGCAGGCGCGACCAGCGGTTACGTCAATAAGGCGCTGGCCCTGATGCAGGAGAATCTTGAGACGCCTTTGCCCGTTTCTGAAGTCGCCCATCGGGTGGGTCGTTCGCAAAAGGCCCTGTCGGTCCGGATGCAATCCGAATTGGGCGCTGGGCCAGCGCAGGTCTATCGCCGATTGCGTCTGAATCTGGCGCGTAAGCTGGTGGCCGAGACCGACTTGAGCATCGGAGAAATTGCCTTACGCGCCGGGTATGAGGATCCCAGTGCGCTGACCCGCGCCTTCAGGACCGAGTTCGGAGTGACGCCACGCGCCCTTCGCACAACCCGGTCCTGAACGCAGGTATTCAGCCAAACATCCGCTTTTTCCGGGCACGTGTTTCAGCCGTGGCTTCGGGTGATCCGTCATGGAAGGTGCCGAACCACCGGTCCCATGGCATTTCCTGATTGCCGTAGTTGCACTCATAATACCGGTGATGCAGCTGGTGATAGAACGTACCCAGCGCCAACCGCTTTTTATCCTTGATTAGCAAGTCTTCGTAGCCGGTATGGGTCATCGCTGCGCCCGGACCCTGAAACACGATGTGAAAGTACAGATGGATCGGATGGGACGGCACGATCCAGTGAATGCACAGCGTCGAGAGATAAAAGAAATGCTCGACCGGATGCATCGAGAAACCTGACCAAGGGCCGATATTGACGTTTCGGTGATGCAGGCTGTGGACCTTTTTATAGAGGAACGGCTGATGCAGCAGACGGTGCACCCAGTAAAAATGAAAGGCCGACCACATGGGCAGCAGGATCAACCAAAGGATGAACCAGACCGGATTTTCAGCAAAGGTGATGGTCGGCGCATAGCCGTTGGCCATCAGCCACATGGTCACGGCCTGAAACCCGGTCAACTGCAGAACGCCCGACCCAAGAGACCAGAACATGTTGTCCAGCACCTGATCGCTGAAATCCCAAAGCTTGTTGTTCTTACCCTGTTCGCGGCGTTCGAACTTCAGCTTTTTACCCTGCGATTTACGCATGTAGAAATACCAATGCAGACCGCCTGCGACGAGGAATATCATCGCGAAATTCACCACCCAGATCTGGAAGATCCATCCAAATGCAAAGGTCTTTGCGGTCTCCAGCGAGGGATAGAAAAACGCCCACAGCGCGATTGCCGCCAGCACCATCAGGACACGCTCACTCAGCGTTAGCCAGTTTTTGGCAAGCCATTTGCCCAGAAAAGCCGGTTCGGGGGGCCATCGGAAGATCGACGGATTCTCCAGCGGCAGTTCAGGGTGGTAGTTCCACTCACGACTCATGTCTTCCATCTGACGCGTGTCAGTCATGGCAGTGTCTTCCTTCTGCGAAGTGTTGTCTGAATTTTGGGGCGATATATCCGGTCAGGTGTACATCTGTTTCTTGAACGCCCGGGTTCGCACCGTCGCTTCGGCTGAGCCGTCGTGATAGGTGCCAAACCACTTGTCGAATGGGATTTCGGAGGTGCCGTAGTTGCACTCGAAATACCGGTGGTGAAGCTGGTGAAAGAAGTCTCCGGCGCGTGCAGCTTCGGTATCACCTGCTTTCAGTTTTTCAAAACCGGAATGAGACAGGACCGGGCTAATCTGCTGAAAATAAGCGTGAAACAGCAGGTGCAGCGGGTTGGAAGCCACGATCAGATGTATGAAGTAGGTCGTGAAGTACAGCATGTTTTCGAACCAGTGGTTGGAAATGCCGGACCATGGGCCTGTATTGACGTTACGGTGGTGTACGGCGTGGACGTGCTTGTACAGCTTTGGATGATGTTCAAGACGGTGCACCCAATAGAAATGCAGGCCTGACCACATTGGAATGAAGAACATCCAGATCACAAACCACACCGGCGCCTCTGCCCAAGCGATCACAGGCGCCCAGCCATTGGCCATCGCCCAATAGATCACCCACTGATACACGGTTGCGACAGTCATCGCGCTGCCAAGGGTCCACCAGATGTTGTCCCAGACCTGATTGCGGAAGGTGAAGGTACCGTTTCCACGGGTCAGGTCACGCCGGTCGAACTTTTTGTAAATGCCTTGCCCCTTGCGCATGTACAGCCACCAATGCAGGCCTCCGGCCACCAATATCTGGGGGACCATGTTCAGCAGCCAGACCCGAAACATCCAGCCGGGGGCAAAACTCTGCATCGCTTCCAATGGCGGAAGGAAAAAGACATAGGCTGCGATTGCAAGGGCCATGCACAGAGTCAGGGATGTCAGCTGTAGCCACGCACCGCTGTACCATTGAAGCACCGCGGCAGGGCGCAGCGGCCAGCTGAACACAGGGTTCAAAGCTACCGGACCATCAGGGCGATAGTTCCAGCGGGCGACTTCGGGGTCCTGAGCGGTGTCCGACATGGCGGGTACCCTTCAATACTGAAAAACACCGGATCTGGGGTCAGCTTGCGTAGTCTGACCCTTCGGCATCCAGAACGGCCTTAATCTCACGCAGGTGTGCTTCGGCTTGTCCGGGATAGTCATCCAGTTCCTGCGCGGTTTTTTCCGCGATTTCGTCCGACAAAACGCGCATCGGCTGCCCGGTCTGAAGCGCACGGATATAGGTCTCGGCTGCGCGTTCGAAATAGTAGAGCCTGTTAAAGGCATCTCCAACGTCGCTGCCGATGACCAGAACGCCATGGTTGCCCATGATCATGACCTTTTTCTTGGGATCGGACAGCATCGATGCACAACGCTCACCCTCGCTTTCAAAGGCCAGACCACCAAACTCTTCGTCCACGACGTAACGGTTGTAGAACGTGGCGGTGTTCTGATCGATCGGAGGTAGATTGCTGTCGGCCAGCGAGGCCAGAACAGTCGCAAAGATCGAATGCACATGCATGACACAACGCGCATGCGGGCAATGTCGGTGGATTGAGCCGTGCAGTCCCCAGGCCGTGGGATCGGGCGCGCCGGGCTGCTTCATGACATCGGGATCCTTCGCGTCGAGAAACAGCAGATCAGAGGCCCGTATACGCGAAAAGTACATCTGATTGGGGTTCATCAGGAATTGCGTACCATCGTCGTTCACGGCAAGGCTGAAGTGATTTGCAACGCCTTCGTGCATATTCAGCCGCTCAGTCCAGCGGAATGCGGCGGCCATGTCTACACGCTCGGACCAGTGGTCGATATTTGGACGCAGGTTGGTGACGCTCATCTGGCAACTCCTGTGGCAGCGGGCTTGAGTTTCATGCTTTGTAGATCGTGCATCCGGCATCGAAATTTGACCAACGAAAAAAACGTAGCTATTCCATTAGCTGAACTAATGGCAAAGTTATGCACATGCAGAAACCGCTTCCTCCACTGGGTTGGTTACGTACCTTTGAAGCGGCTGCGCGCCATCTGTCTTTCACGGGTGCGGCCCGTGATCTGAACATGACTCAGAGCGCGGTGAGCCAGCAGATCAAATCGCTGGAGGGATACCTTGGTCAGCCCTTGTTTTTAAGGCGCCCCCGCGCATTGGAGCTGACCGAGGCAGGTATCACTTATCTGCCTGTTGTACGCGACGCTTTTAGAACCCTGGTACGGGGTACACAGGCGGTAACCGGCGCCCGGCAAAATGCGGTTCAGGTGCAAAGCAACATCACCTTTGCCGTCAACTGGCTGGCACCGCGTTTGCCCGGTTTTCGGGTCCAGCACCCGGATGTACATCTCAATATTTTTACCGAGCTTTGGGAGCCGCAGGAGATGGCAGAAGGGGCGGCTGTCGAGATACGCTATTCCCTGCGCCCTTCGGATACCGTGCGTACGGAGTTGTTACGAACGGATCACTATTATCCCGTTTGTGCGCCAGACTACCCCGTCACACTGGAGAATCTGCATCAGCAGCCGTTGTTTGATTGCTCGAATCTGCTGTCGAATTGGGGAAACTGGGCGGAAGAGCAGGGGTTGGACTGGCCGAACCCACAAATCACATATTCCACCACCTATATGGTCAGCCTGTCCGTTGCGATGGTTGGGGGTGGGTTGTGTCTGGCGCATGACACGATCGTTCGTGGTTTGATCAACGAAGGTCGACTGATCGCCCCGTTCGAGCATCGTGCTGTGATGCCCGAGGCCTACTACCTTTTGCTTTCGCCACAGGCCGAAGAGACACCAGGTGCAGTGGCTTTTGCCAACTGGATCCGAAGCGAGATCGAAGCAGATTCTCTGATCTAACCAGTGAGCCCCCCATCGTATATGCCCTTTCGGCATTTCCTCTGGTTGGACGTGACAGCACTGACGCGCTGTGTCAGGTCGGCCTTATTCGGTAACTTTCGGGCGGCTAGGCACCCAAGCATATCCGTTTTCACAAAGGATATATGCCTCTCGCAGGCCATGCGGTTTGTCTGTGGGGGGCTGTAGTACCGTAGCGCCAGCAAGATCTGCGCGGGTAACGGCATCGTCCGGATCTGTATCGTACAAGCGGATTTCGATACCCGCACCGCGCGGCGGTGTTTCCGGCAGCAAGCTCAGCAACGGATTGGAGTGGTAGGTTCCATCAGAATGCAGTTGAAAGACCTGACCGGAATAGGTGACGATCGCAAAATCAGCCGTCACCTGATGGCTTTTCATTCCAAAAACAGTCTCTAAAAAGGTGCATTCTGCCTTCACGTCCCTGACCAGCAGGTTTAGCCCGAGCCCGTTTAGGCCTCGCCCGAAACTGTCGGCATCTATCGTTTCATAGTCCATGTGAGCAGATTGAGCAGCAAGTGCATCGCAAAGCAAGCTATTCAGGCACGTGATTTCCCTTGTCATCAATCAGGGTCGTTCCGTCCTCTTTAAGCCATGGTGCCTTTGGCCATGTGTCGAGTAGGTCAAGAACAGCGCCTGATGGTCTGCATAGTCTGACCCCATTGCGGCATGCCACGATTGGTCGATTGACCAGAACCGGATGTTCCATCATGGCATCCAGCAATTGATCGTCTGTCACCTCATCATCCAGCAGACCCAGTTCCTCAGCGGGTGACTTAGTGGTCCGAAGCGCCTGAGGAGGTGTCAGTCCGGCGGCGGCGAACAACGCCAGGAGTTGTGGCCGGGTCCAGCCGGTTTCCAGATATTCGATGACCACCGGATCGTATCCGGCGTCACGTATGATCTGCAGTACGTTACGGGACGTGCCACAGGCGGGGTTGTGGTGAATGACGATATCCATATGACCCTCTTATGCTGCCTTTCGTGACGGTTTCATGATACGCAAAGAGCAGGGGTTGAACCTTCCTGCGCATTAGGGAAAGTTGGGCCATGGAATACACACCTTTCCCAAGCTGGCCCGATGTCGCCCCTCGTTTGATTGCCGTTGCCGCCGGGCGCGAACCTGCGGACATGATTATTCGCGATGGTATCTGGGTCAATGTTCACAGCCGTGAGACCTTGCCCGGCCATTCTGTTGCCATTGCCGAAGGGCGTGTTGCCTTTGTCGGGCCTGACGCCTCGCACTGCATTGGTCCTGATACCCAAATCATCGAAGCGCGCGGGCGCTATCTAATCCCGGGCTTGTGTGACGCACACATGCATATCGAATCCGGAATGCTGACGCCCGCTGAATTTACACGCGCGGTGATCCCGCATGGGACGACCTCGATGTTCACCGATCCCCATGAGATTGCCAATGTGCTGGGCCTAGATGGCGTACGCATGATGCATGATGAGGCGCTGTTGCAGCCGGTGAATATCTTCACTCAGATGCCGTCCTGTGCACCTTCGGCACCAGGGCTGGAGACGACAGGCTATGAAATCACGCCTGAAGATGTATCAGAGGCGATGAACTGGCCAGGAATTATCGGCTTGGGGGAGATGATGAATTTCCCCGGCGTGATAAATGGCGATCCAAAGATGCTGGCCGAGATCGCAGCCACGCAGCGCGCAGGAAAAACGGTAGGCGGACATTACGCTTCCCCTGATTTAGGGTCTGATTTTGCAGCATATGTGGCTGGCGGGCCGGCTGATGATCATGAGGGTACGTGTGAGGCCGATGCCATTGCGCGTGTGCGTCAGGGTATGCGTTCGATGATGCGGCTGGGTTCGGCCTGGTATGACGTGGAAAGCCAGATCACTGCGGTCACGGAAAAAGGTCTGGATCCGCGGAACTTTATCCTGTGTACGGATGATTGCCACTCGGGCACGTTGGTGAACGAAGGGCATATGAACCGCGTCGTGCGGCATGCCATCGCCTGTGGTTGCGATCCTTTGATTGCACTGCAGATGGCCACGATCAACACGGCCTCTCATTTCGGGTTGGAGCGTGAAATCGGCTCGATCACACCCGGACGCAGGGCAGACATCATCATCACGTCTGACCTGACCGATCTGCCGATTGAGACGGTTGTGGCACGAGGCCAGGTTGTCGCTGAAAATGGCGCGATTACAGTCGATTGCCCCCATTACGACTGGCCTGACCGGGCGCGAAACACTGTACATCTGGGACATCAGCTCAGCGCTGTAGACTTTGAGATCGAAGCACCGGCCGGAGCGAACCGGGTTCAGGCCAACGTAATCGGTGTGGTGGAAAACCAGGCCCCGACCAAAGCGCTGAAAGCCGAACTGCCCATCATCGGTGGGCTGGTAGAAGGTGAAGGTGATGTCTGCCAGATTGCGCTGGTTGAACGGCACCGGGGTACCGGAGGTGTAACGAACGCTTTTGTTTCGGGCTTTGGCTATCAGGGCCGCATGGCGATGGCGTCAACCGTAGCCCATGACAGCCACCACATGATTGTCGTAGGTACTGACCGCGAGCAAATGGCGCTGGCCGCAAACCGGCTGGCCGAAGTGGGTGGCGGCATCACCATCTTCCGAGATGGAGAAGAACTGGCATTGGTCGAATTGCCGATTGCCGGTCTGATGTCCGACAATCCGGCGGCCGAGGTGGCCGCAAACGCAGAAAAGATGGTCGAGGCGATGGAGGCCTGCGGCTGTCAGCTCAACAACGCTTATATGCAGCACTCCCTGCTTGCTCTTGTCGTGATCCCGGAATTGAGGATTTCCGACCTGGGCCTGGTGGATGTGCGCACCTTCGAAAAGATAGATCTTCTGGAACCACTTGCATGACAACAATAATAGAACCAAAAGCACCCAAACCAGAACAATTCACCGATGCGTCGGCCGCTGTTGCCCGACTTGAAGAACTGTACGAGCAGGCAACGACATTTTTGTGCGACAAGTTCTCTGACTCAATGTCGGGTGATACGCCGACCGAGCGATTCAGAGCCTATTACCCGGAAATTCGCATCAGAACCGCGTCC
The DNA here is from genome assembly GCF_056537005.1 of Ruegeria sp. CH6. NCBI lineage: Bacteria > Pseudomonadati > Pseudomonadota > Alphaproteobacteria > Rhodobacterales > Roseobacteraceae > Ruegeria > Ruegeria sp. CH6. Next base: position 95,666 of record NZ_JBQFQS010000013.1, on the reverse strand, counting down.
TATGCCCATGTCGACAGCCGTCTGAGCTTTGGTCACGTTTCGGAGCCGGGGACACACGCGACGACGGTGACGCGGCCGGATTTGTTCCGTTCCTATCTGACACAACAGATCGCTCTGCTGATTAAGAACCACAATCAGCCGGTCACAATCGGCCTTTCGGATACGCCGATTCCGGTACATTTCGCAGTCGCGAACAATCCGGATCTGGTTGTACCGCATCAGGGCGCCGCAGGGTTCACGTTGCGGGATGTTTTCGACGTTCCGGATCTGACGACCACCAATGATGATATCGTCAACGGCGTCTATGAGCTGGAGAACGATGTCGGCCCTCTTGCGCTGTTTACTGCTCAGCGTATCGACTATTCGCTGGCGCGCCTCGCGCATTATACGGCCACGGATCCAAGCCATTTCCAGAACCATGTGTTGTTCACCAACTACCAGTTCTACGTCTCGGAATTCGAAAACTATGCGCGTGAACAGCTGGCTGATCCGGATAGCGGCTACACCAGCTTTGTGTCCACAGGAAATGTCGAGATCAGCGATCCGAAGGCTGCAATCGAACAACCGCTGAAACTGCCGCAGATGCCGACCTATCACTTGAAGCGCGAGGATGGGTCCGGCATCACGCTCGTCAATATTGGTGTTGGTCCGTCAAACGCCAAAACGGCAACCGACCATATTGCGGTTCTGCGTCCGCACGCATGGCTGATGGTTGGCCACTGCGCTGGGCTGCGAAATACGCAGGCTTTGGGCGATTTCGTACTGGCCCATGCCTATCTGCGCGAAGACAAGGTGTTGGACGATGATCTGCCGGTCTGGGTTCCGATCCCGCCACTGGCCGAAGTGCAGGTTGCACTTGAACAGGCCGTGGCCGAAGTGACCGAGCTTGAAGGTTATGAGCTCAAGCGGATCATGCGAACCGGCACTGTGGCTTCGGTCGATAACCGAAATTGGGAGCTTCGTGATCAGTCGGGACCCGTGCAACGGCTTAGCCAATCGCGCGCAATCGCGTTGGATATGGAAAGCGCCACCATCGCCGCAAATGGGTATCGTTTCAGGGTGCCTTACGGCACATTGTTGTGCGTGTCAGACAAGCCTTTGCATGGTGAACTAAAGCTTCCCGGCATGGCTTCGTCGTTCTATACCACGCAGGTCAGCCGCCATTTGGCGATCGGAATACGGGCCATGGAACACCTCCGCGGGATGCCTCTGGAGCGTCTGCACAGCCGGAAATTGCGTTCTTTCGACGAAACGGCCTTCCTCTGAAGCAAAAAAGCAACGAAATCCCCATATTTTTGGGGGTTTTGGCGCTACTATTCGTTGTGTTCACATACAATATCCCGTTACAGTTACGCGGTGAGGCCCAAGAGATCGGGCACGTTAAGGAGACCAAGAAATGGCAAAGCCTATGACTAAAACTCAGCTGGTTGCTGCTCTCGCTGAGGAAATGGGAACCGACAAGAAATCCGCAAACGCGGCACTTGAGGCTGTAACCGGCCTGATCACCCGCGAAGTTTCCGCCGGTGGTGCAGTGACCCTGCCCGGCGTCGGCAAAATCTACTGCCGTGAGCGCCCCGAGCGTCAGGTCCGCAACCCGGCCACTGGTGAAACCTTCACCAAAGAAGCCGACAAGGTTGTGAAAATGACCATCGCAAAAGCACTGAAGGACAGCGTGAACGGCTAATCACAGCCTTCACAACTTCAATAGAAGGGTCGCGATTTCGCGGCCCTTTTTCTTTGATGGAACTCATCTACCCGGATCCAAGGCGCCGGTGGGCCGCTTAGAGATGGGTATGAACAACCTTAAGCGCGTGGTTCAGCATCGCGCGATTGATCTCTTCGTCTGCCGGGGGCTTCGGATTCTGAGATGGTGAAAGCGAGGCTTTTCGCTCAGCCTCACCAACCGGTAAAACCCGCCCTTCCATAACTGTGCCCCAGACATTTATGTCGCGGATAGATGTCGGGTCTACGCTCAGGGGGTTTTCATCCAGAATAGTCAGGTTGGCCCGTTTGCCCGGTTCGATGCTCCCGATCTCATCACTCATCCTGAGGGCCTGAGCCGCCTCAATCGTAACCCCGCGAAGCGCCATCTCGGCCGGTACTCTCTGATCCGCGCCAGCAGTGCGACCGGAAGAAGTTATCCGATTGACCGCACACCACATCAGAAACAGGGGATCAGCGGGTGCCATTGGCATATCTGAATGCAGTGACCAGGGGATACCAGCGAGCGACAAGTCACCCAGGCGAACCATCGAATCCGCGCGTTGCGGACCAAGACCAACTTTCGAGTACTGATCTGCCAGAGCCGTCACATAGTAGGGATTTCCGCTGACGATAGCGCCAAGCGCGCGAATCCGCTCGACCTGATCCGGGGCGCTGACCGCAAAATGCACCAGAACGGTGCGGTGATCATATCGCGGGTTGCGGCGCAGATTGGCCTCGAGCGTATCAAGAACCCGATCAAGCCCGGCGTCGCCATTGACGTGAATATGGATTTGATATCCTGCATCCCAGTAAACGCGGAATGCGCGCTCAAACAGATCGCGGTCCATCATCCATTCGCCATCATGACCATCCAGATAGGGATCACGTACCTGCATCAGCAGCGAATAAATTGCGCCATCTGCAAAAAGCTTTGCCTGCTTTGGCGCAAGACTTGTCATGCCACCATACCAAGAGGCCAGCTTTTCGGTTTCAGCAATGACTTGCGCATCATCCGAATAGGTCGCGACCATCGACTTTGCATCCACGATAAATGACCAGCGAAATGGCATATCCGGGTTCGAGAAAACTTCGTTGACGCCGTCCTGAACCGGTTTAGACAGAATCCCGCCCGGCTCATTGCCGAAGGTAATGCCTTTGGCGTGCATATAGTCGCGCGTGATTTCCAGACCGGAACGCAGGCGTTCGGGGGTTGCGACCATATTCGCGATGTTAGGCAAAACTCCGAACAGGCCCTGTTCCCAAAACCGCGCTTCTTCAAAATTGCTTTGCTCTTTTGCTGACGGGCTGAACGTTTCGAACTTGTCCCGGGTAACACCGCCGCGCTCCATTGCCGCCGAATTCAGTACCATCTCGTGACAAGAGCGCGCCCAAACAAGAATTGGTCGTGTTTTGCTGATTGTGTCGAGATCGGCACGTGTTAGTGGGCCATAGAAGGCGGGGTGATAGCCCCAGCTGAGCAGAGGCTCATCCGGATCTGACTTCTCGACTTCGGCCTTGGTCAGACGTGCCATGAAATCCTGTTTGTCTTTAACGCGAGGAACAGTTCCGCTCGGCAGGACCCAATCCTCGATTGCCAGGATTTCAGATGACATCGTAAGCGCGGCAAGTACAGGATGGTCATGCTGTGCAATAAAGCCGGGTACGATCACGTGATTGGCAAAGGTCGTATCGATTTCGTAGGGCTGGTCGCCTAAAACACGCTGCACATCTTCCAGCGTTCCGGCCCAGAGGATTCTATCGCCAACCACTGCAACCGCCTCGGCGGTTGGCCTTGCATCATTGAGAGTGATGATTTCGCGCGCAGTGTAGATCGTCGCCTGAGGTGCCGAGACAATTGATCCACCAATATCCTGCAATGACCCAGTTTCTGCCAAAGCATGTCTCAATGGTGTCAGTGCTGCAGCAGAAGCTAATCCAGTTCTCACAAATCGCCGACGGCCGATATCTTTCATAATCGAGTTTCCTCAGACAGTTGGGTGGCAATGGTATTCGATTTCAAAAGAGTAATTCCCATCACAATATCTGAATTTTGCACGGTGTCTTGCCCAAGGCATAAAAAAACCCCGCAGCACGCGCTGCGGGGTTTGATTTGTTCAAGGCAGAAGTTGCCTGTCGTGTTTTTGTCTCCGGCTTAGTGAACCGTTTCAACCTTGTGGAAATCCAGATCGCGCCCTTCGGGCATGGAGTCGATGCTCAGCACCTCTTTGCGCTTGGCAATCAGGATGTAGACAACGCAGGCCAGATACAGGCCAACCACAACCGCGCCGATCCACTGGATTTGTAGCCACTGGCTCTGGAACAACAGGGTCAGGACAAACAGCAGAACAACGTTTCCTGCGACATATACCGCCTTGCCGAACCGTTCGACTGTCATGTTCAGGTTGTCGGTGTACAGGCGGATAAGCGAGTCCAGCGAGTTGATCACAAAGGTCACGCCCACGATCACCATCGCGATGTTGGTGATGCCTGCAGTGCTGATGCCGTTCAGGTGATAGTAGTAGAGAACGGTGAACCAGATCGCCAGCGGGATCGATGGGAAGATCAACAACGCGGCCAGCAGTTGCCATGTTTTCAGGCCGCCGACAAAACGCGAGGTGAACTGGCCGATCATGATCGACCATGCAAACCACCAGAACAGATAGAAGGCATGATAGTCGGTCAGCGGCAGGACAAACTTATGCAGGTTTGCGAAGTACGCGCTGATATTGCCGCCCGTTTCTGCAAATCCGGTCAGACCCATACCAGCCGCAGCCCACATGCCCAGAATCAGAGCAAGGAACAGGAAGGTAGAGCCCACCGACAGGATGCGCACGTATTTCAGGTCTGTCGACGAATAGGCCGCCGCCAGAATGACCACGAACACGATGATGTAGAAAGTGGTGACAACGGATTCACCGTCTCCGACCTCGGGCAGGTAGCCAGGCAGGTAGATCAGGAACAGGCTGGCGGTGAAGGCGCAGGTGCCGATGATCACCACGTTGTTGATCAACTTGACCAGCGGGATCTCAAAGAACTTCACACGTGGTTCGATGACGCAGAAGTAGAACGCGGTCAGGAAGTAGAACGCCCAGATCAAAAAGCCCCAGAAACCGAACTCGATCGCCAAGGGGTTGGCGAATGCGTAAGCCGGTTCTTCGGCATAGCCGCCGAACTCGGTCAGCGGGAACATGATCAGGCCAACGTCCAAGCCGGATGTGAACAGGATCGCAATGAATGTGAACAGATGGACGGGCGTTACACCAACGCAGCGTAGATTCCACCATTTCACGACGAAGAAAGCGACCAGGCCCAATGCCAACAGGACGCCAAAAGACAGGATGTATTCCAGAAGCACCGACAAACCTCCCTTGATGTGTCAGATCGGGCAGCGGATATCTTTAATTGGCCAGTCAATCAATAAAAACATGCGTAATGACTTTCTTGTATGGCGCATGTGTCTTTTTTGACGAAGTGATGACCTCGCGCTTGAAGCTTTTTGCAAAATCGGAAACAGTCCTGCCGATTTGAAAAGGGGATCGTGATGGACCTGCGCGCCATAGCCATGGGGCTGATATTTGCCTTCATCTGGTCATCCGCCTTTACATCTGCACGGATCATAGTTTCCGATGCCTCGCCTCTGTTTTCGTTGGCGCTTCGCTTTCTGATTTCCGGTGTGATCGGCGTCACGATTGCCAGGGCGATGGGGCAGAGCTGGAGGCTCACCAGATCTCAGTGGTACGCTACGTTCCTATTCGGAATTTGCCAGAATGCCCTTTATTTGGGTCTGAATTTTTATGCGATGCAAACTGTCGAGGCATCGGTCGCCGCCATCATTGCGTCGACGATGCCGTTGCTGGTCGCTTTGGCGGGATGGCTGTTGTTTGGCGAAAAACTCCGTCCCTTGGGCGTCATCGGCCTGCTCGCCGGCTTTGCCGGTGTCGCCCTGATCATGAGCAGCCGGATCAGCGCTGGCATTGATATGTTCGGTGTCATGCTCTGCGGTTTGGGTGCTTTGGCGCTCACGCTGGCAACGCTGGCGGTTCGGGGTGCCACCTCGGGGGGCAACTTCATGATGGTTGTCGGACTGCAGATGCTTGTGGGTTCAGCTATTCTCTTCGTTGCTGCACCGCTGTTTGAAACCATCTATATTCACCTGACCGTGCCCTTTGCATTGGCTTTCACCTATACAACCCTGTTCCCCGGCCTGCTGGCGACATTGATCTGGTTCTTGCTTTTGAACCGCATCGGTGCCACCCGGGCCGCGACATTCCATTTTCTAAATCCTGTGTTTGGCGTTGCCATTGCCGCCATCTTGTTGGGTGAAAGGCTTGGTGCGCTTGATGTGATCGGTGTGCTTGTGACGACAATTGGTATTCTGGCCGTTCAGTTGTCGCGCCAACCCGAGGTTAAAACCGCCTGATCCAATGCACGAGCGCGCGAGGCATCTGAAATATGGCTTTGATTTCCTCTATGATGTGCCCAAATAGTGCATCACGAAAGACAACACCGGAGGAGCCATGACTCGTTACACCAAAGACCCCGAGGCCATCGCCGCCCTCTCTCCCGAAGAGTTTCACGTGACTCAGCGTAGCGGTACCGAACGGCCGGGTACTGGAAAACACCTGAACAACAAAGAGCCAGGTATCTATGTCGATATCGTCTCGGGTGAGCCGCTGTTTGCCTCGACCCACAAGTACGAATCCGGCTGTGGCTGGCCCAGCTTTACCAAGCCAATCATCCACGAGCATGTCGAAGAGCTCGAAGATCGCACTCTGGGCATGATCCGCACCGAGGTACGTTCGAAACATGGCGACAGCCATCTGGGCCATGTGTTTCCGGACGGTCCGCGCGAGCATGGCGGGCTGCGCTATTGCATAAACTCTGCCGCGCTTCGGTTTATCCATCGTGACGATATGGAAACCGAAGGTTACGGCGAATTCCTGATCCATGTGGAGGAAATCCAATGACCGAGCAACGCGCTGTTCTTGCCGGGGGCTGTTTCTGGGGCATGCAGGATCTGATCCGCAAGCTGCCCGGCGTTTCCCGCACCCGTGTCGGATACACTGGCGGAGACGTTCCAAACGCGACCTATCGCAACCATGGCACCCACGCAGAAGGGATTGAAATCTGGTTTGATCCCACCAGGATTACCTATCGCGAGTTGCTGGAATTCTTCTTTCAGATTCACGACCCGACCACAGTGAACCGTCAGGGCAATGACATCGGGATGAGCTATCGTTCTGCCATCTATTACGTCGATGAAGCGCAGAAACAGGTTGCAGTGGACACAATTGCCGATGTGGATGCCAGCGGAATATGGCCCGGAAAAGTCGTGACTGAGGTGGAACCTGTTGGTGATTTCTGGGAAGCTGAGCCCGAGCATCAGGACTATCTGGAGCGTATCCCAAACGGGTATACCTGCCACTTCCCGCGTCAGGACTGGGTGCTGCCAAAGCGCACCGACGCCGCAGAATAACAGACCTGCCTCCTCCGTTCGCGGAGGAGGCTAGCCCACGGCAACCCTTGGTCGGCCACTGGCCTCGACGGTCACGAGCGCCTCGACAAACACATCTCTGCCTTCGACCTGCGCAGTGCGAATGTCGCGATCTATGATCACCCGAATGTCTTCAGCTCCAGCTTCGCGTACTGATTTTTCGGTTTCATCCCGTAGAACCGATTCCAACAGGCCTAGTGCCGCATCCGGTTCTGAGAAATCCTGTGGCCCATCCTCGAGATGCACGCGAAAGAGCCCTTCTGAAGGTGACGTTACCGTACCGGCACGCCGCAATGTAAGGCGACCAACCACTGCACCAATGGCATTGGCGACGCCAGCATGTTCTGGCAGGACCATCGCGCAATGCAGTCGCTCACCAACTGCAGGATAATAGCTGGGGGCCGAAGCGCCCAGCCCGACTACATCCACATTCAGCGCTGCATCCAGCGCCATCAAACCCCGGTGCCGAGACAATCCCCGCTGCGTCAGAACATGCCGCGCCAGATCCTGCGCAGGTAGACCCAATCCATCGGTTTCTTCTGCGAAAGCAGTCTCTAACAAGGTCAAAGCTGTTTGTTCCGTCAGTTGATCAATGATCATCTGGGCTAGCGCTTCGGGGGATTTTGCCAAAAGGTCACCTGACCCGACCCGCCTGCGCGCGATCAGCTCCAACGCTTTACAGGCAGCCTCGCCGTCCCAATCCGTAAGCCTGCCAAGTACATGGCTGGCATCTGATGGAGTAATGCCAGATACCTGCACAACGCCGCGGTCCACCAGACGGTTCAGCGCACCGTTTTCCATCCGGGTTCGCAGTAGTGAAGACAGGGGCAATACCGTGTCGCCAAGCCGATCCAGCAGAGCCTCTTCGCGTTCACCAACACCATCCGCGCGGATACCCGGAACGCGGCGGGCAAAACGTGTGTCATGCTCTCCGACCGTCGTGGCCCGTAGTTGTTCATCCAGAACCGCATGGACGATTTCTTGCGCTTCTGCTGCGATCAGTGAAACTGGCAAGACACGTCTTGGTCCAAGAAACACACCGCCGCCCAGGCCTTCGGTCACGACATGCACCTGACTGTCCCCGCCAAGACCATGGGTTCGCATTGCAACGGCCTCGACCATGGTTCGGAACCCACCAACTTGCGCACCGGCTGGATCGATCGCTGGCTTGCCATCGCGGATCAACGCCACATCCGTCGTCGTGCCGCCGATATCCGAGACCAAAGCGTTTTCGGCCCCGGTCAGCCAGCGCGCACCCACGATCGAGGCAGCAGGTCCGCTGAGGATTGTTTCGATCGGCCGTTCGCGGGCCTGTTCTGCGCTCATCAAGGCACCATCACCACGCACGACCATCATCGGGGCGTGGATGTCGAGTTCGCGCAATCGGTCCTGAGCACGCCCGATCAACCGGTCAATCATTCCGATCAAACGGGCGTTCAGCACTGCTGTTACTGCCCGTTTCGGACCGTTCAGCTTGGCTGACAACTGATGTGAGCAGGTGACAGGTGCGCCCGTCTTTTCGGTAATGACCTGCCCAACTTTCAACTCGTGTGCTGGGTTACGCGTGGCGAATTGTGCTGCGACGGCAAAGCCCGAAATGCCTTTGTGAGAGTCAAGAAATGCTTCAAGCGCTTGGATGTCCAGCGGTGCAACCTCGCCTCCGGCATGGCTGTGGCCGCCCGAAATCACCAACGCAGGGTCACCTTTCAAGGCATCCTTCAACCCATGCTTTTCCAGATCGCTTTCCCGAAAGCCTATATAGATCAGAGCGACACGGCCACCTTGCCCTTCAACCAGCGCGTTGGTTGCAAGCGTTGTCGACAACGAGGCAAGAGAGATCTGATCCGGTGACACCTGCGCCTCGTCCAGAACGGCCGAGATTGCCTTGCCCACACCAATCGCCAAATCTGCGCGAGTGGTCAGGGATTTGGCCGAGGCGATGACCTCTTTCTCATCCCGGATCAACACCGCATCAGTATAGGTTCCGCCCGTATCGACACCCAAAGCCAAGGCCATCGGGTCCTCCTTATTGTTCGCTGGTGACGGGTGTAGCGAATTGAAACGACGCGTCCAGCCTGTTTGCGGCACTTATGACAATCGCTTCACCGCCCATCGTGCCGCATCAGCGACGGTGGCATCAGGATCATGAATCAATGCCTGTGCTGCAGACCGCAGCGATGCTGCGCCAGAGTTTCCGATGGCATAGAGAACATTGCGCACAAAGCGATCCCGACCAATCCGCTTGATCGGTGAGCCAGAGAATTTCTGGCGAAATCCTGCGTCGTCCAACGCAACAAGCTCGGCCAGCTTTGGTGCCTTGAGGTCCTCGCGCGCCGCATAGCGTATGTCGCTTGCTGCCACCGCAAACTTGTTCCAGGGGCAGGCCGCCAGGCAATCATCGCAGCCGTAGATGCGGTTGCCCAGTTTCTGCCGCAGCTCTTCGTCTACAGGCCCTTTGTGTTCAATCGTGAGGTACGAAATGCAGCGACGTGCATCCAGTTGATAGGGGGCGGGAAACGCATCGGTCGGACAGCTGTCCAGACAGGCTCGGCAGGATCCGCAATGGTCCACTTCGGCTGGGTCAGCCGGTAGTTCAATGGTGGTAAAAACAGACCCTATGAAGGACCAATTACCCCAATCCCGACTGACCAGATTGGTGTGTTTGCCTTGCCATCCAAGCCCGGCTGCATGGCCCAGTGCTTTTTCAGGAACTGGCGCGGTATCGACAAATACCTTCACTTCTCCGCCGGCCTCGGCAATCAGCCAGCGTGCAAGGCGTTTAAGCCGTTTCTTGACGAGATCGTGGTAATCCTTGTTCTGCGCGTAAACCGAGATTGCACCCCGGTCCGGGTGGTTCAGAACTTCGGTCGGATCATGATCGGGCGTGTAGCTTTCGGCCAGCATGATGACCGAGCGAGCCTCGGGCCACAAAGCGGACGGATCGCCCCGCCAATGGGTGCGTTCTGCCATCCACCCCATCTGACCGTGATATCCGGCTTGCAGAAAGGCGTCCAGCCGAGCCGGAACTTCGGGAATGTCCCACGGTCGGCAGATGCGACAGGATACAAACCCTTCGGAAAGAGCTTGCGATATCAACCGCTCTTTGAGTGTTTGAGTCATCGTTATTGAGCCGAGCCGTTCCCTGTGCCTTTGGGGTGCGATGCGTCCCACCCCTTATTCTGGATATCAGAAATCCAGATCGGCGTAATGGGCTGGTGGCCGGAAACCCGGGACCTGATCCGCGAGGATCGAGCGGAAGGCCGGTCTGGATTTGATCTTTGCATACCAATCCTTGACCACCTGACTGCGGTTCCAGTCCACGTCCGAGATGTAGTCTAAAGCTGACAAATGCGCAGCAGCGGCAAAATCAGCCAATGTCATCTGATCCCCCGCCAGCCAGCGGCGGTGATCCAGCAACCAGGTCATGTAGTCCAGGTGATACTTGATCGCCCGCGCACCTTCTTTGACGTTTTTACTGTCCGGATACCCCTGACCTGTCACCTTCTTGTTCACGCGCTCATAAAGAAGTTTCGAAGTCACTTCGTGGTGAAACTTGTCATCGAACCAGCCAACAATGCGCCGGACTTCGTAACGGGCCTCGGGCTTTTTGGGCATCAGAGGCGGTTCAGGCCGGGTTTCTTCGATGTATTCACAGATCGCAGCGCTTTCGGCCAACACCAATCCGTCCAGCCGCAGCACTGGTACCTTGCCCGCTGGATTACGCCGAAGAAAATCCGGATCCTGTTCCCAATATCGTTCTTCGACCAGTTCGACTTCGATCTTCTTTTCCGCCAGCGACAGGCGGACCTTTCGACAGTAGGGGGACAGGGGAACGTGAAACAAACGCGCCATGGACTTCCAATCGAACCAGTGAATACTTCCAAGCTTTAGCCTTGGCAGGGTAGTGGTTTCAATCCTCGAAACAATCTGCGCGACCATCTGCGCGGATGGTAGCCGCCCCATCAAGGATCGAAGCCGCCCGGCGACGTGTCCGAACCGAAGGGTCTGTAACCGACCTGTTGCGGGGAGAGGGCAGGATAGCCGCCAGTCGGGCAGCCTGTACCGGCGACAGCTTGGCGGCGCTGACACCGTAGTAACGTTGTGCCGCCGCTTCGACCCCAAAGACTCCTTGACCGGTTTCAGCGACGTTCAGATATACCTCAAGAATCCTCTGCTTGCTCCAGAATATCTCGACAACAGGTGTCATCGACGTTTCCAGCGCCTTGCGGACCCAGCTGCGGCCCTGCCAAAGGAAGACGTTCTTGACCACTTGCTGGGTGATGGTTGATGCGCCACGTGATCCGCCATCCTCAAGCGCATCGCGGATCGCTTCCACATCAAATCCCCAATGAAGGCAGAAATTTGCATCTTCTGCAGCCACGGCTGAGCGCGCCATAATGGGCGAAATCTCTTCAATCGGAACCCATTCCCGGTCAACACGTCCCAACCTGCGCCATTCAGACCAGATTGTATGGGTGACCGGAGGGTTCACAACCGAATAGATCAGAACAAGGGCTACAAATAATGCGGCCAACCCCAATCCACCTCGTACCACCCATCGCCTGATCCGGGCGAAGAGTGAGGGCTGATTTTTGGCTTTGGTTGCCTTGTTTTTCTTACCGCCTGATTTGCGGACTGCTTGCTTTGCCATACCTCGCTATACGCTGCGCTACCGTTATTTGAAACGGTCTATATCGCGATGAGCCGACCATCGCGTGGGCGAACCACCGGGCGTACGGTCTTCTGAGCATGCAGCTCGCGGCTGGTAAGTTCAGGAAACAATGCCAGAATTTCAGCCTGTGTCTCGCGTTCGGATTGCGAGACTGCATGTCCGGGATAGTAGCTTTCGCTTTTTGCACCGTTTGCTGTCACAATTTCATGCTGACCGAACAAAAGGTGGATGTAATCTATTTCTCCACCTTCGACCCGCGTTACGGTATCGCCGTTGACCAGAGAGTGTGCTGCGATCAGAACCTCTGTATGTCCAAACAGATATGGTGCCCGCCAGTCAGCAATCAGCATCCGATGTTGGGGTGACACCAGGGTCTCGCGATCCAACTCCAAAACACCGGCCTCAAACCGGATCGGCGCCGTGTCCCCGGTGGCGGCCACCGTGGTACGACCAACCCAGAGTAAGGGTTGTGGGCCATTGTCCATAGTATTGACCAGATCACCCGGCTTCAGATCTTCAACTGCGCGCGGTCCTTCTGGCGTTTCGATCATGGTGCCCGGTGTAAAACATGGTGGACCAAGCTGGCCGGGTACATTCAACGGTCCTTGCGTATTTACGAATGTAGTTGAAACAAGTGTCCCTTCCTCAAGGACCTTGCCGTCGGTTGGGGTAAATACCCGCGTCCCGTCAGCTAGGTAGAAGGTGATGCCGGTATAGGTCACCGGGCCAGTTCCGGGGACGTTTATAACAACTGTATCGCCGGGCCACGAAGAGGTTACATCCTGACCGTTTACTGTGTCGCCGCCAGGAGCCTCAATCTCACCATCGTCGTTCTGATCGACAAGATTGTAGTTCTCGACGGTCAGCAAAGTTCCTGCGGGGGGCGGGTTCGCCGGGTCCATTGCAAAGAACTGATCAAAGTAAGTTGTCGGCATCGAACTGCTCCACTACGCGTACCAAACCAAGCCTCAGTATTGTGTCAATTCCTGAAGAAACTTTGACCAATGCTAGGCGTTTTTTCTGCAAATACGCAATGAATCAGGTGAAATTGTTGCCAAACAGCAAAACCCCGCACGTCGCAAGCGACACGCGGGGCTCTGATTTTCAACTGTTCGTCAAACCTATTCCGCCGGAACAGCCGTCGCCTCCAGGCTAAGTGGGTGAGCCAGCTTGTTCAGCATCTCTTTGGGGCAAACCTGCAGGAAGTTGGTCTTTTCGACCTCCCAATGCTGCAGAATATCAATGGCCTTGCGGCTGTTGGTTTCTGCGACATGACGCTCGATCAAAGACTTCAGCTGATCTTCCCAGTGATCAACGGTGACCGGGCAGGTGACTAGTGTCTCCAGGTTCATCAGCAGCTCTGCCTTGCCTTCCGGGTCGTAAAGGTAGGCCATGCCCCCCGTCATCCCCGCACCAAAGTTCGCGCCGATATCACCAAGGATCACCGCAACGCCACCAGTCATGTATTCACACCCGTTCGAGCCACAGCCTTCGATCACCACCTTGGCGCCCGAGTTTCTTACGGCGAAACGTTCACCCGCACGGCCAGCAGCAAACAAGTGACCATCGGTGGCACCATACAGCACCGTATTGCCGATGATGGTGTTGTCGTCCGCCTTGAGCGGGCTGACCTGCGGCGGTCGCACCACAATGGTGCCACCGGACAAGCCTTTGCCGACATAGTCGTTGGCATCGCCCGACACCTCCAGCTTCAGGCCCGGAGCTGCAAAGGCCCCCAGCGACTGACCGGCCGAACCCTGCAGTTTCACGTGCAGATGATCGTCCTGGAAGGTGTTCCGCATACCAAAATTCTGCACGATGTGGCTGGAAACGCGAGTACCCACGGTGCGATGCGTGTTCTGGATCGCATAGGACAGCTGCATCTTTTCGCCGTCTTTCAGGAACCGTGCCGCGTCGCGGACAATCTCGGCATCCAGAGTATCCGGTACCGCGTTCCGATCCTTGTCACGGTTGTAGACGATGTTATGCGCACCATCGACCGTGATCAGCAGAGGGTTGAGGTCCAGATCGTCCAGATGCGCCGAACCACGGCTGACCTGCGCCAGCAAATCCGCGCGACCGATGATCTCATCCACCGAACGCGCACCGAGGCTGGCCAGAACCTCCCGCACTTCCTGTGCGTAGAAGGTGATCAGATTCACCACCTTGTCTGCGTTACCGGTAAACTTGGCGCGCAGGGATTCGTCCTGCGTACACACGCCGACCGGGCAGGTGTTGGACTGGCACTGACGCACCATGATACAGCCCATTGCGATCAGCGCAGCGGTGCCGATGCCGTATTCCTCGGCCCCCATCATCGCTGCCATGACGATGTCACGGCCTGTGCGAAGCCCACCATCGGTCCGCAGCGTGATGCGATCCCGCAGGTTGTTCATCGCGAGAACCTGATGTGCTTCGGTCAGGCCCATCTCCCACGGCAATCCGGCGTATTTGATGCTGGTCGCGGGCGATGCACCAGTGCCGCCGTTGTGGCCCGAGATCAGGATCACGTCCGCCTTGGCTTTTGCCACACCGGCAGCAATCGTGCCAACACCCGAAGACGCCACCAGTTTGACCGTCACCTTGCAGCGCGGGTTGATCTGCTTCAGGTCGTAGATCAGCTGCGCCAGGTCTTCGATCGAGTAGATGTCGTGGTGCGGCGGCGGCGAAATCAGCGTCACGCCCTTGGTCGAATGCCGCAGACGCGCGATCAGGTCGGTAACCTTCATGCCCGGCAACTGACCACCCTCACCGGGTTTCGCGCCCTGGGCGACCTTGATCTCCAGCTCTTCACACTGGTTCAGGTATTCGGCGGTCACACCGAAGCGGCCCGAAGCCACCTGTTTGATCTTGGCCGACGGGTTATCACCATTGGGTTCCGGCACGAAATGCGCCGGATCTTCACCACCTTCACCCGAGTCGGATTTCGCGCCGATCCGGTTCATCGCCACGTTCAGCGTCTTATGCGCCTCGGGCGATAGTGCGCCCAGCGACATGCCCGGCGTGACAAAGCGCTTGCGGATCGAGGTGATCGACTCGACCTCTTCAATCGGCACCGGCTTACCCAGCGGTTTGAAATCCATCAGGTCGCGCAGGTGGATCGGCGGGTTCGACTGCATCTTGGCCGAATATTGTTTCCACAGCTCGTATGAGGCGCGGTTACAGGCCATTTGCATCATGTGCATCGAGGTTGCTTCCCACGCGTGGGTCTCACCCGATTTACGCGCTTTGTAGAAACCTCCGATGGGCAGAACATCCAGACCGCTGTCCCACGCCTTGGCATGGATTTCTTCGACTTTGGTCTGAATGCCCGTGACACCGATGCCGGAAATGCGGCTGGTCATACCCGGGAAGTACTCGGCCACCATCGCGCGGCTGAGACCTACGGCTTCGAAATTCAAACCTCCGCGATAGGACGAGATCACCGAAATACCCATCTTGGCCATGATCTTCAGCAGGCCCTGGTCGATGGCTTCGCGATAGCGCGCAACGTTTTCGGTCAGGGAGCCGTCCAGCAGACCACGATCAATGCGGTCGGCCAGCGAATCTTCGGCCAGATAGGCGTTCACAACAGTCGCGCCACAGCCGATCAAAACCGCAAAGTAATGCGGATCGACACATTCAGCCGAGCGAACGTTCAGCGAGCAGAAAGTCCGCAGGCCCTGACGGGTCAGGTGCGAGTGTACTGCGCTGGTGGCAAGGATCATCGGCATCGCCACACGACCTTCACCAGAGTTCATGTCAGATAGAACCAGGTGCCCGGCGCCCGAACGAACCGCTTCCTCAGCTTCGGCTCTAACACGGGCCAAAGCAGCGCTCAGCGCACCCTGACCGGGCTCAAAGCTACAATCAATCTCAGCCAGCGGAGCATTGAGGTGCCCAACCAGTTCATCCCATTGCGCGTTGCCGACAAAGGGGCTTTCCAGAACGATGATCTCGGTCTGGCTGCTGTCCTCGTCCAATACGTTCTTCAGGTTCCCGAACCGTGTCTTCAGCGACATGACGCGGTACTCGCGCAAACTGTCGATCGGCGGGTTAGTGACCTGGCTAAAGTTCTGCCGGAAGAAATGGCTGAGCGGGCGGTATTGCTTGGACAGAACCGCCGAGGGCGTATCGTCGCCCATGGATGCCAGCGCCTCTTTACCGTCTTCGGCCATGGGCGCCAGAATTTGCTCCAGTTCCTCGACCGAATAGCCTGCTGCGATCTGGCGTTTGCGCAGGTCTTCGCCCGAGAACAATGGCTTTTCGGTCACGCCAGCCAGCGCTTCGTCCAGATCATTGATCTTACCGACCCACTCGCCAAACGGCAGTGCGGCAGCCAGTTTGTTCTTGATCTGCGTGTCGCGGAACAGTTTGCCCTTCTTCATGTCGACGGCCAGCATCTGTCCCGGGCCAAGCGCGCCCTTTTCGGTCACGGTTGCTTCGTCAATCGGCACCATGCCGGCCTCAGATCCCGCGATCACAAGACCGTCGCCTGTCACCACATAACGCATGGGGCGCAGACCATTGCGGTCCAGACCGGCACAAACCCAGCGACCGTCAGTCATGGCCAGTGCGGCCGGACCGTCCCACGGCTCCATCACTGAGTTGCAGTAGGAATACATGTCGCGCCACGCTTGCGGCAGTTCCACGGCCTGCTTGGACCAGCTTTCCGGAACCAGCATGGTTTTCGCCATGGGCGCTGAGCGGCCGGCGCGCACAAGAACTTCGAAAACCGAGTCTAATGCGGCTGAATCCGACGATCCACCGGCGATGATCGGTTTGATATCTTCGGCATAGTCGCCAAAGGTGGCTGATGCCATGCGGATCTCATGGCTTTTCATCCAGTTGACGTTGCCCTTCAGCGTGTTGATCTCGCCGTTATGGGCCAGCATGCGGAAAGGTTGCGCCAGCCACCACTGCGGGAAGGTGTTGGTTGAATAACGCTGGTGGTAGATCGCAAAGGCGGATTCAAAGCGTTCGTCCATCAGATCGGGGTAGAAGACCGCGACCTGCTCGGCCAGCATCATGCCCTTATAGATGATTGATCGGCAGCTGAGCGAGGCCAGGTACAAGCCCGAGATACCCGCGGCCATTGCCGCCTTTTCGATGCGGCGACGGATCACATAAAGCTCACGCTCGAACGTATCCTCATCCACACCTTTCGAGTTCGAGATCAGAATTTGCTCGATCTCTGGTCGGGTGGCGTTGGCTTTTTCGCCCAGACAGGTCACATCAACCGGCACATGGCGCCAGCCATAGATGTAATAGCCCATACGCAGAACTTCGGTTTCCACGATGGTTCGGCAGCTTTCCTGTGCGCCAAAATCAGTGCGGGGCAGGAAGACCTGACCAACCGCAATCAGTTCGTCCAGTTTCGGTTCATGGCCGGTACGACGGATCTGATCATAGAAGAAAGGAACCGGAATCTGCACGTGGATGCCAGCGCCATCGCCGGTCTTACCATCCGCGTCCACCGCGCCACGGTGCCAGATCGCCTTAAGGGCATCGATGCCTGCATCCACGACCTTGCGGCTTTTCTTTCCGTCAATGGAAACAACAAGACCAACACCACAGGAAGAATGCTCTTCTTCCTCGGAATAGAGACCATTTTCGGCCATCCATTTGCGCTTGGTTTCTTCGTTTTTGACCCAGTTTTCGTCATATACGCTCATGGTCAGGCTCCTTCCGTGGTCGGCCCGTACAGCGCAAACACTTGCGCTTCGGTCAGCAGTTCATGTTCACCCTGAAAGGCGAACGCATCCGGTTTGCGGTCGATAAAGATCTCGCGCGTCATCTTGAATCCTTCAGCATCGTCAAAAATGCCGATCGGTATCTCGTAATTGCCATTGAGTGAGCCATCAGCAGTCACCCGGTACCAAAGCCCTGTGCCGCATTTGCTGCACCAGGCCCGTTCCGCCCAGCCCGAGCTTTGCAGCGTCGAGATGTTGTCCTCACCCTGCCAGCTCAGGTTTTTTTCGTCGATGGTAACACCCAGAAAAGCTGATCCAAGCCATCGCTGGCACATCTTGCAGTGGCAGGTGCCGAATTCTTGAGGCACGTCCTGTGCCGTGAACCGAACCTCACCGCACATGCATTGACCTGCGCGCGCGCTCATGCGTTGCCCTCCGTTTCAGGGGCATAGGCAGCGATCACATCGGCTTCGGTCATCTGACGGCGTTCACCTTCAAAGGTGTAACCTTCGGGCTTCTTGTCGATGTAAAGCTCCAGCTTGATCTCGCTATCCGCGGCATTGTCGAAAAGCCCGGCAGCCATCTGGGTTTGCCCATGCATTTCACCCGGTAGGGTGATGCGGTACCAGAGCGCGGATCCGCATTCCTCGCAAAAGGCACGTTCCGCCCAGTCCGACGATGTGTATGTCCGAACCGGTCCCAGCGCGGCATAGCCCGGCTCGGCGGGAAAGCTGACGAATGCGCTGCTGCTCCAGCGACGGCACATGTCGCAATGGCATGCACCCAGCGCATCGCGCGCACGGGTGGCGGTTACGGTAACCGCGCCGCACATACACTGGCCTTGCAATTCGGGCATGACATCCCTCCTGTCGCTGGGCTCATGGCTGTGTCGCCATGCTGGGTTGAAGATTATTCAGCTGCTACGGCAGCCTTGCTGTTGAACCGGTCGATGATTGCATCTGCGCAATCGCGCCCGTCACGGATCGCCCACACCACCAGAGAGGCACCGCGTACGATGTCACCGATTGCATAGACGCCATCCATCTCGGTCTCACCGGTTTGGAACGCGGCTTTGACGGTGCCCCAGCGAGTGACAGGCAGGTCAGGTTGACCGAACAACGCAGGCAGGTCTTCGGGTTCGAAACCCAGTGCCTTGATCACCAGATCGGCCTCTTCGACATAATCCGCACCTTCGATCACTTCGGGTGCCTGGCGACCCGACGCATCGGGTTGACCCAGGCGCATCTTCTGCACCATCACACCGGACACTTTTTCATCACCGGTAAAGCCCTTGGGTGCGCTTAGCCACTCAAACACAACGCCTTCTTCCTCGGCATTCTGTGTTTCACGCTGCGAGCCAGGCATGTTGGCCTTGTCACGGCGATACAGACATTTGACCGAGGTAGCACCCTGACGGATCGAGGTTCGTACACAGTCCATCGCAGTGTCGCCACCACCGATGACGACCACTTTTTTACCTTCGGCATTCAGGCGGCCATTATCGAAATCCTCAACCGCGTCACCAAAGCTTTTGCGGTTCGAAGCGGTCAGGAAGTCGATGGCTTTCTCGATTCCGGCCAGACCGCTGCCTGGCATGGTCAGATCGCGGGATTTGTATACGCCGGTTGCGATGATAACCGCGTCGTGCTTGGCGCGGATTTCCTCGAACTTGGCAGCATCCACATCGCAGTTCAACGCGAACTCAACTCCGCCGTCAGCGAGCAAATCGTTCCGGCGCTGCACGATGTCTTTCTCAAGCTTGAAACCGGGGATGCCATACATCAGCAGACCGCCCGCGCGGTCATAGCGGTCATAGACCGTTACCTGAATTCCTGCACGGCGCAGCATGTCAGCTGCCGCCAGACCGCCGGGTCCTCCACCAATGATGCCGACGCTTTCAGATCGCTCGCTATTGGGAACTGCGGGTTGAACCCAGCCCTTATCCCACGCGGTATCGGTAATGTACTTTTCGATCGTTCCGATGGTGACCGTGCCATGGCCTGACTGTTCGATCACGCAATTGCCTTCACACAAGCGGTCCTGCGGGCAGATGCGGCCGCAGATTTCGGGGAAGGTATTGGTGGCCTGGCTTGTCTGATAGGCCTCTTCCAAACGCCCGGTTGCTGTCAGATTCAGCCAATCCGGGATGTTGTTGTGCAGCGGGCAATGCGACTGACAGTATGGCACACCACACTGGCTGCACCGGCTGGCCTGCTCAGCAGCTTTTTCAGCTGCGAACTCTGCATAGATCTCGTCAAAGTCTTCTTTGCGGTCATTAGCGGCACGCTTTTCCGGCATGACGCGGTCGATCTGCACAAATTTCAGCATCGGTTGCTTGGCCACGGGTCAGACTCCATGAATTGGCTTGGTCGGAACTCTTTACGGGATGGTATTTCAGATGAAAAGTCAATTGTACTGACCTATTTTGGAAAAAAATGTACTCAAAACCCAAATCCGCGAAATTTATTGCAATTTTTAGTTCCGATGCGGACCTATTTGTTCACTTTCTTTTCCAACACCACAGTAATACCCATTGAACGCAAACAACGCGTGATGGCAGCACGGGCAGAGCAGATGAGTCTTCTTCAGTTGATTCTAGTGGCGGTAATTCAGGGTATCACCGAATTCCTGCCGATATCATCTTCCGGGCATCTGATCCTGCTGCCCAGTCTGACAGGTATGGATGATCAGGGGTTGGCGATCGATGTGGCCGTGCATGTCGGAACGTTGGGAGCAGTGATCCTGTATTTCTGGGCTGACGTGAAGCAGGCCTTGGCGGGTCTGCCGCGTGCCCTGACCGGGCATATTGATACACCGCAGTCTCGTCTGGCCTTTGGGTTGATCATTGCCACCATCCCAACCGTCATCGTGGGGGCGATTCTGCATCTGACAGGCCTCAGCAGCGCAATGCGTTCTGTGGCTGTGATCGGTTGGACAATGTTGGGATTTGGTCTGTTGCTGTATTGGATGGATCAAAAAGGTGCTCAAACCAAACATGCCGCCGACTGGGGTGTTCGTGACGCTTTGATCATGGGGTTTTGGCAGGTGCTGGCCCTGATCCCGGGTACATCCCGTTCCGGCATCACGATCACCGGCGCGCGACAGCTGGGATATTCAAGAGAAGACGGTGCACGGATCGCGATGCTGATGTCGATTCCGACAATCATCGCATCCGGGGTCCTGTTGTCGGTGGATGTAATCAAGCAGGCTGATGCTCAGCTTGCCAGAGATGGTGCAATCGCTGCTGTGTTCGCCTTTTTCTCGGCATTGCTGGCGCTTAGCCTGATGATGCGCCTGCTGCGCAGCATCAGCTTTACGCCATACGTGATCTACCGCGTCATTTTGGGTGTAGTGCTGCTGTTCGTCGCCTACAGCTGATCAGTCCGCAGGTTCTTAGCCGAGTTCTGAATGTCATCATACTGACCCGAGGGGCGGAATTTCCACAGGTATTCGGGCAGGATCGATTCCAGGGCCGCGGGTTCAATGCCCAAATCCGTAAAAGTCTTGGCACTATCTGACACAACATTGTCCTGGCGCAGGTTTTTCACCTGATCACGGGTCAGGATATGGTTCGGAAACAGCTGGAAGCTTACGAATTTGATGATGTCCAGAACGCCCGCCATGATCCGCGCTGCCAAGAAGGGCATACCGATAATGATCCGGCGTCGATGAATGACCTCAAGCATCTGCTGCATCAAAGTGCGGAAGCTTTTGACCTCGGGGCCGCCAAGCTCGTAAACGCCGGGTTGCGCATGACCCAGAACGCCCTGAACGGCAGCCTGCGCAACATCGTCGACATAAACCGGCTGAAAGCGCGTATCAGCACCAACCAAAGGCAGGAATGGCGACATACGTGTCATCCCGGCAAACCGGTTGAAGAACTGATCTTCGGTACCAAAAATGACCGAGGGGCGCAGAATGACGGCATCCGGCATATGCGTCAGAACGCCCGCTTCGCCATGAGCTTTGGTCCGGGAATACTCGCTGTCTGATTCTGCATCTGCCCCGATGGCAGAGATATGAACCATACGTGTAATTCCCTGCTCGGCCGCAAGGCGCGCGATCCGTTCAGCGCCCTCGGCCTGCACTGCGCTGAATTCGTTTTTGCCAAGCTCATTGAGGACACCAACGCAGTTAACCACCGCATCTGCCCCATGCATCGCCATGGCAACCGAAGCATCGTTGCGAATGTTGCACAGGATCGGCTCGACCTGGCCAACAACACCGTAGGTTTTGACAAACATTGCTTCGTTCGGACGCCGTACGGCAACCCGAACACGCCAGCCTTCGCTTGCCAGTCGCCGAGTGATGTAGCGACCGACAAAACCCGATCCACCGTAAATCGTAACCATTTTGGTCATGGGCTGGCTCCTGAAACATGGCTGCAAAAATATCTAGCGCTCGAATGCACCTCAAACAAGGCGCAATAACGCCGCGACGTTATGAAAAACGGGGGCTTAGCAGTGCAGTGTCAGGCAGTGTCGAAGACGCTATAAAAAATCTTTCAAAAAACTATCCGAATCCTGTTGACGCTCCCGGCGACTAGGCTTAAACGCCCCCTCACGACACCTGCCCAGGTGGCGGAATTGGTAGACGCGCTAGCTTCAGGTGCTAGTGTCCGTATGGACGTGGAGGTTCGAGTCCTCTCCTGGGCACCAAAACAGACTCCTTGGGTGCAAAGCATCCCTAACGCTTTGAACGGAAATGATATTTCGGCGGTTCTAGCACCCTCTTTTCGGCAGTATTGAATACGCTCTGCAAAGGCCAGTTTCAGGATCAGTCGGCGCAACCCTATGTGCCCACTTTCCCATATTTTCCAAGGGTTTGAGAGGAATATCAGGGCCGGTTCTAGTTTTTCCTCAAACGTCCCAACCGGCTCAGCTTCTTCTGACATCTGCTCATGCAAGAGTGCCTTCTGGCGATTGAGTGCACCAATCCGGTCTTCGTAGGCCTGAATCACCGCATCATTGCCGGACTTAACGATACGCTGGAGCAGCGCATCCGTTTCCGTCTCAATGCCCGCGATTTCCTGTTTGGCGGCGTGGCGACGGTCCTTGGCCAACTCGCATCGCTGATGCCATGCCCGCGCAAATACCCTTTTACTGGCTGCAAACAGCTTGTGGCGGGGCTGGAGTTGCCGCACGAGATTACCAACGCCGTCTTCCACCTGAGCGCGTGGGATTGACTTGCCATAGCTCTCGCAGGACTTCGTCTGGCAGAGATAGTAAGGGTAGTGTTTTGTGCGCCCCTTGGTCCAGCAGGAACGCAGAGGCGCGTTGCAGTCAGCACAGACAACAAATCCACGCAGAGCAAAATCATCGCCGATGTTCTTGCGCAATGGAGCTTTTGCCGTACCTTCGCGGCGTCTTTGTACAGTTTCGAATGTGCTAACAGAGATCAGGGGATCATGATGGCCTTTGAGCCAATTAAGCTTGTAGTTCTCTGAACAGATGTAACCTGTATAAATGGGCTGGGTCAGAATATCCGTGACCCGCTGTTGCGTGATTTTGCCTGCTTTGTTGCGCGGGAATTCCGGGAAGCTTTCAAAGAAGCGTTTGATCTCCGCCTGGCTTTGGAATTCACCTGAGGCATAGCCCTCTAGCGCCTCACGGACAATTCTGTCGAACGGCGCATGCGGCACCAGCATCTTGCCCCGGCCTTTGACCGTCTCGTAGCGGTAACCGATGGGAGCTGTATGGACCCAGTAGCCGTTTTCCATGCGGGCTTTCATCTTTTGAGCCACCTGACGCCCATTCTGTTTGCGCTCCAGCGCTCCTTGTGCGGCCATGATGGTTTCAATGAACTCGCCTTCGGGAGTTTCATCGAACTTGAAGTTCAGACATTCGATCCGGGCACCGCGCAGGCGAAAGGCTTCGCGCAGATCGAGATGGAACCGCGTGTCACGGGCAAAGCGCTTGAGATCGTCGAAGATGACAGTGAAGCGTTCATCAGGCTGGGCGTCGAGGAAGCTCAACAAAGCCACCATGCCGGGACGTCGCATGAAGTCACCGCCGCCCGTTATGGTGTCCGGAAAGACCGCCGCGACCTCATAGCCCTTGCTGTCTGCATATTGGCGGCAGCGGGTTTCCTGAGACTCAAGGCCGTGGCCCTCGTCCTCCTGAGATCGGGACGATACACGGCAATAAATGACGGATTTTGTGCGGGTGTTTTCTTCGTTCATCGTTGCTCCTTATTCTTGGTTTTATTGTTGAATTCAGGTGCAACTGTTTCATGCGCTGTATCTTCAAGGATGAGAGATGATAACACATCGTCCATGCCGATGTCGCTATTGGGGGAGAGTTTGTCCCCAGATTTGATGCTGAAGCCGATATCGGCAAAGGCTTTCATGATCTGCCAAAGCGTCATCAGAAATTCGGCTTTCTGAGACTCGCTAAGAGGTTCGTCTTCGAACAGATCGCCAAACTCTTCCAGCAGGCGTGCCTTTTCATCGGGCGGATCGGTGTTTGAGGTGAGTGGTAAGCTGATGCGGGGCTGATTGGTCATGTTTTGGGTCCTTCTTATCTTGGTGTTTCGATTTTCCCTCTATTCCTGCACTGCCCTTTTGGTGACGACTGGAGGGGCGCGGCTTTCCAACGGCCAAGCGCCCGTCCAGGCCTTCTGATTTACCGATCCATCGACGGGCCTTCGCGTCCGGCAAATCGATCTGCTGATGCGGTGCGTGGACGATGCGGGCGTTCCTCATGCGTCGGTGTCTCCCGCTCGGCATTTCGCTCCAGATTGTGCTCCCGGCGGATGTCGCGGATCAGGCTGTGGGATTCACGGGCCAGTTCTGCGATCCGCAGAAGCTCTCCTGCTGAGAACGAACTGGTTTCCTGAAGCTGGCCGTCCTTGTCCTGATAGACCTTTGCCAGTTTGACAGTGTGGTAGATGCCTTTGTCACCGTCGTTTTCCCAGACCGTCGCTTTGAGCCGTCCATCTCGGAGGGTTTCAACGGGTTGATTGGACGTGTTTTCGTGTTCCATGATGTGTCTCCTTTCTCATGGTGGGGGTTTGGTTTTCAGATGTGTTTTTCGTGCCGCTGCGGAGTGACCTGATTGCCTGCATCGCAAAAGAACGAAGGCCGAACATACCATAGGACTGTTTTCCTTTGCAACCATAAATTGTTTATTGTCAGTCAGTTAGAGATGCCTGCTTTGCCGCCGCGCCTTGGTTTGTGCGGGTTGCGGGTGGTCGGGCCGGTTGCGTTTTTTTCGGAACCAATCCTCCTCAAAGAGCTTGCGGCTGGGTGGCCCGAAAGATGGTCGCGGGTCTGGCAGTGTGTGCCTCAGCGTCTTCGGCGAGCGGCCATCCCCTTGTCCCATCTCTTCAAACCGAACGGGTGTCGCGCGTGGTTGTTCTTGGCCCGCCCGTGCTTCTTGGAAGTCATCTCTCGACAAACCCGCATCTCGGTAGAAGCCGGGCGTGACAGATGGCAATTCGCCTCTTCGTAGGTAAGCAAAGGACAAAGCCGTTGGATTGAACTTGGGATGCTGGCTCATGGCTTGAACCCATCCACATAGGTGCACACCCCTTCTGCATATTGCGGCAGGTGCGCATACTGGTCGGGAACGGGTTCGGTGATGATCCTGCGGCGGCGTTTTCCAAGCGGTGTTTGGATTTCAACGCTATCCAGTGGCAGGTGACATGGGTTCGGCTGAAAGCGGCCCGCCATCCACTGCAACAACCAGTAGGCGATGCGGTCAGCAATTAAACAGCGCGTTAGACCGTCAACACGGATGTAGATTGAATTTTGCTCAGCTCTCAGAACCTCATCTGGCGTCTGCATCTTTCGCCCCAGGAGGCGTTTGTGACGCGTCTCCGTCGATATCTGCATCAACTTCCGTGCGAGTTGGAACGGATCAGCACCGCTCATCACGCCTGAGATCAGGGTGTCTCGTTTCATTCTGGCCCGGCTTTGCGTCAGTTGGTCATCCAACCAGAGCGTCTGGGTTCCCAGCACATCGGATACGATCCTGGCGGAGTCGAGGTCGCGGATTGCAAAATACATCTGCAAGCTTGCGCTCGACATCATAAGTTGCCCGGCATCCGGACCAAGCGCATCCATCTGTTTGAAGGACTGGAACACAGCAAATGGCTGAATCCCGATCCCGGCCCCGTAGGTAAACATCTTCGGGATCATCGGAAACTTTCCAAACTGGCCGCATTCATCCAGCAGCCAGAGCTGGCGCGGAGCTTGTGGCTTGCGGGACTTCTCAATCATGCAGGCCGTGAAGATGGAGCGTAGAACAGGCCCCCAGAGTTCCAACATCTCAGGTGGCACCATCAGGTAAAGCTGAGTACGGGCGTCCGCTTTGCAAAGATCGCTCAGTTCAAAGTCAAAAGGGCCGGAGACCGCCTTTGAAAGCAACGGATCAGAGAGACAGGCAACGGATTTCTGAAGCTCTCCGATGATGCCCTGAAACCCACCGCTGCGATCTTCGCGCATGGCGGCAATCTCTTCCTCTACATCGAAAGACAGTTGAATGTCCGAACTGTGCATCTCATAGGCGAAGTCGATCCAGAACTGGCCACCTCCAGAGAGCAGGTTCACGACGCGGTAGAATTCGGAGAGCAGCAGAACGCGGTCGCGTTTGATGAGTGTCAGGCAGATCGCTTCGGCCCAACGGCGGGCATTCAGTTCAAAATATTCCGCATTGGGCGCACCGCTTTTGGCAATCCAGTTTTCAAGGAACAGCTTGAGATCGGGGATCAGCGTGGGCGATTGCCAATGCAGATAAGCCACCGGATTGATCCTATGGCTGGGCATACCGTGCAGGCCATAGGGGTTCAGGGTAACGACTTGTTTCGCTGTGCCATCATCAAGGATTTGATCCCGACTGATAGCCGCCAACTCGCCCTTGGGGTCAAGAATAACAAGGTTACGCCCGTCGCAGGTGCCCTTGCAGATTGTAACGGCAATAATGTCCCGCAGCTTGCCCGAGCGCGCACCCGCCACGAGCAACACCCCGCCTTCGCCGTGATACCAGAGGGACCGCCCGTGGAACTCACCGCAATAAATGGCGGTATCGGTTCTGCGGAACATGCCCGCTTTACGGATATCGGCAAAGGATGCTTCGTAGGACGTGCCAAACGGGTTGCGTTCGTTTTCCCGGTTGTCGGAATTGCGTCTGCGTTTTCGGAACGGGAAGGCCATCAGAACTTCCCGCCGGAGAACAGAAAGGCGAAGAGCAGACCGAGGAAAGACATCAGCCCCAGCAACACGGCCCGCACACCGCTGAAGATCAGGACGGCAAGCATGGCAATCCAGGCAAGGGTGACGATGCTTAGAAACTCTTCGTCAAAGGAATAATAGGTGGCGACGCCCAACACCCAGTCGATGCTTCGGGCGTAGCTTGATGGCAGCATTGCAAAGGCGGAAAGCGCGGATATCACCCATGTGATGGACCCGAAGGATCGGGTAAATAGCGTATCGCTCTGGCTTTTCATAGCAGGTCTCCGAGAAAGTAAGACAAGCCGATCCCGCGCCCTGAGATCGAACCCAGGATCAGCAAGGGGTGACTGTCACCCTGTCTGATTGGGGGATGGCTAGGTTGGGCGGCGCGTATAACGCCGATCCGTCCGACGTCCTGTGCGCCTGCCGCAAGAGCAGCCACCGGTCTTGGTGGGAAGGCACATGCGGCAGGGGGGTGATGGGCGAAACGCCATCATTTCTGGCCGTGACGATAGCCGGAGGTGAAGTCCTGCCGTGTCTGGTAGGACGTGCCGGACATCTTCGGCAGTGGCTTGTTCGATTGCGCCAGTTTCACCCCGGAATTGAAGGTCGTGGTCTTGGACATAGTGTATCTCCTTTCGAGTTGGATTCAGGCTGCTTCTGCTGCCTTGATCCCAATGAAACACACCTTCCCTCGATCCCGATGGGTAGGACCGGGTAGCTACCGGGTAGTCGCGCTACCTTATGAAAATAAAGAAAAATTTGCGCGGGCTATCCTGTTTTTGATAGTGTGCATGATGGTCGATTGGAGCAAGCCATTAGTAAGAAGGATAATAACTGACGTACCGGGACAGATCACGCGGGAGACGCGCACGCAGTGCGGCAAATTACAAGGCCTCCACGAAGACCCGGCCATTGTCACGAGAGATACCGAGACGGACAGAGTCATAGAGATTCAGCGGCGAAACCTCGGCATGCTGGAAGGCTGCGATGATCAGCCTGCTATCGTGAGGTATGACCGGGAAACCGGACAGATTCTGGAAGAAGCCTTCTACCACATGGATCAAAAAAGCCGCGCCTGTGAACGTTGGGCGGGTGAAGAAAAGCCGTCTCGTATTTTCTATTCAAGCACGACCGGAGACGTCATCGGCGAAGAGTGGTACTTTTGTGATGTTCAAAGCAGGTCATTCGAGTTGCCATCAACCTGGATGATGGACGAAGAAACCGGCATCATCACGCGCGAGGAGTATTGGTATCGAGGTGGGCAGCATCGTCTTGACGGACCAGCGCTGATTGTCAGAGATAGGGAAGCTGGAGAGATCGTCGAATGCGAATGGCATATCGACGGCGTGCAGATCGTTGATCAGGACGAGGAAAATCTTGAACCCTTTGTTCCAGACCTAGGCTAGTCGTTGAAAGCTAAGTCATGAGCAAGTATTCAAAGTCCAACCTCGCCTCTAGCACAGGAGATAAAGAGACCAAGGAGCCGAACACCTGACGACTAGGCGGAGAAGCTCCTACTACTTGCAACAACAGGAAGTCGACAACCTGCTGCCAATCTTAAAATAGCAACTTCCTGGCGAGCCGCCTTATCCCAGACATGCAGCTAGTCGCCACGGCTATCTTGAGTTTCGTAGGCCTACTCGATCACTCAAAGCAGCGTTATTTTCTACTCTGTTACTCCATCTTGTCTCCATCAGTTCCTCAAACTCATTCGCCCAATCTCGAGCTTCAAATAGGTCTCGCCCCTCACACGTTCGACCGTTTGGATAAATTCTCAGCTTCGTACATTCCTTGACCTTACACACATGAGAGTTGGGCCTTTGGGCGATTCCGACGATATTGTTCGACGGCGATACAGCATAATATTCCACTCCTGGATTTGTGGTATTCACATCTCTTGCAACGCTCAAGCTGCCAATATCAAGGAGTCGTTCTTTAATTTCAGTTGCTGGCACATGGAGTTGTTCCCATTCAGCCTTTGATCCTGCCTCCCACATTTCATGCAGTTTCAATATTGCGTTATTCCCGACACTTGTTTGGAAATCTAAGAAATCTGCGATTTCATGCAAATTGCTTCTCATTACAACCATGTTGATCTTAACAAGCTCTAACGCATCGCAGCAGCGGCGAATACACTGCATAACTTCCTGGAGCTTATCAGTCTTTGTAATATCTCTAAAGTTATCTTCGCAAAGAGAATCGATGCTTATGTTCGCCCGAGTGAGGCCATTTTCAATCAACCCATTAAGGTAACGGTTTAGTAAGAACCCATTACTAGTAATACCCTGCTCACGGAAGTTAAGCTCACGGGCAAGCTTGGACGCTTCAATAATGGGTCCAAGTGTTGGCTCGCCACCAGTCCAGAGAACCTTTTCTATTCCCTTTGAGCGAGCTGACACTAGTATCTTCTCGATTGTATCAAGGTTCATTCTACTATTTGATTCAGCAAGTATCTGAGGAAGCTGAATGCAGTAATAACACCGAAAATTGCATCTATCGGTTAACGATATCTTCACTGCCCATTTCTTGCTCATTTTATGTCAACCCCAATTTGATCACCGCTTTCAAAAACGATATCCACTTCGTGTTCTTCTGATACATCCCCCCAGCGCCAAAAACCTTTTGCATCAGATAAGTGACGCCTGTTCGGTCTCACGGTATCCAGCTCTTCTCGAACTTGCATCAACTTGGTCAAAGCGACTGATCTGTCGTCCCCGCTGAGTCCAGAAAGCTGAATACCTTCAGCGTTTATGCATACACCGGCGTGACCATATGGGCTAATTCGGATTTTTCGACAGCCACCGCATGGATAGCCTCGGCTTACATTCGGAATTACCCCGTACCGTGCCTTTGTTCCCTCGACCGTGTAGTAGAAACAGTTTGGGTTTTCCCCTTCAACATTAATAGCTTTTGAAGCGCCAATCCGTTGGATGCGCTTTTCCACTTCTGAAATTGGAACAAACGAGCTCTGTAGGTTGCTCTTAAAAAACACCGGCTGATTAGATTGGAGTTCGATGAAGCGAACGATTACTTTGCCATTGTTATCATCTGACAGTCGGATAAAATCTTCTACTTCATCAACATTAGAAGACAGGAGCACAACATTTAATTTGACAGCCCCAAACAAATCTACCGCACGTTGAACGGCCTCAAGGACAGAGGAAAGGCCATCGACGCCCGTTATTTTTTGGTTCTTCGATGAATCTAGGGAATCTAGGCTCAGATTCACTCTCGACAGCCCTGCCGACTTCAATCGTTGTGCTAGTTTTTGGAACAGCAAGCCATTTGATGTTATAACTTGCTCGGTAAACCCCAGTTCACGGGCAATTGTGACCAGTTCAACGAGGCTCTTGCGAAGGGTTGGTTCACCTCCGCTGTAGTGGACCCTCCGAATACCGACGTTGCTCGCCGCTCTTAGTGTATCGACAGCCTCCTTGTCCGAAAGCTTCTCCGCTCTTTCGTAGATCGCTTCGGGATTGCAATAGGTACAACGCAGATTGCAATGCGACACCAAGAACATTCGCAAATGGTACGCGTTTGCGTCAGCTTCCGTGAGCATTGATAGCCTCTGTTACATAACGATAGGCGTCGCTCAATTCGGGTATCGAAAGGGTGCCCACTGCACTATCAACAACAGACAGGACATCCTCTGCAGATGCACCAGAGTCGAGGCACTTCCGCACATCAGACTGGATCACGCCGGGATGCTTTGTTCCGACAGAAATCCCAAGTTTGATCAAGTTCATGATCTCTTCTGGAAGCGAACTGCGCGCTCTGAGTTCTTTTTGCATCTGTTGGCATGGGGCATAAATGCCATTAAACCTCAACTTAAACTCTTCAAATGACTCAATGCGTTCTGCGTAGTCCATTTTCAATCTCCATCGTAGCTGGACAAGCGCAAGTTCTTTGCGCTCTTGCGGCTAAGGAAATGGGACACTTTTGGCGTGTGACTTGTCAAGCTTCGTCAATCAATAGGCATGTTTCGAAACTGGTCGTCTTTGTGTATCGTGGAAGTCGCACAAAGAGGTGTTCAGATTGTCGTCGATGCACTAGTGTCTGATGGGACACAATTAGCGCAACTGAGTCGCATTCTGTTCGAGGGCCGAAGAAGCTTATTCATCTGCACAAATCTGTATGCCTTCGTTGGCTCTGGCTGTGGTTTGTCGTTAAATCCGTTTGACACGGTCTTGTTTTGTGAGGACCAAAACCCTTGAGCGATGATATCCGATATGTTTCGAAGGGTGTTGTTGATCAACGTGTGCTATCGGCATGCTTGAAAGAGCTTGCGAATAGCAAGCGTCTCAACGAGAAAAGTCTGTCGGCAAGACTCAAAAAGTATCGAGGCGCTGGTTCAGGAGGTGAACTAGTCGATCTCGGATATGACAAAGCCACGAAGTTCTTGTCGATGGCGCAGCTCTCCATTGAAGAAGTGGAGAGTATTTACCCTGAGATTGTTAACCTGGAAGTTAGCTCACCGCAGTATGAGCTTATGGTTCAGTACCCTGGGCAAATGCTACCAATCCACATAGATGGCTACAGGTCCTATCGTCGCAACAACAACACTGCTGATAAACCGATTGTTAGGTTCCTTGTCGCTTTGAATGATTGGTCGCCGGGGCATCATTTCTTTGTTGGTGGTAGTGTTTGGCACGCATGGCGGTCGGGAGATGTCATCACTTGGAAATGCGGCGAAGAGCACGGTAGCGCCAACTGCGGAAGAACTCCAAAGATAACCCTTTCTGTCACCGGTATAGCATGTACATAGCGATTGATGGCCCAAACTTCGCCGGAAAGACAACTGCAGCTTTAGGACTACGCGATTTCTTTAACGGCAAAGGTCAAGAAGCGGTTATTGTCAATGGGGTCAGAAATGACACACCGCTGGGTGCTTTGATCCATAGAGAAGATCGCCTGTATAAGGAGTACCCAATTGTCAACGCTCTTCTCATAGCTGCTGAGAAGTATGATACGTATCACCGAAAGATTGTCCCTCTGTTGGATTCTGGCGCTAACGTAATTTCAGATAGATATTTGTTGAGCTGTGTTGCGTATTCCTTTCTTTATGATCTCGACCCCGGGTTCGTTATTGACCTGTATAAGAGTATTCCACTGGCTGATCTTCAAGTTTACATGCGTACGGACGTTGAAACTCTAAATGCTAGGATGGAAAAGAGGCCGCAACTTTCTTTTACTGAAAGCGCTTTTTCGCGAGAAGATGAATTGGCCGCTTTTAATTCAGCTCTTGAGCTAGTCCGGTCTGGTGGACATAGGATTGTCGAGGTAAGTTGCGCCGCCGAGATTCTGGAGCTATTGGATCGGTAGCCTACCGTTAGGAGTCATCTCCCTGATTTCTAAACACATTTATCCTTGCGAAGAATGTTACGCTTCCTCATTTGAGTTTACTTTATGCAAATTGCATTTTGGCGCTCTTGTAGAGCAGATTGAAATCCTATTGTCTGCCTACGCGGTCTTTTATGCATTGACCTTGGTACAGTCACTTGGAAGTAAACGCCGGTTCGCATGCGTTGTACCAGCGCCTAACTGCGGCTGCTCTGGCGCCTCTGGATACGGTTTAGAGGCTTCTTTTCAGCATTAGCCGACATGTTTTGCGAAAGCGAAGCTCAACAATCCAATGCCAGAAAAGTCTAGTGGGCTTGTGTTGGTAAAAGTTTATCCCCGAGGCTAGGAAAATTCTGAAAACTGAGATTTGATGGCCAGCCAGTGGCGTATTGACTAGGTACCGTTCGCCGAACAGGATGATGGGAGTGCAAGGCCCTTTACCTCCATTTTTTGAGTGACTTCAGATAATTGCCGACAGACACGTTTCATAAGTTTTCTCGGATGGTGAAGCCTGAGCAGCAGAAAGCCATTGCTGTCCACCTGAATGCTGATTTACGAAGATTCGTTAGTGACTACCAGAGCGACAACGAAACGACGCTTTCCGAAAAACTCGAACGCTTCTTTACCGACGTTCAACGGCACAGTGGCATCTCACACTCCTTCAACTCGGATGATGCGCAGCTCGACCTCGTCAAGAATTGGCGCGGGGCCAAGAGTACAGCGCTGGCGGTCCCGACACTCTTTTACTTGCTGTCGCTTACTGAAGCTCGGGCACTGACAACGAGGCTCCTGGCTTCGGTCTTTTCAACTGAAGAGATCGAAGCAATCAACGCTTTGGGTCACACGTCCGACGACGGCATTCAGTCACCAAGAGATTTCGAGTTGATGCGTCGGACCAATTGGGGCTTCGAACCTGAAACTGTCTGGGTTCCTAGTGGTGCCTTTCTAATGGGAACCTATGATGAGTTTGATCGGGACAGTTTCGAAGGCCCGGATCACCGCGTCACCATCCACGATGGCTTCGGGATCGGTCGATATCCTGTCACGCGCGCGGAGTACCGCCACTTTGCGAAGACCCGATCAGGACAAAAAACGCCCGTTTCTTTCTGGAATGATGACCTGTTCTGGGAGAAGGGTGACGATCTGACTTGGGAAAGACCAGGGATTCCGCAAACCGATGACCATCCCGTTGTCGGCGTCAGCTATGAAGATGCCGAAGCCTATTGCCGATGGCTGTCACGGAACACAGGGCGACACTATCGGTTGCCATCCGAGTCTGAATGGGAATATTGCTGCCGCGCGGGGACGACAACGGCCTTCTGGTGGGGGGATGATATGATCCACGAGAATGCGCAGTTTCAGAAGTCGCGCGCGTATCAGCAGGAGCCCGTCTCTGACAGTTTCGAACAAGGCACAGCGCCAGTGATGAGCTTCAAGCCCAATCCCTGGGGGCTCTATCAGATGCACGGAAATGTCTGGGAATGGTGCGCCGACCCTTGGACTGACGACTATTTCTATGCACCCCCTCATGGCGGGGTCCGTCAGAAAGGCGACCATGGCCGAGCCATTATCCGGGGCGGATGCTGGTTGAGCATCCCAAGCAAGCTCAGGTCCGCCAAAAGAGACTGGGCGCTTCGAACCCATGCCTCAAACACAATCGGATTTCGTGTGGCCTGCGATCTTACCTAAAGTTCTACTTGCATGAACAGGGACGCCACCTCGTCGGACTGGATACAGAGATAGTCCAATGTTTGCTGCTGTCGGGCATGCCCATAGGCTTCCATCAAGAGTGGCAGCACCAGATGCGGCGGAGTCTGTGTGTTCCCGCGTAGCTGATGATAACCCCAAGTCTTGCGCAGGGTATGTGAACCGTAATTTCCCTGTAGGCCAGCTTCGCGGCACCAGCCTTTGACCATGTTGATGAAGGGCGAGACCGTAAGTGCTTTCCGCGTCCTTTGTGAGATGAACAACGGTTGGTCCGGCTCCGGTTTTGGATGCGCTGATAGCCAATCCTGAATCGCGGCAATCGCCACCCCGTTCAAGGTCGTCATGCGATAACGCCCATTTTTACTCTGCTTGAGATCGAGCGAGCTGCCCGGTTCCAGATGCGCGACTTGCCCAACTCTGATCGAGAGCAATTCATTCGCCCGGTAGGCGGTGTTGATCCCAAGCGTGAACAAACACAGGTCACGCGGATTTGTTTGCAGGTTGTCCTTGATGGTTTTGATCGCGGGCAATTTGCGGATCGGCTCCACCTTCGTGGTTGAGCCCTTCTTCGGATGGTTGGGATTTGGGAGTCTTCTCAAGGGCATAGGTCCAGATCAACCACGTGGAAGACCACAAGTCAACTTTTATCCATAAGTTGACATACGTGGATATGTAACGCGAAGTCAAGCGCTTGCGGGGCGGGAGAGTTCTCAGGAGAAGGTGCTTTGCGGCGCTGACAGCGGCCTAGCGGGATTACCCCAACTTCTGGATAGAAGTTGAGGTGAAATATGTTCAACGAACGCCCTGCGATACAGAAAGCCGCCATTGTAAGCGCCGCCATGGCTCTTCTCTACATTGCCGTGACGCTCATCATGGCGTCGTCGTGGAAGGGCTCGGTCGCCACGTATCTGGCCGGTGCATCGTCTGCAGATGGGAATAGCCTCAGCAACCCGGATGTGTTGCAGGGCATGCCGGACCTGCCATTTCTGCTCAGCATCCTGATGCGGCCTATTCCCATGGCAACAGGGGACGGCCTTACCAAGTCATGGCCGATCCTGTTGCAAGGCGGTTTCATCTTTGCCAGCCTCTTTGCATTTGTGCGCTGCCCGAGGATCAATGGGCCGCTCATTGTAACAGCCGCTTCATCCTTGGCGGTACTTTGGCTGATCCTGTTCCTGCTTTCGGGGAGGGTCGGCATCAGTATCGGTTTTACACTTCTCTACGGCGTCCCTCTAATCGGTCTTCTTGCGCTGGTCGGAACCTTTGTCCGGGAACGTATCCTTTCAAAACCAGATGCAGAGGACTGAAGGGGGTCGCCATGTCACGCCTGAACATCCGCATTCTCGTTAACGGCTTTACACTGACTTTGTTTTTTGCAGCGTTAGTCTTCTGGTCCCATCCATCAAGCGCCGATATGCCGCCCGTTGATGAGCGTCGGGATATCATTTTTGGTGAGCAAGACGCGCCAAATACACTGGTGATCTATCTTTCGCCCGGTTGCACCCACTGCCTCCGTCTCCAGCGACAGCTTATTTCCGATCTTGTGCGGAACCACGTTTTGAAAGGAGAGCTACGCCTCGTCTATCGCTTTCTGCCGCTTCTGATCAGTTTTAAGACAGAGGAGGATGTGACGGCAGATGAGCACGCCCGCGCCATGCTGACCAGCCGTCTTCTGGCGGGTGGTTTACGCTGCAGCTACGAATCCAATGGTGTAATTGCCTTTTTGGAAAGCCTTACCCATCTGGTCACTCTCCATGCCACGAGAGAGATGAGCAACGTCCAGCCGGATTTTAAATGGCCATACGGAAGCCCGGAAACCTCCACTGCGCTTTGGGAGCGATTCCTGGAAGGCAGCCCCATTGACTCAGACACCTACAATGCCTGCGTTTCCGGCGACGGTGCTGCGCGGATACTGTCCATCTTTGAGGAAAACAAGACCGGTTTTGAAAGTGCCGGATACACCGGTATTCCAGCGCTCTTTTTGAACGGAGAGCCGATCTCTTTGCGATCTGGACATGCCGCAGCGGCTCAATCTATCGCAAGCCAGATACCGTCTTCCGTCCCCGATGAAGATGCGGAGTTTCTTGCATGTAGAAAGGAGACGGCCAGCAGGCGGTTGGGCATCCCAATCGACGATATCGAGGGGCTGATTGCAGGGATCAATGACCGCACCGCCCGCACTGGGGCCTATCAGCGGCGTAGTGCGAATTTCTGGATTAACGTCTCCGACGTTTGGCAGCAGGCGTCTTGGAGTTGCGGACGATACTGAGGGAGATCACAAGTCTTGGGGAGATAGGTATGAGTAGCAGAAGCGATTGGGAATACCGCCTCTATTTCAACGAGTGGATGCGGCAAAGGAAGTTTGAGCAAGATCGGCAAGACGCCATTTGGCAGCGCGCGAAGGACTATCCGCCCCCATTCAAAGGTGGGCCGCCACAACGCAATGCACCGGCCTCGGGTCCCACGGATATCGTGTTCGGCTTTCTGCTCCTGGCGGGTTCCGGTTGGCTTGGTTTCAAGGTCTATCAGCAGACCGCCAGCGCTCTGTTTGCGCTTGGTGTATTTCTGGTCACAGTGTTCATCGCTGACGCCGCCTATCGATACACGCCGCTTGGCCCCATCATGCGCTGGCTCATCCGATTAGGCGGGGTGGGTGCGATTGTCTTGGCTGTGATTGGTAACGTTCTCTGATGCGCAAAAAGAAAGATAGCCTGAATCACCCACCCGTTAAACTCAACGCACGTGGTTATGTCACTGGACTCAAATCCCTTTCCAGAAACGCCGGATTGACATGGTTAGCTGTCAAAGAATTCAGCAAACAGGGACAGCTCAGACCCGGAAGCAACATGCTTCAAATGCTGCTGCAAAAACAACGTAAAGACCTCAACTGGCATGGTGCACGGAAGCGTTTATGAATACTTGAGAAATCGCCCGCGCCCGAATTCCGAGTTTGACATCAATGGCGAGGCGACAGACCCACGTCCTTCCTCCAATCGTCTCTATTCCGGCTTACGGTTCCATTCTTCACGAACCATCTCGGCACGACGTTCCAGCATGGCGTTGAGGAACTCGACAGCTACAGGATCAACCCAGAAGGTTTTGCCCTCTCGCCGCTCTAAACCGTCGGCGATGTAAGCTGCCTGCTTGCCAATACGCTCCAAGTCTCGAACAAGCTGTTGTGCGATCATGACAATCCCCTCACTCCCCATCGTAGCGACGAACGCAAGATGTGTGTTGTACTACAACACCATCTTGACAAGGGAGCCCGCTGCGCGCTCCCGTTGCATCCCTCCGGCAATGGCTTTTCAGGGTATCGAACCCGTTTCAAAGCCAGAAGACCGTATCGCCGGTCAATCACTCGCGGGAGACTTCGCTCTCCCTGCACCCATCGATCAAAGGGCGTTCCTGCCCGTTTGAAATCCTGACCAACCTTGCGCAGTTTGGATGCCGCCATGTCATGGAGACGATTTCATCGAGACCAAGGAGGGAGCATGTCATAGCTGCCCTTCCTTGGAACCTTCCCATTGATAAAGCCTGCCTCAGTTTGGATTCGCTACTTCGAAAGAACCTAAACCTGAACGGTTTGCGCCACCTCGACCGCAACGGGAGTGTACAAGTCGACTTCGGTTTCGGGAGTTCGAATAGCTACTATTAAACTGTACCGAGTTTTGGCGGCGCCTTTACCTAGGTATGGCCGTTCTTTCCACCAACCTGATCGAGGAAATATCCCAACAACCCCCGCTTCAGCAGCCTCAGCAGCGGTCATCTCTACCCAGTCTCGATGGATCGAACCACGAGTTCTTCCCTTCTGAACACCTATTTCCCAATCGACACCGGAGCCACCATATTCCGTATCATCATCGTCGCGGGCAGCTTTGTTCAACCTCGTAACAAACTCATCAAGGCTCTCAGTTGGCTTCTTGATGTTAAAATCCAGTCCGTGCGATCTGTATCTGTATTTGTCCCTCCAACCGATCTCGCCTGGCCCCGGCTCGATGAAATACGAAAGTGTGACGTCAATTGTCACCATAGTCTCAAGGGGAAGATCGTTCAGCGCTTGCTTCGGCCAGGGTAACGCATAGAAGTGCATGTCGTTGGCTTTATAGTCATTTTTTGCCTTTTCTCGAAATGGTTGGATTTCGCCTTGAACAATCATGGTCAAGCTATTTGTCGCTGATGACATTGCCCGCTGAATACTTGGCACACCATACCCGCAGGCGCGGAGCAGTCTTTCTCTGTTGGCCTTCACCGAGTTGTTGGGATCGGAGAATTGTTCCCAAAGTTGACTAGTCCAACGAGCAGAATGAACCATGAGCGCACGTATCGTTTCTGGCCAAGCATTCGGATACTGCGCATGGAGTCGAGCGGCCTGTTCTGTTGCAAGTGCTGCAGCCGCACTTGTGGCGTAGTTGCCCGTGAAAGTAGAAAGCTGAGGCTGATTATTTAACGATAGTAATGAGAGATCATCTAGTTGGGTGGTGAAGTTTGTACCATCCACTGCAGCATTTCCGCCCTCTAAGACGATGTCAGGTTTGTTGGGCCACTTGCTCTCCCACATCATCGAAGTCGTGCTATACGGCGAAAGCTGCCCGGCATTGGCTATCGGCACATATGTGTTCGCTAAACCCTCGTCGGCGATATGATCTTTAAAGGTTACTGCGCCCACCGTCAGCGCATTCCAGGCTTGGCCGGGGTCATGTATATCGGATGTTTCATTGGAAACCGGGTAGTTTGCCCAGTCTGATGAGTCCGTCACGTTCCCTGCTGAAAGAACAAAAAGGCGTCGTCTGCTTTCTTCGTCATCAACACCAGCAGCGAGCGCATCGATTGCTCCCGACCAAGAAGACGGTCGACCGAGGTCTCTGCCATCCGTACTCGTAATGGCCATACAGATTGCCCTAGTGTCGTCAGGGTTTTCAATTTCAGCTCGAGCAATTGCCTGATCGGTACGATAGCCGTTGAGGTCCTGATCCTCTTTGTAGCCAGACTTGGGTATTAGCTTCACGGACTCCAATTTGAATGGCAGAGCAATTGCGGTTTCGGTTTGCAGCCAGTGCCCAAGGTTCTCTCCAAAAGCTACATTCCCACACATGCTGGTTCCATGACCGTCGATATCCGAAGTGCCCCATTCAATGTCGACGGTATGGCAATTTGCATCAGATAAGATCGGAGCCAGTAGGGTATGGCCATTGTTGACCCCAGTATCGACAACACATGCTGATACATTTGTGCCTGCCTCTACTGTGAGCCTTCCTGCCAGATTTTGAGCCCATTCTGCCTGTCCGGCATTTTCCATGCCTATCCAGAAGTCAGCGGTTTCCTTTGCCCGACGGAACTCAGCCAAGTTGTCTACTGAGGCGATTAATTCTGTCAGCTGTTCTGAATTGGCCTCAACAAGCACGACAGCACGTTCTGGAAACGAGATGTGCCCCTCGCGTACAGGTATTTCCAGGGTGGCGCAGGCTTCTCGAAAGGCGTCAATCAAGACAGCATCGCCGTCCACTGAAGGCGTCCGAAGCCACACTTCGCAAGAAACACTAGCATCTGCTGTTGGGATGAGGCCAACGTCATCGTTCCAGAACGAGTGGAGAAGAGCCAGCCTAAGGCTCTCGACGCTCTCAACCAGATCTTTGTTTTTGGGTTTGTTTTTCGGGGTATTTTCGTCTCGGTACTTTTGAACCTTGTTTGCCAGAATCTTTTCTTTTCCATGCGGCACAAAAATCGTTGCTCTTTGGACTTGCCTCCCATCTGGCAATTGAGCTGTACGGACATTCAAAAGTCGTAGTCCCGATGCTCTTGCTTCGAGACTGGCAAATTTAAGTTCAAAATCCGGCGCACTCTCAAACTCAACGTAGGTCCCGGTTCGTGCCGGAAGTGCTACGGCTTTGCGTTGCTGCATTTGAGTCGAAGACTCAGCCCAAACCTTGTCTAGAGCACCGCTAATTCGGTCCGCATGTTGAACTCTATTCGGGCGGTTTGGTAACTGAAATTCGGAGCCACCTCCCGTTGGGTTTCTGTATTGCCTACTGTTTGGTTCACGATTGATGAACAGATGTGGAAATTCTAGATCGGCCATTATGACTTCTTAAATTATGAATATGCTGACTTACGTTCCGCCAGCATCTGCAATAATAATTTTTGGGTTACCGAAGACTTATCCATAAGGATAGCCTCCTTGACTGCATCGTCACAAGCCTGCGTCACTTCTGCATGGCTCAGACCCTGAGCCGCAGATACAACCGGCGTAATCTTAAATTTGCCAATAAAAGAACCTAGCCGATTGGAGATCAACGAAGAAATCTCAGCTTTGTCTGGCTTGGCATATCTAAGAATATCGTCAAATCTTCGAAACAGCGCTACATCGAGAGCATCTAAGTTGTTTGTAGCGGCAACAATTATGCTGTTTGAGTCATCAGCCTCGATAAACTGAAGAAGTGCATTCAATACACGGCGCATTTCGCCGACGTCACTATCTAGTCCGCGCTGAGCGCCAATCGCGTCAAATTCATCGAACAAGTAGACACCTGGGGATTTGCGAATAACCGCAAAAATCTGTCGAAGTTTTGCTCCGGTTTCCCCTAGATATTTGGTCATCAGGCGGTCGACCTGGACGACGTATAGAGGTAATCCGGTTTGCTTTGCGAGCACAGCAGCGGTCAGTGTTTTCCCTGTACCAGGCGGTCCAGACAGCAGCACTTTACGTCGGTTTTCCATCCCGTGCTTCTTGAGTTTCTCGGCTTGGTGATACTCTTTGACAATACGATCAATTCGAGCACGAAGTTCTATACTGACAACCAACGATGATGAGTCGACAGTCGACGAATGCTCCTGAAGAAGGTCTGCGAGGTCGCCGCTGATTGACACAACAGCAACTGGGCGCTTCTGCTTTTTGTCGATCAAAGATCGAATTTCGTTGGCAAGAGCGCCGTGCCCTTTTTTTGCTTCGTTAGCAGCGACTTGTAGCGCGACCGTCACGAACTGCTCATCATCTCGTTTGAGATAAGAGCTAATAAGAGCTTTAATCTGTTCCGCCTTGGCCATGCATTTATCTTGTATTTGTTGTTGGCTGAGCCACTATATATGCCTCTAGTGTAGCACAGCTTGTGAATCACGCACGCGGTTTTTTACGCTTCCAACTACCTATGAAATGACAGTGTCGCAAGAAGACCTCACCGTCGCACTTGCAACGGCGTAGAGGCTTAGGGCTTCGCCCTCAGCGCGCTTCAAGCAAAACAGATCGAAGAGAATCCTGCGTTGTCGGCTCCCCCTAAAGGTTGCCCCCAACAAAGCAAGATTCTTTCGCCGATTTTCCCTTCCGCTTGCACACCCACTGTTCGCCACGAGGCAAGGTTGCATGCGCAACCCACTCTCAACGGAAGGATAAGAAAATGAAACAATCACAAGGAGATATCGAGATATACGTTGCCTGTTTGGCAGCTTACAACAACGGCATTCTGCATGGGCGTTGGATCGATGCAGAGCAGGAGGTTGTCGAAATCTATGCGGACATCCGCGAGATGCTGGCGGTCTCGCCTATGACAGACGCCGAAGAGTGGGCAATCCACGACTACGAGGGGTTCGAGGGGGCTTCGATTTCTGAATACACTGGTATTGAGGAAGTCGCCGAACTGGCGGCTTTCATCAGCGAACATGGTGAAATCGGCGGTAAGCTGATCGGCTATTTTGGTGATTTGGGTGACGCCAAGAAGGCCATCGAAGAAACCTACGCAGGGGAGTATCGGTCACTTTCAGATTTTGCCGAAGAATTGACTGAAGAGGCCGGAGAGGTTCCCGAACGTCTGCGTTCCTACATCGATTATGAACGGATGGCGCGTGACTTGGAAATCGGTGACGTGTTCACCGTGGAGACGGGCTTCGAGCAAGTCCATGTGTTCTGGAGCCACTGACATGGGCATCCAGATAGAAACTATGATGTGGGAAGGTATTGAAATCCGACTGACTTACAAACCTCGTGAATTTGGCGGAACCATCGCTCATCTCGAAGTACAGACCATCAACCCGATGGGCGCGCCGCTTCCGTTCACCGATACCGGATATCGTTCTCACTTTCATCCTGTGGGGACGGTCGACGCAAATGAAGGCACTTTGGTCGAGCAGGTTACAGATTGGTTAAACGCTGACGCCAAATCCAAACAATGGCGAAGGTTCTTGATTGAGAGCTGCCAGCTTTCCCTTTTTTGACGGCTTGCGATTGAGGGCGTCTCTGGTAAGCTGAGCGATCTAAAAATAACAATATATTGAGGCACTTAAGATACATGATCTCTGACAGATTTGAAGATTTTGCTCAATCACTGCGGGTCTTTATCGAGCAAAAAATCCGATACCAAGAACTATTCATGGTCGACGCTGACGAGGCGGTCGGAAATGTGGAACTTGCTTGCAAGAGTGTCTTGGACACCTTTGCCAGCCTTTATGATGCTGCCCGCGCTGAGCCTCAAGTCGACTTCGATTTCTACGGGAGTCCCCTGTGTTGCGCAGTTCTGGCGTACAGAAATGCAAAGCACCATAACAAAGCAAACGGCATCCGGAGCGCACACAAACACGCGAGGCAAAACGAGCGCCAAGATTACCTTTGCGTCGGTTTTCCTGCTGGCGAAGGGGAGGAAGGTGGCAGCTTCATTGACCACTATGCCTCATGGTCAGATTTCAGCATGCTGCTCAACATGCCCGCGAAAGAGAGCCGTCTTCGTGCTGGATCGCGAGAACTGATACGCGACCGCATTCATGCCAGTGAGTTTGAGGATTTCGCCGCGCAAAACGACGCCCCACTTTCAACTGTGTTTATCAACATGATCCCGATTATCATTGGCGCAGGTAGTGAGTTCATTGGGGCACTCAGGCCTTTTATCGATCAGCAGTCGATTGAGACTGAAGCCGCCGTTTTTAATTTTGAGAACGTATCTCAAGCAGATTTCGCCAACCCGGAGTACATTGAGCTTCCCAGCACGTTGTTCGGCTAACAATAGCTACTGGTTTCGAAGCTGCGCCCGCGCGCGATCTAGGCGATTTCAGAGGCAATCCAACTCGCGAGCGCAGCTCCGACAAAACTCAATCATCTCCGCTTCATGTGCCTCCATATCGACACTATAAAAGCGGCCAGAGTCCCCATGGGTGGCAAGGATCATGTCTGCGGTCATAGCGTCGTTGTGGTTGGCATTTGACGCACTGTAGTCCAGCGCGCCTGCTCGGATGGTACGCACAATTTCCATCTGCCGCAGCCGCGCAGTGCCTCGAATGTCTTGTTCAAGCGACAAGGCTTCGTTGACCAGAGCGTTCAGCTCTTCCCAACTTAGTTTCGGGCGATCATCGCTCATGCTGTGGGCCGTCCCTGGATACGCCGTTTCGGACAGATCGAAGGGCCTCAAAACGCGCCCGATCTTCGACTAACTCCTCACGCTGCGAGACCGTGACCCTTCGTTCAGCGTAATGCTCTT
This sequence comes from Ruegeria sp. CH6, assembly GCF_056537005.1. Taxonomy (NCBI): domain Bacteria; kingdom Pseudomonadati; phylum Pseudomonadota; class Alphaproteobacteria; order Rhodobacterales; family Roseobacteraceae; genus Ruegeria; species Ruegeria sp. CH6. Next base: position 52,447 of record NZ_JBQFQS010000013.1, on the reverse strand, counting down.
GTTGGAGTGCGCGCCGCTCAGAAAGATGTTCAAAGACCACATTGTCAGTAAGTTCGCGGTCTCGCATATGAGCCTGCCAAGCCTCCCGTTCATTTTCTTCGCGAATACGGCTGTGTTCACCTCGCACTCGATCCCAGAGCCCTTGCAGACCTGTTCGAAAGCGCGCCTGTCTGTCTCTGGCTTCATTGATGCGGCGTTTTTCCAGCTTGGTTTTCAGGCGTTCGCGTTCGGCACGTTGCCGTTCAACCAACTTTTTGCGCTGACGCGCCTGCTTTTCTTCGAGCCTTTGGTTTCTGGCATTTAATTCGTCCTGCCAGCGAGAAAGCGTGGGTTGCATTGTCTCGGCGATTTGCGCTTTAGCTTCTTCAACCGAGCGCAGTTCCTTTACGTCGCCAAGCTTTTCCCTGACCTGCCTTGCCTTCAGGCCCGTCCACTTGGGCACAGCATAAACTTCGCCTTGGACGTCAACGGCGACAAAGCGTCCGCGATCACCCCGCGCGAGAACATAGCCTTTCTCCTCCATTGCGTGTGCAAATGCCTCTTTGCCGTCAGAGACCGACCACGCCTCCTGAAAAGTGCGCTTGATATCCCGCGCATCTTTTCCTGCGCGTTTGGCTTGCTGCCATTCATCCAGTGTAAAGTTGCGAGGATCACGATTGCGCTTGTCCAGATATCCATTTGGCAATCGCCAGCCATGCTCAAGGAAGATGTCCTTCGACACGTCATTGAGGCGTTGCTTGTAGAATGGGAGGTTTATGGCTTTCATTTCCAGCACATCAATGCGCGACCAGACTACGTGCGCGTGTCGCCGCCCTTGTTTTTCATGAAAGACAATCGCCCGAGCCTGATCTTGAAGTCCGAGTGATTGTTCTGCGCGCTCAATCGCAGCCTCGAAGTGGTGAATCGAAACGCTCTCTGTCTCAGGCGGATTAATGCTAAGGGAGAAAAGATACTGCTGACATCTTGTACCTTTGGAAATCGCGTCGGCCTCCTGAAACGCGCCGTGCAAGTTGTTTGCGGTGAAGCCGCGCAGATCATGAATTTCGACATGATCGTTGTCTCGGTCATTCATCAAGTGCACCGCGAGCTTCGAACCGTTGCCGCGGGCGCTGCCGACCATGATCATGAGCGGGCCTCTGTGTCGTAGCCGAGCGCTCTCATCAACTCCATTCGGATCGCCAACACCGCAGCACAGGTTGCCATCAGTTCGTCTTCGACCTCTGGCGACAGGGGAAGCGCACCCATATTTGCGGCCTTGGCAAGTTGATTGAGGTTGTTTGCCAAACGAAGATTGCCGAGGAGACCGAGCGCTTGCGCCAAAGCGGCATGATCTCTAACCGGTGCGGTCCCGCGCGTTCTGCGTGGTGAGAGATCACTATCGAAGAGCTTGTTTTTGATAAATGGACCGAGCGGCATACCAGCAGCAGCGTGTTCCAGCTTTGCACGCTCATCCTTGGTCAGACGCAAGGAGAATGGTGGCGGGGTTTTCTTTCGACCGGGCCGCAACCTTTTCGGAGGGTTTGAAGGGCGGGCATCGGGTGTCGAAGTGGGAAAGGACTGTTGGAGATGGCTCATGGTTCCATCTCCGGCAAGTCGACCTGATAAATCGGACCTGGAGCATCGTTTGCTGAGCAATCCTCATTGTCATATTTCTGAGTATCCAGAAGATGCAATTGAGCGTGAAGGTCCGGCTCAGCCGCAATTTTCTGCGCCATAAGCTCCAGTTCTTCCAGAAATTCCGGTTCTAGGTTACTCCTCTCAGGTGCACCAAATCTTCTGGAAAATATGGTTGTGAACGCTCGGGCAAAAAGCCTGATGAATCATGTCTGATGCGTGAAGACTCATTCCAACAAGTCTGAAAGAAGAGGGACCGGGAAACGATCCCTCGTCATCAGGCTCAGTCCAGCGCCATATCTTCCGGCCAGCTAAGCTCAAGATCCAGTTTGATAATCTCGGTCTGGCCGGGTTTCATCCGAGTTTCCCAGGCCAAGATGCCCCGCTCGTCGCCGACGTTTTCCTCATTCGGGTGTGGTTCCGCAGTCCACACGATCTGCAGATCGTCCTGTTCTGAGTAAGGCATCCGGTCGATGATCCGTATAGGCCAGGTTTGATCTGTCCGGTTGGCAATGCGAATTTCTGCCGTTTCAACCCGCTGGTTCGAGCGTGAAATTATACCGGCATCACCGCTGCTGCGGTCCAAAACAATGCTGGAAACGGATAGGCCAAAGATAGGTCCAAATCCCATTTCGACTTCTTCCCGCGGCCCGATCTTCGTGGAATCGCCGACTGCGACCAGAATGTCATCGACGAACCATTTTGCCAGTTCGGAGGGCAAGAGGTTTTGATCCAGAGGATTTGTAAAGCGCACCGTGCGGAACGCGACGTCGTCTTTCAATGGCACTGCCAGTGCAAAGACCTCAGCAGGCTGACTAAATTGATCGATTGAGACTTCGGTATAATCCGATCCGGCAGAGACCGAAATTGGCGTCGGAACGGTATAGGTGACCCCTGTCCCCTCGACTGACGCGGTTTGGAGCGTATAGGCACCCATAGTTTCTTCAACGACAACAGGCGCTTCCACCGCGGGTTCTTCAAGACTGTTGTAGGTGTCGGCTATCTCGCTGATGGTTCTCAGCCTCGGATATAACCGAGATGCGGAATTCTGACTTGTCGGTGCAAGGGTCGATACATTCATCGTTATGTCATGCCAGCTTTCACCGGTGTGCTGAGAAACCAGAACGCTGTGGCTGATTTGAACCTGCGGATCGGCTCCGGTTTTCAGGTGAAACTCATAACTGGGCATCCATTCTGCCGCGTATGCATCAAGGTATGAAACTGTCAGATTGCCTGCTGTCGCGACTTCAGCGCTCACATCCACAGCGACGAACAGGTGGCCTTCGATATCAGGTATCAACGCATCACGTTTGTCTTTCGCGATTTCGAGTTCCTTGTGAAGCTGATCTAGCTTTGCTTCGATCTTGCGGGCTTCCAGTTCCGAACTGTGGGCAGTTTGTTGAGCTCGCAGGGTTTCATCGCCGATCATGCGGGCAAGATCGCGCAATTCGTCAGGTCCTGAACCTGCCAATCCTTCGTTGTGGCCAAGACTGCCTAAGAAGCCGATTGTCTGCTGCGCAGCCTCGGCAATCAGCCGGGCGGACCGTGCCTCATATTCAACAGTTGCAATTTGTTCTTCGACAGCTTTTACTTTGTCTTCGGCTTGTCGAAATGCTTCATTTTCATGATCATACCTGGATACGTCGTCGACCCGCCGTATAAGGGACGACTGGCTTAGCCCATCTGCCATTACCTGTAATGTAGTGAACTGCGTACCGGGATCACCTGCGGGTATTCCCGGCAGGATCAGGCGATGATTTCCGGCAGGAACATTGAATGTACCGGACCGGATAATCTCTGCACCTGCGGGATATATCGTTGCTTCGGTTACCTTGGTTTCGATCGTGAAAGTTTCAGCAAAGGCCAAAGCTGGCGCAAAAGCCAGAAAGGAAATCAGAGCTTTCATAATGTCTCGCTTGAATGCGGTTTTGAGATGTCCTGAACGTTGCAGGTCACCGCCGCGATAGCAAGACAGCTCAAAAGCAAAGGGCCGCTTCCTTCGAAACGGCCCTTGTCGAATTCTGTCACTTGAAAGGCTTAGCCCTTCTTCAGAACCTCACGGCCCAACAGTTCGGCAATCTGCACAGCGTTCAGAGCAGCACCTTTGCGCAGGTTGTCCGAAACGCACCAAAGGTTGATGCCATTCTCAACTGTCGAATCCTGACGGATGCGGCTGATGAAGGTGGCGAAATCACCTGCGCATTCGATTGGTGAGACGTATCCACCCGGTTCACGCTTGTCGATTACCATGATGCCAGGTGCTTCGCGCAGGATATCGCGGGCTTCGTCTTCGTCGAGGAACTCTTCGAACTCGATGTTCACGGCCTCGGAGTGGCCAACGAATACCGGAACGCGAACACAGGTTGCGGTGACCTTGATCGACGGATCGACGATCTTTTTGGTTTCCACAACCATCTTCCACTCTTCCTTGGTCGAGCCGTCTTCCATGAAGACGTCGATCTGCGGAATCACGTTGAAAGCGATCTGCTTCTGGAACTTCTTCGGCTCAACCTCGGTCGTCGGGTTGTAGATGGCCTTGGTCTGATCCCAAAGCTCATCCATGCCTTCCTTACCGGCACCCGACACCGATTGATACGTCGAGACAACCACGCGCTTAATGCGTGCACGGTCATGCAGCGGCTTCAGCGCGACGACCATCTGCGCGGTCGAGCAGTTGGGGTTGGCGATGATATTCTTGTTTTTATAGTCGTGGATCGCCTCGGGGTTACATTCCGGCACGATCAGCGGAATCTCCGGATCATAGCGATACAGCGACGAGTTATCGATCACCACGCAGCCAGCCGCCGCCGCCTTGGGGGCGTATACCTTGGTTGCCTCGGAACCCACGGCAAACAGCGCCATGTCCCAGCCGGTGAAATCGAAAGTATCCAGGTCCTTGGTCGTGAGTGTCGTGTCGCCAAAGCTAACCTCGGTGCCCAGCGAACGACGGCTTGCCAGTGCAGCAAGTTCATCGACGGGGAACTGGCGTTCCGCCAGAATGTTCAGCATTTCGCGGCCCACATTTCCTGTGGCGCCGACGACTACGACGCGATAGCCCATTTTTAGTCTCCTGAATAAAGGACGCGCGTTCATAGCCGCGTTGCAGAAAAGAAAAAAGAGCTTTCGAAGATGAATTGACCGAATGACGTCGAATTGAGGCGGTTCAGTCGTTCAGAAGACGCTCATACAGTGCCACCAGCGTCTTTGCCTCGCTGTTGATGTCGAAATTCTGTTCGACATGGGCGCGGGCCGCGAGGCCTGACCGAGACAGGGAATCACGGTCTTCCAGCATCTCAGCCGCCGCACCCACAAGGGCAGGGATATCATCCGGTGCAACGACGCGGCCAAGTGACGGGTCGGTGACGATTTCGGAAAACGCACCCACATCGGTTGCCACAACCGGAACGCCGCAGGCCATCGCCTCAAGCGGGGTGAGACCGAAGCCTTCCCAGCGTTGCGGTGCAATGAACAGGTCCAGCACCTGATACCATTCGGCGATCTGGTCGACGGTCACTTCGGGCATAAACAGGATGCGGTCGGACAAGCCAGCGGCGGCGACTTTTGCTTTCAGATCGCTCAGGAAAACGGTGTGATGCTCAGTGGCCCGCCCCATGACGATGCCGGAAACATCATCGAAACGACCACACAGCTCAATCATCGCATCGACAAATGCATCGGTGCCTTTCTGGTGGCGGATACGGCCATAGCAGCCTAGCAACAGACCGTCTGGCAGGCCAAGTTTTTGTCGCAGCGCCGCCTTGTCATCGGGTGGGGTGAAGTCCTGCAGGTTGATGCCATGCATGATCACCTGAGATTCACGTTCCAGATATCCGGCTGTTTTGCGCGACGTCGAAACAACCGCATCCATTTTGCCGATCAGCCATTTGGTATAGCCGGTATGGGCACGTTGAGAGGCGCTGGTGAACAACAGTTTGAGCTTCAGACGAAAGAGACTACGCAGGATCAGGCCCAACAACATCTCTGTATTCCGCCGCGCGTGCCAGACACGCAATCTGCGGCGTGAGAGAAACGGCAGGCGGCCCAAAGGAATATGCGGAATATCCTCGGGCAATCCGGGACCGGTGGCGGCGATGTCGATCCATTGTACCTGCAACGGGACCAACCGTGCGATGGTTGCCGTAACGCCAGACAGCCTGCGTTTCAGATTTGGGGCAATGACGACAGGGTCTTTCACTTGGATCTCCCGACGGGTCATGTCTCAGTCCATACTGTCCCGGCTGAACAGGTAGATGACGCAACCGATGGCAACAGTGATGGCAAAAAAGCCGAATATCGCTGTGTAGGGTGCCGTTGGTCCCATGTCCACAGTTGCAGCATGGATGCGACCGGTTGCGAACTGCGCCAGTCCAACACCGCCGACACCGAACAGATTCAGTAAGGTTACGCCCCGGCCAACCAGATGTGGCGGGATGAATGCGCGCCCATGCGCCATGATGACCGGGAATGCCGCACCCGAGAATCCGATTAACGCCATCAAGAGGACCGAGAGCCAGACGGAATCGTCTATCCACAGACACAGCAACAAAAGGAACAGGCTGCTTATCAGGTTGCCACCCAAAATCACCCATTTTCGTGTTCCCAGCAGGCGATCCAGCGGGCCATAGGCGAAGGTGCCTGCGATCATCGCGGCCCCCATGATCAGGGTTGCCTGACCCACCTGCGTGATACTCAGACCAAATATATCCAGCAGATAGGGCCCCGCCCACAGTCCGCGCAACGCTCCGGATGGGGCATAAGCCACCAACATCAGCGGCAGGATTGTCCACAGTGCCGGTTCCTTGAGCAGATCAATCAGGGAGCCTTTGTGCTCGGTCTCTACACGCTTGGGATCATTCACAGTGAACCAGATCCCGGCGGCAACACCGGCCGAGATGATTGCCAATCCTGCCAGCGTCGCGCGCCACCCGACCCATTCGACCGCCAGCGCGGTTGGATAAGAGGCCACGAGGTTCCCAACCGAACCAACACCCAGCATGACAGCTGCAAGGGTCGCAAATTTAGCCGGGGGAAACTCTCGGGCAAAGATGAAATATGACGCCATCAGCACCGGCGAACACCCGATTCCGATCAATGCCATGGCAAGGGCCACGTGAAGCGGTGTGGTGGCCACCGCGAACAATACCGCGCCGCCAGCCCCGCCGATCATCAGCAGGATCGCTGCGGTGCGCCGCGGTCCGACCTGATCTAATGCCCAGCCCACGGGGATCTGCATAGCGGCAAAGACCAGGAACCAAAGGCCGGAGGCAAAGGCCAGATCTTCGGGTGTAGCGCCGATATCGCGCCCCAGATCAGCGGTCAGAACCGCAAGAAACGCGCGAAAAAACTGACTGAGGACATAGGCCAGACACAAGATCACCAAGCCTGCCTGCATGTTCGCTATCCTCGCCTCAAAACCTTGAGCGGATGCTTGGCATGTCTCTGTCCCGTGCACAAGCGCGTGTGCTATGTTGCAGAGGGCGGACAACGATCACGATTGAGCTATTTTCGCCTGAAAGCAAAGATTTGGGAGGGATGATGACAACCGCTGGCGCTGCGTTTTATGACACCGTCCCGATCTCGCATGAGTTTTTGAATCTGACAGAACCCTCCCGGTTCACCCCGGTGCCTGACAACTGGATCGTTGGTGTGGCGGATATTGTGGATTCTACCGGTGAGATTGCGCGAGGGCGCTACAAGACGGTGAACATGGTCGGGGCTGCGGTGATTTCGGCCATGATCAATGCGCTGGGCGGGCAGGTCTTTCCATATGTGTTTGGTGGTGATGGCGCGGCTTTTGCCATATCCGGGACAGATGCCACTAAAGCCCGTTCAGCTCTTTCTGCCTTGCGCAGTTGGGCCGCATCCGAGTTTTCCATCTCTCTGCGCGCTGCATTGGTTCCGATTTCAGATATTCGTGCCTCAAATCGTGATCTTCGCGTCGCACGCTATGCCCCGTCCAGCGGAGTGGACTATGCCATGTTCACTGGTGGTGGCCTTGCCTGGGCCGAGGCACAGATGAAAGCCGGAGAGTATCTGGTGCAGCCAGCGGACCCCGATGCGCAGCCTGATCTGACGGGGCTTTCGTGTCGTTGGTCTAACAGCCCCGCGCGACATGGTCAGATTGTCTCTCTGGTTATCCAGCCAACAACAAATGCCACCGAACAGGACTTTGCCGATCTGGCCCAATCGGTCCTCTCAGCGTCCGAAGCGTTGGACCGCGCTGGTCATCCGGTTCCGGTAAACGGCCCCCCTATTAACTGGCCACCCCCGGGCCTGACACTGGATGCGCATGTATCCCGCGAGGGACGGAATTTGACTCTACAAAAGGCCAAATTGCTGATTCAGAATCTGCTGATCTGGCTTTTGTTCAAATCGGGCAAACGGCTGGGAAACTTTGAACCTGAGCACTACAAGCATATGGTCAGCCGCAATGCGGATTACCGTAAGTTTGATGACGGATTGAAAATGACGCTGGATTGCGATCAGACGACCCTGTCCCACATCACACAAACGCTGAACGACGCCCAATCACGTGGAAAGGTCCGATTTGGATTGCACACTCAGCAAGAGGCGATGATGACCTGTTTTGTCCCCTCGGCTACACGCGACGATCATGTGCATTTCGTAGACGGGGCCTCGGGTGGGTATGCCCGCGCTGCTGCGGCAATGCGGGCATAAGGGTTCATTTCGCCTTCCACTCCTCGGCTAATGCGCGCGCGCTTTGGGCCAGCAACATTACGTCGATGCCAACGGCCAGGAATTGCGCGCCCATATCCAGATAGGCCTGCGTGGCCTCTTCCTTGGTGCCCAGAATGCCGGGCGCTTTGCCGGCAGCCCTGATCCGGGCCAAAGCGTCTGAGATCACCTCTCGCACCTCAGGTGCGGCGCTGTTGCCCTGATATCCCATATCGGTGGACAAGTCCGCGGGGCCAATGAACACACCATCAATCCCCTCGACCTGCAGGATTTCATCCAATGCAGCCATACCAGCGCGGTTTTCGACCTGAACCAGCAGGCAAATCTCCTGATCCGCAGTTTGGATATAGTCGCTGGCTGTTCCATACATTGTGGCACGTGATGCGGTTGCGCCAACCCCGCGAACGCCTTCGGGCGGATAACGGCAGGCCCGCACCAGTTCCCGTGCCTGCTCGGCACTTTCGACGATAGGCACCAGTACGGTCTGAGCGCCCGCATCCAGAACCATCTTGATCATCCAAGTTTCGCCAACGGGCACCCGGACAACCGGATGCGACGGGCTGTTCGACAAAGCCAGTAACTGGTCCCGGATCGAGCGGATGTCATTCGGGGCGTGTTCACCATCGATCACCAGCCAGTCGAAACCGGCCGTTCCCATGATCTCGGCAGTGACAGATTCCGCAAAACTCATCCAGCAGCCAATCTGCCTTACGCCGTTGGTTAGAGCCTGTTTGAAAGTGTTCTTTGGAGCAGGCATTCTGTCACCTCTCTGGTTCAGGGGGTCAGTTCACGGGCGATTTCAGTGATTACGTCAAACGCCATTTTGACGTCGTCCTCGGTTGTTTCAAATTGTCCGGCCTGAAAACGTATGACCAGATCGCCGTCCACGCGCGTCTGTGTCAGATAGATGCGGCCGTCATCATTGATGGCATTCACCAGCCGCAAATTCAGATCGTCGAGGTCAGAAGCTTCGGTCGGAACATACCGAAATGTCCACAAAGACCACATCGGCGGCGTAACGATTTCAAAGTCAGGCTCAGCCGCCAGGCGATCGTGCAGGTCAACCGACCAATTGACGTGATTGCGCAGTCGCTCCCTGAGCCCTTCCAAACCATAGGCGCGGATGACGAACCACAATTTCAGCGCCCGGAACCTGCGGCCCAGTGGGACTGACCATTCCGAATAGTTGATGATGCCGTCTTTACCGTGGGTCTTCAGGTATTCAGGGCTGATCGCCAGAGTCTGCACCAGATCGTCAGGGTTTTTGAGGAAATGCGCACAGCAGTCGAACTGAACACCCAGCCACTTGTGCGGGTTGAACACGATACTGTCGGCCTGATCGATTCCGGGCCAGTAGTGACGATAATCCGGACAGATCATCGCCGACCCGGCCCAGGCGGCATCGACATGGGTGTAGAGCTCGTATTTCTGCGCAATCTCCAGACAGCGATCGACCGGATCTGTCGCACCGGTTCCGGTGCCACCTACACAAAGGATTACGCCTGCGGGTTGTAAACCGGCCTCCAAATCTGCCTGAATCGCAGTTTCCAGAGCCTCTGAATCCATACCCCGCCAATCGCCTTTGATCGGTATGCGTACCAAATTGTCCTGACCGATACCGGCAACCCAGATTGCACGGTCGATCGACGTATGAACCTCGGACGAACAATAAATGCGCAGTGGTTTCTGTCCGAACAGCCCCTGTTGGTTGCCCTGCCAATTCAAGGCCTTTTCCCGCATCGTCAGAACAGCCGCCAACGTTGCCGAAGAGGCAGAGTCCTGAATCACTCCGGCGAAGCCTTCTGGCAGGTCCAGTGCCTGACGCAGCCAGTCCATCATCCGGGTTTCCATCTCGGTCGCTGCCGGAGAGGTTTGCCACAACATGCATTGCGGTGCGATCGCGCTGGCCAAAAACTCTGCCAGAACCGATGGCGCCGAGGCATTCGAGTTGAAATAGGCGAAGAACCTTGGGTGCTGCCAGTGTGTGATGCCGGGCATCACGATCTGCTCGAAGTCCTGAAAGATGTCTTCCATCATCTCAGGATCTTCGGGCGGCGAAACGGGTAGGGCGTTCAGTATGTCACCGGGTTCTGTCCGTGCACGAACAGGCTTGTCCCCGACGGTCTGATGATAAGCCTGCGTCCAGTCCGAGACTTTTTTGCCCCAATCTGAAAATTCATCCCAGTTCATCTTAGCCCCCATTTTGTCCGGCAGCTTGCCGAACGCGCGTTGTCATAATCTGTGTGTCAGTGATGGTCATTGGATTACAATGGTCAACGCTATTTGGCAATTAATTAACACGTTAATTTAATTGTTGCAGTAAAGATCACACAAACATCGCGCAAAAAAGAGTCTAACAATGGAAGATTTCGGAGACTTCAAATCACGTAGAACTTTTGACCTGTTGCGACAACGCAGGAATTCGGCAAAGATTTCACATGACTGATGACATTCCGCTGACATCCCGTTCGCTTCCGATTGCATTGTTAAGGGCACGTGAGAAACTCATGGGACCAATCCGCCAGATTCTGGCGGATGCAGGCGTAACCGAGCAGCAATGGCGCGTGCTACGTGTTCTTGACGAAGAAGGACCTCAGGAACCGACCCGGATTGCCAATCGGGCCTGTTTGCTGCTGCCAAGCCTCACACGTATTTTGCAGAAGCTTGAGGAAAAAGGTCTGATTGCTCGACGCCCAGATCCGCGGGATGGGCGAAGACAGATTGTCGAGATTACGCGGGAGGGGCTGCAGATAATCAAAGACAACCTACCCGCCAGCCTTGAAGCCACCGAGAGCATTCGTTCGCGTTTTGGTGCGGACAAACACGAAAAGCTGTTGGATTTGCTGAACGAATTGCACGAGCTGGACGATTGAAGCACGCGCCTTCTGGTGGATACCCGTCCAAAAACGGTGACCCCGCCGGAGAAAAAGGGGGGTATCTCCGACGGGGATGGCCAGACCCGGACTGATTTATGTGCCTGGCCTGCGACCGGTTGCGCCATGTGTTATCCGACGATCCGGCCCAAGCTTCGGAGTGTTGGTTGGACTGAAAATACAATCCTGCCTGGCCAAACCGTCCAGGGGGGCGGATTGTCTGGCCGGGATCTCCGAAACGTTAACTGTCAGTTGCCGACTGTCCCAACAGCCTGCAAGAGGTGCCCTCGAGTCACTATGGTGATTTATTGGTTGCCGCACTTTCTGCTCTGGCGAGGCGTGGGTGGTGACTAACGAATGATTACTTTTCACTCTCGTCCGAACAGCATTGATGCTGATCCGGTGCATTGCACTTTCAGGTTGATAACTAGGACGATCACCACATTTTCCAAGTTCCGATTTCGTGAGGGTGCAGAAATCGTTCTCACAGCCGAAAACTGCAGGAAATTTCGATAATCCGACCATGAAAGGCGCCCTCTCAGGAGTTTGGATAAGATTTTTAGCCGTGAGTCGTTCGCCATAAAGGCGGATCAGACACGCACTTGGAATGACTCAGTAAGCAGCCGAGATAATTGAGCAGGTTCGTGCCGAAACAATTTTCAGTTGTTGGCAGAAAACAGCGTGTATGAATGGCAAAAGTAACGGCTTGCCCACAGGGTCTACCCTCCTAAGATGCGCCGGAACGCATTACCTGAGGACTTGTCATGTCGGATAACCTGTTTTCTCTTCCTGAACCTATTGGAATCCCTGTTCAGGGCGAGACGGGAACCTATCCGGTTGGTCGTATATTCTGTGTTGGTCGCAACTATGCGGCGCATGCCGCGGAAATGGGAAATGAAGTCGACCGCGAGGCACCGTTCTACTTTACCAAAACACCCGAAAATGCAGTTTTGACGGGTGTGAGCGTTCCGTATCCGCCAGGAACCGAAAACTATCATCACGAGATGGAACTGGCTCTTGCGATCGGAAAACCTGTATTTCGGGCCACGTCGGCCGAAGCGTGGGATGCGGTTTACGCCTATGGATGCGCATTGGATATGACCCGTCGCGACTTGCAGATACGAGAGCGCAACAAGCAGAGACCATGGGATTTGGGTAAGGATGTCGAGAATGGAGCGGTATTTGCACCGCTGACCAAGGCAACGGACTGGGCACCTGATAGTCACAAGCGCATTCACCTGAATGTAAACGGGGAAATCAGACAAGATGCGACTCTTGACGAGCTAATCTGGAAAATCGATGAGATTGTCAGCCACCTGTCCGGGTTCTATCACCTACGCCCCGGAGATTTGATCATGACCGGAACACCCGCTGGCGTTGGTCCAGTCGTCGCCGGGGACAAGATTACAGGCAGTATCGATGGGCTGGCGCCGATTGAGCTGGAGCTGACAGCAGCAGAATAGACACTAAACAAGGGAATTCTTATTGAATTTCAGGAGCGAGGCGACGCCATTTTTGCCATGCGCAAACAGCGTTGCCCGGTTTCATCGGCTGTTGTAAATTGTGCACTATTTCGCACGAACAACCAGATGGCATGACCGACTCTCAAAGAATACCCGAAGGGGATGCATCGACGGAAAAGGCCGCGCTTGACGGCTCATCACAGGATCTGAGCCGCCTTGTTGGTGCCCGTGTACGCAAGGCCCGCCAGATTCGAAGCATCTCACGGCGAATTCTATCCGAAATGTCAGGTGTTTCGCCCAGATACCTTGCCCAGCTTGAGGCAGGTGAAGGAAATATCTCGATCGGTTTGCTGCAAAGGGTTGCCAATGCGCTGGATCACCGGATTGAGTGGCTGATCAGCGATGACGACCCGTGGGAGTCAGATACGCTGCGTGTGGCAGATATGTTCCGTTCGGCCAGTGATGAGGTCAAGGAATCTGTCCTGCGTGTACTTCGCCCTTATCCGGTCACCGGACCGCGCGCTGCACGTATCTGCATGGTTGGTCTCAGAGGGGCAGGTAAATCCACACTGGGTGCATTGCTGGGAAAGGAACTTGGGCTGCCCTTTGTGGAATTGACGCGCATGATCGAAGACAAGGCGGGAATGCCTCTGTCTGAAATCATGGCGTTCTATGGTCAGGAAGGCTATCGGCAACTGGAAGCACAGGCTTTGGATCGTGTGATCGCCAGTCATGACCGGTTGGTTCTGGCTGTAGCAGGTGGCATCGTCGCCGAGCCTACGACTTATGACACGCTGCTCAACCGGTTTCACACAGTGTGGCTACGAGCGTCTCCGCAAGAGCATATGGACCGCGTTCGCGCGCAGGGGGATGAACGTCCAATGGCCGGAAATCCGGAGGCGATGGAGCAGCTCAAGTGCATCCTGGCCAGCCGCGAAGCCCTTTATGGGCGTGCCATGGCTGAACTCGATACCTCGGGGCAAACAGAAGAAACATCTCTTCAGCAGTTGCGCGAACTGGTCGAAACACAAGGATTCCTGGCAGAAAACTAGACCCTATTTTGGGTCTTTCAGCCAATCCCGGGCGAATACGACCTGATCCAGTTCGGTAAATCTGCGAACGCGGTCAAGTTCTGCTTCTAATCTGCGCGTGCGCGCGCCGGACCATTTAACCGATCGCTCGGGCCAGAGCGCTTTGATGCGCAGTTCCCTGCAATCACGATGTGCCTTCATATCGATCCGGCCCACCAACCGGTCGCCTTCCAACAGTGGAAACACATAGTATCCATAGGTCCGCTTTGGTTCCGGAACAAATACCTCAATCCGATAATGGAATCCGAACAGCCGCTCTGCCCGTTGCCGATCTCGCAGCATGGGATCAAACGGGCTCAGCACTCTCATCCGACCCGGTGCGGTGGGCACGGTATCGGCTTGTTCCAATAGACCCGGCCGCGCCAGAACTTTGCGCAGGCGCCCATCTGCGCATTCGACGCAGATTTCTTCCAACACACCCTTTGTTAGAGCCTGATTGCACCAGTCCTTAGCCTCCGCTGCGCTGACCGTGTCCCAGAACGCCGCCAGTTCACCCGACGTGGCAAATCCCAGCCGGTCAAGCGCCGCATTACACAACCAATCCACGGTTTCACTGGCGTCGCAGGATGTATTGCCGGGACACAAATGGGTTTCAATAACGCGTTCGGTCAGATCATAGCGTTTCTGAAAGCCTTCGCGCCCAATCACGGTCAACGCACCGGATCTCCATAGATATTCCAACGCGGTTTTTGAGGGGTGCCAGTCCCACCAACCGCCTGATCCCTTCTTTTCGTCTTTACCAACGTCCGAAGAGCCAACAGGACCATGATCCCGGATATGTTGCAGTACGGTTTCGAATTGTTGCTCAAATCCATCCCTGCGCCAGTTTTTCCAACGAGATTTCAGCAAGTCCGCATCGCGCTGAAAGCGCAAATGCCAGTGCTGATAAAAATCCATCGGAATAACAGCTGCGTCGTGAGTCCAATGTTCGAACAAGGCCTGATCCCGCTCATACAACCGCTTGAGATTGCGTGAACGATAGGTCGGCCTGCGCGAAAACAGGATCATGTCATGCGCACGGGCAACGGTATTGATGCTGTCCAGCTGAACGAACCCAAGCCTGCGGATCAGGTCAAGAAGGTCGGCGCCTTTGGCATTACCGGCCGGCGGTTCAGCCAGAGCGTGGCGATCCATGAAGATGGCGCGCGCCGATCTGTTGTCCAGTTGTGGAAGGGTCACAAACTCAGCGCCGTTTCAGCGTATCGCCATAGCTGATCTTGGGGGTCAGCGTGACACGCGTTTCGATCTCTTCTGCGGGATTCTGCAGCTGCTCCGCGATAATCTCGGCCGCCTTACGGCCGATCTCAAGACGGCAGGCATCCATCGTGGCCAGCTTACGCGGCAATCCTTGCAGCAGTTCCACGTTGTTAAAGCCAGCAAGGCCGATCTGACCGGGCACGTCGATGCTCTGATCCAACAAGTACAACAGCCCACCCGCGCCGATCATGTCGTTGGAGTAATAGAGAAAATCCAGATCGGGAGAGCGATCCAACATCGCTTTGGTCATTTCCCGCCCTTTGGCCAGCGCCGAACCCCCGGAATAAAACTCCCGGTCTTCGATTTCGATGCCTTGCTTGCCCAGAACTTCGGTGAAGCCTTCGAACCGTTTCCGGGCGCGATGGTCCAGCGGCATCTTTGTACCCATGAAACCAATATGCTGATATCCGGCTTTCAGGATCGCCTGCGCCATCTCGCGCCCGGCGCGGCGGTGCGAGATGCCAACCATCGCATCCACAGGCTTACCATCGGTATCCATGATCTCGACCACCGGGATGCCGGCCGAATCCAGCATGGCTCGGGCGGCGTCGGTATGTTCGAGCCCCGCGATGATCACACCAGACGGACGCCACGAGAGCATCTCGTACAGCACCTTTTCTTCTTTCTCGGGAAGATAGTCCGTGACACCGACCACAGGCTGCAATTCGGTATCTTCAAGCACCTGATTGATGCCGGTCAGCACTTCGGGAAAGACCATGTTCGACAGCGACGGGATGATTACTGCCACAAGGTTTACCCGGCTCGAGGCCAATGCGCCTGCGATCTTGTTGGGCACATATCCCAGCTCTTTGGCGGCAGCCAGAACGCGGGTGCGGGTGGCGTCAGAGACGTCGCCACGATTGCGCAAAACCCGGCTGACCGTCATTTCGGATACCCCTGACGCTTCCGAGACATCACGAAGGGTTAGCGGGCGTTTTGTTTCTGTGGTCACCGGGGATACCTGCGTCGTTGTTTTGTCCGATGGTAGCGTGAACAGGGCAAACTGTTCAACTGTTGTGCAAAGGCGATGACAAGGTCAAAAAAGCCGGATACAGAAGGCGAAGCGCGGCTCCGTGGCTCAACTGGATAGAGCAGCCCCCTCCTAAGGGGCAGGTTGCAGGTTCGAATCCTGCCGGGGTCGCCAAAACCACCTGAAAAATATGGCTTATTTACAGGACGTTGTGCGAAAGCGTGCAAAAAGTCCCGCCAGCTTTCAGGCCGAAATCGGCTGAAACGGCCGATTTCTCGTACAAAACCTGTACAAAATTCGCACGTTTGTGCGTATTTCGGGGGCCAAACATGAGCCGCCTTAGCTTTGATCCTGAAATCGCCGGGCGAGTGGGCCTGAACGCAGCAGTGATTTTCCAGAACATCACCTTCTGGATCGAGAAGAACCAAGCCAATCGCCGTAACCTTCGAGACGGGCGGTATTGGACCTACAATTCGATCTCGGCCTTTGGTGAGTTGTTCCCCTATCTGAGCGAAAAGCAGATCCGAACAGCGCTCGAAAAGCTGGTCAGCGCGGAGCTGATTATCAAGGGCAATTTCAGCGATGATCGTTATGATCGGACCTGTTGGTATGCCTTGGGTAACTCCATTTGCCCAAATGGGCAAATCGATCTGACCGAAAGGGAAAATGATGCATTTGCCCCTGAGGGCAAGCCATCTGCCCCTGAGGGCATATCCTATAAGAACAGATATAAACCATATCAAAAACCAAATCCTTTGCACGCGAAGGTAGCGGTGGAGGATGAAGAGTCTGAAAAGATTTTGTCCGCCTACCCCGAGGATCGCGTTCGCGGGAAAGCGGTTTGTATCTCGCAAATCCGCCAAGCGCTAGCCGACGGAGTGGACGCCAAAGACCTCGAGAACGCTGTGCGGGCTTATGCGAACGAGAGCGAAGGATTCACCCGATCCAAGGTGTGCTTCTCCGACAATTGGTTCAGCTCTGGCCGTTGGTTGAAATACCTTCACGACGTCGAGGAGGCGCGAGAAACGGGCAGGGCCAAAGAAGCCGAACTGCTGAAAGGCTTGGCTGATTGGGTCACGGACCGCCATCCGCTGTGCCGCCACATCACACCCGGACAAGTGACCGCTTTGCTGGCCGCAAACCTGGTCAGTCCTGCTGAAATCGAGGCGGCGGGGCTCAGCGCATGAGTGCGACCGATCTCCACGAAGAGCAGAGAGCAAGGTTACCCACCGATTACATCGGCGGGACTT
The DNA here is from genome assembly GCF_056537005.1 of Ruegeria sp. CH6. Classification (NCBI taxonomy): domain Bacteria; kingdom Pseudomonadati; phylum Pseudomonadota; class Alphaproteobacteria; order Rhodobacterales; family Roseobacteraceae; genus Ruegeria; species Ruegeria sp. CH6. The sequence goes on along the minus strand of NZ_JBQFQS010000013.1, from coordinate 35,233 downwards.
GTGAGGGGCGGCAAGCCTCCCCTTCAAACCCCAACCAGACGCGCGCAAGCGGCGTCAAAGAGGGCCTTTCCGAGAGCGTGATCTTTCGATGCACCCCGTCGGAAAAGGCAGCGCTTGTGGCCAAGGCGCACGCCGCTGGCCTGCCCAATGCCACGCTGATGCGCGAGGCCTTGGGGCTGACCGAGGCACGTCGGCGCAAGCCCGTCCCCCGAGTTGACCCGAAGCTGACCTTTGCGATTGCCCGTGTCGGCGGCAACCTCAATCAGCTCTCCCGTTGGATCAACGGCGCGATCAAGTCCGGCCGCGCGAACCAGATCGATGCGTTCAAGGTCGCTGCTCGGCTGGTGATCATCGAACGGCAGATGGCGCAGATTGTGGCGACGCACACAGGCGGCGGCGAATGATCATCTCGTTCTTCTCCACCGGCACAGGCGGCGGTGCAGCTCCCGTGGATTACCTGACAGCTCGCGAAGTTCTGGCCTATGACGAGAACCGCAACCTGATCCGCGACGACACCGGCCAGCCGCAAACCAAGATCCGCGACCCGCTGCCCGAGGTACTGCACGGCACCCCCCACCAAACCCGTGACCTGATCGATGCGAGCCCCAACAAGTGGAGCTACACGGCAGGCGTGATCAGCTTTGCCGAGAGCGATGATCCCAGTCCCGACGCCCAACAAGAGGCCATTGAGCTATTTGAGGCTCTGGCCTTTGCTGGGCTGGACAGGGATCAATACGATTGTCTCTGGGTGCGGCATACGCATGAGGGCAACGTCGAGCTGCACTTCTGCACGCCACGCCTTGAGCTCAGCACCGGCAAGGCGCTGAACATCGCTCCGCCGGGACATGAGAACGCCTTTTCCAGCCTGCGCGACCTGTTGAACAAGACGCACGGTTGGGCAGACCCTTTTGAGCCAGAACGCGCACGGGAGGTAAGGGCGACGATTGAGGCCCCAACCCGAGCGCAGGGGCGCGAGGCGCTGCACGATTGGATCCTCGATCAGATCAGCGTCGGCACCATTACTGACCTAGCCAGCATGATCGACGCACTCACTGACGCGGGATTCGAGATCGCCCGTGCCAGTAAGAATTACATCACCGCCCAAGACCCCGACACCGGCGAGCGCTGGCGATTGAAAGGAGAGATTTTCCATGACGACTGGCAAGCCGAACCGCCTCGCCGAGAAATTGAACGCGGACCTGGAGACAGTACGCAGCGACCACGCCGCCTTGATGGCATCTCAACTGGAGAGCTTCAGGCGCGATTTCAGCAGCATTGCGAGCAGCGCGCTGCATACAATCGAGACCGATATCAGGTTCTTTCTCAGCGACAGCAAGAGCGAGTTGGAGAGGCGGAGCGAGACGATCCGGCGCTGGCTGACGATCTCGCCTTGGGTGATCGTGGCGATGGTCTCAGTCTGGATCGTGACAGTGCTGATGGCGAGTTGGTTTTGGACGGGTTTGATCACGCGCTCGGAGCTAACGCAGATGGGTATGACGCGTATCGAACAGGCGGGGCAGACATGGGTGACGCTGGACCCCGACCGGACTGCGCTGAAGACCTGCACGATGGCGCAACGGTCCATCATCTGCATCGAGATCAAGGAGCCTTAGATGACCAATCCACCGACAACACCCCTGACAGCATTGGAACGCGAATTGCTCGCATCCGTCGAACGGTTGGTGACGGCCTGCGAGAACTCAGCCAAGGAATTGCACGCTTTGGAGAAACGCTCGACCAGCAGGATCGAAAGCAAGGTGAATGGCTTGGCGCATTGCGTGGCGCTATTGATGAAATCACATCTCACGTCCGTCACCACATTGGCCGACTTGCTGCGCGAGGAGCAGACCTACGAGACGCTTCAAGCGGGATTAGAGACCAGCTGGAAGTTAGCGAAAGACGCCGAGAAGCGACTGAACGAGAGCTAGGTGACCACGATAACCAGCGAAGTGCAGGTCATTCGCTTTGACAGTTTGGACAATTCAATCAAGACGAAAAATGCAACCCGATGCTACGCAACTAGTCCTAAATGACAGTCGAGCGATAAGGCGAAGAGTGAAACTCAGCATTCTCAAAAAAGGACTAAGGGACCATCCGCTGGAGAGTAGAGTCAGCGTCATTTGCATCCAAGTTAGGTCGATGGCCTATGGAAAGCACGGTTCTATGGTCATGCTTGTCCGCAAGGAAGCGCTTCAAGTTCCGCTTCTGTCCAACACGAGCTCTGAAAGATACATGCCCGGCAGCATGTCCTCATATCAATAGGGGCAATCTTGCAACGTCGCTGCCTTCGATCTTGGACCGTTTGGTGCGCACAATGATATATTTGTTCATCTGTGAAAAACGCTCTGGGTCCTTTTGTTACCCGAGAGCTGATTGCTGTGTCTCCAATTTGACAACCAGCATTTCGGCAGTTGGACCAAGAGTGAAAACTGCATTGTGTTGTGGGTCGATCAAATAAGAAGTGTGGGTGGTCGCCTGTGACAACCTGCCATTGATCAGCTTTTGACCGTAGCGGTTTTAGATATTCAGGTCCATCGTTCCCGGAAAGTGGCACTTTGTGTCCGTGTGGCTTCGGAAAACCTGCAAAATTTTCGAGGGGATCGGCGGCAAGCTCAACACCAAGTTCATTTGAACATCGGTGGAGAAGTTCAGAAGACACGGTCTCAACATTGGAAATATGGAGGTTTATTGTGTGCTCCCCTTCGCCATCCTCCTCCAAGACGAGTTCAAAAGGGTCTTCGTTATCGATAACAGTTAGAATCGCGCCATCATTCCTCAGCAGCACCAGGGCGGGGTAGATTTGAATACGAGGGCGTGGTGAAAAAACGTCAATTCCAGATTCTTCATAGTTCACAAAAACGGAATAGTGTGCCGACGAAACATTCGCCGCCGTAACATAATTATTTAACTGTGTAGACCGGATCCTCAGTGGTGTTTCTGCCCCGATTGATCTTCGGGAGAGCAGCCAGAAGATGTGATCTGAGTCTTCAACATATTGTTCTTGTTTGAATATGAGGAAATTCTGCTCATCGAAATTGCCATTGCAGAAGGTTGCAGTAGGATCGGTAAAGATAATCAGCCAATCTCCACTCGATAGAACAGCTCTCGTAACCTTGTGACCATAGCCGTCGTTTGACGTCTGGACGTAACCGGCCAGCTGTTCCAAGTAATCGTGCCAATCCCCGATGACTGGAGCCTTTTCCTTTGTTCCACCTTGGGTTACATGTTGGATTGCTTCGATGAGAAGATGAACCGAGGACGTGTTTCTTCTTGAAGCACCCTTTCCTTTGATAAATGGCTTGCCCCAAGCCTTAGCCTCAAAAATCATAACAGGTACGCCCGTGTCATCGTTGAGACCAAGATAATCGATGAATCTAGTGGTATCTGCCTTGATGCGAACTTCTTCTGTAACATCCCCGTTCGGCCCGAGCGACCATCCCAAAAGACTTAGGAAGCCGTCGAAGAAATAAGAGCGCGTATCGTGCTCATGGAGCGAATACTCGCCTACGCCTTGATAAGGGTTTGGCGCTATCTGCTCCTGAACTCTTTTGATTCCGTCAAGAAGCTGTTGCATGCCCCTTCTGAATTCATTTTCGTCAACTGCTGAGGTCATTGGAAAAGTTCTGGCAACCGATAGAGCAGTCGACGCGCTTCAGGCCAGCCTGCTTCCATGAAAATTTCCAAACAGTCGATAAGTGCTGAACGTCTGTCTTCAGACTCGAACAGCTCCTTGTGGTCTGCAAGAAAAATGCCAAGCAGTTTCACTAAAAGATCTGCCCCCATGGACTCGTATTGGTAACCTGTCCGACGGCCTCCCCCCTTTAACGCGAGCGCTAAAAGGTCAAATGACCGAGGTGGGTCAATCGGCAATAGAAACTCTAGAAGCTGTAACAAGTAGTAAATTGTGTGTGGTGTACCGCACTCGCCAATTGTTTCAAGCAGAGGCGTGATTTCTTCAAAAAACTTGCGCAAGTCCTCTTCATTGAAGGCACTATTCTCGACTTTCTTGCTGTCGGAAGCCCCAACAGAAAAATAGATTTGCATGCACGCAGTATCAATTAGCTTTGCGTCATCACGGGCTGTCGAGAGTTGCTCTTCGTTTGTCACGTCTTGTTCAAAGTGGGCCTTCAGCCCCTCACACGCTTTCGCTAAAATTTGAGATGTAAGGCCGATAGCGCGGCGACGAGTATCATCGTCTCCTGGTCGGATGGTATCGCCAAATCCTAATACAAGGGCTCCCCTCATTGTCTGAAGTACGTCGATCAACTCATCAGCTCGACTCTTTCGGTTGTCGATCCAATCAGAAATGACCTCCCGAGCGGGCTCTTTTTCATGGGTAATCCAAAGAACCGCTAGAACGCTTGCCAATGCTTCATCCAGTTTGGCCTGACGCTCTGGATCTTCCGAAAACCGCTCAGTTAGGCAAACAGCGAGCGTGCTTATTCTATCGGGATCTGAGTGAATAAGGCGGCCAACTACGCTGTTTACGAGACTACTGAGGACACTCAGATTGCGCTCTTTCTGGAGCCGGTCTTCTAATCGGCTCCAGAAACCTGGTCGATCCAATTCCCATAGACGTACGAGATGAAGCCCAGACTGCAATCTCACTGCAGGATGTGGATCCGCGATTAAGTCGTCTATGGCAGTTGTAACTTCCGGGTAAAGATCCGGCCGCTGTAGCACCAGATCCAAAATGCCGCTGGCAATCTCTACACGAGCGGCAGGGGAACCCCACGAAGCAAAACGCTCGAAATCGGCTTCCGTTTCTTCCTCAACACTAGGGCTAGCAGACCGCACTGTCGTTGAAACTAAATCAAGAAATCTCTCCGTATTGGCGATATCATCCTTTCCGGGAACAGTTTTGCTTTTGATTATCCTGCTTATTCCCTGACCGATCACACCCTCGGCATGGGAAACGAGTCCTTCATTTCTATCAGGTTTACCAACGACAGTTCCTAGTGCGACCAACGCATCAAGGCTGGTATCTAAACTGGGCGGATTGTCGCTTGCGTCGGAAGCCTCAAGACCAAGGGCCTCTTTGGCTGCGCTAATCGCCTGCATCAACTCTTGATCGCTTCCGGACTCACGATCGAGGTTTTCGATCCAATGATACGGTTCTGCTTCCCCAGTACCAGTAGTTACACTGAATAGGCGTCTATTGTTTCCCGTGTCGACATCATTATCAATAGAGACCAGCCATCTTTTTGCAACTTCTGTAGCTAGCAGGTTGCTCCCTATGGAGGCAAAGAGCCGACGAAGGAAGTGCTCGCGCGCTGCTGAAGGATCAACATATTGACTGAAATCCAACCGTTCCACGGCTTGCTCGAAGGAGACTTTGTCTTCGAGCTGCAATCGGCCATAGCCAGCTGCCACCAAATCAACAGCATCTTTTCTTGTGTCTGCAGCCATGAGGAACGGCTCAGACATTGCTATTGGCAACAATAAATCCACTAGGCTGTCTTTCCGCTCACTTGCCGCAAGAAAGATACGTGACCAAATCAAAGCAAAACGATTTTGACCAACGACATGTCCAACTATGTCGGTCGCTATTTCTTGAGATGCACTGCGAAGAAATTCCAGTAACTTGACAACCAATGCATCAGCATCATGCCCGTAAGCGGTTTCAGGATTGTGCGCCCAAATGTGACTGTAGTCCTCCTGCAAACAGATCTGGCGGCCACCGACATCTATCTGGAACATTGAGAGATCAGAAGAAGGTGGATGCTCACGTAAAATGAAGCCGTCCGTTGCTTTTACGATGGCTCTTGTCGCTTGTCGTGGGAACTCCGCCAAGAATGTTGGCGCATATTCTGTGAGAGAATATCGCGCCATGTCATAGTCTTGCCGAGCATTAGAAGTTAGCGGCAATATTTGACTGTCACCCAAGCGGGTTTGGTGCTCGTCGGTCACCGAAAACCCATAGGTTCTCTCATAAACCGTGGTCGCAAATTCCGGATCGATTGGAGCTATTTTTTCAATCTTTCGGCATACAGCTGGCACTTCCTCCCAGCCATGAAAGTCGAGTCTGACGGGCTCGAAGACTTTCAAGAACAGGCTGCGTGAAGTACTGGGATCGGTTTCGAAAGTTGTGGCTACGAGATCAATCGCGGATACAACCAGATTGTTCGGTTCTGATAGTGTAAACGAGTGATCGAGGAGTGCGCGCGCGCAAACCCCTAGTTGACCCAACTCAGCTTCGTTCAACTCCTGCCTGAGAAGAGTGAATGCAAGGAACCTAACAGAACCCGCGACCCGGCCTAGATCAATAGAAACACCCTCTAGCAGAGCTGCCCAAGGAGCAACGGGAGCGTTAGGGTCGTCCTCCAGACGCACTGCCACCGCGCCGCAAATATGAGAAAACGCTGTAGAAGCTTTTGAGTCCGCGGCTGCAATGCGTTGAGCTAAAGTAACCGTATCGTTCGATAATTCTGGATACTCGGCAGTAATTCGACCGACTGCACTTCGAAGCACGGGATCTGCGTCATTGTCTGCCAATGTGTTGGTTGCCGCACTCCAAAAGCGGGCGCGACTATCGTCATCATCCCATATTTCCCTCAAAACAAACGAAAGAGCAGGCGCTAACATCAAGCCTTGGGCTTGTGTCTTTGGAAAGTGAAGGGTTCCGTCAACAAGCTCTGAAGGATCGATCAGTACTTTCGCGGCGGAAAAATCAAAAAGCAGATGATGTCGGAACTGTATCCAGCGTCCGTTGTCCACTGAAATGATAACACCTTCTCTTGCAAGAACATCTACTATTTCAGGGTCAGAGCCTGCCGCATCGTCGACACGTGCTCTTAGGGTGCGCTTAGAAACCATCGCATTCGCAATGCGTGCGATGCATGTGCGCCCTCTGATCCCATGGCGTTCAATACGGTGTTCCCAATAAAGCTGAAGAAGTTGTGCTTGTGAGGACACGTGGGAAAAGTCGTTGCCAACCATTCCGTCCTTGGTGAGTTCGCTTAGCAGGCGCGTATTGAAGGGTACGACTGCTAGGTCTTTGAGTGTCTTGGATGCGTTGCGAAGTGCGGCTTCCAACGCAGGTGCGGCCTCCATGAGCTGTTGGAATTCTGCATCGGACCATTCAGGAACTCGAACATGCCGCACATTTGGAAAGCCGCTTTCTTTCAAGTCCTCTATGGGAGGGGACCCACGAAAGAGCGAACGAAACTGCTGTCCCATTCGCAGATCAAAGGTTCTGATTGATGCTATGACACGCCATCTGCTATTTCGCTGCAAAACCCTCTCGATGAGATGCCTGAATACACTCTCTCCCGCACCTCCTCTTGTGGCGTCTAGGGCGTCCACTATTAGCCATGCTGTTTCGCTGCCGTCCCAAGCATCGAGAACGTCCAATACCGTATGTTCTAATTCCAGCTCGCGACCCAGCCCTTCCAGGGACTCAACGGAAAATCGATCGACTGCGAGCTCCAGAACATCATGCCCATCTCCCCGCAACTTTCTGGCGAGAGCGTTGAGAACTCCACTTTTTCCAGAACCAGGCTCTCCCACGACCAGCAAAGATCCATCTTTGGTGGCCGCTTCGATCAAGGGCTGACACTCGCGTTGTATGGTAACGCGGTTTCCTTCAGTAGCTTCAATCACTTCGTAGCGATCGAGAGCTTCGGCGGTCTCTAAGCTATGCTTCCTTAATTTTTCGACGTCGTGGATGTAGTTTGGAGGTGCGGCTAGACTTGCTCCGTAGCCAATCAGCACTTTTCTCAGTTTGGCTGAGTCCGCGCCGCCGCGAGACTTCATCAATTCCGCTATGAACGAGTCGAGGGAGTTCATAACCGTTTCGGCGCTTAAATCTTTTGCGACGACTTTCTGCAATCGATGAATTGCTAACTGCCGGTCGGTACCGTCTGTATCGAATACAGCTATCGCGATGAACTGTGCAATCAGTTGCAGGAACGAGTCGTCAAACGGCTTTGTTGTAGACGCGATCCAAGCTCTTTTGACACATTCGCAGAAAATATCATACGCTTCAGTCTGCGCTTCATTTAAATCGCCGCCGCCAGGCTGTGATATGAGACGTAACGCGTTGGATAAGTCTATACGAATTCTTGCGGAACTTTCGGGACCTACAGCCAAGACGAGGCGGTCAAGTTCAGAGGAGAGAGGTCGATTCCAATACTTTGCGCCATCACCGTCTTCGCATGCCAACCAATGCCTGACGAACTGAGAAACCGATTTGCCAAATGCACTATTGAGGTCTCTTGACAGCGATGCTGTAGTCTTAGCTTGGATCGCGACGAAACCTCCTAGGTTGGTGGCAACTAGAATATCGTCAACTGGCGCTTCCGTCTCGAAACGGATCCAGGATGGTTTGGCCTCTCCAAGGTTAAATACTGGATCAAATTGGTCGTCAGACAGGATCTGAGTTGCAATACACGACCCCAATCTTTGCTGGAAAATTACTCCTGCACTTGTGGCTGCGCCACCTCCGCCTACGCGAGATTGTTTCTGGGGATCTTGTGTCACGATTTATTCACTAATCCAATTGAGTTTCACGTTTGAGTACCAAGTAGTGGGCTGCATCATCGGTCTGCTCAAGCGTCTGTAAAGTCCACAAATTTTTACCATAATCCATCTCGCTTTTCACAAGTAAAAGATGGCTGGCAAACGATTTCTTTGAAGCAAAGTGAACCAGCTTGACGAAGGTAGATCATGCGCTTGTGAAAAGCGGCGGCCATTTGATGGGTCTTTTTAGAGGTCAGGCCAATCAATGTATGCACCCCAAATAGCTCTCCCCAAATCGGTCCATCGCCGCAGGAGCGATTCGTTCGTTGACGCTCTCATCAATGAATAACCCCCAAGGATAAACGTCGACGTTTGCTAGGTCGAAATCGTCTTTTGGGTTCGGCTTGTTTTGGCTAAGAAATGCGTAGCGGATCCCTGCCCACATCTCGAAGCTGAGCTCGACCTCGAGACCATCATATAAACTGTCCCCAGGGGCGTTGACGATCACCTTTTTAGTAATATCACCGAGTGCTTCCAACAGCATAATGCTGCACGTATGGGCCATGATGTCCGCAATTTGGATCCCCATTACCGCCTTGGAATCCTGTTCAAAGTGGAAATTGCAGTCTCGGAGTTCCGCGTCGCCTGCAACTAAAGCCTCAGCCGCGCCTTTATGTTTGAAGAGGCCTTCATCAAAGTAGACCTCATGCTGCTGGCCCTTGAGCCGAGGATGCTTCAGTGCGCTACGCAAAAGCGTCAGCGAAGCGGGGCCTAATTTCCTAGTGTCTTCCGCACTATCTACGATGCATAGGGCCATTTTGCAGTTGCGTGCGATAAAGTGCTTCAAGCTATCGCGCAGCGCTTGAAGGTCATGATCATCTTTCATCGTCGCTGAAGATTTGAACTCGAACGTACTTGGATCGAAGCCGTGCTTGCGGAAAAGGGTGCTCATTTCGTCTGTGGGATCCACATCGCAAATGGCGAATGCGGCAAGTGAAAATCCAGATCTATGGTGCTTGCTGTCATCTAAAAATAGATAGGCCATTACTGCTTAAAACAATTCTCTCTGTGCCAGGTTACAAACTCAGTCCTTGGTCGGTTAGCGAGGCGGTCCGGCACCAAGATCTTGCCGGACGAGTTGATCATCGACGTCACGGCTTCGATGTCGTTGCTCTGCCGGGAAACCAGAATAGTCAGGTCGTCTGCTAACCCGACGAGGCCGCGATCAAACATCCAATGCGCAGTTCCAGACAGGGCGAGCCCGTTGCTGACGATGTCGGGGCCGTCATACTCAACAGGTCTGATATGGGCGGCTTCCACCTCGGCGCGGCCACCGCCATTGATCAGACGTAGACCGGTGATGGCGCAGCGCTCGCCGTAGGCGCGCAGGACGTTCTTTCTGAAATTGCGATCGCGAACCGCGCGATTGGTCAGCTGGTTGACACGTTCTCTAGCAGGCATGTGCTGGAAAGGTGTTTGCGCGTCTTGAAACCCTGGCAACTGCATCGTGTCGCCCACGCGAGGCAGGATGTCCTCATCTCGTCCAAGGCCACGTTCGACAATTCGGGCAAAGTCTTCAGCTGAAAGGGTTCTTACTGCGGCTTGCGCGCGTCCGGATATCTTGCCTTGATCGTTCAGCAATCCTCTTTCGATGATCGAATTCTCGTCCCGGAATGAAACAGGGTCGCCGAAATCAAGATACGTTCCCGGCTCGATCACCGCCAAGAACATGTCCTGCTTTCTAGGATCCGGAATGATCTCCTGGACCTTGGCGACAGCAAAATAGCCTTTGGTCTCTTTGACCTTGCTTGGCTCCAGGTAGACGATCCAATCCCCTTCGCACTGTTGGGCACGCGAGAGGTATTGCTTGGGAAACTGATACCGCTCCGAGGGAATGTCGTCGTAGATCGAGTCGCTGCGATGGATGAAAATACCGAAGGCCATCGGATCACCCGCGTTGGAGGCGTTCCAGTTTTCGATCGGCCGCGCGAAGGGTCAGCACCGCACCTGTCAAAAATGGAAGTGCCAAGCCAGCTGCGGCGATGGCAAAAATCAAGATGGCCGCCAAAACCGAGTATTCGGCGGACTGTTGTGCCAATGACAATTGACCTAAGCCAATCAGGTAAAAGACACTGGTTCCTAGGAAGATCAGGTAAAGCGGCCCAAAGGGTTCGATCACCTCACGGCGGGTGCGCTCCAAGACTGAGTGTCGCAACATGTTCCAGCGTTTGCTTGCCTTGTTCACCAGATTACTCCCTTACCAACTCGATCCATGTGTGCACGTCATCATCCGTCACTTCACGACCTTCGACATGCGATTGATACCAGCGCGCGACAATGGCCCCGCGCTTTTCGCTTTTGATTTTTATGCCCTCATCGGTGAGGTGCTTATCCAGCGAGCTTTCGATGTGCTTGAGGGCCTCGAAATCATGTCCAGCCCGAATGGATTTGGTGCCGAGTAGCAGCCAGGGCACGTCCACCTCGAACCGCTCACCCATCGCGACCAAGGCTTCTACAGGCATTCCTCGCTGGCCCTTTTCGTAGCTGTGATACGCGCGCGGTGAGACACCGATAGCTTCGGCCATGGCCGCTTGTGAGAAGCCGATTTCATTGCGAGCAATGGTGAGACGAGCACCCATTGCAGCAAAAAGATCAGCATGTTTCTGCGGCATCTGAATTTTCCAATTGACTACTTCGCCGAAATTCGCGAACTTCGCAAAAAATGACGAACACTTACAGTTAATCACATCTGACCACGTCAGAAGGTGCAGAACAAGCGATTCCATGCGTGTCGCTGACTCAACTTAAGCGGACAAGGACGACTGAAATGGCAGGGACCAACTATTCAGACAGCTCTCAGATCCTGGGGCTTGGGAAAACGCCCGCTCAGTGGGTCGAAGTAATGGCCGAGATGGGGATCGACATTTCAGAACGCACGCTGCGTGAGCGGGCAAACGAGACGGGTGCATTTTATCGCCTTGGGCGGACCATGCTGATCACGCCCGCGCAGATTGATACGATTTTCGAAGGAGGCCAGTCATGCCGCTCCAAATTTACAAGAGGGGCCGTGTCTACTGGGCCAAGGGGTGGATTGAATACAACGGCAGGCCAATCGCCGGCCCATACCGGCGAAGCACTAAGGCATCTACAGAAGAGGGCGCACGGGACTGGATAAACCATGAGACCGAACGCCAGATCCGTCGCTATGTCGTGGGCGACGAACCGAGCAAGACGTTCTCCGATGCTATCATGCTGTACAACGCCTCGCCTAAGGCAGCGAAGCAGTTGATCCCGGTTGTCGAAGCAATCGGCGACCTGTCGCTAGGAGCGATTTCTGGTGCACTATTGAAGAGCCTTGGACCGAAGCTGAAACCAAAAGCGTCGACCGATACCTGGTGGCGTGAAATCGTGACCCCCGCGAGTGCGGTGATCAATAACGCGCACGAGCTGGAGGGCACGCCGCTGATCCGCGTGAAGCCCTACGACAAGTTCGAGCGGATCGCTCAGGACAAGCGGCGAGGGAAGCTCAGCCGAGTCGAGCGCACGCCAGCTGATAAGGAATGGATCGAGGCGTTTTGCCGTGCCGCCGATCCGTACAACGCCGCGCTAGTCCGTTTCATGTTCGAGACGGCCGCACGGATCGATCAGGCTGTGTCACTGGAGCCTGATGACCTTCGACCGCACGAAAACAAAGTCCGAGTGAAGGCGCAAAAGGGCCATCCAGAGAGTTGGATCACCGTCTCACCTCAGATGATGGACGAGCTTCTGGCGTTGCCGCCGAAACGCCCCAAGAACCGCAAGACCGGCAAATTGATGAAAGCCCGCGTTTTCGGCTATGGTAGTTCAACCGGCTACAACACGCGCTGGCAGACGATCTGCAAGCGCGCGGGCATTCCATACCTGTCAGCGCATCCCGCCGGTCGGCATGGGTTCTTCACTGAGTTAGTCGTCCGGCAAGGCGTTGATCCGGTCACAGCTGCCAAGGCGGGCCGCTGGTCAGACCCGAATTTGCCCATGCGCATCTATGCCCACGCAGAGACCGATGAGGCCGACATTAGCGCCCGTTTTCGTACAAACCACGTACAGGATGACGCTGTACAAACACCTAACAGCAAGAAATCACAAAAGGAATAGCGCTATGAACGGTTCCCTCCTAAGGGGCAGGTTGCAGGTTCGAATCCTGCCGGGGTCGCCATTTTCTTGCCCAAGGATTCGCTTGCACTTCGCTACTTGAAGCAGCCCGCGTATCATTGGCCCGAAACTGCGATCTGAGAGATACTTGGCCGTTCAAGCGCCCTTAGCGCAAAGTGGCAAGTTGATTATTCCGGCAATGCCCTCGTTTTTTTTGCGGGAAATTGTGACGCGCGGCGAATATATCTGCAGTTTGAATGACACATCTGCACGAATGAGTCCCAATGCCCGAGATCAACACACCTCTGCTAGAGCAGATCCGCGATCGCTTTGCCCAGATTGACCATTGTCCTCAACAGGGACCCCGAATCTTTTTCGAGAACGCCGGCGGTGCGCTGACGCTGAATTCGGTGGTGAAAACATCGCAGGATTATGCGGCCATTCCCGATAATCAGGGTCGCGACAATCCGGGTAGTCACGAGTTGGTGCGCGTGATCAACAAGGCCAAGGAAGACATGGCCGTGTTTATGAATGCGCCTGGCGGGCAGTTTTTTGTGGGCGAAAGCGGCACAGAGTTGTTATTCCGCCTGATCATGAACGCCTGTCTGGGTACCGGGGCCGGTCAGGTTCTGGGCACCACTCTGGAGCATCCTGCCACCCGCAGCGCCTGCAACCGATGGGCACGCGTCGCCGGGCAAAGCCATGTTCTTGTCGAGCATGATGACGCCACCGGCACCGTGACTGCCGAAAGCTATGCTGCAAAGGTCACTCCTGACACCAAAGTGGCGACCATCGTTCACACCTCGCCCGTCACCGGCATGGGGGTCGACGTTGAGGCCGTGGCGGCCGCCATCCGGGCGGTTGCGCCCGAATGCTACATAATCGTCGACGGCATCCAGCACGCCGCCCATGGTCGGATCGACCTGACGGCCTATGACGTGGATGGCTATGTGATTTCGCCCTACAAGGTGTTCTCGCGCCATGGTTACGGGGTTGCCTGGATCTCGGATCGGCTGACGGCCTTGCCGCATAACAGCCTGCTTGATGGTCCTGCCGACAATTGGGAGATGGGGACTCGCGATACTGGCTCTTACGCCACCATGTCCGATGTTGTCAGCTATTTTGAGTGGCTGGGCGAGCAGGTCAGCGACGCCACCGACCGGCGGGCCAAGTTCGTAGCGGCCGGTGAGGCGATTCACGCACAGGAAAAGGCGCTGACCGATGCGATGATCCACGGCACCGGCAACCTGCCGGGGCTGGCCGAGATGGAGAAGGTGACCATCCTGGGCGGCGTCGACAACCCGGCGCGCGAAGGTCTGGTGTCGCTGCGGGTCGAGGGTGTGCCCTCGGTCGATGTTGTACGCCTGCTGAACGAGCAAGGCATCCGAACGCATTTGCGCAAGGCGGATCATTACTCTGGCAATATCCTAACACCGCTTGGCATGGACAGCTGTGTGCGGGTGTCGATGTGCCACTACAACAGCGTTGCTGAAGTCGCCCAGTTTCTGGGTGCCATGAAAACGATTGCCGCCTGAGGCATCTGTAGGGAAGGAATCCTCCATGAAAACGCATGCTCAGGCAGTGGTGATCGGCGGTGGTCTGGCCGGTTGTTCGATCCTGTATCATCTCGCCAAGCTCGGCTGGACAGATGTTGTCCTGTTGGAGCGGGACGAACTGACCAGCGGTTCGACCTGGCACGCGGCAGCGAATATTCACGGGCTGCACGACAACAACAACATCACGCGCATCCAGCACTATACGATGAACCTGTATAAAGAGTTGGAGAAAGAAACCGACCAAAGCTGTGGCGTATTCCAGCCCGGTTCGCTGTACCTGGCGCAGACCGAAGAACGTGAGCATCAGCTGCGCCTGCAGGAAGCCAAGGCAAGATTTTACGGTCTGAACTTCTATGAGGTCAGCCGCGAAGAAGCCAAGGAACTGCATCCGCTGGCGCAGTTCGACGATATTCGCTGCATCATGTACGAACCCGATGGTGGCAATGTGGATCCTTCGGGTGTGCCGCATGCCTATGCCGCAGGTGCGCGTGCGATGGGCGCGACGATCGAGCGGTTTTGCCCTGTGTTAGGCACAGATCAGCAACCTGATGGGTCTTGGATCGTGCGCACCGAAAAGGGTGACATTCACACGCAATGGGTGGTGAATGCTGCCGGTCTTTGGGGTCGTGAAGTGGCGGCGCTGGCGGGGCTGACGCTGCCGCTGCAGCCGACCGAGCACCAGTATTTCGTGACCGAATCCATTGATGAGGTCGCCAATCTGGGTCGCCGCCTGCCCTCGATCGCCGACCGGGATGGCGAATACTACTTCCGGCAAGAAGGCAACGGTCTGCTGATCGGCGCTTATGAAAAGGACATGAAGTTCTGGGCCGAAGAGGGCACGCCGCTGGATTTTGCCCATGACCTGTTCCCCGACGATCTGGACCGGATTATGGAAAACGTGATCCGCGCCACTGAACGCGTGCCGGTCGCGGCCACAGCCGGGGTCAAGAGGGTGATCAACGGGCCGATGATCTGGTCTCCGGACTCCAGCGCCTTGTGGGGGCCGGTGCCTGAGCTGAAGAACTATTTCCTCTGCGGCGGTCTGATCCCCGGCTTCTCGCAATCGGGCGGTCTGGGCCTGCTTGCGGCGCAATGGATGATCGAGGGCGAGCCGCAATACGACATGTTCGCCTGGGATCTGGCCCGGTTTGGCGACTGGGCGGACAAAAAGTTCACCAAAGCGCGGGTCGAAGACCAGTATACTCACCGTTTCGCCATCCATTTCCCAAACGAGGAACGCAGCGCTGGCCGTCCGGCCCGCGTGCGTCCAGCCTATGAAATGCAAAAGGACATGGGCTGCGTCTTTGGTCTGAACTGCGGTTGGGAACACCCACTTTGGTTCGCAGATCAGCCGGGCACGGAAGAATCGATCGGCTTTACCCGTCAGAACTGGTGGGACCCGGTGGGCCGCGAAGTGAAGATGCTGCGCGAAAACGTGGGCGTGATCGATATCTCGAACTTTGCCAACTACGTGATCAAGGGGCCGGGCGCCTATGAGTGGCTGGACCAGCTGGTTGCCAACCGGGTACCGACCGAGGTCGGGCGATCCTGTCTGACACCGCTGATCTCAGTACGCGGTGGCGTGGCTGGTGACTTTACCATCACCAAGGTAGCTGACGATGAATACATGATGGTGGGCTCGGGCATGGCCGAGCGTTATCACCAGCGTTTTTTCAACATGATCGAACTGCCCGCAGGCACTACGTTCGAGGTCGCAACGAACCGCATCGCCGGGTTCAATATCGCAGGGCCTAAATCGCGAGATCTGTTGCAGCGGTTGACCAATGCAGATTTGTCGAACGAAGCATTCCGCTTTATGCGATCGCAGACCATTGACGTGGCAGGCCTGTCCTGTCTGGCGATCCGGGTCAGCTTTACAGGCGATCTGGGATGGGAATTGCATTGCGCAGAAGAGGACCAGGTCAGGCTCTATTCAGCATTGCTGGAAGCGGCGAAAGAGCTTGGGGGCGGTCCGGTGGGCGGTCGTGCGCTGGGCTCGCTCAGGATCGAAAAGGGCTATGGTTCATGGGGCCGAGAGTATTCGCAGGAGTACTGGCCACAGGAAGTCGGGCTGGCGGGCCTCATCAAGCTGGACAAAGACTTCCTGCACAAAGAGGCTTATCTGTCCGTCAAGGACAATGCCCCGCGTGAGGTTCTCTCGATCTTCGAAGTTGAGGTGACCGAAGACGCTGACGCAACCGGGGGTGAGCCGATCTTTACGCCGGATGGCACTCCGGTAGGCCGGGTAACTTCAGGAGCTTACGGATATTCCGTCGGCAAGTCTCTGGCCATCGGCTATGCAAATCCCAACGTGGCCAAACCGGGCGATACCGTTGAGGTCTTTATCCTAGGCAAGCCGCACAAGGCCACTTTGCTGGCTGAACCACCATTCGATCCGGCAGGTGCGCGGTTGCGGGGATAACTGAATTCGGCGTAGCGCTCCTTCAGGGCGTTGCGCCGCATCCGTCTGGTCAGGTGTTCATCTCGGCGGCAGCCTGCATCAACCAATCCTGAAACAGTCGAACCGGTGGCGCGAACGGCTTCTCTTTTACCTTGATGAAGTAGGCCCACGGGCTTTCCAGATCGAAATCAAAGGGTTCGATCACCAGCCCACGATCAACATAAGAACGCGCAAGCGATCGTGGCAATGCTACGCAGCCCAGAGATTTTGCGGCCAGTTCCATGGCAAAGTTGGAGGCGTTTGTACGCGGTCCGTCCTCAAGATTGAGGCCGGTCAGGCCGTAGTGGCGAGCAACGTATTCCCAATAGGCCGGTCGGCCCAGAATATGTATAAGTCGGGCCTGCTGCAGCTGCTCCGGCTCAGTCAGCGGTTTCCCTTCAACCAGAAACCCGGGTGCGCAGACGATCGACAGTTTCTCAACCCACAATCGGGTCATGTCCGGCGTCACATCATCGACGTGGTTGATCGTGACGGAGATGTCCGAGACATTGGCTTCGACATCGCTCCAGACTGTACCATGTACCGTCAGATCGATATCCGGATGAACCGCGTTGAACCCCTGAATGACATCCGGCAACCAGTTCTCAGCCAGGCTGAACGGACAAGACACGACCACTTTGCGCGTGTGCGTTCGGAGGATGACAGACTGGGTGGCGACGTTGATTTCCTGCAGGGCATGGCGCACCGACGGCAAATAAGCTTCGCCCACGTCAGTCAACGACAACGAACGTGGATGACGGACGAATAATGGCCGTTGAATGAACTCTTCAAGAGAACGCACGTGATTGCTGACTGCAGATTGAGTGCAGTTCAGTTCATCAGCCGCACTGGTAAAGCTCAGATGTCGCGCAGCGGCTTCGAATGAGCGCAGGAAGGTGAGGTGGGGCAGATTCATCATGATCAGTGTTTCCCAGAGTGGCCATCGGCTAAAATAAGTGTGGTTCCAGATCGGTATCTTGCCCTGAAGCGACGCGCCCCCGGCCACGTTTGCGACACCTCCAAAGCAGCGGCCACAAAATTTCCAGTACCATTGCCCCAATATTGTTTTCGTGCCGCTCCGACCAAATACCCCTATTTTTCGATCGATATCCAGAGCCCGCCAAAGGTCAAAGCAGGATGCCCGTGACAGATACCTTCGACAAAGTCGCAAATTTCACCCTTGATTCCCGGGCGCAGGATTTTCCGGACGGCACGCTCAGGGCGGCGGCGTTGATGACGCTGGATACGCTGGGCATCGCAATCGGATCCGGCCCGATGGATGCCGGCAGGATTGCGCGCGAGAGTGCCCTGGCCCTGTACGGCGCAGGTGAGCCGAGCCTGAGCGCCCGGATGATGTTTGACGGCAGACGCGTCAGTGTTGCTGGCGCAGCCTATGCCGCCGCCACGCAAATCGACAATCTGGACGGTCATGACGGGTACAATCCCACCAAGGGGCATATCGGGGTAGCTGTCATTCCTGCGCTTGCGGCGCTTGCGGAAACTGTAGGAGATTTTTCCGGCCCCGAGGCGCTGGCCGCTGTCACAATTGGCTATGAGGTCGCCGGGCGCGCAGGGATTTCGCTGCACGACACGGTCAGCGACTATCACACATCCGGCGCGTGGAACGCACTGGGCGTGGTCGCCGTCGCGGCCCGTCTGCGCGGGCTGAGCGCGGAACAGATGCGCCAAGCCATGGGCATCGCCGAATATCACGGCCCCCGAAGCCAGATGATGCGCGAAATTGCCAACCCAACCATGCTGCATGACGGCTCGGGCTGGGGCGCGTTGGTGGGCGTGTCTTCGACTGTATTGGCCGAGAAAGGGTTTACCGGCGCTCCGGCCATCACGATCGAGGCGGAGGACGTGGCGCAGCACTGGCAGGATCTGGGCCAGTTCTGGCAGATGGAACACCAGTATGTGAAACCCTATCCGATCTGTCGCTGGGCCCATGCCGCAATTGACGCTACGCGGGCTTTGATCCGAGAGCACAACCTGACCCATCAGGATATCTCCGCGATTCACGTCAACACATTCCGTGAAAGCGCCTGCCTGTTTCAGGGCATGCCGGATGACACATCCAAGGCGCAATATTCGCTGCCCTTCGCGGTCGCCACGATGGCGGCGCATGGTCGGATCGGTGTCGAACACATCACCGGCGCAGGCCTGTCCGATCCGTTGGTGGCTAGCATCGTCGAACGCGTCACCGTTGCCGAAACTGCCCGTCATTCCGACCGTTTCCCTGAATGTCGTATTGCCGATGTCAGCCTGACACTGGCCGATGGGCGGGTTTTGGACTCGGGCGACGTACATGCACGCGGTGGCCCCGAAGCGCCGATGGATCAGGACGAGGTTGTTGGTAAATTCATGGAATTTGCCACACCTTCGCTAGGCGCAGACCGTGCTGGTGCCATTCGCGATGCAACTCTCGGGCTGACAGAAACCGGTTCAAAATTCTCGGATCTTGGCGCGTTGCTCTACGACGCCCCGGACCAGCCATAACGTCAGGATCACCACAATGCCGCTGAGGCTGCTGAAATATGGGCTTTCCGGCTCCTATCCTGTTACGGGCGACATTCCTGCCACCCCCGATCTCAAGCCCAGCTACGATGTTGTGATCGTGGGCGGTGGCGGGCATGGATTGGCCTGCGCCCATTACCTGTCAAAATATCACGGCATCACCGATGTGGTGGTGCTGGAGAAAGGATATCTCGCCGGCGGCAATACTGCGCGAAACACGACGACCATCCGGTCTAACTACATCACCAAAGAGGGGATCGCTTTCTACAAGGAAGGCGTGCAGCTTTATGAAGAGATGAGCGAAGAGTTGGACTTCAACGTGATGTTCAGCCAGCGCGGTCAGCTGACCCTTGCGCATTCCGAGGCTACGTTGCGCTCGTTCCATCTGCGCGCCGAGATGGGTAAGCACGCAGGCACCAATATCGAGGTGGTGGATGCACAAACCGTCAGGGAACTCAGCCCGCACCTGAACATGGATGAAGGCGGTCCGCTGGAAATCATCGGTGGGCTCTGGCATGCCGATGGTGGCACCGCGCGCCACGATGCGGTGGCTTGGGGCTATGCCGCGCAGGCCAGCAGGCGCGGTGTGGAAATCCATCAGCGAACCGAGGTCGAAGGCTTTCACGTCGAAGGTGGCAAGATTGCCCGGGTGCGGACCAATCGCGGCACGATCACAGCCGGACAGGTGATGATCGCCGTGGGCGGCATGAACTACGACATGGCGATGAAGGCCGGGGTCGAATTGCCGATCCGTTGTTTTCCGCTGCAAGCGATGGTGACACAGCCGCTGAAGCCGTGGCTGAACACGCTGGTCAGTTCCGTCAGCTTGCACACCTATCTGGTGCAATCCTCGCGTGGCGAGATCGTGATCGGCGGGGGATCGGACCCGTATCAGCTTTATTCCACCCGCTCGACGCTGGATATGAAGGAGCATCTGGCCGAAGGCGCGGTGCATCTGTTCCCGTTCCTGCACAGCGTGCGCCTGTTGCGGCAATGGGCCGGGATCACCGATATGACGCCCGACTATTCGCCGATCATGGGGGCCAGCCCGCTCAGCAACCTGTGGTTGGATTGCGGCTGGGGCACCTGGGGCTTCAAGGCCACGCCGGTTGCCGGGAAGTACATGGCGCAGACCATCGCCAACCAGAAGGTTGCGCCGATGCTTGAACCGTTCACCATGGAACGGTTCGCCACGTTCGATCTGCTCAACGAAATGGGCGCCACCGCAGCGAGCCACTGACATGAAGATCCTGACCTGCCCGATGAATGGGCCCCGCAACATCAACGAATTCCAGAGCTTTGGCCCAATAAAAGCGAACCCCGACCCGGATGCGACCAGCGACGCGGACTGGGCCCGCCATCTGTTCCGCGCCGACAATTCACGTGGGACCATTGTGGAGTGGTGGCGGCACGTGCCTTCGAACTATTTCTTTCTGGCCGAGCGCAACGCCACCACCAACGAGGTGATCCGCACCTTTGATCCTTCAGAACTGGAACAGATGTGATGAGCCGGCTTCCCGCACCCTGGGGCAACAGGATCAACCGAGACGCTCCGGTCACGTTCAGCTTTGAAGGCAGGACCTATCAGGGGTTTGCAGGCGATGTGATCGCCTCAGCTCTGGCTGCGAACGGTCAGTGGATGCTGTCGCGGTCATTCAAGTATCACCGCCCGCGCGGTCTGATGTCGATGGCGGGGGCCGAGGCGGATACGCTGGTGCAGCTGCCTTCGGATCCGAACGTGCAGGCTGATCGTCACCCGATCTCGCAGGGATTGCGGGTTAGCGCGCAGAACGTGAACGGCTCGCTGGCGCGAGATCGCGATGCCTATATGGACAAGCTGGGTCGGTTTCTGCCGGTTGGCTTCTATTACCGCACGTTCATGGGCCCCACTCGCAAAAGCTGGCTGAAGATGTGGGAGCCGCTGATCCGCAAGAAGGCCGGGCTGGGGGTCGTGGACCTCAAGGCACCGCATGCCGATTATGAAAAGGCCAACCTGTTCTGCGACCTTCTGGTCGTGGGTGGCGGGCTGGCGGGTCTGACCGCCGCGATTGAGGCTGCCGAGGCCGGGGCCGATGTCATTCTGGCTGAGATGGAACCCGAATTGGGCAGTGCGCTGACCTATGGGCGTGAGGGTGCGGACCGGTTGGGTGATCTGCTGGCACGAACCGCCGCGCTGTCAAACCTGCGGATCATGACGGGCACCGTGGTCAACGGCTGGTTCGAAGATAACTGGCTGCCATTGATTTGCGGTGACAAGCTGTTCAAGACCCGCGCGCGTGAGGTTCTGCTGGCCACCGGCAGCATCGAGCAGCCCGCGGTATTTCGCAACAATGACCTACCCGGCATCATGCTGGGCGGTGCCGCGCAACGGCTGATGCGTCACTACGCGGTCAAACCGGGACAACGGGCCGTTGTGATGGCCGCGAATATTGACGGTTATCGCGTGGCGCTGGATCTGCTTGAGGCCGGCGTCGAGCTGGCCGCGCTGGTTGACCCCCGGCCCGGTGGCAGCGGCGGCGCGCTCGCGTCGGAACTGGCGGCCACGGGCACGAAAGTCATTCAGGGGGTTGTGGAAGAGGCCCGCGGCAAGACCCATGTGACAGCTGTAAAGGTCGGAGACGATTGGCTGGACTGCGATCTGGCGGTGATCTCGGTGGGATATGCCCCGATGTGGCAATTGCCCTGCCACGCCGGTGCAAAACTGGGTTACGACGAAGACTCGGCGCGGTTCTCGCTGACCTTGCCGGATGCGGCGCTGGGCATAGCAGGCGGTCTTGCAGGTGTCTTTGCAGCGGATGCCGTCGTGGCGGATGCTCAGCGGGCGGCACAGGTCGCGCTGCAACGGCTGGATCTTTCGACACGCGAGATCACTCCGGTTGCGGATGACGAAGCATTCCTGACCAATTTCGAGCCTGTGATCGCAGCACATCCCAAGGGCAAGGATTTCGTTGATCGGGACGAGGATATTCAGGTCAAGGACCTGCAAAACGCGGTCAAGGAAGGGTATCGCGAGCTTGAACTGATCAAGCGGTTTACCACCGTGGGTATGGGGCCAAGTCAGGGAAGGCATTCCGCACTAGCCACCGCGCGGGTCGTGGCCAAGGCCACAGATCGCAGCGTGGATCAGATCGGCGTGACCACGGCGCGCCCGCCTTTTGGTCCGGAAACGCTGGGTGTTCTGTCCGGCCATCACCACCCGGTTGAACGGCGTACGGCGCTGCACCGCGAACATATCCGGCTGGGGGCCGACATGCGCCCGGTCGGGGCCTGGCTACGCCCTTATTTCTATGGCCCCAAGGTGGATGCCAAACGTCTGATCGAAGAAGAGGTTCACGCCGTCCGCAACGGGGTTGGCATTCTTGACGTCTCGACCCTCGGCGGGCTCGAGGTGCGCGGGCCGGATGCGGGGGAATTCCTGAACCGTATTTACACGATGGCGTACAAGAAACAGCCCGTGGGCCGCTGCCGCTATTGCCTGATGACCAACGAGATGGGGACGGTGATCGATGACGGGGTGGCCTATCGTCTGGCCGAGGATATCTACTATGTCACCGCCACCACCGGGGCCGTGGCGCGGGTCTATGCCGATATGCTGTTCTGGAACGCGCAGTGGCGGCTGGATGTCGATGTATTGAACGTGACCTCGGCCTTTTCGGGCTTCAACATCACCGGCCCGAAGGCTCGCGATGTGGTGACAGCATTGGACGGCGACATCGACTTTTCGCGCGAGGGGTTTGGCTATCTCGACGGGCGCAGCGGGACCGTGGCCGGCGTGCCGGTGCGCGCCATGCGGATCGGATTTACCGGTGAGCTGAGCTATGAGCTGCACTGCCCGTCAACCTATGCCAAAACCCTCTGGGATGCGGTGATCAAGGCTGGCGAGCCGGTGGGTATGCGCCCCTACGGGCTCGAGGCCAGCCGTATTCTCAGGCTGGAGAAAGGCCACATCCTGATCGGTCAGGATACCGACGCGCTGACCTCTCCGGATGAGCTTGGATTTGAATGGGCGATTTCGAAAACCAAACCGTTCTTTGTTGGCAAGCGGTCGATCGAGATGCGCTGGAACAAAGGATTGTCTCGCAAACTGGTCGGGCTGAGTTTTGATGCACCGCAGGGTGATCCCAACGTGCCGGGCGAAAGTTGTCTGGTTCTAAAGGATGATGTTCCGGTGGGTCACGTCACTTCGGTTCTGTGGTCACCCACGCTCAGCGCTCATATTGCACTTGCCTATGTGCATGGCGACGACGCCGATGAGGGCTCGGTTGTGACAGTAAAATGCCGCAATGGCGTGCGTTTGAACGTACCGGTCCGCGGCCATGCCTTCTTTGACCCTGAAAACAAACGGCAGGAGCTTTGATTCATGCGCATCTACCCGCTTGACCCTCAGGGCGCTGCCGAAGGCACACTGCTTGTCACTGGCGCCGTTGACTTGCGCGATCTCAGCCACACACCGCGCTTTGCGCTCAAGGGCAGGGGCACGGTGGCGTTCCTGCAATCGCAGGGGATTTCGGTTCCCGGGGTGAATGAAACGGCAACCGGAGTGCTGCGCCTCGGAAGTGAGGAAGCTGTCGTTTTGGACGGGCCAACTGAGCTGCGCGCTAGTTGGGAAGCCGCGCAAGCCCCAAAGGGGTATTATGCATGGCGCGAGGAAACCTGGGCCATGATGCATCTGAGCGGTAAGCGCCTGTTCGATTTGATGGCCAAGATTTGTCCGGTCGATCTGTCTGTATCGGCATTTGCTGTGGGGCGGATTGCGCAGACACGGGTGGGTTATGTCGAGGCGATCACTTGGCGGAACGATCGTGACGGTATTGGCTTTGATCTGCTATTCGACATTGCCGCAACTGCTTTCTTTGCTGACGCTGTGGCAACGGCAAGCGCTGAATTCAATCGAGAGGTAACACCATGACATCCCCTGTCGTGATCCTGCACACCGACAATCCCGACGCATCGCGTGAGGTACTGGCCAAGGGCCATCCTGATCTCGAAATTCACACCTGCAGTACCTATGATGGACTGCCTGATCTGATCGCACAGACAGGGGCCGAGGTGGTATATTCCGTGCGCTTTGCCAGCACACCCGGTTTTCCGCGAAAAGCTTTGATAGAGGCACCAACTGTGAAATGGGTATCGGTTGGCGGGTCCGGGACGGATCATATGATCCCGTGGAATCCTGAGACGATGACTGTCACCAATGCCGCCGGGGTCGCGGCCGATATGATGGCACAGTACGCGCTGGGCGCGATGCTGCATTTCTCGCTGGACTTGCCGGGTTTTCGCGCGGCGCAGGCCCGGCGCGAATGGGTTTCAGGCAAGGTTGAACCGATTGACGGCAAGACCGTTTTGATCGTTGGTCTGGGAAAGACCGGAGAGGCGGTTGCCGCCCGCGCCAAAGCAATGGACATGAACACGATTGGCGTCCGGGCGCGCCCCAAAGCCACGCCCAACGTGGATGAGGTACATGGGATCGAGGCGCTTCCGGACCTCTGGTCGCGTGCTGATTTCATTGTTGTCTGTGTGCCCCTTCTGGATACAACACTCGGCCTTGTGGGCGCGGACGCATTCGACGCCATGAAGAAAACTGCGGTGCTTGTCGATGTGTCGCGCGGTGGCGTGATTGAAGAGGCCCCGTTGATGGTCGCTCTGGCCGAGAACCGGATCAGGGGTGCTGCACTGGACGTGTTTGCGACCGAACCTCTGCCTGCTGAGCATGATGTCTGGGGGTTGGACAATGTGATCGTCACGCCCCATTGCAGCTCGGTCTACGACGGTTGGGATTTGAAATCGGTCGAGATGTTTTCCGAAAACCTGAAGCGCTATCGCAATGGCGAGGCGCTGAGCAATATCGTTAATCCAGAACGGGGATACTAGGACAATGGCACGAGAAAAACGCGCAGGTGGTCGTCGCGGAAAATCCGGACGCAGCGCGGCGGGAATCGAGCAGCTACCCTGGACGCAAGTGCGTAACGAATACCCGGCGTACGAGTTGCTGAATCCCGAGCAGATGGACCAGCTGCACGCCACGTCGATGCGGATTCTGTCCGAGGCAGGCATCCGCGTGATGGGCGACAATGTCATGGACATTTTCGAGCGCGCCGGGGCGATCGTCGACCGTGACACCAAGACTATCCGCATGGATGAGAACATTGTATCCGAAGCCCTGAAAACGGTGCCGCATGAGTTTACTCTGACATCGCGCAATCGCGCCAAACAGATCACGCTGGGCGGCAATCACGTGAATTTCGGCTTGGTGGCGGGGCCGCCAAACGTCCATGACCGCATCAACGGGCGTCGGCAGGGCAATTACGAGGATTACTGCAACTTCATCCGTCTGGCGCATCATTTCAACGCGATCCACCTGATCGGCAATCAGGTGATGGCCCCGATCGAGATGCCCGCGAACAACCGCCACCTAGATACTTATAACGCCAACCTGACCTATAGCGACCTGAGCTTTCACTGCACCGCCATCGGGCGCGGTCGGGCGATGGATGGCATCAACATGATGGCGATTTCGCGCGGGCAAACGCCCGAGGATATGCGCGGCGATCCGGGCGTGATCACCATCATCTCGGTCAACTCGCCGCGTCTGTTCGACGATGCGATGGGGGATGGCCTGATTGCGATGGCGGAGTACGGCCAGCCGGTGACGGTGACGCCGTTTACCCTGATGGGGGCGATGACACCGGTCACCTTGCCAGCCGCGCTGGCGCAGCAGAATGCCGAGGCGTTGTTTGGTGTTGTTCTGACGCAGCTGGTCAGCCCCGGCGCGCCCGTCATGTATGGCTCATTCACGTCCAATGTGGATATGAAATCCGGCGCCCCGGCCTTTGGTACGCCCGAAAATGCCAAGGCCAACATCGTGGGTGGCCAGTTGGCGCGGCGCTATGGCATTCCGTATCGGACATCGAATGCCAACGCCTCGAACGTGGTGGATCTGCAGGCGGCTTATGAAACGATGATGGCAACCTGGGGCGCGGTTCTGGGTGGGGCAAACATCGTGTATCACGCCGCTGGATGGCTTGAGGGCGGTCTGACTGCCTCGTACGAGAAATTCATCATGGATGTCGAGATCATCCAGAACATGATGGAATTCCTCAAGCCGATGAAGTTCGACACCGATGAACTTGGTTTTGACACGATCAGTTCCGTGCCGACCGGTGGCCATTTTTTTGGTACCGAGCACACGATGGCCCGCTATGAGACCGCGTTCTACAAGCCGATGCTGTCAGATTGGCAGAACTATGAAAACTGGGAGGCTGCTGGGGCAAAGGACGCGCTGCAACGGGCGACAGACACTTGGCAGCAAGCCTTGCGTGAATATCAGGCACCGGAAATGGACCCGGCTGTACGAGAAGAGCTGGACGCCTATATCGCCAAACGCCGTGAAGAAATCGGCAGCGGCGAACCCTAGGATAGATCGGGGCAGGGAGCGTTCCTTGCCCCGCTGTTTTCAGAGATTGTCGAACAGACGTCCCGGAAGCGCGTCGTGTCGCGGCAAGTTCAGGGCTTTCATCAGACCGAACATCATGGCCTGATTTGATGTGACCACCGGTTTGTCCAATGCCGCCTCGATGCGTTCGATGGCCTCGACCGATCGCATGTCAGTGCAGCTAAGCACGATGGCCTGCGCATCCTGATGATCAGCCTGACAGGCCAAGTCGAACACTTCATCCGGAGTAAGTTCACCTTGTCCGTAATTTCCAAGCTCACGGCCCACATCCGCGCGCTTGATGGTTTCAATGCCGTTGTGGGCCATGAAATCGATGGCCTGTGCGTTGATCTCACCCAGATAAGGGGAGGAGAAGCCAACCTTCGTTGCGCCAAGCACCTTGATGCCAGCGATTAGCGCCCCGGCTGCGGTTAGGGACACAGCACCAGATCCTGCTTTGATCTGTTGTGCCAGATCAGCGTCAAAGGACGGCCCATGAGTCAGTGTTGCAGAGGTACATCCGTACAGCACCACATCAGGACGCACGCCCGAGATCATTCGCAGGTCGTGGCTGATATCGGATGCACCTAACCCGGCCATCTGGTCTGAACCAGGGATTTCATCCACATCATAGCCCCCCATGCGCTGGAAATGGACCGTGGTGTTCGGTGGACGCAGCAGCTCCATGTCCGGTTCCAGATTGGTGTTGGTGAAGGGCACCAGAACACCGATCTTGGCAGCGGTTCGCGTCTCAGTCATGTCAGAACTCCTTTCAGGACCGTCAGGCAGCGGTCCATGACGGATGCTTCGCAGATGGTGGCGCGCAGGCAGTCACTCAGGCCATAGCCACCCATGCCACGCATCAGCAGGTTTTCGGCACGCAGAGCCGCGTCCGCGCGTTGCGCATCCTCGGCCGAGGCAAAGCGCATCAGCACGAAATTTGTGTGGCTTTCGGGAACCGTCAAACCCAAGGCGCGGCAGTCTTCAGCAAACCGGTCGCGAATATGGGCTGTTCGGGCAACCACATCCTGCATATGCGCCTGATCCCGCATGGCGGCTGCGGCGGCTGCCTGCGAAGCGATCGAGATGTTGTTGGGGTTGAGCAATTTGCGTAGCTCATCAGCAACCTCGGGCGGGAAGTAACCCCATCCGGCGCGCGCGCCTGCCAAGCCGTAAGCCTTTGAGAATGTGCGCATGACCACGGTATCTCCCCTGTCTGTCAGGGCAAAGATCTCGGTGGGATCATTGGCTTCATCGGAAAACTCGGCATAGGCCTGATCGACAACCAGCAGAATATCTGCTGGCAGCCCCTCCCGAAGACGGATGATCTCGGAGTTCGGAATAAGTGTTCCGGTCGGGTTACCGGGATTACACACAAAAACGATCCGAGTTTCGGGCGTCATCGCAGCAAGGATGTCGTCGACGGAAACGGTCAGGTCGACCTCGCGCGCTTTGACATAGTCGGCTTGCACCTGCGCTGCGGCAGACGAGACAAATGCGTACCCGTAGTCTGTACCCAGAACCCGGTCACCGGGTCCGGCATAAGCTCGGATCAGGCAACCGATTAGTTCCATCGAACCTGCGCCGCACAACACCCGTGCCTGGTCGAGCCCATGCACATCGGCAATTGCG
Source organism: Ruegeria sp. CH6 (assembly GCF_056537005.1). Lineage (NCBI taxonomy): Bacteria > Pseudomonadati > Pseudomonadota > Alphaproteobacteria > Rhodobacterales > Roseobacteraceae > Ruegeria > Ruegeria sp. CH6. The sequence goes on along the minus strand of NZ_JBQFQS010000013.1, from coordinate 7,065 downwards.
GCGCGCAGTCCGGGCCATTCCGGATCGGGATAGAGCGGCAGATCGCCCATAGCCGCCTGTCCTGCTGCGATGGCAGAGGGGCTTGCGGCAAAGGCGCTTTCATTCTGGGCCAGCGAGACGGTGCTGTCGCCGCCAAGATCGGCCAGCGCATAAGCCGCCATCGCGCCTACATGGGGAACCGGGCGGATCATGACTCGACTCCGTAAGTTTTAGCGCCGTCCTCGCTGATCAATCCGCGCTTCAGATCCAGCGCAAGTGCCTGTGCGTCGCGTTCGGACGGATCTCCGAAACCACCTCCGCCGGGCGTTTCGAAGATCAGGTAATCGCCACCTTCAACCCGCAGTTCGCCTTTGCCCGGAATGTCGCTTTCACCATCGCGGAAACGGATACGGCCCGGCGCACCGGGTTGCCCGCCCATTCGCCCGAGGGCGGGGAATTTCAGACGTTCAACCGACAGGAACACGATGAAGGGTGCATCATTGGCCGAGGTCATCTCGATCCTCTGGCCCAGCCCACCGCGATACTTACCCGCACCACCGGAATCAGGCCGCAACTCTCGCTTCCATATGGTGACGGGTGCAACGCTTTCGGTGATCTCTACCTGTGATCCAAACACGCCGGACGGGTAAGCAGTGGCAGACAGACCATCCGCATAAGGCCGCGCGCCGGTTCCTCCGTTGTGGACCGGTTCGACGGCGAATTCCCGACCGCCATCGCGGGCCACTTCGGGTGCATGCCGCATCGGCAGATCGAACATGCAGGATGCACCCTCTGCCGGAACCTGTTCCGGCAGTGCCTGATGCAGGCAGCCCAGAACCAGATCCGGTGTGACCTGTCCCAGTGTATGCCGCATCGCAACCGGAACCGGGCGCTGGGCATTCAGGATACAGCCCTTTGGTCCGTCCACTGTGAAGGGCTCCAGCGAACCGGCATTGTTGGGAATATCGGGACCCACGATGCAGCGCAGTGCAAACACGGTATAGGCTGTCGCATAGTTGAGCGGCACGTTGATACCCTTGCGCGAACAGCCTGACGTTCCGGTGAAATCCACATGCATGCCCGACTTGCTGACAGTCAGGGTCGCGTGCAGTTCCAGCTCGTTTTCATAGCCGTCCATTTTCAGGGCGTTCTTGTAGACTCCTTCCGGCACCTCAGAGATTGCCTCGAGTGTGCCGCGGCGCGAGGTGTCGATAATGTAGCTGCCCAGCCTGTCCAGATCGTCAATTCCGAACTCGTCCATCATGTCGACCAGACGGGTCACGCCTGCTTCGCAACAGGCGATCAGCGCATAGATGTCGCCCTCGTTTGCAATGGGTTCGCGGCTGTTGGCGCGGACAATGTCGAGCAGCAGCGCGTTCGGCACGCCTTCTTCGACCAGTTTGCAGGGTGGGATCAGAAGCCCCTCGTCATAGATATCCGACCCCTCGGGCCCCATGCCGAGGCCGCCCAGATCGACCAGATGCGAAGTGCACGAGGTAAAGCCCACAACCTTACCGTTCTTGAACGCAGGCATCATCAGCAGAAAATCGTTCAGATGCCCCGAGGCGAGCCAGGGATCGTTGGTCATATAGATGTCGCCAGGCTTCATGTTCTGCACCGGGAAATGCTCGCGCAGATGCATCACCGCTTCGGCCATGGTGTTGATATGGCCCGGTGTGCCCGTGACGGCCTGTGCCAACATCCGACCATGAACATCGAAAATCCCGGCAGAGATGTCGCCGCATTCGCGCACAATGGGCGAAAATGCTGCGCGGATCAGGGTCTGGCCCTGCTCTTCAACCACAGCCAACAGGCGGTTCCACATCACTTGAAGACGGGCGGGGGAAAGATCGGCGGTCATCATGCGCCTCCTTTCTGGTCTTGGATCAGGACAAGGTTTCCAATGGCGTCCACATGCGCCGAGAAATCAGCCGAGACCAACGTTGTGGTCTGCAGTTCAGTGATCAGCGCCGGGCCGTGCACAAGGTCACCGGGCTTTAGGCTATCACGCGGAACAAAGCCTGCCTGCTTTGCGTGTCCATCCACATCGCAGGTGATGGGGCGCGTCTCGGAAGGCGTGATCGTGGTCAGATCAGGTGTTGTCGGTATATCCGGCACGTCGGCATCCGGCGTGGCAACGCGCACGGCCCAGTTCAGGATCTCGATCTGCATCCCCGGCACCGGACGCGAAAACTGCTTGCGGTATTCCGTCTCAAACGCCGTTGTCAGCGGGCCAATGTCATCCGCGGTCAGGGTGCGGTCGGGCAGGGGAATTTCGATCTCGTGACCCTGACCGTTGTAACGCATAAAGGCAGTGCGTTGCGTCTCGGTGGGGGCATCGCCCGCACCTTGCGCGACAACGCCGCTGGCCTCGGCAATCATGTCGGCGAACAGACTGTTGATCCCGTCAAGGTCCAGCGTCTCCAGCAGCGAGTAGCGCGAGCGCACGATTTCGAAGCTGACCGGTGCGAACAGGAAACCCACCGCCGAGCCGACGCCCGGATTGGGCGGGATCACGATCCGGCTGACCCCGGCCGAACGCGCCACACGACTGGCATGCAGCGGGCCGTTGCCACCAAAGGCGATCATAGTGCGTGGACCGAGGTCTTTGCCCGATTCCACGGCATGCATCCGGCCAGCGCTGGCCATGCTTTCATCGACGATCCGGCTGACCCCATCGGCCGATCCCGTCGCATCAGTGTCCAGACGTGATCCGATCACACGGGTCAGGGCCTCTTTTGAGGCTTCGGGATCGAGCTTGATATACCCTTCGGCAAATGTGTCCGGCACGATGTAACCCAGCGTGATATCACTGTCGGTCACGGTTGGTTCTGTGCCGCCTCGACCAAACGCTACGGGACCGGGTTCCGACCCGGCTGATTTCGGGCCAACGGTTAACCGACCCAGACGATCGACACCGGCGATAGAACCACCGCCCGCGCCAATCTCGATCATTTCGATCACCGGAATGCGCACTGGCATACCCGATCCCTTGATGAACCGTGCTGCGCGCGCGATTTCGAACTGGCGCGAGGTTTGGGGCCTGGCATTGTCAATCAGACACAGCTTGGCGGTCGTGCCGCCCACATCAAAGGACAGAACATCGCCGATTCCGGCCCGCGCCGCGATACGCGCCGCAAGGATGGCACCGCCCGCAGGTCCGCTTTCCACCAGTCGGATCGGGAATCGTGCAGCGGTTCGGACCGTGCACATACCACCCCCTGCGGTCATCATCAGGATCGGGCAGGTCACGCCCGAAGCCTCGAACCGGGTGACGAACCGCCTTAGATAGCTTTCCATCAGCGGTTGGATATAGGCGTTTGCAACGGTGGTGCAGAGCCGGTCGAACTCACGTGCTTCGGGGCTGACCTCGGACGAGATCGACACGGCCAGCTCTGGCCGTTTCTCTGCCAACGCGTCGCGCAGCCTTCGCTCATGTTCAGGGTTGGCATACGCGTGCATCAGACAGATGGCGACGGCTTCGGCCCCGCTGGCGTCGATATCAGCCAGCAGCGCATTAATCGCGTTGTCCTCAAGCGCAATCAGCACGCTGCCATCTGCAGACATACGCTCGCGTACGGTCAACGCACGTTCACGCGGAACCAGAAGATCTGGTTTTTCTAACGTGATATCATATTGTGAATAGCGCCGCTCATAGGCGATTTCCAGAATGTCGCGGAACCCTTCGGTGGTGACCGTTGCGACTACTGCACCGCGCCGTTCGATCAGTGCGTTGGTTGCAAGCGTGGTCCCATGAATGAACCCGGTCACATCGCTCAACGAATGGCCGGACTGCTCCATGACGCGAATCGCGCCTTCCATGGCACCATCGGCGGGGTTCTGATGGGTGGTGAGGGTCTTGGTCGAGGCGAGAATGGTCTCTTCGCCGGACACAAGAACGGTGTCGGTAAAGGTGCCACCGATATCGATGGCCAAACGCAAAGGCTGAGCGGTTGTCATAGGTATTCCAAATGTCGTCTGAAGTCGTGCAGGCAGAGCGCCCTAAAAGGCGATTACGCTCGTTGCGGCACGAGATTGCAGCCAGTTGCGCGGCGATCCAGACGTTTTGCAATACGATTACGATCCATGGCTCACTACTTCTACAGCTTTTCGGAACGCACAAGCGCGTTCGCGACAAAAAGGCCTGCAAGCGACAAGTTTCATCGTTGAGGTTCGAAATCTGCAGGTTGCCTATTTATCAGGGGCGTATTCTGCGCAGTTTAACCTACTAGGGCTACGATGACAGTCTGATAGCTTTATCTTATCAATTTCATCAATAAACAAAATTTTTTCGCATGGCTTTGTTCTGCTAAACCTTGTTTCAGGCAAGACAGAATAGCCGCCAATACCATGCTGCCGCGTGACATCTTCAAAGTTACGGCACCTGTAACCATTTTGTTCAGGGTAAGCAGGCATTGACGACATTTTCCTGTCATCTTGCTCACCTCAAAATAGACCTGCCTAGCAGACGGGCCTCAGCCAGGATTGGAGAATAAAATGGATGGAAGCGACAACCCGAACATGGGCGGATGCCCGGTAATGCATGGCGCGGGTTCCCGGTCGAACCGGGACTGGTGGCCAAACCAACTGAACCTGTCCATCCTGCATCAGCATGGGCCTGCGTCGAACCCGATGGGCGAAGCGTTCAACTATGCAGAAGAGTTCAAGAAGCTGGATCTTGAGGCCCTCAAGCAGGATCTGTATGCGCTGATGACGGATTCGCAGGACTGGTGGCCTGCAGACTATGGTCACTATGGCGGTCTGTTCATTCGCATGGCCTGGCACAGCGCCGGCACATATCGTACGGCTGATGGGCGCGGTGGCGGATCTACCGGAACACAGCGTTTTGCTCCGCTCAACAGTTGGCCGGACAATGGCAACCTCGACAAGGCGCGTCGCCTGCTGTGGCCGATCAAGCAGAAATACGGGAACCAGATTTCCTGGGCCGACCTGATGATTCTGGCCGGCAACTGCGCGATCGAATCCATGGGCGGTAAGACATTTGGATTTGCCGGAGGCCGCGAAGACGTCTGGGCACCAGAAGAAGACATCTACTGGGGTGCCGAAACAGACTGGCTCGCACCGACTGATAACCCGCACAGCAGATATTCAGGCGAACGCGATCTGGAAAACCCACTGGCTGCGGTTCAGATGGGGCTGATCTACGTGAATCCGGAAGGTCCTGATGGCGAACCGAACGTGCTGGCGTCTGGCCGGGACATTCGCGATACCTTTGGCCGGATGGCGATGAACGATGAGGAAACGGTCGCTCTGGTCGCCGGCGGGCACACTTTTGGCAAGGCGCACGGTGCGGGCGACCCTGAGCTGGTCGGGCCCGAGCCTGAGGCAGCCCCCATCGAAGACATGGGACTGGGCTGGATCAACGAGTTCGGCAGTGGCAAAGGTGACGACACCACCACCAGCGGTATCGAGGGTGCCTGGACCGCCAATCCGACCAAATGGGACAATGGCTATTTCGACCTGCTGTTCGGATATGACTGGAACCTGACCAAAAGCCCGTCGGGTGCGTGGATATGGGAACCGATCGGCGTTAAGGAAGAAGACATGGCCCCGGCGGCACATGATCCGTCGAAGAAGGTCAAAACCATGATGACCACCGCTGACATGGCGATGCGGATGGATCCGATCTACGGCCCGATCTCGAAACGGTTCCACGAGAATCCCGAAGAGCTGGCCGATGCCTTTGCCCGCGCGTGGTTCAAGCTGACACACCGCGACATGGGTCCGCGCTCGCGTTATCTGGGTTCGGAAGTTCCGACTGAAGAGTTGATCTGGCAGGACAACGTTCCGGCTGTCGATCATGACCTGATTGATGAAGCGGATACTGCAGACCTGAAGGCCAAAATCCTGGCGACCGGACTGTCTGTTTCGGAACTGGTTTCTACGGCATGGGCCTCGGCCTCGACATTCCGCGGTTCGGATATGCGTGGCGGAGCCAACGGTGCTCGTATTCGCCTTGCGCCACAAAAGGACTGGGATGTTAACGAACCTCTGAAACTGTCCAAGGCGCTCGCTGCGCTTGAGGGTGTACAGAAGGCCTTTGACGATGCGCAATCCGGCAACAAGAAAGTCTCGCTTGCGGATGTGATCGTTCTGGGTGGTGCTGCAGCCATCGAACAAGCGGCCAAAGCTGCCGGGCACGACGTAGAGGTTCCATTTGCCCCTGGGCGCACTGATGCGTCGCAGGACCAGACGGATGTGGACTCTGTCGCCGTGCTGGAGCCGATCGCGGATGGCTTCCGGAACTACCAGCGCAAGGAATACAGTGTTTCGCCGGAAGAGTTGTTGGTCGACAAAGCGCAGTTGCTGACACTGTCCGCGCCTGAGATGACCGTGCTTGTCGGTGGTATGCGCGTATTGGGTAGTAACTTTGGTGACAGCAATCATGGCGTGTTCACGGATCGTGTCGGAGTATTGAGTAACGATTTCTTCCTGAACCTGCTTGATATGGGTACCGAGTGGAAACCGTCTGCAGATGGTAATGGAGTATACGAAGGTCGGGATCGTGCGACTGGTGACGTTAAGTGGACCGGTACGCGTGTTGATTTGGTCTTTGGATCAAACTCGCAGCTGCGGGCTCTGGCCGAAGTCTATGGTCAGAACGATGCGGGTGGTAAATTCGTCTGCGACTTTGTCAGTGCCTGGAACAAGGTGATGAACGCTGATCGATTTGACCTGAACTGATCAGTTAGAAGAAACTGAAGCTCCTTGACCGCCCCGAAGTGAATCTCGGGGCGGTTTCTGTCTAAGGATTCTGTCTGAAAACCGAGTCCAGGGCCGTCTTCCGTATCCGATTCCGGTAATAAACCGATTATATGGCTTGAAAGCAGTGGCATGAGCCCGGCGCTACAGCCTTAATGAAACGCTAATCATAACTTAATGTATTGTATTTGTTGGGTAATGTTAAAATATGGCAGGAAATGTGAAGTTTTTTCAAAATGGGGGTTGCAGGTCCCGAACCTAATCCGTAAATACCCCTTCACCGGCGCTGCTGAGGCGGTGCTGACGGGTCGGAGAGACGGCCTGACGGACTGGAAAGACGGTTGAGACGCTCGGGAGAGACCG
>NZ_JBQFQS010000012.1:0-131633 GCF_056537005.1 Ruegeria sp. CH6 | reverse complement strand
CGGTCTCTCCCGAGCGTCTCAACCGTCTTTCCAGTCCGTCAGGCCGTCTCTCCGACCCGTCAGCACCGCCTCAGCAGCGCCGGTGAAGGGGGTTCTAAGGATAACCAACAAAAGCCGCAAGTGGAAAATTCAAAGAACTTGAAAAAAACAGCATATTCAAGAAATAGCGTTATTATTCAATTACTTAAACATTCAGCTGACAGCCCAAAACCACCAAATTGAGATGACAGGCCGCACGAATCCCACAACTGAACGCTATAATCACGGACTCACCAAAAGACTCACCCGCGATTCAGGTGGAATCGACCTGACGGAATCGCATAAGCAGGTTCGAAATCGGCAGCCTCAATGCCAGCAGCCCCAAAATGACAAGCAGATAGATCAGTGGCTCGATCTGGAATCCCTTGGCCAGCATCACGTAATGCAACCCGCCAAGGATCGCCGCAAGATAGACCAGCCGATGCATCTTGCGCCAAGCTGGTCCCATCTTTCGCACAGACCAATTGTTTGAAGTAATCGCAAGCGGCAGCATGAGCAGGAACGCCGCCATGCCGACAGTAATATAGGGGCGCTTAACGATATCCGCCCAAATCTGACTGGGCACTTGTACATCGAGAACCAGCCAAACCAGAAGATGCAGCGCGACATATGAGCATGTCAGAACACCGATCGCACGGCGAAATTTCATCAGGTTCAGGCCGAGATGGCGACGCAAAGGCGAGATGGCCAGACCGAGAATCAAAAGCTGCAAGGCCAGCTCGCCAAACTCGTGTTCCAATGCTTCGATGGGTTCGACCCCGAGGCCGCCGGTGAACCCCAGATAGAACAGCCAGGGTGCGGGCAGAGCGCCTAACAGATACACGGCCCATACGGGAATGCGGCGCAGCAATTGGTTCACGGTCTGCATCGCTTCAGTAGTTCTCCGCCAGATCCATACCCTCATAGAGGCCAGCCACCTCTTCTTCATATCCGTTGAACATCAGGGTTGGTTCGCGGCGTGCAAAGAGACCGCCGCCAATGCGACGTTCCGATGCCTGCGACCAGCGCGGATGGTTCACGTTCGGGTTCACATTACTATAGAACCCATACTCACGCGGGTTGGACATGTTCCAGCTGGTCGGTGGTTGCGTATCTGTAAGAGTAATACGGACAATCGACTTGATCGACTTGAAACCGTATTTCCACGGCACCACCAGACGCAGTGGTGCACCGTTCTGGTTGGGGATCGTCTTGCCATAGATGCCAGTGGCCATGATGGTCAGAGGATGCATCGCCTCGTCCAGACGCAGGCCTTCGCGATACGGCCATTCCAGAACAGGGAAACTGACACCCGGCATTTCATCGGGGCGATAGGCGGTTTCGAACGCCACATATTTCGCGCCGTCCTGAACGCCCGCCATCGCGAGCAGATCGGACAGTTCAAACCCGTTCCACGGAATCACCATCGACCAGGCCTCGACACAGCGGAACCGATAGATCCTTTCTTCAATAGTCATTTCGGACAGGATGTCTTTGAAGTCATAGTCACCCGGCCGATCCACAAGACCGTCGATCTTGACGCTCCACGGTTCAGTGATCAGGGATCCTGCATATTTGGCAGGGTCATCCTTACCTGTCCCAAACTCGTAGTAGTTATTGTATGTGGTGATCTCTTCCCATGTGTTCGGTTCCAGAGCTTCCTGAGCGCTTGATGGTCTGGCAACCGCCGCCAACCCGACACCCGCCAGCCCGGCCATAACTTGCCGCCGGTTCAGAAACGCCGCCCTCGGGGTGACGTCTGCATGTGTCAGTTTATTGGTCCAGCGATGCGCCATTTCAGTCTCCGTACTCTAATCACCTTGGTATCGAGGTAGTCAGCTATTAGCACAGAGCCAAGGCAACATGCGTCACGATTGGGAGAAGTGATTGTAACGAAACCAGAGTGCCGCCACAGATACAAATTCACTGGAGTGGTTCGGTTTTCATCCAGAGCGGGCCGACCGAGGGTTGTAAATAACCCCTGAGGCCATCGTGGCCCGACAAACCCTTCAGCAACAGGACCGCCGCAATCAGTATTTGCATAGCGCTGATATCAGAGAGAAAACTGTCGATATTCGCCATCGTTCAGAATATTGATTGCCTAGCAGAAACAGAGAACGCGACCGTTGCGCCTGACATGGTCGGGACGGTGAATATGACAGCTAGCATGATCCCACTTCTTGGGGCAAAAGGCGAAATTCAACATGAACAAGCATAGCCCTCAGGATCAGGTGCCAAATCATCTGCTGAGGTCGATCTTCGATCTGCCGGATGTTTCAGAACATAAAGAAGACGCAATAGCGGCCGCGCGGCTTGATCCTGAATCATTGCGCGATGTCGGTTCGGCTATCCCCCGCGGCGCTGAAAACACTGTGCTGGAATTTCTGGCGACACATCTTGGCCGCCCCTATGCCGGGGCCGAATTCGGAATAGCGCTTGATCCACGCAACAGTTCGCTGCTGACCTACATCCTGTTCAACTCAACGACATTGCATCACGCACTTCATCACGTGCAGCGATTTATGCCTGTCTCACGTCCGCAGGCTCTGATCGACATCCGCGAAACGCAGGATCACGTGGATGTCGTTATTGATGGCATCGGAACGCATTTGATGCTGAACACCCATCTCATCGAGTTTTCATTGGGGACCTTGCTTGGGGCGTTGCGCGTTGCCACCGGGGTCGATCGTCTGGCCACTCAGGTTGGCATATCCGGTGCCCGGCTACACGGCGCAAAGGAACTGGCTGCTGTATATGGGTGTCACGTGAGTCTGGAAGAAGACGCAAACTATCTGCGATTCCCAAAGTCGGTGCTGGCGCTATCTATTCGGGATGCGGATGCACATCTGCTTAGACATCTTACCAGCTACGGAGAGGTGTTGCTCAGCCGGAATCCCCGGGCCGTATCCAGACTGACAGACAAGGTTGGGCGGCATGTGTTGCATGGGATGGCTTCCGGACGGCCATCAATGGCTGAAACCGCCACTGCGCTCGGACTGTCGGAACGCACATTGACACGCCGATTGCTGGAAGAAGGGACAAGTTTCAGGGAGATCGTGTCTGACGCTCAACTTAAGCTTGCACAAGCATTCCTAAGCGATCCCCACCTTTCATTGGCAGAGACCGCGCATCTTTGCGGCTTTTCAGACCAGAGCAGCTTTACACAAGCCTATCGAAGATGGACAGGCCGTACCCCGAAAGCAGACAGAATGTTGCTTATAAAATAACACGAATTTCGCGACTTATTGCCGATGGCGGAGATTCTAAAGGAATTGGCCACATTGGGACATGAATTTTGTGCTTCTCTTGTTACCTACGTCATCTCCACATGTGGAAAATGCAATCATAGGTTGAGGTAGAATATCATGTCCAAAGGAACTTTCACCGATTTCCTCTCGGCGCTGCTGGCGTTTGAATCGGGTTGGGACCGCGAGAGGTACGAAACAGGTGTCATTCAGGACTGGCAGCTGAATGCCTGGGCTGGCGGCGAAGTGACAAAGTTCTTCCCCAATTACACCAGTTGGGGCGATTTGAGTGATTCCGAGTGGGAGTCGATGGCCTATCGCTCGCAAAACTCGTTGGGTTTTGTCGGTTTCCAGTTTGGCGAGGCGTTGCTGATTGATCTGGGTTACTATGACGACGACAAGTTTTACGGAAACGGGGAAGCAACCAATAAATGGGATGGAACCTGGACCGGAAAGAACGGCGTCACCTCTCTCGAAGACTTTATGACGAAGGAGGCGCAGACTGTCGCCATTCAGGAAGCGTTCGGCTTCAACCTTCAGATCATTGAGGACGGGCTCAAGAACGCAGGCAAAAGCCTGGACGACTTTCTCGGCACAACCGCGACCTACACCAATGGCAATGGTGAAACCGTCACCGTTGAACTCACCCTTACAGGTATCATGGCCGCCGCTCATTTGCGGGGTGCCTACGGGACATTGAATCTGTTGCTTGGCGGTGCCGTATCCACGGACGAATACGGCACTTCGATCCTGCAATACATCGGGCAGTTTGGCGGATTTGACAGCCCTTCGGTCAGCGACATGATCGCCTTTTTTGAAGATCGCAAAACCGGCGACGAAGGCCTTGGTACACCAGGTGATGATACAAGTGGCGGATCTGGCGGTGGCTCAGGCAATAACCCCGGTGGATCATCGGGCGGCACAGCTGATGTAGACAAGGACAGCGCTGATGTTGTGTTGACCTGGTCCTACGGATCCAACACTGAGATCACGGATTTCGATCCTGCAAATGGCACGATCTTTGTCGACTGGATTTCAGCCAATGATCTTGTCATTACAGAAGTGAATGGCTCGGTCGTGTTTTCAGTGCCATCAAATCAGCAAACTCTGACGCTGGTTGGGGTAACTCTGGACGAGCTTTCAGCGCGCAACTTCACCATACTGGACGGCACTGCTGCGCAAGAGATCTTGAGCCTGATCGGTGACGGTGCGACCACGCCGGACCCTGATCCAGCGCCCGATCCAGATCCGACGCCCGACCCCGATCCGACGCCTGATCCAGATCCAACACCTGATCCAGACCCGGAGCCCACACCAGATCCGGATCCGTCACCCGCTGAGACCGGTGACGCATTCAACAATCCCGGTATCACAAAGCAGAATGCCGACGTGGTAGTCACGTGGAACTATGGTCAGCAAACGGTCGTGACCGACTTCGATCCGGCGACTGATACCATCTTCATTGACTGGATCGGCGCAGATGCGTTCGAAATCTCGGAAGTGAATGGTTCTGTCGTGATCAGAGTGCCATCAAACAACCAGACAATTACCCTGCAAGGCGTGACGCTGGCCGCGCTCGAGGCTTCGAACATTCATGCACTGGACTCCACAACCCGTGACGAGCTCGCAACTCTGATCTCTGGTGATGATGACAACGGTTCTGGTCACGGTGGCGGACATTCCGGTGGCGACGGGGGCGGTGATGGTCACACCCATATGCATGTGACCATCGGCTATGACAGCCCGGCGCGTGTGATCGATGAATTCAATCCCGATATGGGGGATGTCATCGAAATCAATGCCGATGTCGACGCCAGCGATTTCAGGATTTTCGAAGAATCCGGGGACGCACTGGGTCAGACCGTACGGATCAGCATCACTGTGGATGGGGTTACAACGCAAACGGTCCTGACCGGCATCAGCCTTGATGACCTGAAGATCGGGAACTTTTCAATCGACAATCAAGGCGTCTTGAACGAAATCTCCAGCGCAATTGGCCATGTTGCATCGACCCCCTCAAACGGTGGCTACACGCTTACTTATGACACAGACGGCTCAAACCCGGCTGAAGTCATTGGCAGCACCGATGCGGGTGGCCAGGTGTTTAAGGCAGATAGCAATGCCGATGACATCATCGGCTTTGATCCGGCTATCGATCAGCTAGATTTTGGCGGCACTTCAGTGCATGGCATGATCCTGACAAAGTCTGAGGCCGGCGAGATCGTGATCGACAGCCCGTGGTCGGATGCTGCCCAGATCGTACAGGGTGTGACGTATCAGGATGTAGATATCAGCAGCTTTGGCGTCGTCGGAAACGAACATCTGCGCCAGGATCTTGGTGGCGTCGTTTCATGGGAGAAAGGCGTTGGACCGCGCGAAAGTGATACGGTCTACATCCGCAGTCACGAATACGGCCAGTCCGAGGTCATTGACAACTTTGACCCAACCTCAATGAAGATCAGCTTTCTTTACTTTGGCACACGCGAGCGCCTGAGCGTTGAAGATACCGACGCGGGGTTGGTGATCTCATCCCTGCCAAGTGGTCAGAGCTTTACCTTCACCGGTGTCACCAAAGCAGATCTGATCCCGGGTATGGTCGAATTCCACTTTGATCAGGTCATGGAGGATAATCTTGAGACCCCCTTTGGGTTTGATCAGAATGACGTGACCTTGGTCGACCGTACGGTTCTCTTGACTCCATCTGCCCCAAATGGCGCAACCACGGACGGATTGCAAACCCGCACCGGGGATATGACCGGCAGCATCTACGAAGATGAAGAACCTGGCCCAGACTCGGGTTCCGAGGACAGCTCAGGTGGTGGCTCAACTGGAACACCTGCCGTAGGAAATGTCGTTCTCGGCGCTGGTGCAGATACTGTGGATATCAATTGGAATTGGGGTGCTCAGACCAGGATCGAAGGATTCGATCCTGACGAAGATAGCTTTGATTTCAACGCACTGACCGGCGATCAGATCGATATCCGCGAGGTAGATGGAAATCTTGAGATCGAGGTGCTGGGCAATGGTGGCAACGTCACCACCTTGGTGGGCATTCAGGCTGAAGACCTGAACCTGTCCAATTTGGATGCTGATGCAAACAGCCCTCTTCTTGAGGAAGATGACGCCTTGCTGACCCAGCTAGTCGATCTCGGGTTTGACACTGTCGCCTGAAACGTCTGGCAGGGGCGGTTCGCCGCCCCTGCTCTCTCGATTACCTGGTCTGAAACCCCACGGGTTCAGGCGGCTCGATCAAAAGGCTGTCGACACCCTGGCAAAGCCTTTTCAGCTGAGGGGTTTCTGAAACAGCGCAACAATTTGGAATGTTTTCAAAGCGTCACGCTGATAGGCCCGCACCAATTCTTCCGGAGGCTCAAAATCTACCTGATCACGCTGTTCGCGGATCAGTTCAAATCCGGCTGCCTTAAAGCGGGTCAGCAAATCGTCGGCAGTGATCCTGTTCAGAGTATCGAACATGGCCAACAGCAATTTCTTGTGCTGATCGCTCAGGTCCGAGTTGTTCACATCATCATGTACATCGCTGGTCTGCGAGATGAGATGTTCCCATCTGTTGTAGCCGATTGCCCAAAGGTGGCTTCCCTCCGGCGCGAAATACAAAGGTGAAATCTGGACAAAGAAATGCCCGCCCGGCTTTAGCCTATTGTAGAGATCCTCAAGAATGGAGGGATAAATCCGGTTGTTTACATGCTCGAAGACAGACCAGCTGAAGATAAGGTCGAATGGGCCATCATTCGGAGTTTCCCCGGGAGCGATCTCCTGAAAGGTCAGCCTGTCGGGCACTTCAACACCAAAATGCTCCCGCAAGAATGGAGCGCAGGCTTCTGCTTCATTGTTAATGTCGACTCCGTGAACCTCGGCATCGAACAACAATGCGGCTCCGGCGGCAGAGGTACCACTGCCGCACCCGAAATCCAGAATCTTTTTGCCGGTAATCCCGCCCGCCTCGGTCATCCATTGATCGATAACCGTTGGAATGAACGAGAACTTCGCACGATCGTCCTCGGACGGAAGCTGTTCTGCAGCCTGTATGATCTGCGTCCTGAGATCCAAGGTTGATTCAACCATGAGAATACCCTTTCTTCGTTCTTATATTTTGATGCAGAGTCTGACCTGATCGTTCACCCGGTTCAGCATCGGCGCGCGAATAGTCGAGAAGTATTCGTCCGTCGCCTTGCGAGAGCCGGACCAGTGTCCATAATCGTCGATGATCAGGACCCCGCCCGGTGCCAGCCGCGGATAAAGAACATCAAGTTCGAACCGAGTGGATTCGTACCAGTCAGTGTCGAGGCGCAGAACCGAGATTTGCTCGGGCAATTGATCCTTCAACGTCTCCATCACATCACCTTTTACAAAACGCGCGTTTTGCGTTGAAAGGCCGGCTGCACCGAAGTTCTGCGAAACCTGGTCGAGCGACGCATAGCACCAGCCTGTTTCGTCGCCGAACGTCTCCATCAATGCCGAAGCGCTGTCACCATTGACATCCACATCTGCTTCGGTCGGAGCAGTCATTCCCTCATAGGTATCGTAGAGCCAAAGATCGCGCGGTTTGCCAAGTGCCTCGAACGTCAAACCGGCAAGGATTGCACTGCCGCCCATCCATGTGCCGCATTCGACAAAGTCACCGGCAATGCCCGCCGAATGCACATATTTGCACGCATTGTAGAGCGCGAACATCGCGTCCTTACCCGTCATCGTGAAATCACGAGACTTGAGGAACAATTCCATGAACTGTTCGTTTTCATCGATATCCCGGATCGGATAATCTACAAGGTCCGCATCGTGTGTTTCGGAATATACGATCTTTCGAGGTGGAAGTGTCATCGGGGTACCATCACGTTGGGGAGAGGTGTTTAAGGGTTTAGTCAGGTATCGTTGTATCCAACAGGAGCTTTGGACAATTTCACTGGCGCATCAGGTCGGTGTTTTTTTCCAACCAACGCTGATAGCCGTCTTTGAATGGATCAGGGTAGTTTGTCCTCAGTTCCTCGCTATCCCTGTACAGCTCCCGGGCCTTTTTGGGAATCTTCGTACCATCCTGGAAAACGCCGTAATACCACCAACCCGTTGGGATCGCAGGATCAGTAAAGCGTATGACCTCACGCTCATACCACGCCCAAAGTTCATAAACTTCGGAATTTCCCTCAGCGTACCTTTCGGTCATTGTGAAGCCAACAGGCCCAAGCTTGGTAAAATGATAGAAGCGCAGTGGCACGCCATTGATCAAAAGGCCTCCCTCGGGGGAAACCGACATCGTCCTTTTGCTCAGGTTCCAGCTGGCAACATTGTATCCCGGATCCCGCAGAACCTTCACGTTATCGAAGTAACAGGGAATCAGGTTGCACCACTTCTGATCCACGAACACGCCGATATCCAGCCGGTCATAGCACCATGTATTGAGACGTTCAGTCCACCAATCCGCAAAGGCACGCGCTTCTTCATCATTGCGAACAGCCAGGAACCCAAGGTTATAGGTACCGTAGTGCAACGACGTGATCTCGTTATCACGCACAGCCATTTCTTCGGTGTCTGGTGTGGTTTGATGCGGGGTAAGAACGATCGACCAGTCATCCAGCAAATCGACAACAGGCTGCATTGTTGAGAACACGGCGATATCCGGGTCGAAATAGACGACCTTCTCAACCCCGGGCTGATCCATAATATGCTTGAGTGCTTGCCCTTTAACAGCGGTGCAGGCTTCTACGATGTCGTGGCGAAATAACCAGGGTTCGGTCGTTTCGCCATACAATTCATCAGCCGTTACCAGGCGATCGAAGTCTTCATGCTCGATAGAATACTCGAACCCCTTTGGGGGATGATCCGTCAGAACCGCCCAGATGACCCAATCCGGATGCTGGCGCCGTAGCGAACTGGCAAGAACACGTGCCCGATTAAGATAACTGAATGAAAAGCTTGTAAATGCATGAACTGTCATTTTGTGCTCATAATTTGAAGATGGGGTATCGCCATGTCGCTGTACTCGGATGACAACACCTCCTCGCGGCGGCGTTGGCGGGCCTTTTGAGCCAGCTTTTGGCAGGCATCACTTCTGACCCAGGCCAATAGGTCTTTGCTGCTGTCCAACACAACACCACGGCCAGTCGATTTGACCAGATGGGAAACGTTGCCAGATTGCCCCTGAGTCACAACATAAGCCGAACTTGTCAGAGCCTCGGCCGTCGTCAACGAAAATGTTTCCGGCCACAGCGCAAAGTGAATCACCAGGTCGATACCCGCTGCCGACAGAGCCCGCGTCATTGCATCCGGGATCTCGTTGGCAGTCGCATCTACCTGGTGTTTAATAACGTCCAGATCTACATCGGACTTGCCAAAATAGTGGAATTCCAACCCTGGATTGCGGGCTTCGGTCTCAACCAATGTTTTGAAATCGTTCCATCCCTTGTGGGCCACCGGCGCACCCAGGAAAGCTATTTTCACTGCGCCCTGCGTCCCATCCCCAACTGTTGGCAAGGGTTGCGGTCGCGGCTCGCTTTTAAGAACAGTATGTGACTGTACAATCAGATCCTGCAATCTATAGCCACATGCCTTGACCCAAATGTCTGCTGCGACCTGCGATGGCGCCAGTGCGGTGACTTCGATACGTTCGAAAAAGTCCCGAAAACGTTGCATGTGATCAGCACGCCCTTTGCCGTACATGCAGATCGTACATCCCTGCGTGTCGATGTCCGGGGCACTACAGTAGCTGAGGTTGTTTCGCATCAGTGTATAGCTTTGGCAGGCAGCAAAGAAATCATGCAGCCAAAAGTGTGCTTTTCCTCCACTACTTGCCTCAACAAGTTGCGCGATCACTTCGGGTGAGTGGCCCTGCAGATGGTGGATGACAGAACTGAATTTCTGACCAGCCGCGACCCGGTCCGAGGTTGCTGCGATCAATTCATCATAACGTGCGACCCCGATGCATTCGCCATTCAGGACCAAACGAAAGACCGAAGTCTCCGTTTCAGCATCGGGCAGCAATGCGTTACAGGTCCGCACAGGGTGAATGTTCAGATAGTCCAGCCCGGCATCATTGGCGCGGTCCGCTTCGATTTGAATACAGATCTGAGTGCCGCCAGTCACTTCGCGGTAATTGTCGTGACCTATGCCAAGAACAACCCGATCGCGACCCTCAGCCAGCTTGCTTGCAATTTTGGGCGCATCAAGCACAGGTTCGATGAGCTCGGGCAAGGGTGCCAGAAGCGGTTCGGAACTGGTCGAAGCAATCGCATTGATGACCTTTGCCCGATGACCTGCGGACGGGGTTGGGAGTCCGGCGGCAGAAGAAGGGGCGCTGCTCAGTTGCCCTTGCAGCTCCGCCAGCTTAGCCAGCGCGTCCTGCGGCCAAACAGTCGATTTCACCAACTTCCTGGTGCCGCGACGATGCTTGGAACTTGTCCTGAAATACAATGCAAAAGGCAGCTTTCGGACGCGTTTGGCCAAGCGGGTCGTATACTCTCTTTCTTCTTTCCATTGCTCCAAAAATGGTGTCAGTTCCGAAACTTTGGATTGAATTCTCGCTTGAAGCGCCGCTACTTGGTCAAAAGCTTCTTTCTTGTCGTCCAAGTTTTGCTGCTCAAGATCCCGGGTCTTTTGCTCGAACTCCAATTCCTGTCGAGCAATGTCATATTGCGCCTTGGGAACCTCCAGGATGGCTGCCGCACGCTGGCTCACAAGCGTCGTGCGGCAATACTGCGGTTGCTGCAAAAGCAATAATGCCAGATCATCCAGTGTTTTGATCTCGGGCAGGAGGTGCTTTTCAACGCGGTCTGAAAACGCCTCAAGCTTGTCTGCCGGCAGGAAAAGCAGGCCGCACTCGGTCCCGCCATAGAAGATATCTTCGCTTGAACCGTTGAAGTTGTCAGATTGAAACGCCGGCGTGTTCAGACCATAGCAAACATACCCTTGCTCGGACATGTACTGGTGTATCGGTGCTCCGCTGGATACGTCCAGCACTTCACAAAACACAACGGGCCGGTCCTTCGACAGTATTCTGGTTGCGCCCTTCAATGCGTCCAGCTCAGCGCCCTCAAGGTCAAGTTTGATAAATGAAACTTTCCCCTGAACCTCATCATCGAGGCGCACCATCGTAAGCGTACCACCTGTTTCGCAGGCCGTTACTCTGGTGCCGCCAGCATTATCCTCAAACGTTTCGACAACCTGCCCCGTGCCCGGTTGCGCACCCAGAGCCGTTGCCCTCACATCAATGTTGCGCACCGGAGAGGCATCTGCATTCAATTGCAAAATCTGACGGTTCTCAGAAAAAGGTTCAAAGCTGATGACTTTGCCGTCTGGACCAACGCTGTGCGAAAATGCGCGCGCATGCGTACCATAACATGCTCCACCATCGACGGCCGTATCTCCGTCACTGATGAAGTCGCAAAGAATATCCAGTTCCGATTGAGCCCATTCACCATACAGGCGCAGCGAGTCTGATATCGTGTCTACCCCGTTCGGAATATAGAATTGGCCGTAGCGCGTTTGGACCGACGAACTCGATTGTTCGGGGACTTCCCGTACGTGTTCCTGCATCGATGTCTCCTTGGCGTCGGCTGAAAAATTGCCCTCCCACTACCGTTTAACGAAACACACTTCAACACAAGTTGGTCTGCTCATTTCAGACTTTAGTTTTCATTGACCAGAATCTACGCGTGCGGATACGCAAAACTGCGCGATCTACCGCTCATTCCTTGTGAAACTGATTAAACTCACGCAGCGTACTTGAGTTGACTGGACGATAGGCTGACAAAACACATCCAAAGCGATGTCGTCTTTGGCTTCGACTTTAGCAGCCTACAAAAAAGAGACACCTCTTTCGATCACCCCCGCCCTTCGACAACAGTCTTCAGATTGGACAAACCACGCTCGTAGTCGGAACCAACCCACTCATCCATCATCAAACCCATCCAGCGCATCATCGGGTTCATGCCCAGATCGGATTCGAAGCCCCATGTCACTTTGGTCTGATCGCCCTCGGGCTGCAGGGTAAAGGACGCAGCTGCAGTTCCCATGTCACCAAAATCAAGCGCGGTTTTGACGGTCTGGTTTTCGACGCTTTCAACGATCTCCTGTATTCCACTTCCCACCTGTGGATGTTCCGAACTCCAGGTCAGCGTGTTTCCCACACCTGCGTCCGGTCCGGTATAGGCCAACTTGGTCTCGGGATCGCGCGACAGCCAGGGCGACCACTTTTCGGTCTCCTGCATCGAATTTACATACGGAAATATCTTACTGGCGGGCGCATCAATCGTGATACTTCGGGACACTTCGGCCTTGCCGGGCAGCAGATACGACACGCCGACCAGAATCAGAATAAGAACAAGCAGAGTGACAATAATACGTTTAATGAATCGCATGACGCGCTCCTGATCCAAAAAGCTCTGCGCCAATCATAACAAAAAATGGCGCAAAATCAGAGACCTGATCCACGCCATTCAAAAACCGTCGGATGCCTGCTTCAGGCCGCCCGTATTGGTTTCAATGTCAGAGTTACG
Source organism: Ruegeria sp. CH6 (assembly GCF_056537005.1). NCBI lineage: Bacteria > Pseudomonadati > Pseudomonadota > Alphaproteobacteria > Rhodobacterales > Roseobacteraceae > Ruegeria > Ruegeria sp. CH6. The sequence goes on along the minus strand of NZ_JBQFQS010000012.1, from coordinate 118,864 downwards.
GTTGATAGGGCAACGATGAGTGGTGCAGCACGATACGCAGCACACCATCGGAGTCTTTCTTGTACCCAAAGCTCTTGTCGACCTGAGTCACATCGCCATTCTTGTCTGTAAGAATGACCTTACCCATCCACATGCCGACATCGCCTTCGACAAAGGAAGCAGAGGTCACGCTTTCCATCTCACGCCAGCCTTTGATTCCGAAACCGCCATCAAGCGGATACTCGTCGTCATGGCCTACAAAATAGGCAAGTGCGCCATGCTTGGTCGGACGAAAGGTCTGGTCACCAGAGGCCAGAGTTGGCTTAAACAGGACCGATCCCAGATTATATCCGTAGGCCGCGTCCAGAACATCTTCTGCAACAGGACGGGCCGCATCGATACCGCCTTCTTCATAGGCTTTTGAAATAGCGATCAGCCCTTCGCCCCAGGCATTGCGGGCAGCAACCAGTTCATCAGTGGTTATCGGCATGTTCCTATCCCTTCCTGTCCGCCGTCAATCTCATGGTAATTGGCAGCAAGTGTATTTCAAAACAAGGGGTACAGCTTGAAAAGCTGCCCTTGGTTTCAAGCGTGGTAGCGCGCAACCATTTTGCTTCGCATGGTTCAAGCGCGCGCACCTATACTTGCGCTGTCTGGTTCTCTAGACCGAATTCTCCAAAAATTCGAGATATTATCCAAAGCCAACGCAAGGTTTTGCAAAGATATTTTGTGACAGGTTTATTCCACGCCGTGGGGGCGGAAAGATTGGGATGAATGTGGTGGATAAGATTATCACGCTTGAACACAAGGAATCCGTACGGCTGGATTCGGATCGTTTGGCCGGGTTGTATCGTCAACTGGGTGATACCAATGCGGTGGACGTATTATGCCGAACCATCGAAGAGCTGGCTGTGCGTCTTTCAAATTGCGAACGCTTCTGGCGTCAAAGGGATTGGGCCGGATTGCGAAAATGCTCAAAATCGCTGGTGGCAATTTCCGAACAGGTCGGAATGACAGCACTCGCCCGGGTGGCCGGGGATGTGGCGCAGAATGTGGATGCGGGTGATGCGGTTGCAATTGGCGCAACACTCAACCGCCTGATCCGCGTTGGCGAAGGATCGCTTACCGCTGTTTGGGATCAGCAGGATCTTTCGGTCTGACAGGGGTTGCGGGCGGATAATGGGCGGCTAGTCTGGGCGCAAATCCAAACAGTCGAGACAACCATGACTCTGTCCTTTGCTTCGCCCAACGAACCGGCCCTGCCCCTGCATGTCATCGCAAAAGACGATTTCGAAGACTGGCTGCAGGGTCAGCCTGCCCAGATTCAATCCTGGGTCACCACCAATGGATTTTCCGGTGCTCTGGGTCAGGTTTTGCTGATTCCGGCTGCGGATGGCACACCAGAGATTGCATTGGCTGGATATGGGACCAAAGCAAAACGTTCGCGCAAACGGTTTCCTCTGGCAGCGGCGGCAGAGGCTTTGCCAAAGGGAACCTACCGAATTGCATCGGGTGTTCCGGTCGAAGCACTGGCGATGGAGTGTTTTGGCTGGCTGATGACCGGTTATGCGTTTGATCGCTATGCCTCGCAATCTTCTGCAAGCGCGGCGCTGATTGCGCCCAATGAAATTGACGCCGCGCGTATCGAGGCAATGGCCAATGCCGAAGTGCTGACCCGTGATCTGGTCAACACCCCTGCCTCGGATATGGGGCCGGACCAGCTGCAAGCGTCTGCTCAGGCTCTGGCCAAAGAATTTGGCGCTTCTTGCAAAGTGATTGTTGGAGACGCGTTGCTGGACCGGAACTTTCCGATGATCCACGCAGTGGGCCGCGCGGCAGAACAGGCACCACGCCTGATCGAGATGAACTGGGGATCTTCCGGACCTAAACTGACGCTTGTGGGCAAAGGCGTCTGTTTCGATACAGGTGGGCTGGATCTGAAACCTGCCGCCGCTATGGGCTTGATGAAAAAAGACATGGGCGGGGCCGCGAATGTGCTGGGGCTCGCCCAGATGATCATGGAGCTTAATTTACCGCTGCAACTGCGGGTGCTGATCCCAGCTGTTGAAAACTCGGTCGCAGGAAATGCGTTCCGGCCCGGAGACATCCTGACATCCCGCAAGGGCCTGACGGTTGAGATTAACAACACTGATGCCGAAGGGCGTCTAGTTTTGGCGGATGCGTTGACACTGGCAGATGAAGGAAGCCCGGATCTGGTGATCTCGATGGCGACGCTGACCGGTGCGGCGCGAGTTGCTGTAGGGGCCGACATTGCACCATTTTACACGGATGATGATGGGGCCGCAGATGCACTGACTCGCGCGGCCCGGCAGGTGGCTGACCCGGTATGGCGGATGCCGTTTCACGAACCATACGAGACCCTGATTGAACCCGGTATTGCCGATCTGGACAATGCCCCATCAGGCGGGTTCGCCGGATCGATTACCGCAGCCCTGTTCCTGCGTCGGTTTGCCGGTGACAGCCGGTACATGCATTTCGACATCTATTCGTGGCAGCGCAGCAAGGAACCCGGGCGCAGCAAGGGTGGTTTGGGCCAAGGCCCGCGCGCGCTGCTGACCGCATTGCCCGAGATGCTCGGCCTATGACAAAGCAACGCGTGATCAGACCCGTTGTCGATCTTCTCCGCGATCCGAATGGTCCAAGGGATCGGCAACTACTGTATGGCGATACGGTGACCATCACCGAGACATCGGATCATTGGAGCCGTGTTACCTCTGACAAAGATGGTTACTCTGGCTGGATCGCCAGTGAGGTGATGGGAACGCCGGAACCGGTCACGCATTACGTCAAAGCTCCTGCGACGCATGCCTATCTCAAAGCTGATATGAAAACTCCGGATCGGGCCTCATTGAGTTTCGGCAGCAAGGTACGGGCATTGTCCGAAACAGAACGTTTCCTGGAAACAGATCTTGGCTTCATTCCCAAGGTGCATCTTGCCTCTGACGGATCGCAGATGACCGATCCGGTCGCGGTGGCTGAGCTGTTTCTTGGCACCCCTTATCTTTGGGGTGGGAACAGTCGGTTTGGCGTAGATTGTTCAGGTTTGGTACAGGCTGGTCTGCTGGCCTGCGGCATTGCCTGTCCGGGCGACAGTGGTGATCAGGAACGTGCGCTAGGCGAAGATTTACCCGAAAGCACACCTGCAAAACGCGGAGATTTGTTGTTCTGGAAAGGCCACGTGGCGTGGGTTGCTGGGGAAAACCTGCTGCTTCACGCCAATGCGTATCACATGGCCGTAGCCTTTGAGCCCATGGATAAGGCCATTGCCCGGATCATTTCCCAAGGCGACGGGCCTGTTACTTCCCACAAAAGGCTTTAATCAAGGTCTACGGAACGGATCAGCTTGCGCTCCAGCACGCGCAGAACCGACCGCAAATCATGCCCGCGCTTGAGGATACGTCCATCCATCCCCACGACCGAATACATGCCCTGTTTCAGTCGCAGGCGCGGGTGCTTTTCCACGCGATAGATCGGGTGCTCGGCAGTGCGGCGAAAGATCGAAAAGACTGCCAGATCACGTAGGTTCGAGATACCGTAGTCTCGCCATTCTCCGGCGGCTACCATTCGGCCATATACGGATAGGATTAGGGACATTTCGCGTCTGTCGAACGCGACCGGCATCTGTGCCGGACTTGCAGAAAACCGGCTGGGAGGCTGCATGTTCATACTGTCAGCCTTGCCGGAAACCGCGCTTAAATCAAGCCTGTCACAAATTGGTGTGGCATTTTTGAAGCGCCTGCCCTTGTTACCTGCGTCCAACCTGACGGCAAATCAGGATGACCGGCAACAGACCAACGGCAAGAATAACCAGTGAGGGAACGGCAGCCCCTTCAAGCCTTTCATCCGACGCCAAACGGTAGGCCTGTACGGCCAGTGTATCAAAGTTGAAGGGCCGCATGATCAAGGTCGCGGGCAGTTCCTTCATCACGTCGACAAAGACAATCAGCAGTGCTGTCAGCAATGATGGTGTGAGGATTGGCAGGTGAATCCTTCGCAGCGTTCCCAAGGGTGATTGCCCCAAAGAGCGCGCCGCCGCATCCATGTTTGCATGCACAGTGCTCTGACCACCTTCGTACGCGCTGAGAGCTGCTGCCAGAAACCGCACCATATAGGCAGCCACAAGCAGCCAGATTGAACCAGTGACCAACAAACCGGTCGAGATATCGAACGTGGCCCGCATCCAGGCATCGAGCGCATTGTCGAAGCTCGCGAATGGCACCATTAATCCAACAGCGATCACACCGCCGGGTACAGCGTATCCCAATCGGGCGATGTAAGCCGCTGCGGATGACCCTTTTCCTGGCCTGAGTCGTTGAAAGAAACCAATGCAGATTGCGGCGCATACGGTGACCACTGCAGCCGTGCCCGCAAGTGTGAGTGAGTTTCTGATGAAGCCGAGATAGCGCTTAGACAGCAGGTTCTGCTCAGATTCCAAACCCATTTCGATCAGAATGACTACTGGCAACAGAAACCCGAGCAATACCGGCATCACGCATAACACAAACGCGAATACGGCCTTCAAGCCCTTCAGGTGCACTGCGGGTTGGGACGCGTGCTGCTTGCCGGTTTGATAATATTTTGCTTTGCCGCGCTGCATCCTCTCGGAAACGGCCATGACCAATGCAAAACCCAAAAGGCAAAGGGCAAGCTGTGCTGCAGCGGCGCGATCTGCCATCGAAAACCAGCTGGTATAAATACCGGTGGCAAAGGTCTGAACGCCGAAATAGGATACGGTTCCGAAATCTGCGATGGTCTCCATCACCGCCAACAGAACACCACCTGCTATGGCCGGCCGTGCCATGGGCAGCGAGACGCGGCGGAACGCCTGCCACGGGTTGTTGCCCAGCGCTCGCGCAGCCAAGAATGCTGTCGCGCTTTGCTGCAAAAAAGCTGCGCGGGCCAATAGATAGACATAGGGGTAAAGAACGAGGATCAGCATCACTGCCGCACCCTCGGTCGAACGGATTTCAGGGAACCAATAGTCGCGCGGCCCCCAGCCCATAACTTGTCTGAGCGTGGTTTGAACAATGCCCGGATGATCGAGAATGAACGTATAGGCGTAGGCAAGCACGTACGCGGGAAAGGCCAGAGGCAATACCAATGCGATTTCCAGAAAGCGAACACCGGGAAAACGTGTCATCGTCACCAGCCACGCCGCACCAACACCGATGGCAAATGTGCCCGCTGCAACCAGCACAACAAGAATTACCGTCGTCATCGCATAGCGGGGCATAACTGTTGCCAACAAATGCGAGACGGTGTCAGTACCACCCGTCACCGCAGCAAGCACGACGGCAACCATCGGCAACAGGCACGCGGCTGCAACCAGATAGGCAAGCGTGCCCAACAACCGGGTACCCCGAGCGCCGCGATTGCGCGATCCGTTTTCTGAATAATCGATCTGGGCCATGCTTCCGGTTCACTTTGGCGCAAGCGCCTTGCTCAGCCTTATTCGACCAATTTCGTCAGAATTTCCAGCGCCAATACGTCTCAGGAACCATCTTGGGTCCTGAGTTGCCCAGGATTGGCAAAGACGACATTCCAGCGCAAAACCTGATGGGACAGTCGTAAACCGGTGGGCCAGAACGGATCTTCACGGATCATCCGCTCTACTTCATTCGGATTGGTTTCATTGACCAGCCACAATCCTCCGGCACTTTCTTCGGTAGTGTTAAAGAGTGGCCCGGCGCCTGCAATCCGATCCCGATTGGCCTGTAGAAAATCCAGATGGCTGGCCATGTGTGTCTGACGAAGGCCCGGATCGGCGGCGGGGTTATCCTTGAACAGGATGATATGTGTCATGCTCTTTCTCCAGTGTGGACGTATACAGTCTGCATCCGCAGTTCTGCCGGTTGAATGCATATGATTGCCGCTCTATCCTGCAAAAATGCAGGATATGAACTGGGATGATCTTCGCTATCTGATCGCACTCTATCGTCAGGGCAGTTTTGCTGCCGCCTCACGCGAACTGGGACAGGATGAAACCACGATCGCGCGGAGAATTCGCAGGCTGGAAACGTCTCTGTCCGCATACCTCTTGCTCCGTGACAATACCGGGCGACAACGCCTGACGGAATTAGGTCAAAAACTGGTGGCGCACGCGCTGCGCATGGAAACCGAAACCCGCCAAATGACAGAGATTCTTGGCGCAGATCGCGGCATGATAACCGGCACTGTACGCCTTACAGCAGTTCCCGTTGTCACTGATCGAATACTTACGCAGGCCTTTGTCGGGTTCCAAAACCTCCACCCTGCAATCACCATCGAGCTAATCCCCGAGAGCCGAAATCTGAGTCTGACCACTCGTGAGGCGGATCTGGCGCTACGTCTGGGGCCGCCAAAAACCGGAGGATCAGATATCCTGACGCAACGGATCGGCTGGCTGGATTTCGGATTGTACCAAAGCGCTGCCAATCCACACCAAACCGACGCTCAGAGCAGATGGATTATGTATGAGCCGTCTCATGCACATCTCGAGCAAGCGAACTGGATGCTAGGACAGTCCGACCTCAAGTCAGCCTCGGGTCTGAAGGTGGCGGATCTGAATACTGCAATCGAAGCTGTTGCAAATGGGTTGGGTCAAAGCCTGTTACCGATTGCCGCCTGTAAAACCGATGTCCGATTGCGAAGAATCAAGGCGGCGGGTGGTCAGGACTTGCCCAAGCGCCCTGTCTGGCTGCTGTCTCACAAACATCAATCGCATTTGCATACCATCCAAGCGGTGAAACACTGGCTGTCGCAACTTGATTGGGGCGGACTTTCTCCGCCACCAGTCAAAGCCAATCATTCGTAGACGCGCTGATCCTCGATCACCAAACCATCCTTTGGCAAAGTTCCCGGTGCCACGACCTCGATCGCGCCTTTGAGTTTCAGCACTTCGACCACGGATTTGGCGTATACCATATCGTCACCACCCGCGCTTTCGATCTGAACGGTCATCGTGTCCATTTCGCCCTGACGCGCGGCAATGACCCGAGCCTTGACGATCTCGTCATGCTTGTCGACCAGCGCGGCTACCTGCTCAGGACGAACAAACATACCTTTGATCTTGGTGGTCTGATCGGCGCGCCCCATCCAACCCTTGATCCGCATATTGGTCCGACCGCAAGGTGACACACCTGGCATGATGGCGGACAGATCGCCGGTGGCGAAACGGATCAGCGGATAGTCGGGATTCAGGGAGGTCACCACAACCTCACCCACCTCACCTTCCGCCACCGGCGTCCCGGTGCCCGGAGTGACGATCTCAACGATCACATGTTCGTCGATGATCATCCCCTCCATCGCGGCGCTTTCATAAGCGATGTTGCCCAGATCAGCGGTCGCGTAGCATTGAAGACAGGAGATTCCCCTGTCGGCATAATCCTGTCGCAGACTGGGGAACAGCGCCCCACCGCCCACGATTGCCTTGGAAAAGTTGAGCGTTACGCCCATCTCGTCGGCCTTATCCAGGATCACCTTCAGATAATCTGGCGTACCCGCATAAGCGGTGCAGCCAATATCACGGGCAGCCGTGACCTGCAGTTCAGTCTGTCCGGTTCCGGCGGGCAGAACGGCGGCTCCCACCGCTCGCGCGCCGTTTTCAAAGATCATGCCAGCTGGTGTCAGGTGATATCCAAAGCAGTTCTGCACGATATCGCCCGGCCCCACGCCTGCCGCATGAACAAACCGTCCCATCCGCCACCAGTCGTGATCCGTACTGCCCGGCTCATAGATCGGACCCGGGGATTGAAACACATGGTGGAAATGCCGCGCTGGCTTCACGGTAAAGCCACCAAACGGTGGGCGCGTTGCCTGCGCTTTGGTCAGATCGGACTTCCGCAATACAGGCAATTTCGGCAGATCGGCCACCGAGGTGACTGCATCGGTATCCACCCCCGCAAAATGGGTTGCAAAGCCAGGTGCGGATTTCGCCCTTTCGATCTGAATGCGCAATGCCTGAGCCTGATCGGCAGCACGCTGATCTGCGGTTCGGGTTTCGAGTGCGTCGAAATAGGTCATCGCCAGATCCTCCATCCGCTCACAGCCACCTCTTGCGGCGGCGATATGAACGCACGTCGCGGAAACTCTTACGCCCCTCTTCGGACATGCCGAGGTAAAACTCTTTCACGTCGGGGTTCTCGCGCAGCTCGGCAGCCGGGCCATCCATCACCACCCGGCCGGATTCCAGAATATAGCCGTAATGTGCGAACCTCAGAGCCACGTTGGTGTTCTGTTCAGCCAGCAGGAAAGACACGCCTTCCTGTTCGTTCAGATCCTTCACAATACCAAAGATCTCTTCGACCAGCTGTGGCGCTAGGCCCATTGAAGGCTCGTCCAGCAGGATCGTTTCGGGGCGCGACATCAATGCGCGACCCATCGCAACCATCTGCTGTTCACCGCCCGAGGTGTAACCCGCCTGCGAGCGGCGACGCTCCTTAAGGCGCGGGAAGTAGTTGTAGACCAGTTCAAGATCCTGCTGGATCGCTGCTTTGCCATCCTTGCGGGTATAGGCGCCGGTCAGCAGGTTTTCCTCGACCGTCAGGTGTTCGAAGCAATGACGACCCTCCATCACCTGAATGACACCCTTTTCCACCAGATCGGCCGGATCGCTTTCGTGCACACTCTGACCGCGATACTTGATGGTGCCTTTGGTGACCTCGCCGCGCTCTGAATGCAGCAGGTTCGAGACCGCCTTGAGCGTAGTTGTCTTGCCAGCACCGTTGCCACCCAGAAGGGCCGTGATGCCGCCCTTGGGAACTGTCAGGCTGACGCCCTTGAGCACGAGGATGACGTGGTTGTAGATCACCTCGATATTGTTGACCTCAAGCAGGGTTTCCGCCTGCACGTCAGTGGTTTGTGCTGCATCCAGCATCAGCGCATGTCCTCGTGCCTGTCCCGGTATCCGGGCTGGTTAGGGGGTGGAACGGCGGGCAGGCCGCCGCTCCAAAATATGGTAGTCCCGGATTGGCTCCGGGACGGACCTGTCTTATTCGCAGCGCGGTGAGATGTTGTTCTCAGCCGCATACGCGCCCGAGTCTTCATCGATCAGCGTTGCGATCACTTCTGTGTCGGTCGGTTTAAAGTCCTGAACATTGTTCCAGGTCTTCGCCGATGCATCCCACTGCACGACGCCAACCAGACCCGGGCCGCCGTGGTTTTCACAGGTCACGGTAAACTCGGGGCCAAAGCCTGACATGCCCAATGCTTCCATCTTGGCATTGGTCATTTCCAGCGCTTCCATGCCATCACGCATCATCGCCGCATCGATATCGGCAGTGCCATGCATTTCCTGCGCGGTTTTCGCGGCTTCGGCAGCCAGCATCGCAGCATAAAGACCACGGTTGTACTGAACTGTGCCCAGCTGATCACCCGCACCTGCGGCCTTGCCGGAATCGACAACATATTTCTTCAGATCGTCATAGACCGGATAGTCGGCACCCAGACCGGTAAAGGTCAGTGCCTTGTAGCCATTGGCCTTTTCGCCAGCAGGTTCCACGTCAAATTCAGCACCGGACCACCAGACGCCAATGAAGTTTTCCATTGGGAATCGGATGTTGGCAGCCTCTTGCACGGCGACCTGGTTCATGACGCCCCAGCCCCACATGACAACATAATCCGGCTTTTCACGACGGATCTGCAGCCATTGCGACTTCTGCTCCTGACCCGGGTGGTCAACCGGCAGCAGGGTCAGCTCGTAACCATGCTTTTCCGCCAGCGTTTCCAGCGTGCGGATCGGTTCCTTGCCGTAAGCAGAGTTGTGATAGACCAGCGCGATTTTCTTGCCGCTCAGGTCACCATTGTTGACGTCCAGCAGGTGGTTGATCGCACCCGAGGCACCGTTCCAGTAGTTGGCCGGATAGTTGAATACGTTGCTGAACACCTTGCCGTTCGCAGCAGAGGTACGACCATAACCCATCGTGTGCAGGGGAATTCCGTCTGCGGTCACTTTGGGGATCAGCTGATAGGTAATACCAGTCGAAAGCGGCTGATAAACCAGAGCGCCTTCACCCTTGGTGGATTCATAGCACTCCACACCTTTTTCGGTGTTATAGCCGGTTTCACATTCGATCACCTTGGCAGCAACGCCGCCGATGCCGCCATCACGCTCGTTCAGCAGGGTGAAATAGTCAGCGTAGCCATCTGCGAACGGGATGCCACCCGCTGCGTAAGGCCCGGTCCGGTAGCTGAGCGATGGGAACACGAGGTCGGCCATTGCCGGCCCTGCTGCCATCAGGGCGCCCAGCGCCACGGTTGCCAGTTTCTTGTTCATCGGGTGTCTCCTCCCTTGATTGATCCGATGTTGGTTACGGGCTTTGCACCCTTTCTTTAGTTGGGCCCGCCCCGTTTAGTGGGGGAAAGGCCAGAGTCTGAGTTTCTCTTTGGCCACACGCCATAGCTGCGCCAGACCGTGTGGTTCGAGGATCAGGAACATGATGATCAGGGCCCCGACGATCACCAACTGCAGATGTGCGACGATATCTGTGGGCCAGCCCAGTACATCAACGCCCACGACCTTCAGAACAACAGGCAGCAGCACAAGGAAGGCCGCGCCGGCAAAGGATCCGAAGATCGAGCCAAGACCACCGATGATCACCATGAACAGCACCAGGAACGATTTCTGGATACCGAACACTTCGCCAACCTCGACCGCGCCCAGATAGACGGCAAAGAACAAAGCACCCGCGATACCGACAAAGAACGAGCTGACGGCAAAGGCGGACAGCTTGGCCCTCAGCGGGTTCACCCCGATAATCTCGGCCGCAATATCCATGTCGCGGATCGCCATCCAGGTACGTCCGGTGGTTCCACGCGTCATGTTGCGCGCGATGATGGCGCACAGCGTCAGGAAAATCAGGCAGAACAGATAGGTCGCCCAGGCCGGAGCGTTCGGACCGGTAATGATGATGCCGAACACGTCACGCTCGGGTGCGTTGATCTGGCCCGAGGCCGAGTAGTTGTAGAACCACGGCACGCGGTTGAAGAGCCAAACCAGAAAGAACTGCGCCGCCAGCGTTGCAACCGCCAGATAGAAGCCCTTGATGCGCAACGATGGCAGGCCAAACAGAACGCCGACAATCGCCGTGATGCCGCCCGCAAGCAGCACATGGATAAACATGCTGACATCCGGAAACGCTGTCATCAGCTTGTAGCAGGCATAAGCCCCCACAGCCATGAACCCGCCGGTACCCAGGCTGACCTGACCGCAATAACCAACCAGAATGTTCAGCCCGATTGCAGCGATGGCGTAGATCAGGAAGGGCAGCAGCAGAGCATTGGCCCAATAGTCGTTGATGATGAACGGAATGATCCCGAACGCCACTGCCAGCACAGCATAATAGCGATACCGGTCAAACTTGATCGGGAAAGTCTGGCTGTCGTCCCTGTAGGAGACTTTGAAATCTCCGGCCTCACGATAGAACATGTCTTACTTTCCCCATTCTTCCTGCGCCCGATTGCGAGCTTCGGCGTCCAGTTGGTTGGATCCCTTGGCGTATCCGCTCGCCTCTGAGGCGCGCACCAGTTTCAGATAGGCCAGAACCCCCATGATCAGCCCGGCAAAAGCCAGGATCGCGGCGATCGTCAATTGACTGTCAGTCAGATCATCCGAGGTCAGGGCAATATAGCCAAAGGCCCAGAAACCTGCCCATGCGATCACGTTGATGATGGCGATCAGCTTGGTCATGCCGGAGCACCTCTGCCTCTCACGTTCATCCAATGCACGACCGCAGCGATTGCGGCGTAAAAGAACAGTGAGTCAAAAGCCCGCAGATATGCCGTGTAAATCAGCATTCTCAGCTGCCACTCAGTTTCTCCATAAAGCTCAGGACCTGCCCCGGCTAATCGCACTTCGAAACACTCGCCCAATGTTCGAGCGCCCCCGTAGGCCAGCAAGACAATCGGCAGTGTTTTGAAGAGGTGTTCCAGCTTATCCATCTAAACTCTCTCGATAATTTTTTCACCGAAGAGACCTTGGGGCCGGAACACCAGAAAGATCAACGCCAGTACATAAGCGAACCAGTTCTCAGTCGCGCCGCCCACCAGCGGGCCGATTGCGAACTCGAACAGTTTCTCGCCCACACCGATGATCAGCCCGCCGACAATGGCTCCGGGGATCGAAGTAAACCCGCCCAGCATCAGCACAGGCAGCGCCTTGAGCGCAATCAGCGACAGTGAGAACTGAACGCCCGACTTGGTGCCCCACATGATGCCTGCGACCAGAGCCACAAACCCGGCGACCGACCAGACCATGATCCAGATGAAATTCAGCGAAATGCCAACCGACAGCGCCGCTTGGTGGTCATCAGCCACCGCGCGCATCGCTCGGCCCTGCTTAGTATATTGGCTGAATGCGACCAGTGCGGCCACCAGCAGTGCTGCGATGATCGTCGCGACGATATCCAGATTGTCGATGAAGAAGCCGTAGCCAAAGATGTTGAACGTGGTCTCGTCGATCCACAGATTGATGCCCTGCGGCAGACCCACATCCAGCGTCTTGATCTCGGACCCCCACATCAGGTCGGCGACACCTTCAAGGAAATAGGCCAGACCAATGGTCGCCATGAACAGAATGATGGGCTCTTGTCCGACCAGATGGCGCATCACGAAACGCTGCACTGCCCAGGCCAGCAGCACCATGACCGCCATCGTAAGAATGATCGCCAGCAACGCCGGGACGTTCCAACCAAAATAGTGGACATGAGTGCCAAGGATCGCGTTGATCAGATGCGCAAACGGCACCTGCCCGTTCATGATCCCAACCAGAGTCATGGCGGCGAACAGGGCCATAACCCCTTGGGCATAGTTAAAAATGCCGGACGCCTTGTAGATCAGCACAAAGCCCAGCGCGACCAACGCATAAAGCACCCCGGCCATCAGACCGTTGAGGATGACTTCCATCGCAAATACGAGTTGTTCAGGCATGTCAGCCCCTCCCCAATTCTGTCCGGCCTTTAGTCATGGCTGACCCCCAGATAGGCGTCGATGACTTCCTGATTGCTGCGCACCTCATCCGGCGTGCCGTCACCAATCTTCTTGCCGTAATCCATCACGACCACCCGGTCGCTCAGGTCCATCACAACGCCCATGTCGTGCTCGATCAGCGCAATCGTGGTTCCAAACTCGTCGTTCACGTCGAGGATAAAGCGGCTCATGTCCTCTTTCTCTTCGACGTTCATGCCAGCCATTGGTTCATCCAGAAGCAGCAGCTTGGGTTCCGCCGCCAGCGCGCGCGCCAGTTCGACCCGTTTCTTCAGACCGTAAGGCAGACGCGAGACCGGCGTTTTTCGGATGTGTTGGATTTCGAGGAAATCGATGATCTTCTCAACGGCTTCACGGTTCGCAACCTCTTCCGCCTCGGCTTTGCCCTTCCAAAAGGCTTGCTGAAAGATGTTGGTCTTCATGAAGTTCAGACGACCGGTCATCACGTTGTCCAAAACGCTCATGCCTTCAAACAAGGCGATGTTTTGGAACGTCCGTGCAATGCCCTGCCGGGCCACTTCATAGGGGCGCATCGGCGGGCGCTTTGATCCGTGGAACCAGACCTCGCCCTCCTGCGGGACATAAAACCCCGAAATCACGTTCAGCATGGAGGACTTGCCAGCCCCGTTCGGCCCAATGATGGCGCGGATCTCACCCTCACGAATGTCGAACGAGATATCCTTGATCGCCACCACACCGCCAAAGCGCAGAGTGATGTTTTTCATCTCCATCACCACGCCGCCGATCTTGCGGCCGTCTTCGGTGACATATCCTTCGGAGTTATCCAGCATCAGTCACTCCTTGACTTACGCAAAAACGGGACGGTGGGCGGGGCGATGACCGCAGGTCGAGCGGCGCATGACCGGCCCTCATTCTGCGGCCACCTTGTGCTGAACAACCGGAACAACCGGTGCATCTACAATCTCAAGCTTAGCGCTGATTGATCCCTTGCGCCCATCTTCATAGGTGACTTCGGTTGTGGTCGAGATCGTCTCTGACCCATCGTATAGCGCGTCGATGATGTCCTGGAACTTCTCCTCGACAAACCGACGACGCACCTTGCGGGTCCGGGTCATCTCACCATCGTCAGCATCCAACTCTTTGTGCAGCACAACGAAGCGGTGGACCTGACAACCCGACAGCATCTCATCTGCAGCAACGGATTTGTTCACTGCTTCAACATGGCTGCGAATCGTCTCTAACACACGGGGATGTCCCGCCAGTTCCTGATAAGACGCATAGGCCACATTGTTACGCTCGGCCCAGTTACCAACCGCGGTCAGGTCGATATTGATGAAGGCCACGCAGCGGTCCTTGCCGTTTCCAAACAGCACGACCTCAAGAATGTCGGGATAGAACTTCAGTTTGTTCTCGACGTATTTCGGCGCGAACATTGAGCCATCGGCCATTTTACCAACATCCTTGGCGCGGTCGATGATCCGCAAATGGCCTGAGCTTTCCTCGATGAATCCGGCATCGCCAGTCGCCACCCAACCCTCGGCATCTTTGGTCGAGGCCGTTGAATCCGGGTTATTGTAGTACTCGACGAAAACGCCGGGCGAGCGGTAGTGAATCTCGCCACTGTCATCGATTTTCAACTCTACATCGGGTGCAGGAACACCAACCGTGTCGGCCCGCACTTCTCCATCCGGTTGCACTGTGATGAAAACGGTGGCTTCGGTCTGGCCGTAAAGCTGCTTCAGGTTGATGCCCAGTGAGCGGTAGAAATCAAAAATCTCGGGCCCAATCGCCTCGCCCGCGGTATAGCCCACACGGAACCTGCCATAGCCCAGCGTATCCTTAAGCGGCCCATAGACCAGCAGGTTGCCCAGCGCGTATTTTAGCTTGTCGCCAAAGCCTACTGGCTTGCCGTCCAGCAGCAGGCCACCAACTTTCTTGGCATGGGCCATGAAGTGGTGGAACATGCGTTGCTTCAGCTTGCCCGCGTCCTCCATCCGGATCATCACATTGGTCAGCTGGGTCTCGAACACACGCGGCGGAGCGAAGAAATAGGTCGGCCCGATCTCGCGCAGGTCCGTCATCATCGTGTCGGCGCTTTCGGGGCAGTTCACACAGAAGCCGCACCAATAGGCCTGCCCAATGGAGAAGATGAAATCCCCTACCCACGCCATCGGCAGATAGGACAGGATGTCTTCGTTCCGGGTCAGATGATCAAAATCGGCCGAGTTCTTGGCGCTTTCGATCACATTGCGGTTCGACAGAACCACGCCCTTGGGCTTGCCCGTGGTGCCCGAGGTGTAAAGCATCACGCAGGTGTCGTCATAGGTGATCTCAGCGATGCGCTTGTCCAGTTCGGCGTCAAACCGGGCATGACCGGCGCTGCCTTCGGCCATGATGTCCTCAAGCGCGTTCATCTGGGAATGATCGTATTTCCGCATCCCGCGCTTGTCAGTGTAGAGGATGTGTTTGACCTGATGCAGATTTTCCTGAATCTCGATAACCTTGTCGACCTGCTCCTGATCACCGCAGACCACGTATTTTGCACCACAGTGTTCCAGCACGTAGGCCATCTCTTCGGCCACCGAGTCTTGATAGAGCGGCACCGGAACCGCGCCTACCATCTGCGCCGCGACCATCGACCAGTAATGCGCGGGGCGGTTGCGCCCGATCACTGCGATATGGTCGCCCTTCTCAACACCGAGTTCCAGATAACCAAGGGCAATCGCACGGATTTCCCGAGCCGCTTCGGCCCAGGTCCAGCATTGCCAGATACCGAATTCCTTTTCCCGATAGGCCGGGGCGTCCCCGAACTGGATGACATTGCGGTGTAGAAGCGCCGGAAGGGAGGTCATCCCCTCGGCGCCCGACTGCGTCTGAGCCAATCTCTTTTCTCCTCCCCATCCGACCCCTCCTCCGGGCCGGAAACGGCGGACCCGAGGATCAACCCCGGACGCCAACGCCCCGATTAGGGACATGGACACGATCAGCGTCAACTTTTTCCTGATGTTTTCTCAATTCTTACGAATTGTAACAGGGATACAAAGGCCGTCTTATGAATTGTACAAGATGTACAACCCATATGATTAGAGTGCTTGGCCGCCTGATAAATCATGAGGACTGATTGCATCCTTGTTCACTGAGATATGAAGCGAAAAGTCGGGCATCGATACGAAGTGTCGAGAATTGGAGTTTGGACCTGTTTTGCAAACTCGTTGTCCTGCCACCCCTCTTGCGACAAGAGTTCTCTTTGGAAGGCCGTCAAATAAATGGCGCGAAGCAGTCCAAAAAACGGCCTGTTCAAGCCCCACTAGCAAGAAGCTAATTCAAAAAAATCTTAGAGGGCCACATGTCATCCAAAACAAAGCCTACAATTATTTGGGCGCTTTATGCCGCAAGCCTCGTCGCGCTTTTGACCTCATTCATTGCAGTTAGTTTAGCTTATTCTTGGCGCAAGACTGATCCAGGTTACAAAGTTGTTTACGACCAACAAATTCGCAGGTTCTGGATAGCTGGCATTGGCTGGGCTTTGGGGCTTCTGGTGTTCGTATTCGCGGCATTCACTGACAGTAGCCCTGCTGGGTCGGGCATACCCCTATTGGGCAACATAGGGTTGCTGATTATTGTTGCAACGCAGCTTTGGTTCGCCTTATCGGCAATGATTTCGATATTCTTAGTACCTCAATCATCGAACTCTGGTAGAGCGCCACAAACATTCGCGTGATCAAACACTGAGTGAATTTTCCATCCAATTAAGGCGGGCAAACCAATTCAAGGAAACATGCAGAATCGGGTTTGTTGCCCATCGCATGTTGTTACTCAGACAGATTTCCGAAAAGCCCGCCCCAACCCAAGCCTACAACCAATCCCGCAAAATCGGGATCAGTGGCACGTCAGCAGCAGGCATGGGATAATTCCGCAACTCATTCGCACGCGCCCATTTGAGTGCCTGCCCTTCCTTGGATTGCGGAATACCCTCCCACTTGCGGCAGGCAAACAGCGGCATCAGCAAGTGAAAATCGTCATAGCTGTGGCTGGCGAAGGTCAGCGGGGCGAGGCAAGAGGCCCAGGTATCGATACCCAGTTCCTCATGCAATTCGCGGACCAGCGCGGCTTCGGGCGTTTCGCCGGGTTCGATCTTGCCACCAGGGAATTCCCACAGGCCAGCCATGGATTTACCCTCCGGGCGTTGCGCTAACAGCACCCGGCCTTCGATATCGATCAGGGCGACGGCGGATACAAGAACTGTCTTCACGACCGGTAATCCGCGTTGATTTCGATGTAACCGTGGGTCAGGTCGCAGGTCCAGACAGTGGATTCACCGTCCCCCAAACCTAGATCAACGGTGATCATAAGGTTCTGACCCTTCATGTATTCTGCGGCATCTTCCTCACGATAATCAGGGCTGACCCACCCCTTTTCGGCCACCAGAATGTCACCGAACGAAATGCTCAGAAGATCGCGGTCGGCTGCAGCTCCCGATTTACCGATCGCCATGACCACCCGACCCCAGTTCGGGTCTTCACCTGCGATTGCGGTCTTGACCAGTGGAGAGTTCGCGATCGCCAGCCCATGCACTTTGGCATCAGCACCCGAGACTGCTCCGGTCACCCGGATTTCCACGAACTTTGTTGCGCCTTCACCGTCGCGTACCACCTGCTGGGCCAGATCCAGCATGACGCCTTCCAATGCATCGGCAAAATCGGCGTTGTCTGTTGCATCAACACCCGACGCACCGGTCGCACACAACAACAAGCTGTCCGAGGTCGATGTATCGCTGTCCACAGTGATGCAGTTGAACGTTCGATCCGTCTGGGCGCCCAGCATGGCCTGCAGTGCCGATTGGTCAACTTTGGCATCCGTGAAGATGTAGACCAGCATCGTTGCCATATCTGGCGCGATCATGCCGGAACCCTTGGCAATCCCCGAAATAGAGACTGTTGTGCCCTCTATCTCGACCTGTGCACTGGCGCCTTTCGGGAAGGTATCCGTTGTCATGATGGCACGAGCAGCGTCTTCGAGCTTGTCATCCCGCAGGGCGCCGTTCAGCACATCCAGCTGCGCCACGATGCGTTCATGCGGCAGCGGCTCGCCGATCACCCCGGTGGATGAGGTGAATACGCGATCCACAGCCACGCCGGTAACCGAAGACACGGCCTGCGTCACTTCAGCGACCGAGCTCTGACCGTAATGCCCTGTAAACGCATTGGCGTTGCCCGAATTCACAAGGATCGCCGCTGGCCCCTCGCTGGAGCCGCCGATCTTTTCCTGACAATCCAGCACCGGAGCCGCCCGGGTCGCTGATCGGGTAAACACACCGGCCACCGATGTGCCCGGGTCCATGACCGCCAGCATGACATCCGTGCGGCCCTGATAGCGCACACCTGCCTCGACAGTAGCAAAGCGCACGCCGTCAATAACCGGCAATTCGGGGAAAGCCGCTGGTGCAAGCGGCGAAACCTTGGTGATCGTGGCCACGAGAGTTACTCCTGAATCAGGTCCAGCTGGCGAATGACCTCGGGGCCAGTGCCTTCAAGAGCGGGGCGTTCGATCTGTGCCTGCTGGGTCAATTCATCGATCCGGGCCTGAATTGCATCCTGACGAATGGTCTGGGCAAGCTCTTCGCGAACCACCGCCAGTTCAGGAGCTTCGGACTTTCGCTTGTCATTCAGTTTGACGACATGCCAGCCGAATTGAGTTTGAACGGGGTCGGATACATTGTCTTTCTCCAACGCAACAACGGCCTGTTCGAATTCCGGAACCATCTGTCCCTTACCGAACCAACCCAGCGAACCGCCGTTGGGGCCGGAAGGACCTGTGGATTTTTCCTTTGCCAGTTCAGCAAAATCGGCACCGTCGTCCAGTTGCGACTTGAGCTCTTTCGCCTCTTCTTCGGTTTCTACAAGAATATGGCTGGCGTTGAACTCATCCTCACCCTCGAAATCAGCGAACTGTGCGTCATAGGCCGCCTGGATCGCCTCATCGGTCACGGTGGCCTCGGTAACCTCGTTGACGGTCTGAACTGCCCGAAGCGAACGTGTTTCGTTTTCCAGCGCCAGTTCGTTCAGGGCCGACAGGCCATCCTGCTGCTGGCCCAGCAACTGCTGTTGCACCAGCTGTTCCAGGATGAACTCGTAGAGCACATCATCTTCCAGTTGCTGATACTGCGGCGGCAGAGCGGCAGCGGTGGCGATGACGTGACCCAGTGTGATTTCATCACCGTTGACCCGTGCCACGACGGTGTCCACATCAGGCTTGGTTTCGGCGGCAACAGGCAGTGCCATCACAGCAGCGAGAGCGAGCGATGGCAAAAAAGTGAGGCCTTTTGGCATTGAATCATCCTATTTTCTTGCCGCGACGGGGCGTGGCGTTGACACTCTGGAACCTGCCGCTTACATCGCCTTGAAGCCTTGGACAGGGCCGCCTTTCACCCCCCGTATCTATGGGTTGCGCGCAAGGTGGGCAAGCCTGTCGCAACCAAGACAAGAACAGATCCGCTGGAGTGAACATGCTGGGACTCGGAACGCTCGCCAAAAAGGTGTTCGGAACACCGAACGACCGCAAGATCAAGGCGACCCGCCCCCTGATCGAAAAGATCAACGCGCTGGAGCCCGAGTTCGAGAAACTGTCCGACGAGGGCCTGATCGAAAAGACCGAAGAGCTGCGCAAACGTGCGCTGGGCGGCGAGAGTCTGGACGCTCTGCTGCCCGAAGCCTTTGCCAACGTCCGCGAGGGTGCAAAGCGAGCGCTGGGTCTACGCGCCTTTGATGTGCAGCTGATGGGCGGTACCTTCCTGCATCAGGGCAACATCTCGGAAATGAAAACGGGTGAGGGCAAGACGCTTGTAGCCACCTTCCCCGCCTATCTGAATGCGCTGACGGGCAAGGGCGTGCACGTAGTGACGGTCAACGAATACCTGGCCAAGCGTGACTCGGAATGGATGGGCAAAGTGTTTGCCGCCGTCGGTATGACCACCGGTGTGATCTGGTCCGGCCAGCCTGATGCCGAAAAGAAGGCTGCTTACGCGTGTGACGTCACCTATGCGACCAACAACGAGCTGGGCTTCGACTATCTGCGCGACAACATGAAGGCGGATCTGGCCGAAATCTACCAAAAGTACCACAACTTCGCGATCGTGGACGAGGTGGACTCGATCCTGATCGATGAAGCGCGGACACCGCTGATCATCTCGGGCCCGTCGCAGGACCGTTCGGACCTTTACACGGCCATCGACGCCCTGATCCCCTTGCTTCAGGATGATCATTTCACGCTGGACGAAAAATCCCGCAACGTGACCTTCACCGACGAAGGCAACGAATTCCTCGAACAGCAATTGCTGGATGCGGGACTGCTGCCCGAAGGCCATTCGCTGTATGATCCCGAAAGCACAACTGTTGTGCACCACGTCAACCAGGGCCTGCGCGCGCACAAGATGTTTCAGCGCGACAAGGATTATATCGTGCGCGATGGGAACGTCATTCTGATTGACGAATTCACTGGTCGCATGATGCCGGGCCGCCGCCTGTCCGAGGGCTTGCATCAGGCTATCGAGGCCAAGGAAGGCGTGCAGATTCAGCCCGAAAACGTGACACTGGCCAGCGTGACGTTCCAGAACTACTTCCGCCTCTACGATAAACTGGGCGGCATGACAGGCACCGCACTGACCGAGGCAGAAGAGTTTGCCGAAATCTACGGTCTGGGCGTGGTCGAGGTTCCGACCAACAAACCAATCGCGCGTGAAGACCGAAACGATCAGGTGTATCGTACCGCTGCCGAAAAATACGATGCGATGATCAAGCAAACCAAGAAAGCCTCTGAAAAAGGGCAACCGGTGTTGCTGGGCACAACATCAATCGAAAAATCCGAGTTGCTGAGTCAATTGCTGGTCAAGGAAGGCATCGAGCACAACGTTCTGAACGCCCGTCAGCACGAGCAGGAAGCGCAGATCGTGGCAGATGCCGGTCGTCTGGGTGCGGTTACTATCGCGACCAACATGGCCGGTCGCGGAACCGACATTCAGCTGGGCGGCAATGTGGAAATGAAAGTCCTGCAGGCGTTGGCCGAAAATCCGGATGCAGATCCGGCGGAACTGCGCGCCCAGGAAGAAGCCCGCCACGCAGAAGAAAAGCAAAAAGTACTGGAGGCCGGTGGCCTTTACGTCATGGCCTCGGAACGTCACGAAAGCCGCCGGATCGACAACCAGTTGCGCGGCCGTTCGGGCCGTCAGGGCGACCCCGGCCGAACCATCTTTTATCTGAGCCTCGAAGATGACCTGATGCGCATCTTCGGCTCAGAACGTCTGGACAAGGTCCTGACCACTCTGGGCATGAAAGAGGGCGAAGCGATCATTCACCCATGGGTGAACAAGTCGCTTGAGCGCGCTCAGGCCAAGGTCGAAGGTCGCAACTTTGACATGCGTAAGAACGTTCTGAAGTTCGACGATGTCATGAACGACCAGCGGAAGGTGATCTTTAACCAGCGCCGCGAGATCATGTCGGCGGACGATCTGTCGGATATCGCATCGGATATGCGCGAACAGGTGATCGATGACCTGATCGATCAGTACATGCCACCAAAGACCTATGCGGATCAGTGGGATACCGATGGTCTGCATGAGGCGATCAAAGACAAGCTGAACATGGATGTCCCGGTTCAGGACTGGGCTGCCGAAGAAGGTGTTGATGACGAAGAAATTCGCGAACGCCTCATCAAGACCACTGACGATATGATGGCGCAAAAAGCCGTCGCTTTCGGCCCGGAAAACATGCGCAACATCGAAAAACAGGTGTTGTTGCAGACCATTGACGGCAAATGGCGCGAGCATCTGCTGACGCTTGAGCATCTGCGCTCGGTTGTTGGATTCCGCGGTTACGCTCAGCGTGATCCGCTGAATGAGTACAAGACCGAAAGCTTCCAGCTGTTTGAATCGATGCTGGAAGGCCTGCGGGAAACCGTGACCCAGCAACTGGCCCGTGTTCGCCCGCTGTCCGAAGAAGAACAGCGCGAAATGATGGCTCAGATGGCGGCACAGCAGGCGCAGATCAAAGAGGCTACCGATCAGGCCGAAGCCGTGGCCGAGGCCGAAGCTTCGGGTGATCCGCGCCCAGGTTTTGTCGAAGATGACCCTGAAACCTGGGGTAACCCGTCACGCAATGACAAATGTCCCTGCGGTTCGGGTAAGAAGTTCAAACACTGCCACGGCCGTTTGACCTAACGTCACCCAATCTCGGACACAATGACTCCGCTTCGCGGCCACATATTGGCCGCGATTGTTAATGAAATTGCGACTCGCTCCTTCAACTGGGGAGGGTGTCTTGTTTGTCATTAAGAACTACGTGACCACCTGTGGCACAGTGGCCTGTGCTCTTGCGATTGGTTACCTGATGCAGAACGGTCCGAACGCGCAACACAAAGGCGCGACCATTCAACATGCCTCGGTGACAAACGAAAGCTCTGTAATCCCCGGACTCGAAAGTGTTGTTCTGACCTCTTCTTCACCGGCAGACACTGAGAGTTCAGTGACATCCCCGGCAAACCGAACACTTCGCGCCAAGCCTACAGACCCTCAACAGCAGGTAGACTGTAATCTGAGCGCACGCGCAGTCGCCGCACCGCAGGCCGCTGCCCGATTGACCTTAAAGGCCCCCTGTAAGCCCAGCCAGAATGTCGAGCTTCACCACAGCGGAATGACATTCACAGCCAGGACAGATGAGGACGGCCGTATTGACCTGACCATCCCGGTGCTTTCCGAATATGCGATTTTCCTGATTTCCTTCGAGGACAATGCCGGAACAGTCGCCACAACTCACGTCCCGGATTTCGCGGCATACAACCGCGTTGCCCTGCAATGGCGGGGAAACACCGAGCTTCAGCTACATGCATTGGAGTTTGGCGCAAGCTATGGCGAGGCTGGGCATGTCTGGGCAAACCCGAAAGCTGAGGGTGTAGGTAATGTGGTTCACTTGGGTATCGCAGGCTCAACAAGTGCACACAATGTCGAACTATACACCTTTCCGGCCGGTCAAACGGATCAGAACGGTGAGATCGCACTGACCGTCGAAGCAGAAGTGACAGAGGCAAATTGCGGGCGAAAACTGAGCGTTCAATCGCTGGAAATCCGCGCGGATCGCCGTCTGCGGTCGCGTGACCTGACACTGCCGATGCCGGATTGTTCCGCAGACCAGAATTTTCTGGTGTTGAATAATCTGTTCGAAGACCTGACAATCGCGGCAAAGTAACCGCAGGCAGTTTAACGGTCCCCTATGTATTTTCTTCGCGCGGCAACTACGATGTTGTCGTTTTTTGCAGGTGCTGCAGGTGTCGCGGCGCAGGACATTACCCTGACCTCACACGACGGTAAGGTCGAGGTCACAGGCAATCTGTTAAGCTATGATGGCGAGTTTTATCGCGTTGATACGCAATTTGGCGAGCTGACCGTGGATGGATCCGGTGTCACCTGTGATGGTCTCGCCTGTCCCAATCTCATCGATTTCGTTGCTGAAGTCAGTTTTTCGGGATCCTCGGTCATAGCTGACGCTCTGATGCCTGCCTTGATCGAAGGCTTCGCCCGACAAGAAGGTCTGGAGACGAACCGCACGGATTTAGAGGAAGGTCTATTTGTCTACGCACTGCAACAGCCGGGGCGTCAGGCACCGCTGGGTCGCCTGACATTTCACGCTGGAAACACCGCGCGGGGTTTCGCTGACCTGATCGGGGATGAGGCTGACATCGTCATGGCCTTGCGCGAAATCCGCCCTGAGGAAAATGAAGCAGCTCAAGAGGTTGGGATTGGTGATCTGACCCGGCCTCGCCGATCGCGGGTCCTGGCACTGGATGCCATGGTCCCTGTTGTATCAAGGGAAAATCCGATCCGTCAGATTCTACCAAGCGATCTGGCTCGGGTTTTTGCCGGTGAGGTCACAAACTGGGCTGAGCTGGGCGGGCCGGATGCGCCGATAGCGTTGCATCTGCCGGATGCGGGTGGTGGACTTGCACAGGCCGCAGAAGATTTGCTGTTAGTCTCTGCCGATGCGCCGCCTGAGGTGGTTATCGAACGGCACGCCCGCAGTAGCGATCTGGTGAAAGCCGTAGCAGATGACCCCTTTGCCATTGGTATCGCCAGTCATGCCGGGGTTGGTCCGGCACAAGCTTTGCCTTTATCTGGCGGCTGCGGATACGCTCTGACGGCAACACGGCAATCGATCAAAACCGAGGATTATCCTCTGACGTCACCGATGTTCATGTATTTGCCGCAGCGCCGGCTGCCAAAGATTGTCCGGCAGTTTCTGGCCTACACTCAAAGCGCCGAGGCGCAGATGGTGATCCGGCAAGCCGGGTTTGTTGATCAGTCACCCGAAACGATCCGCATCGGATTGCAAGGGGATCGGTTGGCAAACGCCATCACCGCTGGCGGGGCCGAAGTGGGCATGGAAGAGCTGCAACGGATGATCGAAACGCTAAGGCCCTTGTCGCGCCTTTCGCTATCCTTTCGGTTCGAAACGGGTTCATCCCGACCCGATGCACAATCACGCTCGAACATTCAGCACCTCGCGCAGGCGCTTGAAAGCGGGACGTTTGATGCGCGCAAGCTGATCTTTGTGGGTTTCAGTGACGGGGACGGTGCGGCCTCGGCCAATGCACGCATCGCGCTTCGCCGCGCGCAGACCGTGCGGAATGCGGTACTGAATGCCGTTGAAACTGCAGTTCCGGAAAGTGTCGAGATCGATGTCGAAGGGTTCGGCGAAGCCATGCCGATGGCCTGCGATGACACGGATTGGGGCCGGAAGGTCAATCGCAGGGTCGAGATCTGGGTCGAGTGACCGCTATAGATAGCCTTGCGACCTGAAACTCAATTCAGTTGATTTTCCGATAATCAGGTGATCATGCAGGGTCAGTCCCAGCGCCGTACAGGCGTCCTGAATACGGTTTGTCATATCGATATCCGATTGTGACGGCGTCGGATCGCCTGAGGGATGATTGTGCACCAGGATCAGGGCTGAGGCGTTCAGTTCCAATGCTCGTTTCGCCACCTCTCGCGGATAAACGGGCACATGGTCCACCGTACCCTTGGCCTGTTCTTCATCCTCGATCAGAACGTTCTTGCGATCCAGATAGAACACCCGGAATTGTTCGGTTTCGCGATGCGCCATTGTGGTGTGGCAATAGTCTATAAGCGCATCCCAACCCGAGATCACATGGCGTTGCATCACCCGCGCGCGGGCCATGCGGTGGGCGCAGGCCTCGAGTATCTTCAGGTCGGTGATCACCGTTTCACCCACCCCCTTGATCTGGCGCAGCCGCTCTTCGGGTGCGGTCAGCACGCGGTTGAAATCTCCAAACGCGTCAAGCAACGCCCGGGCCAGTGGCTTCACGTCCTGCCGGGGGATCGAGCGAAACAACACAAGTTCTAGCAGCTCATAATCCGGCATCGCCGCAGATCCACCCGACATGAAGCGTTCACGCAGGCGTTTACGATGGTCCTTGATATAAGACGGTAATCGACCCGAGGGCAGCGGCGCCACCGGGGCTTCGTCACTTTCAAACAGCATCGGGGCTTCAGCAAAGGCGTCCTGAGTCATGCGCTCAGACTGGCTCAGAATAGGTTTCCGATTGGTTAATGGGCCTCACCTGCCATACGAGCTGTTGCGTGGCGCACAAGCATGTGCAGGACAATGGAAAACACACCCAGGGTCAGCATCGCGGCAAACATCAGATCGGTCTTGGCGCGGCCATTGGCCAGCAGCATCAGATAACCTAGCCCTTGCGATGATCCGACCCATTCACCAATCACGGCACCGATTGGCGCGTAGACCGCCGCCAGCCGCATACCAGAGGCGAGTGAGGGCAACGCAGCAGGTATCCGAATATGCCACAATACCGAGCGTGAATTGGCCTGCATTGTCCGTGCAAGATCCAGATATCCGGCGGGCGTCCGCATCAATCCGTCAAAGAATGATGAGGTGATCGGAAAATAGATGATTAACACCGCCATCGCGACCTTGGACCAGAGGCCATAGCCCAGCCACAGTGTTAGTAACGGTGCCAACGCAAAGACCGGCAAAGCTTGCGTAAACACCAACATAGGCTGGACCAGAACGCGCGCAGCCCGTGAATTTGCAAGCTGCAACGCAGTGATCACGCCCAGAAATGTTCCGCAGGCCAGTCCGATCAGAACCTCGACCGCCGTGATCCAGGTGTGTTCCGCGATTAACCAGCGATTCTGCCACCAAGTCTCGGCCACAAGCGCGGGGCCGGGCAGAATAAACTTGGGCAAACCCGTCAGGCTGACAATTGCCTGCCACACGCCAAGGGCAAACAAGGTTGCTGCAAGGGCGGAAAGGTATTTCACGCGGCTTCCTCTCGCAACAATCTGAGCAACGAGCCTTGTGTTTCCAACGTCTCCAGATCGTCGACTTTACGCGGGGCGGGCGCGTGCGGGGGTTGGCAATGGGTCAATCCGTGCTGGGTCATGACCACAATTGTTTGTCCCAACCGTGCCGCCTCGGCCGGATCATGGGTAACCAGCAGAACGGTCCGGCCCTGCAAGGCCTCTGCTGCCAGATCCTGCATATCGGCCCGGGTTCTTGCATCGAGGGCGGAAAAAGGTTCATCCAACAGGACAATCGGTCGATCCTCCATCAACGTGCGGGCCAGAGCCACGCGCTGACGTTGACCACCCGAAAGTTCAGCAGGTTTCTTGTTCATGTGGTCCGTCAATCGCATGCGCGCGATCAAACGATCCCGCCGATTCCGATCGATTTTCTCGCCCCGCAGCCGTGCACCAAGCGAGACGTTCTGCGCAACGGTCGCCCACGGCAGCAAAAGATCGTTCTGCGCCATGTAGGCGACACGCTCAGCGACTGGTTTCCCGTCACTGGCGGCGATCTGGCCAGAAAAATCAGCGCCTGTGTCCAGCCCCGCGATCAACCGCAGGACTGTGGTTTTTCCAACGCCCGATCCACCCAAAAGGCAGGTCCACTGCCCAGACGCCAGCGACAGCGACAATGGCGCGAAAAGGCTCGCGCTGCCGATAGACGCCTGGCCCTTGAAGTTCAGATCGGGCGCTGGTGTCATGGGGTGAGGCCCATCTGCCAGAAGTTGACCTCAAGCTCAGTCGCGGTACAGAACGTCTGGCACAGGCGATCCCAGCGTGGGGATGCCTCAAAATCTGCACTAATACGCCGTGTTAGAGCCGAATCCAGCAACTCTCCAACCGCATAACAGGCCTGTTGATACTCATCACTCGAATAAGCGTCGATCCAGTCACGATAGGTCTCAGAGGTCGCCTCGGCAGCAAGGCGGGTACCGATTTCACCATACCCCATCACACAAGGTACAAGGGCCGCAAGCAGATCGAGCAGATCACCACTGTAACCCGCCTCGAGCACATAGCGTGTATAAGCGAGGTTTTCGGCCCGCTCTGGCGTGGCGAACAGCTGATGCTGCGGGATGCCTTCGGCCTCGCAAATGCCGATATGCAGCTTCATCTCTTCGCTGATCAAACCATTCATGGTGCGGGATGCAGCCAGCATCTCGTCATGCGTTTCAGATTTCACCACCGCCAGCGCCCAAGCGCGAGAAAAGTGGATCAGAAACACATAATCCTGTCGCAGATAGTGCAGGAACGCCTCACGTGGGAGCGTTCCATCCTTCATCCCTTCGACAAAGGCGTGGCGGGTGTAATCCCGCCACGGCCCCTGTGCGGCATCACGCATCAACGTGAAGGCTTTGCCATAATCGCTCATTGTGAAGTCACATCGATAGTGATGTCGCTGACGGGGTTGATGCTGTCGATCATGCCGCTGTCTTTCAGGAAAGCCTCGAACCGGGCATAGCGGCCTGCGTCAAAACCCGCAGGGCGCAGCGCGAAGCGGGGCAATGTATCCACCCAGGCGCGGGCATTCAGCTCATCCTGCAACTCAACTGAGGTTGCGGCGAAGATTTCCCAGCTTTCTTCCGGGTTGTTGACGATGAACTGCGTGGCCTTCTCGGTTGCGGCCAGAAAGCGGGCGACTTTGTCGGCGTCCATCGTATCAGGATTGGCGACGTAGATCAGTTCATCATAGGGCGGCACACCTTCTTCTTCGATATAGAAGCAACGGCCGGCGACACCCTCGATATCCATCTGGTTCAGTTCAAAGTTGCGGAATGCCCCGATAACTGCATCGACCTGCCCGGTCATCAGCGACGGAGACAGAGAGAAATTGACGTTGATCATTTCGATGTCATCCAAGGCGACGTCATGCACGCCCAACATCGCGGACAAAACAGCCTCTTCGACACCCGCTACCGAAAAACCAACCTTCTTACCCTTGAGATCGGCAAGCGTTTCAATCGGACCATCCTTGAGCACCAGAAGACAGTTCAGCGGTGTTGCAACCAGCGTACCGACACGCTTGAGCGGCAGGCCTTCGTGGATCTGCAAGTGCAGCTGCGGTTGATAGGATACCGCCAGATCGGCCTGTCCGGCTGCAACCAGACGCGGCGGGGCTGACGGGTCTGCAGGCGGAATGACTTCAACCTCAAGCCCCTGATCGGCAAAGTAACCCTTTTCCTGCGCAATGATGATCGGTCCGTGATCCGGGTTCACGAACCAATCCAGCAACAAAGTCATCTTGTCTTCGGCCCATGCAGGCGTAGCGACCAGCAGGGCAACAGCTGTAATCAGCTTTTTCATGTCTCGCGTTTCCTTCTGTTCACGAGGTTGAGGCCGCGACGAGGACAATCTCGCCTGGCCAATCCGGTTGAATACGTTCAGCAGCGCGCCATGCCCGCAGGCCGGTCGAGCAACACAGGGCCAGTCTTTTTCCTTTGTTAGGCTCTGATATGAGATCTTCAGGAGTCGTCCGTTTGGCGTTCGGATGAATAAGCTCCGGCGCCTCCGGCGCATCCCTTAGCTCAACAATCACGTCAGCCTCGTTCAGCTGACTGGCGGAAACAAAGCGGAATGCCTGTGCTGGCTCGGGTGCTTGATCAAAGCGAAATCCGGTACTGCGGAACGTACGCGCATCGAACTGCACGAGATGCCCCAGAGGGCTCGGCTCAAGACCAAGGATGACGCCCAACGCCATCTGCGCTTGAAGCGAACCCAACATCGCAACCACGGGACCCAGCACCCCTGCTGTGGCGCAGCTTGCACCACTATCAGGAGCTTTGGGGAAAACCGCGCGCAATGAGGGGGCTCTGCCACAGAACCCACCGACATATCCCGACAGCCCCAGAACAGACGCGCTGATCAGGGGTTTTCTCAGCTCCAGGCAACTGTCTGATAAGGTGTAGCTGGCCGCGTAGCTGTCCGCGCAGTCCAACACCAAATCATGTTTGGATACCAGGTTTGCCACATTTTCGCTTGTTAGAGGCTGATTCAATTCCGAGATTTCGATTTCTCTGTTTAGTTCTCGGCAACGCTGAGCCGCCGCCTCTGCCTTTGAGCGGCCGCAGTCTTTCTCTGTAAACAAGGTCTGGCGATGGAGGTTCGATTGCTCAACAACATCCCCATCCATCACCGACAGATGACCAACCCCCGCCCCGGCCAACAATGGCAAAACAGGTGCTGCCAAACCACCAGCTCCGATCACAAGAACCCGCGATCTGGAAAGGCGTTTTTGCCCATCATCGCCGACCTCGGGCAGGATCATCTGTCGGGAATAGCGCGTCATTTGCAGACCTCGATCCATTCACGCACACGCCCTTCGGGATCGTCGTTGAGTGTGATGTCGGTGACAACTGAAACGATATCCGCGCCAGCCTCGAATACGCCGCGTGCGCGTTCAACACTCATGCCGCCAATACCGACCAAGGGGGTGTCACCTATCTGTGCTTTCCATTCGGTCACCCGCGGCAAGCCCTGTTGATGCCATTTCATCTTTTTCAGGATGGTCGGGTATACTGGGCCCAGCGCGACATAATTCGGGCCCATTGCCAATACGCGCTCAAGCTCGTCATCATCATGGGTTGAAACACCCAGTTTCAGACCGGCCTTACGGATCGCCTTGAGATCGGCGTCGTCCAAATCTTCCTGACCCAAGTGGATCCAGTCACAGCCCGCTTCGATAGCTGCCTGCCAGTAGTCATTCACCACCAGCACAGCACCATGTTTGCGACACAGAGCTTGTGACACTTCGATCTCGTGACGCACGACGTCGTCTGGCTGATCCTTGATGCGCAGCTGTACCAGCTTGACCCCCAAAGGCAGCATTCGGCGCAACCAGTCAGAGTGATCAAAGATTGGATAAAATCGATCAAGGGTCATGACAGGAACGCCTTTCCAATAACGGGAGTAGAGGCCTCGGCCATGTCGCGCGCTTCGATCGGATCGGCCTGATGGGCCAATTGTCCGGCCTGAACCGCCAGTGCCATCGCCTTGGCCATCGCAGCCGGATCACCCGCACGGGCAACGGCTGTGTTCAGAAGAACGGCATCAAAGCCCAGTTCCATTGCGTGGGCCGCATGGCTTGGCAGACCGATGCCTGCATCAACAACCAGTGGCACATCCGGGAATTCAGCACGCATGGCACGCAATGCGTATTCGTTGTTCAGCCCGCGACCTGACCCGATTGGCGCGCCCCAGGGCATCAGGACCTCGCAGCCGGCGGCCAGCAACCGTTCTCCGACGATCAGATCGTCCGTTGTGTACGGGAACACCTGAAACCCATCCTCGGTCAGGATGCGAGCGGCCTCGACCAACTGAAACACATCCGGCTGCAGGCTGTCCGTGTGACCGATCAGTTCCAGCTTGATCCAGGGCGTATCAAACACCTCACGTGCCATATGAGCCGTGGTAACTGCCTCTTTGACCGTGTGGCATCCAGCCGTGTTCGGCAAAACCAGCACGCCAAGCTCACGGATCATGGACCAGAACGTCTGTCCCGCGCCGCCCGCCCCTTCACGGCGGAGCGAAACCGTGGCCACGCCTGCTGCGCTTTGGCGAAAAGCCTGTTCCAGAATAGCAGGGCTGGGATATTGCGCTGTTCCCAGCATCAGGGGGGTTGGCAAATCGGTGCCGTAAAACCGTTTCATGCTCAGCCCCCCTGCATTGGCGCAACAACTTCGATCCGGTCGCCTTCGGCCAGTTTGTGGGCAATGCGCAGACTGGACGGGACGAAATCTTCGTTCACTGCCGTGGCAACGCGACCAGAGAACCCGCATTCCTTCAGCAGTTCAGACAAGGTTTCCGCGCGCACGTCGCGCGATTCACCGTTAAGGACGATCTTCATCAACCATCTCCGAGTGTTTGTTTTCCAACGCCAGATCGGCAACGCCCTGCGCCAATGCAGGCGCCAGCAGATAGCCGTGGCGATAGAGGCCATTGGCATAGATTGTCCGACCCAGCCGCCGGATGCGTGGCAGGTTGTCAGGAAAGGCTGGGCGAAGATCGACACCGATTTCCAACACCTCTGCCTCTCCAAAGGCTGGGTTCAGGGCATAGGCCGCGCTCAGCAGCTCCAGCATCGAACGCGCAGTGATACGGCTGCTGTCTTCGGATTCGATCATCGTGGCACCCAGCATGTAAATGCCGTCGCCGCGCGGCACGATGTAAAGCGGCATGCGTGGATGCAGCAGGCGTACGGGGCGGTTCAGCGCCACATCCGGGCAGCGGATTACCAGCATCTCACCCTTCACGCCGCGCAGATCGTGCAAGTACTCACGCGCATGCAGCCCGCGGCAGTCGATTGGATTCTCCAACTTCGCAGGTGCGAGTTTCTGATGAAACTCCACCCCCTGTTCGCGCAGCTGACGATAGAGATAGTTCAGCGCCTGCCGGGGATCGACATGCGCCTCTGCGCTAAAATGCAAGCCCTTTCCGAATCCATGTAAGTCAGGCTCTAATGCGGCAATTTTCGCCTGTTCAACCTGTTCAAAACCTTCGGTACGACGTGCGAAACGACGCAGATCCGGCAAATCCCGGGCATTGGCAACAACAAGGGTTCCGCATCGGTGTACCTGCGTCCGGCCCGCCCACCAATCGATGGCCTGTTGACCCAGTCGCAGCACAGGTTCCTCGGCGTTCTCGTATTCACACCATGGTGCCAGCATGCCACCAGCCCACCAGGAACACCCATGTGGGCCAGGCGGGCCGCCAGGATCAAAGACCTGAACGCGTGCGCCGCGGGAAACCAGTTCACTCGCGACCGCCAGACCGGCAACACCGGCACCTATGACAGACCAGACCGTCACGCCGACCAGACCTGATGGAAATGGTGCACCGGACCATGGCCCTGCCCTATGCAAAGGTCATCTGCGCGGGCAATTGCGCCCTGCAGATATCCATGCGCCTGAGTCACTGCTTCTGTCAGGTTCAATCCCTGTGCAAGTCCGGCGGCAATCGAAGATGACAATGTGCACCCGGTGCCGTGAGTGTTTCTTGTGGATTTGCGAGGCGCTTTGAAATCAGCCACTTTACCCGACGCATCAATCAGTAAGTCGTGGCAGATTTCGCCCTCTCCATGACCGCCTTTCATCAGAACGGCACGTGCACCCATCTCACAAAGGCCAAGACCTTGGGCGATCATATCTTCGGGCGTCCTGGCTGCGGTTTGTTCCAGCAGACAGGCTGCTTCGGGCAGGTTGGGCGTTATCACCGTTGCACGGGGCAACAGCACGTCACGCAAGGTCTGAACCGCCTCAGCGGCCAACAGGGCATCACCGGATTTAGCGACCATCACCGGGTCAAGCACAACCGGACCTTCGAAACCAGAAATCCCCTGAGCCACTGTCTGGATGATTTCGGGTGTTGCCAACATCCCGATTTTGATCGCACCGACGTCGAGGTCGCTCAGAACCGCTTCGATCTGCGCGGA
This sequence comes from Ruegeria sp. CH6, assembly GCF_056537005.1. NCBI lineage: Bacteria > Pseudomonadati > Pseudomonadota > Alphaproteobacteria > Rhodobacterales > Roseobacteraceae > Ruegeria > Ruegeria sp. CH6. The sequence continues at coordinate 86,147 of NZ_JBQFQS010000012.1, read as the reverse complement.
GATCACCTCCAACGGGATGCCGTGTACCGCGGTCACCGCCTGAGTGTTTTGCGCCGTCACTGCGGTCAGAACGCTGGCGCCATAGACACCCAGCGCGGACATCGCCTTGAGGTCGGCCTGAATTCCGGCACCACCTCCGCTGTCCGATCCTGCGATTGTCAGGGCAATATGCGCCATGTCGTTGCTCCATATTCAAAGGGCAACGGGCATGGAAAACGTCTGTGCACTAAGACCGTTCCCTACGCCGGTATTGCCCGGATCAGGTTCGATGGGTTAGCGCATTCACGCCTCTCAGCCCCAAGACGGGGCACCCCAACGGTTCGCGCGGACAATCTCAGGGCTTGGACCGGGTTTCAAGGGCCAATCTGAACCGGTTTCAGATCAAACTGGACCTAAGGAACAAAAAAAGGCCGGCTCTGACGAACCGGCCTGACATTCTTGATTGCTGGGCTCTTAGCCCTTCATCCCATCCCAAAAGGATTTGACAGATGAGAAAAAGCTCTTTGATTCCGGGTGGTTGTCTTCGCCCAGATCCTCGAACTCACGCAGCAGTTCTTTCTGACGGCTGGTCAGGTTCACCGGTGTCTCGACGGCCAGTTCGATGAACATGTCGCCAACTCCGCCACCACGCAGCGCGGGCATACCCTTGCTACGCAGACGCATCTGGCGGCCAGACTGGCTGCCGGCCGGGATCTGCACGCGACCACGACCACCATCAATGGTCGGTACTTCGATCGAACCGCCCAGCGCAGCCTTGGCCATGCTTACCGGAACGCGGCAGTAAAGGTTTATGCTGTCACGCTCGAACAGCTGATGCTGCGCGACTTCGACAAATATGTAGAGATCCCCCGGAGGGCCACCCCGCATTCCGGCCTCACCCTCGCCAGCAAGGCGAATACGAGTACCGGTTTCAACACCGGCAGGGATATTGACCGAAAGAGCACGCTCTTTTTCGACACGGCCCGCGCCGTTGCAGGATTTACAGGGGTTCTTGATGATCTGACCAAGGCCAGAACAGGTCGGACAGGTTCGTTCGACCGTGAAGAAGCCCTGTTGCGCCCGCACCTTGCCCATACCCGAACAGGTCGGACAGGTTGTTGGCTCAACACCACTTTCCGCACCGGTGCCATCACAGGATGAACAGGCCACGGCAGTGGGTACATTGATAGTTTTCTGCAGGCCGGAATAGGCTTCTTCCAGCGTTACGCGCAGATTGTAGCGCAGGTCCGATCCACGTGCCGCACGACGTCCACCGCCGCCGCCACGCTGGCCACCCATGAAATCGCCGAACAGATCGTCGAAGACATCCGAAAACGCGCTGGAGAAATCACCAGAGCCAAATCCGCCACCGGGACGACCACCGCCACCCATGCCGTTCTCAAACGCAGCATGACCAAAGCGGTCATAAGCTGCTTTTTTGTCGGCATCACGCAGCACATCATAGGCCTCGTTGGCCTCTTTGAACTGCGCTTCAGCATCCGGATTGTCCTTGTTGCGGTCTGGATGAAGCTCTTTGGCTTTTTTGCGAAAGCCCTTTTTGATTTCATCCGACGAAGCGCTCTTGGACACGCCGAGCACTTCGTAATAGTCGCGTTTTGACATCAGTATTTCCTTATGCCTCAACGTAATCGGGCCGGCCCGGCAACCGGACCGGCCCAAATTGGCCCGGTTACCCGTTAGTTACGCTTGTCGTCGTCCAGATCTTCGAACTCGGCATCGACAATATCGTCATCACCCGGTGCGGCATCCGCGGCGGCAGGCTCATCTTCGCCCTCTTCCGCTTGCGCCTTATAGATGGCTTCACCCAGTTTCATGGCCGCTTCGGTCACGTTCTGGATGCCCGACTTGATCTTGTCCGCATTGTCCGTTTCCAGCTCATCCTTGAGCGCGGCAACGGCCAGCTCGATCGCTTCGACGGTCGACGGGTCGACCTTGTCGCCATGTTCCTCGATCGATTTCTCGGTCGCGTGAACAAGGCTTTCGGCCTGGTTCTTGGCTTCGACCAGCTCTTTGCGGGCCTTGTCTGCCTCGGCGTTTTCCTCGGCGTCCTTGACCATCTTGTCGATATCTTCGTCCGACAGACCGCCCGAGGCCTGGATGGTGATCTTCTGCTCTTTGCCGGTGCCTTTGTCCTTGGCCGAAACCGAGACAATGCCGTTGGCATCGATGTCAAAAGTCACCTCGATCTGAGGCATGCCGCGCGGTGCGGGCGGGATCTCTTCCAGATTGAACTGACCCAGGATCTTGTTGTCCGCGGCCATTTCGCGCTCACCCTGGAAACAGCGGATGGTCACGGCGTTCTGATTGTCCTCAGCGGTCGAGAAGACCTGAGACTTTTTGGTCGGGATCGTCGTGTTGCGGTCGATTAGGCGGGTGAACACGCCACCCAGCGTCTCGATGCCCAGCGACAGCGGGGTCACGTCCAGCAGAACCACGTCTTTGACGTCGCCCTGCAGAACACCGGCCTGAATGGCGGCGCCCATGGCAACAACTTCGTCCGGGTTCACACCCTTGTGCGGCTCTTTACCGAAGAACTTGGTGACCTCTTCGATCACTTTCGGCATCCGGGTCATACCACCGACCAGAACAACCTCGTCCACGTCGCCAGCCGACAGGCCTGCGTCTTTCAGAGCAGCCTGGCAAGGCTTCATCGACTTCTTGATCAGGTCGCCAACCAGCGATTCCAGCTTGGCACGAGTCAGTTTCATGACCATGTGCAGCGGCTGACCGTTTGCACCCATCGAGATGAACGGCTGGTTGATTTCGGTCTGCGAGGTCGAGGACAGCTCGATCTTGGCTTTTTCAGCAGCTTCTTTCAGACGCTGCAGGGCCATCTTGTCCTGAGACAGATCGACACCGTGTTCCTTTTTGAACTCATCCGCCAGGTAGTTGACGATGCGCATGTCAAAGTCTTCACCACCCAAGAAGGTGTCGCCGTTGGTCGACTTAACCTCGAACAGGCCATCGTCGATTTCCAGAATGGTTACGTCGAAGGTACCACCACCAAGGTCATAAACCGCGATGGTTTGGGTTTCTTCCTTGTCCAGACCATAGGCCAGCGCAGCTGCTGTCGGCTCGTTGATGATCCGCAGCACTTCCAGACCGGCGATTTTACCGGCGTCTTTGGTGGCCTGACGCTGTGCGTCGTTGAAGTATGCCGGAACGGTGATCACCGCCTGCGTGACTTCCTCACCCAGATAGCTCTCGGCGGTTTCCTTCATCTTACCCAGAGTGAAGGCCGAGATCTGGCTTGGGGAGTATTTTTCACCGCGGGCTTCAACCCACGCGTCGCCATTGCCGCCATCGACGATGGCGTACGGCACCATTTTCTTATCTTTTTCGACTTCTGCATCATCCACACGACGACCGATCAGACGCTTTACGCCAAAGATGGTGTTGTCGGGGTTGGTGACCGCCTGGCGTTTTGCAGGCTGACCGACCAGTCGCTCATCTTCGGTGAAGGCGACGATCGAGGGCGTGGTCCGCGCCCCTTCTGCGTTTTCGATGACCTTCGGCTGCGAGCCATCCATGATGGCAACGCACGAGTTTGTGGTACCGAGGTCAATGCCGATTACTTTTCCCATATTTTCAATCCCTTTCTCTTCAAGGCGATGTCCCGAGGTCCGGACCCGTTATGGCATCCGGCCCCGATCAGTGCTGCGCGACAGCACTACACCATCGCGCGTCCCGGCGTATATAAGGGCGGGACAAGAGGCCTGCAAGCGTTCTGAAATGCAGGTTTTCGGGATTCTGTAGCCTTTTTTGGCAAGGTTTTGGCAAGGATTGGGGATTCTTGAATGGCACGGCTGCTTTTGCGGGGGTTCGATATCAGAAAAGGCTATCTGGACGGGGCCGCGCAGACGCAGCTGATCGATGTCTTGCGTCCGATTCTGAAATCCGCGCCCCTGTTCCATCCCACCACCCCATCGGGCAAGCAGATGTCCGTACGCATGACCTCGGCCGGGGGTCTGGGCTGGGTGTCAGACAAAGCCGGGTATCGGTATCAGGACACCCATCCGAAAGGCGCGGCATGGCCTGCTATTCCGGATGTTATCCTGCAGATGTGGAAAGACCTGTGCAGTCCCGATCGCGATCCCGATTGCTGCCTGATCAACTATTATGGCGAGGGTGCCCGGATGGGCCTTCACCAGGACAAGGACGAAGCGGATTTCTCTTGGCCCGTACTGTCTGTCTCGCTGGGCGATGATGCACTCTTTCGAATTGGAAACACGACCCGGGGCGGCAAGACCGAGTCCATCTGGCTGAACTCAGGTGATATTGTGATCATGGGCGGTCCGGCGCGTCTTGCATATCACGGGGTCGACCGGATCCGGTTTGGTTCATCCCGGTTGTTGCCCAAAGGTGGCCGCATCAACCTAACCCTGCGCGTTGCAACCTAGCGACGCGCACTCCAGCTCTGCGATACGTGTTTGCGGGTAAAGAACACGCCCAGCAACCCGATCATCATCAACGCGAGCCCGACCCAAAGAGCGTATTCCCAACTTGTGTTTCTTGGAAAATAGTTCCGGAATACGAACCCCCGGCATTGGTCGATTACGTGAAACAATGGGTTCCATGCGAATGCCGCCAACCAAGCACCCCCGAGCGCGTTCGCCACAACCATCTTTCCGGAAAAGATCATGTTCATCCGGCGATAGACATTGTTGAGTATCTCCGAAGTCTGCGGAATCCATGGTTTCAGTGCCATGAAGATCAGACCAACCGTACACCCAGTGAACCAGGCCAAAACAAGCATCGCGAATGCACCACCCGGATCCTGAATCTCGATTGGGGAGATCGTCACGCTGTAGAGGAACAGGATCACGATCAACGAAACAATTTGCGTGTAAAACGAACCGAATGCAGCGGCCAGCAACATCACCATGATGTTCATTGGCGAATGCAGCATCATCGGGTTGTTGCCGATACCGACACCGGCGACCGAACCGACAGCCTTGATATGCGTCAGGAACAAAAAGACACCCGACAACAGATACAGGACATATTCACCCCGGATCTTTGCCACCCGCGTCCCGACAAGCGACATGATCAGATAGAAGACAACCACGAGCGCCAGAACCTGTATGATGTTCATCACGATGGCGATCACCGCATTGGAATGCTGTGATCGAACGTTGCGCACAACGGCATGGAACACGAGTTCCGCCGTCGTGAATGCACCGCCCAGCAGCGATTGATTTCGCTTGTAATAGAACACTCGAACGTTCTTTCCTGCTTTATCGCCTGCAACCTGGCATGAAATTCTTGCCGTTCCGTATCCGGCACATCATAAGTCGGTCAGGTTTTCGGATCAACAAACCTCAGGAACGGAGCATTTTTGTGACCTACGACGCCCTCATTCCCGTCATCCGACGTCTGGCCCTGGAAGCAGGCGACAAGATCATGGAGATATACGAGGCGGATGATTTCGACGTGAAGGTCAAATCGGATGCCAGCCCCGTCACCGAGGCAGACGAAGCCGCAGACGCCCTGATCTCGGCAGGACTGCGGACGGCATTCCCCGATATCCTGTTGGTGACCGAAGAACAGGCCGCCTCGCATTCGGAAAAGGGCGATACGTTCCTGATTGTCGACCCGCTGGATGGAACCAAAGAATTCATCAACCGCCGTGGTGATTTCACGGTGAACATTGCACTGGTGGAGAATGGTGTCCCGACCCGCGGTGTGGTCTATGCCCCTGCGCGAGGGCGTATGTTCTATACTCAGGCTGATGGGCAATCGGTTGAAGAAACCGGTGCTCTGAACAAGGAGCAGACAGGCGAGTTGACACCAATATCAGTCTCTAACCCGGACAATACGGCACTTTTGGTCGTCGCCTCAAAATCCCATCGTGATCAGGCAACAGACGATTACATCAACAAATATCAGGTGCAGGACAGCAAAAGCGCGGGTTCGTCACTGAAGTTCTGCCTGGTCGCCACCGGCGAGGCCGACATCTATCCCCGTGTGGGTCGCACTATGGAATGGGACACGGCCGCCGGGCACGCAGTGCTGGCCGGTGCCGGTGGTGATGTCGTGCGGTTCGACGATCACTCCCCGCTGACATATGGCAAGGACGGCTATGCCAACCCGTTCTTCATCGCCTATGCTCCGGGTGTTGAGCTGAAGGAGGCCTGATGTCCGTTCTGATTGCGATCCCTGCCCGCTATGCCTCGTCGCGCTATCCGGGCAAACCTCTTGTGCCGCTGACCGGTGCGACCGGTAACTCGATGACGCTGATTGAACGGTCCTGGCGTGCCGCAAAATCGGTCGCTGGCGTCGACCGCGTTGTGGTGGCCACCGATGACGACCGCATTCGCGAAGTTGCGGAAGGTTTCGGGGCCGAGGTCACAATGACTTCGGAGAACTGTGCCAATGGCACCGAACGCTGTGCCGAGGCGCACTCGGTTCTGGGCAATGGGTATGACATCGTTGTGAATTTGCAGGGGGACGCACCCCTGACGCCGCACTGGTTTGTCGAAGATCTGATTGAAGGCTTGCGCGCCGCACCCGAGGCGGGCGTTGCGACCCCTGTGTTGCGCTGCGACGGGGATGCCCTGAACGGTTTGCTGAATGACCGTAAGCATGACCGCGTCGGGGGCACAACCGCCGTTTTCGGCACAGATCACAGCGCACTGTATTTTTCGAAAGAGGTCATTCCTTTCACCTCGGAAACCTATGCCAGTACCGAACCAACCCCGGTGTTTCATCATGTTGGCGTCTACGCCTATCGACCAGACGCTCTGTCGGCCTATCCAGGCTGGCCAACCGGGCCGCTTGAGACATTGGAAGGGCTTGAACAGCTGCGTTTCATGGAAAACGGGCGCAAAGTTCTGTGTGTCGAGGTTGAAGCCAAGGGTCGGCAGTTCTGGGAACTGAACAATCCGCAGGACGTAGCAAAGATCGAAGAGATGATGGCTGCGATGGGGCTGGAATAGCCCCCTTACGTGCCTCCGAATAACCAAATCGACATTCTGACCGGATGTTGTGGGACCAAAAATGAACAACATACTCGTAACCGGCGGCGCCGGGTATATCGGATCACATGCCTGCAAGGCTCTGGCGCGCGCGGGCTATGTTCCGGTCACCTACGACAATCTCGTTACCGGATGGCAGGATTCGGTGAAATTCGGCCCGTTCGAACGCGGAGACCTGTTGGATCGTGAGCGGCTGGACGAGGTCTTTGCCAAATACAAACCGGCTGCCGTCATGCATTTTGCCGCACTCAGTCAGGTTGGCGAGGCCATGTCAGAACCGGGCAGATACTGGTCAAACAACGTCACCGGATCACTGAACCTGATCGAAGCCGCTGTTGCAGCGGATTGCTTGAATTTCGTCTTCTCCTCGACCTGTGCCACATATGGAGAACATGACAATGTGGTTCTGGACGAGGACACGCCACAGCATCCGCTGAATGCCTATGGCGCATCAAAACGCGCGATCGAGGATATCCTGCGCGATTTCGAGGCATCGCACCGGCTGAAACACGTGATCTTTCGCTATTTCAACGTGGCTGGCGCCGATCCGGACAGCGAAGTTGGTGAATTCCACCGACCGGAAACTCATCTGGTTCCGCTCATGCTGGATGCGATCGATGGCAAACGTGATGCGCTGACCGTGAATGGCACGGATTACGATACACCGGATGGCACCTGCATTCGTGATTATGTGCATGTCTGCGATCTGGTGGACGCGCATGTTCTGGGTTTGCATTGGCTGGAACAGGATAAGGGCAGCCGAGTATTCAACCTGGGAACCGGTTCAGGGTTTTCGGTACTGGACGTGATCAGCCATTCGAAAGCGGTCACCAATCGTACGGTGCCCTATATCACCGGACCACGTCGTGAAGGTGACTGTACCAAGCTGGTTTCGGGCTCTGCCCGCGCTGAAACCGAACTGGGCTGGCAGCCGAAAAGATCAACGTTAGAGACAATGATTGCCGACGCCTGGCGCTGGCATCAGACTGGCGACTATCAAAAATGAGCCACGCAGCGGAACAGATGCACGACTCTATCGGGTGGCTGCAGATGTATCGGTTGCGCATGAAAAGACGACGGCTTCTATGGCGATCCTTTCGCAGCCGTCACCAGTTGAACAGCCTGTCGGACAGAACCCGATTGATCGCAAAGGGCGACATCCTGTCCTTCACAACCCTGCGCAATGAACTCGAGCGCCTGCCCTGGTTCTTTCGTCACTATCGTAGCCTTGGCGTTGATCACTTTCTGATGGTGGATAATGGCAGCGACGATGGAACGGTCGCGTATTTGCTGGAACAACCGGACGTTTCCCTGTGGCGAACCGATGCCAGCTATCGCGGTTCTCGCTTTGGCCTGGACTGGCTGACTTGGCTGCAAATGCGGTACGGCCACGACCATTGGACCCTGATGGTGGATGCCGACGAGTTACTGATCTACGCCCATCACGACACGAGATCACTGAAGGATCTGACGGCATGGCTTCAAAACCGTGGCCATAACGCCTTTGGTGCCTTGATGCTGGACATGTATCCCAAGGGTCACCTGGATCAGCACGAATACGATCTGCAGTCCAATCCACTGGACCTCCTGAATTGGTTCGACAACGGCCCCTATCGCGCACAGCGTCAAAACCCATTGGGAAACCTCTGGGTTCAGGGCGGTGTGCGGGAGAGAGTGTTTTTTGCCGATCATCCTGACCGTTCACCGACACTCAACAAGATCCCGTTGGTTCACTGGTCCAGACGCTATGCGTATGTAAATTCATGCCATTCTGCCCTGCCACGGCACTTGAATTTTGCCTATGACGGGCCCGGGGGCGACACACCCGCCGGCGTGTTGTTGCATACAAAATTCTTGCCTCAGGTCATCAAAAACGCGGAAACCGAAAAAGAGAGGCGGCAGCATTTTCATGATCCCGACCTATTCGGGCCATACTATGATGCAATCGTCGCAGCGCCCAACCTGTGGAACGCACACTCTGTCCGCTACACCGGATGGGCGCAGCTTGAGGGGCTGGGTTTGATGAATTCAAAAGGCTGGAACTGAATGGGGAACGATCCCGTTGGAAAACCCGTTTCAGGCTAACACCTTTTAAATACATTGCTTCTCAAGGTGCTAAAGTGTCATAAAACGGTAATTGCCCGGTACGATCTCGGCTCAGGCCAACCCGGGCATGCTCGCGTCATAGAAGGTTAGGCAGTCGCGTGAGCCTTTTGGATTCTTATCGGATGAGATTGCGGCGCAAGCGCCGCCTTTTGCGCTGTGTGCGTAAACGACGCGAGTTGAAACCTTTCAAAGACAACACCGCGAACATCCAAAGCGACAGCGTTCTGTTGATGAGCGTTGTACGCAACGAAAAGATCCGGCTGCCCTACTTTTTGTCCTATTATCGTAAATTGGGCATCGATCACTTTCTCTTTGTCGACAACAACAGTGATGATGGCACTGCTGAGTATCTGAGCGAACAGCCAGATGTCTCGCTCTGGAGCGCCAGAGCCAGCTACAAGCGCGCTTCTTTCGGTCTCGACTGGTCAAACTACCTGCTGCGCAAATACGCACGTGATCATTGGGTTTTGACGGTCGATCCGGACGAGTTCTTCATTTACCCATTCTGTGACACGCGCCCGATCCGGGCCCTGACCGACTGGCTGGATAGCACAGGTGTTCGCAGCTTCGGCACGATGCTGATTGACATGTATCCGGAAGGTCCGGTTCAGGAGGCGGTGTATCACGAAGGGCAGGATCCGTTTGAAATCTCTCCCTGGTTCGACTCGGGAAACTACATGATCTCCAAGAATCCGACCTACGGGAATTTGTGGATTCAGGGTGGCCCTCGCAGCCGCGTTTTCTTTCAGGACAATCCGGAAAAGGCGCCTGCACTAAACAAAATCCCGCTGGTAAAGTGGGACAAGCGCTATGTCTATGTCAGCTCGACCCACTCTCTTCTGCCTCGTGGCTTGAACCAAGTTTACGACGAGTGGGGTGGTGAGAAAACCAGTGGCGCGCTGCTGCATGCTAAACTGATTGATATTCTGGGCGAAAAAGCGCGCGAGGAAATGACACGAAACCAGCATTATCGCGCGTCGGGAGAGTATCGTGCCTATCTGGAACAGCTGGAAGACCAGCCAGTCTTTTGGTGCAAGTGGTCCGAAAAGTACATCAACTGGCGGCAGCTTGAGATCCTTGGTCTGATGTCAAAGGGGAACTGGGCATGAGCACTCTGGGCATCGTCATGCTGGTTCACACTGCGCTGGATCGGGCGGAACAGGTCGCCCGTCACTGGACCGCTGCGGGCTGCCCGGTGGTCATTCACGTAGACCGTAAAGTACATGAAGAGACCTATACCAATTTCGTCTCATCCTGTTCCGATGATCCGCTGATATTGTTTAGCGAACGGCACGTCTGCGAATGGGGCGGTTGGGGGATCGTTGCGGCCTCACAATCGGCTGCGACCTTGATACTGGAACGGTTCCCAGATGTGCGCCATGTCTATTTGTCCTCGGGTTCCTGCCTGCCGTTGCGGCCAGTGCAGGAACTGGTCGACTACCTGTCCGAACGGCCGCGCGAAGACTTTATCGAGAGCGCGACCACGGCTGATGTGAGCTGGACCGTCGGTGGCCTGGATCTTGAGAGGTTTACGCTACGCTTTCCGTTTTCATGGCGCAAACACCGGAAACTGTTCGATTCTTATGTCAAACTGCAACGCCTTCTGGGTTTTCGACGCAAAATACCCGATGGGCTGGTTCCACATATGGGCAGCCAATGGTGGTGTCTGACGCGACAGACCCTCACGGCGATTCTGCAGGACCCGAAACGGAAGGTGTATGATCGCTATTTCCGGCGTGTCTGGATACCGGACGAAAGCTATTTTCAGACGCTGGCTCGCCTGTACTCGATCCATATCGAAAGCCGGTCACTGACCTTGTCCAAATTCGACTATCAGGGCCGCCCACACATTTTCTACGACGACCATTTGCAGTTGCTGCGCCGATCCGATTGCTTTGTAGCACGGAAGATCTGGCCTCATGCGGATCGGTTGTACCAGACATTTCTGACCGATCAGACAGAGGCAATGAAACTGGCTGAACCAAACCCCGGCAAGATTGACCGGGTTTTTGCCAAAGCAGTCGAGCGTCGAACCCGGGGTCGCGACGGCCTGTATATGCAAAGCCGTTTTCCGCGACACGGTAGTGAAAACGGCCTGACTTCGTTTCCCTATTCCGTCTTTCAGGGCTTCTCTGAATTGTTCGAGGATTTCGAATCCTGGCTGGGCAACGCGACGGGAACGCGCGTCCATGGCCACTTGTTCGGACCTGAAAGAGCTGAATTTGCAGGCGGAGAAACCACGATCAACGGTGCATTGAGCGATGGTGCAAAACTGCGGGATTACAATCCGACCGCTTTTGTCTCTAACCTGATCTGGAACACGCGTGGAGAGAGACAGTGCTTTCAGTTCGGTCCGGCCGATACGCAAAAGATCAACTGGTTCCTTGCACGGGACAAGAACGCGCAGATTTCGGTGGTCACCGGCGCTTGGGCCGTACCGCTGTTCCGCTCGAACATGAATTTTGCCGACATCAGAAATGAAGCAGCGCGTCTGCAGCAGATTGAAACCAAGCAGCTTGAAGTGCTGGATTCAGTCTGGACCAAGGCAAAGGTCCGCATCTGGACGATGGCGGAGTTCGTTGAATCTCCGATGGAGCCGCTTCAGACGGTGATTGATGAAATCGGAACCGGTCAACCGGCTCATTTGTCCGAAGCCCCAACCATGGTTGATCTGACCGGCTTCGGAAAATTCCTGCAAAACCTCAAAAATCAGGGTATGCACCCGTATCTGGTCGGTGATTTTCCGGTGGATGATGTTTTTGGTGCTCAGACACGGCAATTCCGCAAACCATATCTGGTTCAATAGTCGGATATGAGCACAAAGTTCGACTATTTCATTGTTCTGGCTGCTATGCGTACCGGCTCGAACCTGTTGGAAGCCAACTTGAATGCGCTAGACGGCGTGGCGTGCCATGGCGAGGCATTCAATCCCCATTTTATCGGACGGCTAAAATCTGATGAGTTGTTTGGGGTTTCGCTGGAGGAACGCGACAAAGACCCTATGCGTCTGCTTGATGCGATCCGGGCTGCACCGGATGCCTTGAATGGTTTTCGCTATTTTCAGGAACACGATCCACGGGTGCTGCAGTCGGCACTGGATGATCCGCGATGCGCCAAGATCATTCTGTCGCGTAACCCACTGGACAGCTATGTGTCGCTGAAAATCGCTCGCAAAACCAAGCAATGGCAGCTGACCAACATAAAGGTACGAAAAGACGCTCAGATCGAATTTGATCCGGTGGATTTTGCCAGCTACCTGGATGAGCAGCAGGAATTCAAAGAGATGCTGCAGAACCATCTGCAGAAGACCGGCCAGACAGCATTTCATATAAATTATGATGATCTGAACCAGTTAGAGATTCTGAATGGTCTGGCCGCATGGCTGGGAGTTGGATCCCGGCTGGATGCACTTGATGACAGGCTGAAGCCTCAGAATCCTGCTCCGGCCCTGTCGAAAGTGACAAATCCGGTTGAGATGGAAAATGCGCTGTCGAAAATCGACGGCTTCAATCTGCATCGAGTTCCAATTTTTGAGCCGCGCCGCGGTCCAGCGGTCTCGCGGTACATTGCAGCCCCAAAGACGCCATTGATGTATTTGCCGATCCGCGGCGGACCAGAAGCTGTTGTTGCACAATGGCTGGCTGGTCTGGATACCGTGGATGCGCGGGACCTGTTGACCGATCGTAACCGCAAGCAGATGCGCCAATGGATGCAAGCCAACCCCGGGCATCGCAAGTTCACGGTGCTAAGGCATCCGCTGGCGCGCGCGCACTCGGTGTTTTGCAGTCACATCCTCAACAAAGGCCCGGGCGCATATCTCAACATCCGCAACATGCTGCGGAACAAGTACAAGATCCCCTTTCCCGGCCAGGTTCGAAAAAACAACTATTCAAAAGAACAGCACTATGAGGCGTTCTCGGCCTTTCTGGTCTTTCTGCGCCATATTCTGGCAGGCCAAACACCCATCCGCGTCGACGGTCTGTGGTGCAGTCAGGTAAGCACGCTTGAGGGGATGTCTGTTTTTGCCATGCCCGACTTCATTCTGCGAGAAGAAGAAATCGAAACCGCACTACCCGAGTTGGCCCGTAAGGTTGGGCACACCAATCCGCCAATACTCGGCACTTCTGAAGCGGACGTTCCGTTCTTGCTGTCGGATATCTATGATGCTGAGCTTGAAGCGCTGGCGGCCGAAACCTACCAGCGCGACTACGTGCTCTATGGGTTCAAGGACTGGAAGCCGCTGTGAGCCGGTTCAGGGCCGTAGCGTGATCAGCGTACCTTCGTTGACCATTGCATAGATCTCTTCGATCTCTTCATTCTTGACCGCGATGCAACCAGCTGTCCAATCAGGTGTCTTCCTTGCTCGCTTGAACTCGGAACGAAGATTGGGTTGCCCGTGGATAAAAATATCTCCACCCGGATCAACGCCTGCGGCCTTGGCTTGGGCGATATCCTTCGAGTCAGGATAGGAAATGCCTAGCGACAGATGATACCGGCTGCGTGGGTTTCGGCGGTCGATCAGATACGACCCTTCCGGTGTACGGCCATCCCCACGCTTAAACTTGGTGCCGCTCGGCGCAAACCCAAGATCCACGTCATACTCCTTCAGAACCTGTTCATGGTGCAAAAGATAGAGTTTTCGTGCGCCCTTGTTGACGACCAGCGATGTCACCTCGGGTCCGTTGTAGGAAAGAAATCTGGGGCCTGCTGATGCGCATGCTGAAAGGCTCAGCGTTGCCATTGCCCCCAAACCAAATGCTCGACGATCCATATTTTCACTGCCTGCTGCTTTTTTTGGCTATTATGCCAAAAAAGCTAAAAACTGAAATCACTTTTTGCTGTTTGACTGCGCAATCAGGTGTTTCTCGATGATCTCAAGCCGTTCCAGCACCTCATCGCGATAGGCATCGGTCTTTTCACCATCCTCGGCATGGTGCGCGTCCTGCATCGAATTCACGATAAGACCAACCAAAAGGTTCACCACCGCAAAGGTCGTCACCATGATGAACGGAACAAAGAACATCCATGCATAGGGGTACACTTCCATCACAGGGCGCACGATACCCATCGACCAGCTTTCCAGCGTCATGATCTGGAACAAGGTATAGGCAGACAGCCCGAGATCACCGAACCATTCAGGAAAGGACTGTGAGAACAGCTTGGTCGCGATCACCGCACCGATATAGAACAGGATGGCCATCAAAAGGAAAACGCTGGCCATGCCGGGCAGTGCCGAGATAAACCCCTCGACCACGCGACGCAGGCGTGGCGCCACCGAGATCACGCGCAGGACCCGCAAAATCCGAAGTGCACGCAAGACCGACAAGCCGCCAGCGCCCGGCACAAGAGCGATACCGACGATCACAAAATCAAAGACATTCCAGCCATTGCTGAAAAAACGGCGCCCGGTCGAAATCAGCTTCATCGCGATTTCAGCCACAAAGATAGTAAGGCAGACGCTGTCCAGAAACACGATCACTGGGCCAGCCTTGTCCATGAGACTGGGAGAGGTTTCCATACCCAGCAGGACGGCGTTGATAAGGATCACACCGGTGATGAATTGCGAAAATCCAGCGCTTTCGACAAAGCCTTGCAAACGCTGCCTGATCCCCATTTGGGCGCTCTCCTGTTGATTCATGATTTTTTCGACATGTTGAAGTGGCCTACGAGTTCGGTGTGTGACGACCACCGAAATTGGTCAACCACCTGCACCCATTCAAGGGTGTAACCGGCCTGAGCCAGAATTTTTGCGTCACGCGCAAAGCTGACCGGATTGCACGATACATAGGCGATGACAGGGCGTTTGGCTTGCACCAGCTCTTGAACCTGCGCTTCGGCACCGGCACGTGGTGGATCCAGGACTACTGCGTCAAAGGATTTCAGTTCATCTGGCATCAGGGGGCGGCGAAACAGATCGCGCGCCTCGGTTGTCACTTTCTTGAGGCCTTCTGCCTTGCGCCATGCCTGATCCAGCGCACGGGTCATGGCCGCTTCTCCCTCGACAGCATGGACCTCAGATCCTTCAGCCAGTGGAAGCGAGAAGGTACCACTACCAGCAAACAGATCGACAACCCGTTTAGATGATCCGACAATTTCCAGAACAGCCTGTGTTAGAGCCTGTTCTCCATCTTTTGTCGCCTGCAGAAATGCTCCGGGGGGTGGAACAACCTGCGCTTTGCCAAACCGCTGTACTGGCGGTTGGCGCATTGCGATCACCTCATCATCCCAAGTCAGACGAGCCAGCCCATGCTGTTCCGTCGCTTGCGCCAGCGCCAGCTCCAACGGCCCATCCAGCGGCTTGCCACCTTTGACCGACACATCAAGACCCGCCTCGGACAGGGTCAGGGTAACGGCAAGAACACCCTTACGGCTGCCACCCAGCACTGCCAACGCCTCGGCAACGGGAATGGCGGCAATCAGCGCTGGGTCCAGCAGGTGACAGTCAGGGATTTCGGTGATCGTATCAGACGCACGACCGTGAAAGCCAGCCAGGGTGCCCTTTTTCGTGCGCCTTACAGCAACGGTTGCACGGCGGCGGGATCGTTCAGGTGAGGTATGGATCGGACGCATCGGTGCCTCCAACCCTTGTGCTGCGAGCGCTGTCCGCACCACTTCAACTTTCCAGTCGGCAACGAATGTATCTGATGCGTGCTGCAACTGGCACCCGCCACAGGCTTTGTAATGGCGGCAGGGCGCCTTAACCCGGTCGTCTGATGGCGTGTTGACGCGAATATCATTCAGCAGGGTGCCAACAAGCGTGCCACTGACCACCTCGCCCGGAAGGGTTCGAGGGGCGTAAACGGGGCCATAGGCGATACCGTCGCCCTGATGACCAAGGCGGAGAATGGTGTATTCCTGCGTCATGGGGGGCCTGATAGCCGGGCTTACGCTGTAAAAGAACCCCTATTCCGCAGCTTCGGTCTGAATGAAGCCGCCGGACTGGCGATGCCAGAACCGCGCATACAGCCCGCCCTGTGCCAGCAGAGTGTCATGTGCACCGTCCTCGACGATGCGGCCTTGATCCAGAACGATGATCCGATCCATTTCGCTGAGCGTCGACAAGCGGTGCGCAATAGCCAGAACCGTTTTGCCTTCCATCACGCGATGCAGGGCGGTCTGGATGGACGCCTCAACTTCTGAATCAAGGGCTGAGGTTGCCTCATCCAATACAAGGATCGGCGCGTCCTTAAGGATTGCGCGGGCCAAAGCGATCCTCTGACGCTGTCCTCCGCTCAGCTTCACGCCTCGCTCACCCAGATGGGCGTCATACCCTGTCCGGCCCTGAGCATCCTGCAGGCCCAGAATAAACTCATGCGCTTCGGCCTTGTGTGCGGCCGCGATCATTTCTTCTTCCGTAGCATCCGGGCGTCCATACAGGATGTTTTCGCGCGCCGAGCGATTGAACATGGCAGTTTCCTGCGTGACCATGCCGATATGACGGCGCAGGCTGTCCTGAGTCACCTGTGAGATATCCTGACCATCAATCAATATCGCACCGTTTTCCCTGTCATAGAGCCGCAACAGAAGAGAAACCAGGGTCGACTTACCTGCACCGGAAGCCCCGACGATACCCAGCTTTTCACCGGGCCTTATCGTCAGATCCAGATCTGTGACACCTCCGATATTCCGACCATAGGCAAAGCTGACGTCATCGAACCTGATCCCGCCTTCGGCAACTTTCAGATCAGCAGCGCGCGCCGCATCTTCAACGCGGTTTCGCTTGGCCAGAGTGTTCATGCCATTTTCGATCTCGCCAACATTGGCATAAAGGCCCATCAGCGTGAAACTGACCCAACCGGTCATCTGAGCGATGCGAATGGACACAGCGCCGGCAGCAACGATGTCGCCGGTCGTCGCACTGCCGGCCTGCCACAACAGTACCGTGGCACCCAACAACAACACAGGCAGAACCCCGGCAAGCGTCATCAGGATAAAGCGGAAGCTCGCTGAGAGCTTTCCGAAATCCAGCGATCTTTCCCGCAATTCGACCATGGCGTTACGGGCGGCGTGATCCTCGAACTCGGAATGCGCGAACAGTTTGACAGTTTTGATATTGGTGATGGTATCGACCACCTGCCCCGACACCATTGCACGCGCCCCTGCACGCGCGGCCGAGCGTTTGCGAATACGCGGCAGATACCAGCGGATCAGCCAGAAATAGATGGCAAGCCAGGCTGCGAACGGGACCATAACCAGCGGATGAATAGACCCTAACAAAAGCAAAGAGCCGACAAGCGACGCCAAGGCAAAGACAATTGCGCTGATGGTTTCCGACACCACCGACGCCATCGCATTCGAGGTCTGCATCTGCTTTTGGGCAATCCGGCCCGCGAAATCGTCATCGAAATAAGTCACCGACTGGCCCAGCGTCCAGCGATTGAGCTTGGCCAGAACCAACGGCGTGATGTTCGGCATCACGATGTAGTTATTCGATAGCGATGAGAGCCCGAACAGGATCGGGCGGATCAGCATGAAAAACGCGATCGCCCCGATGATCATCCAGGCATTTCGGGCGGATAAAAACTCTTCTGGTCCGCTTGCGGTTGCCACATCGATAACATGGCCAAGGATCCATGCCGTTCCGGCCTCCATCGCGCCTGCGGTGGCGGAAAAGAAGGCGGCGACAAACAACATCGGCCATGCGCCGGACAGGCACCAGCGAATAAACGCCCCCAACGTCTGCGGTGGGGGCGTTTCGGTGTCCGTGAACGGATAAATCAGATCTGCGATTCTCATTCAGCGGCCTCCGGGTTCATGAAGCCGCCAGATTGCCGCGCCCAGAACTGAGCGTAAAGACCACCGTGCGACAACAATTCCGCATGGGCGCCTTCTTCGACGATCCGACCACCATCCATCACCAGAATCCGGTCCATCTGAGCAATGGTACTCAGCCGGTGCGCAATCGCGATCACGGTCTTGCCTTGCATCATGCCGTAGAGGGTCTCCTGAATCGATGCTTCGACCTCGGAATCTAGCGCAGATGTCGCCTCGTCCAGCAAAAGGATTGGTGCGTCTTTCAGGATCACCCGCGCAAGCGTCACACGCTGGCGCTGACCACCGCTGAGTTTGACACCACGCTCACCCACATGCGCGTCATATCCTGTCCGGCCCTGCGGATCCTGAAGGTCCAGAATGAACTCATGCGCTTCGGCTTGTTTGGCGGCGGCGATCATCTGCTCTTCGGTCGCATCGGGGCGACCGTACAGGATATTGTCGCGCACCGACCGATGCAGCAACGCACTGTCCTGTTGAACCATCCCGATCCGCTGACGCAGACTGTCCTGAGTAACAGAACTGATGTCCTGGCCATCGATCAGGATTGCACCGCGTTCGACGTCGTAAAACCGCAAAAGCAGCTTTACCAGAGTCGATTTCCCGGCACCTGAACGCCCGATCAGACCGATCTTTTCACCTGGCTGGATAGTCAGGTTGATATGATCCAGACCACCCGTTTCACGACCGTAGTGGTGAGACAGATCGCGAATTTCGATCTCGCCCGAAGTCAGCTGCAAGGGCCGTGCGCCTTTGACATCCAACAGATCAACAGGCTGCGCGATGGTTTCCATTCCCTCGGCGACAACACCCAGTTGGCGGAAAAAGCTGGTCAGCGCCCACATGATCCATCCGGTCATCGCGTTCAGCCGCAACGTCAGGGCAGTTGCAGCTGCAACAACGCCAACCGATGCACTGCCCTGCATCCACAAGGCAATCGCCCAACCTACAACACCGATGATCAACAGGCCGTTCAGCGTGACCAGAACTGCGTCCATGATGGTGAAGATGCGCATCTCGACCTGAAATGTTCGGCGCGTTGCCTCGATAGCCTCGCGCGCATAGTCCAGTTCCTGATCCGCATGGGCAAACATCTTGACCGAATGGATATTGGTATAGCTGTCCACCACACGCCCGGTTACCGTTGAACGCGCATCAGATGCGGCCTGCGAGGCCGGTCCAACCCGCCGCACCGTCCAGCGCACCAGCAGCCCATAGAACACCAGCCAGATCAGCAGCGGCACCAACAACCGAGGATCAGCTGCCATCAACAGAATGGCCGCACCGATCAGATAGGCCAGCGAGAAGGAAATCGCGTCAAAGACCTGAAAGATCACCTCTCCCGCTGCGGGCGGTGTCTGCATGATCCGGTTTGCGATACGTCCGGCAAAGTCATTCTCGAACCAGCCAACCGATTGACGCAGAACGTGTTTATGCGCGCGCCAGCGGATCAGCGTCCCAAAATTCGGCAAGATCGCGTTATTCAGCAACAGCACGTCAATCACGTGCAGCGCGGGCCGCAATAGCAGAACAAAGGCTGCCATCAGCAGCAGTTCTGTGCCGTGCGCCTGCCAGACTTCGGTCGGTGAACCCGACAGCAGGTCGACGACGCGGCCCATATAATAGATCAAGCCGATCTCGACCCCTGCCACGATGATTGACAGAAGTGCTGCCCAGACAAACACGCGCACGAATGGGCGCGAGTAGTCCAGCATGAAGGGCCACAGCCGCGTTGGCGGCGTGTCTACTTCGTCATAAGCGACAAAAGGGTCTACGAGGTTTTCGAAATAGCGAAACATGGAGAGTGCTCCGATTGAGCGAGTCAAAATAAGTCATGCGAAAGAAGATGGCGTCAGAACACCACCCCAACGGGTAAAGTGTTCCAGCCTTAGCCGAACCAGATCCCGTAATACATTCGCATTCCTCCATCCATGTGACACGCGCACCCTAGCCACAAATGATCCGCTTTGTCATCCCCTTTTGAGACTTCATTTTATTCCGCCAGCAATTCATCGCGGTCCAAAAGGAAACCCGACGCAATCCAGCGCGCCTCAAGTTCGGCCAGTTTTTTGCCCAGCGCCGGACCGCTGTATTTCGGAATGAGATCATTTGCCTTGATCGGAAAGCTGGCCGCAGCCCCTTTTTCAAGGGCAATGGCAAGATCATCGGTCCAGGGTTGTTCCAGAAACGCGCAACGCAGAAGTGTTTCGTGCAGCCCCCCTGTTGAACCATATCGAAAGCCAAGTTCAGCAACACCTGCGGTTCCCATGGCCTCGTCCCGCATACGGGTCAGGCGTTGCAGTTGAGCTTTGCTGAGCCGCAGAGTTCGGGCAACTTCCGGTGGCGCGATTGCAGCCAATCGGCGAATCGGGTCGGGGGGTGCTCCGGCATCCCCTTCAAGTTTCACGAGAATTGGCAGGGCCTTGTCGTCAGCACCGGGCAGAATTCGGGCCAAAACGCCTGCACTTCGCATCGCTGCCACCGAAGGCGCGGGATCGGGTGCACCAAGCAGCTTGAGCATTTCAGCCCCAACCCTTTCTCGTGAGAGTTTCTCGAGCCCCTCGAGGTGCGAGGCGATCGCAGACAGTGCCTCAGGGTCAAACCCGGCATCTGCATCGCCGTACCAGGCGTGAAACCGAAAATACCGCAATGACCGCAGATAATCCTCTTTGATCCGGTCCTCTGCATTCCCGATGAACCTGACGCGGCGCGCCCATAGATCGGGCAGACCATTTAGCGGATCCAGAATGGTTCCATCCGGCTGCGCATAAAGCGCGTTCATTGTGAAATCGCGCCGGGCGGCATCTTCTTCGACTGCGTCCGAATACGCAACGACCGCGCGCCGCCCATCGGTTTCGACATCGCGGCGGAAAGTCGTCACTTCGTGCGGGATACCACCGCTAACCACTGTAATTGTACCGTGATCGATACCAGTGGGAACGGCTTTCAGACCAGCCTTACTGGTCAACTCCAGCACCTGTTCGGGATGCGCGTCCGTGGCTATGTCAATGTCGGAAACCGGGGCATTCAAAAGCGCGTTGCGCACACAACCACCCACGAACAAGGCCTGCGCACCGGCGTTGGTCAAAGCCGAGCATACATCCTGTGTTGCTTCAACCCTGATCCAGTCTTCTGTGATCTGCGTCATTCACTCACTCGCGCCGCCAAACCCCGAAGCATCCGTGCCGTTGCGCCCCAAATGTAATAGGGGCCGTAAGGCACAGCGAAATAGTAACGTCTTTGGCCGCGCCAACGACGCGACTCGACGACATAATTCGCTGGGTTCAGAACATGCGCAAGTGGAACTGAAAAGACTTCTTCCACTTCTCCGGGTTCCGGGATTGGATCAAAACCATTCTCTAACACCGCCACGACAGGCGTCACGGTAAAGGACGTTACGGTTTCATGGGTTGGCAAGTGGCCCAGAATTCGCGGCAGATCTGGCGGTAAACCAATCTCTTCCTGCGCTTCACGTAAGGCTGTTGCAGTGACATCTGCATCGCCTTCGTCCTGTTTTCCGCCGGGAAACGCAATCTGGCCCGGGTGATGTTTCAGGGCCGAAGATCGCTTGGTCAGGATCAGGCGCGGTTTATCACCAGACAACAACACCGGAACCAGAACACCAGCGGGGCGCAGCTTGCGTCCCGCTGGCAAAACAGTTTCAGGGTTCAGATCAAAGTCACTCGACCCGTCACCGGGGCGGTTCAACGCCGCCGTCAGTTGTGAAATCGGATCAGGCACGATCCGCATCTTCGGCGTCGAAGCCAACCGTGCTTGGGTCCAACACGTAATGGGCACCGCAGAACTGACAATCGGCAGTCACGGTTCCTTCGTCAGTGGTCATCTTGGCGATGTCCCGCGCCGAATAGATCGACAGGCTTTGACGCACGCGATCTTCGGAACAGGTGCAGCCGAACTTGACCATCTGCGCATCATAGACACGCGGCTGTTCCTCGTGAAACAGTCGGATCAACAAGTCAGTTGGTGCAATCGATGGCCCAATCAGCTCAAGGTCATCGACCGTATCGAGCAGGATGTTGACCCGGCCCCAATTTTCACCTTCATCGCCATCAACCAGATCCGAAGCCGAGAGAATCTCGCCGCTACCTTCGCCAGATGCCACAAAAGGGGACGCCTTGGGCATATGCTGCAGCATGATGCCTCCGGCGCGCCAATGCTCACCCACGCCAGGCTCGGTCGATTTGCCAAAGCTCAGCGAAAAGCGGGTCGGCAGCTGCTCGGACTGCGCAAAATAGGCTTCGGCACAGGCGCGAAGCGAACCGCCCGCCAGCGGAGTGATCCCTTGATAGGGTTGGGTTCCCTCACCCTGGTCGATCATGATCGCAAAATACCCTTCGCCCACCTGGTCAAAGGGTGCGCCATCGGTTAGGCGATCCCGATCAAAGCTGGCATAGGCACGGATCTGTGCTGGCTCACCGTCTTTCTGCGGCGCATAGTAGTCGGTCGCAATCATGCGTACCGCGCCCTTGGACTGAACCTGAAGGGACAGCTTCCAGCGCAGCGCAACAGTCTGGCCGATCAATGCGGTCAGCAGGGCCATCTCGGCCACTAGGGCTTCGACCTGTTCCGGATAGTCGTGCTGTCTCAGGATGCCGTCCAGCACCCCGTCCAAACGCGCCACACGGCCACGCATATCCGATACATCAAGTTGAAAGGGCAGGACGGTATCGTCCCACGCGATTTTCGTTCCAAGAGACATGGGGTTTCCTTACACGCCACAGGTTGGCATACCGCCACCATATAGGTCGAACAAACCGGGTTGAAAGGGGCCATACATGATCAGAAGGTTCGGTGAAACCCCGGAACCGGGGCGACGGTACATTCGGCGGCCCGGCGTGTATGCTTTGTTACCACGGGGCAGCTCATTGCTCGTAACCTGGTATGATGACGGTCTGAACCCCGAACTCCAGCTTCCCGGCGGGGGAATTGATCCGGGTGAATCTCCGATAACGGCCCTTCACCGAGAGGTTTTTGAAGAGACCGGCTGGCTGATAACGGCACCGCGACGTGTCGGTGCATTTCGGCGTTTCACCTATATGCCGGAATACGATCTTTGGGCCGAGAAAGTCTGCTATATATACCGCGCGCGGCCAGTCCGCCCAATGGGACCGCCCACCGAAGAATTCCACGAGGCCGTGTGGATGGAGACGTCAGACGCCACCAGAATGCTGGGAAATGAAGGTGACCGCCACTTTGCCACACGTCATATGCAGGGGCTTTAGGGCTGATTGTATTCGAAGAAGACGGCTGAAACATCGTCTCCCATACCATCATCAGGCGACATGACCTGCGTTAATCGCCAGAACATGTCGTCCAGAAAATCCGAGCCGCCACCATCGGAAAGACAGTCCTGCGCCATGGCCTGAAGACCTTCTTCATCCAGAAGGCTGCCGTCCGCCAACCGACACTCGGTAAATCCATCTGAATGGAGCAACAACTTGTCACCCGGCTTCATGTAGACATCCGTTTGCTGAAAAACCGCGTTTTCAATCAGACCGATAGGCAAACCACCTGTGCCCAGAAACTCGGTACTGCCATCCTTGCGCAGCAGCAGCGGGTGTGGATGCCCGGCCTGAACCATTTTGAGGTGACCGTTGCGTAAATCGACGATGGCGTAGACCATCGTGAAATATTCTTCGATCCCGGCATCAGCCATCAGGCGCGAGTTCAGTGTCGCGGCAACATTCTCGGGCGGCAACAGTGCATAGAATTTATCAAATCGCTGCTCCATCGCGACATTCTGATCAAAATGCTTGCTGGAAAGATAGCTGCCCAAGCGCGCCGTCATCATGGCCGACGTAATACCGTGACCCGAAACATCGATGCTATAAAATCCCAGACGGTTTGGACCGGGCGAGAACATACCGACCAGATCACCGCCAATATGGCCACAGGGCTTCAGCAACATACTGACCCGCGAGTTCCCGAAGTCGCGCCGAAGCTCGGGCACCAGTGAATCCTGAATTTTACGCGCCTGCATCAGATCCTTGTCGATGGCATCATGGGCCAACCGCAACTCCTCAAAGGCGCTTTCGATCAGCCGGTTCTTGTCTGAGAGTTCGCGCTGCATATCCAAAATACGGGCGCCTGCGGAAATCCGGGCCCGCAACTCATCCGCCTCTAACGGTTTGATCAGGAAATCATCTGCACCCGCATCAAGGCCCCGCGCAACCTCCTGCTTTTCGCTCTTGGAAGTGAGAAGAATGAAATATTTGTACTGATCCATTTCCAACGCACGGAAAGCCCGACAAAATTCAAGCCCACCCATGCCAGGCATCACCCAGTCGCTGAGCACCAGATCAGGTGGATCAACCTTACACAACGCGATCGCGTCTTCGCCGTTGTCAGCCTCGACAACCTCAAAACCCCACTTTTTGAGCGAGGCCACAAGAATTCTTCGTTGAAGGCGGCTGTCATCAACAACCAGCACTTTTTGGATTGCACCAAATTTCGGCTTGCCCACAGTGTCTGTCTGACTGGCTGGCGTCACCCTTTACCCCACGCATTCCCTGAAACCGAGATTTGGAGAAGCTAAAATCTGCAGCTTAAAATTGAGTGAAAGCAGATTGGCCACTTCGCCTGAGCGATTTTAATCAGCTGTTTACGCGTTGCGCCCTATCAGAGAGGTAAGCAGGTCCAGACGGAGGGCATGATGATACATTGGCCCCGGGTAAATCAGCTGCGCAACGAAGTGGGCGCAGATGAGTTTGATGAGGTTGTCCAGATTTTCATGGACGAGGTGCAGGAAGTGATCTCGAAACTGCGTGAGGACACCTCCAGAACCGAGATTGAGCAGAACCTGCATTTCCTCAAAGGCAGCGCACTGAGCCTGGGTTTCGACAGATTCTCAAAGCTCTGTCAGGACGGGGAAAGAAAAGCCGCGGCCGGGGAAGGTTCTGACGTCAACCTTGCCGAAATCTATTCTGAGTTTGACCAGTCCAGATCCGTGTTCGAGGCAGGTCTGGCAGATAATCTGAAGTGAATCAGATTACGAACTGGGCAAGCGTCTCATCCTCTGTGATATCCGTATAGGTAAATCCGGCCTCATCCAGATGAGCAAACAGGCGCATAAAATTCTCAGGTTTGCGAGTTTCGATTCCGATCAGGACCGAACCAAAATTGCGAGCCGATTTCTTCATGTATTCGAAGCGGGCAATATCATCTTCCGGCCCGAGTATGCCGAGAAATTCCTTCAGTGCACCCGGACGCTGCGGCAGACGTAAGATGAAGTACTTCTTCACACCGGAATAACGCTGCGCCCGCTCTTTGACCTCGGGCAGACGCTCAAAATCAAAGTTCCCGCCCGAGGTGACACAGACAACCGTTTTGCCGCGAACAAAACTCTGAACGTCACCTATCGCTTCGACGGCCAAAGCGCCTGCTGGCTCCAGAACGATGCCCTCGACATTGAGCATCTCGATCATGGTTGCGCAGATGCGATCCTCGGACATGACCAGTACGTCTGAGAGGTGTCGTGAACGCAAAAGCTCAAATGGCTTCGCTCCAATGCGACCGACGGCAGCGCCGTCTACGAAGGTATCCACATGATCCAAAGCAACGGGATGACCAGCAGCAAGCGCAGCACGCAGGCACGCCCCACCTGCAGGTTCGACAAACAGGCAATGCGAGCGATCCCCGAACCATGTCGCAACACCAGAGGACATACCGCCCCCACCCACCGGCAGGATTACGTGATCCGGGACAGCACCCAACTGGGCTTCGATCTCAACCGCCAGCGAAGCCTGGCCTTCAATCACGTCATCATCGTCAAAAGGAGACAGGAAATGCCCGCCCTGCTGCGCACACCAACTTTGCGCGGCCGCCAGCGTGTCATCAAAATAGTCGCCGGTCAGATGAATTTCGATGTTATCCCCGCCGAAAATCCGGGTCTTCTGAATTTTCTGCTGGGGGGTCGTCACCGGCATGAAGATCACGCCCTTTACGCCCAGATGCTTACACATATAGGCCACACCCTGTGCATGATTGCCTGCGCTGGCACACACAAACAATTCCTGACCCTGCTGCTTACGCATGGCATTAAACGCCCCGCGGATTTTGTAGGACCGCACCGGGCTGAGGTCTTCGCGCTTGAGCCAGATATCGGCCCCGTAGCGATCGGACAGATGAGCATTCCGCTGCAGTGGCGTTGCAGGAAACACAGTGCGCATCGCCTGTTCGGCAGCGCGGGCGCGGGTCATGAAATCGGTCATATCGGTCTCAGTGTCGTATCGCTGCCCAAAGGGCAAGGAATACATATGTGTACGGGTATTAGGCCAGCTCGCGTTTTTCGACGTAAATACCGTACACCGTGGTCAAAACACTGACATTTACCAGTGAAATGACCAGCCCGATAATCGTTTGGCTTGCTATTCCCACTATAGGCAAGATCTGACTGGCCTGAAAGATCAGAAGACTGAGGACAACCTGAACAAACGCCAGAATCAACACAACAATTGTGATGGTGCCGTTAGAGCCTTCAGTTGCTTTTTTTGCGTCCATAAAACCAAGCGGTTCCCCAATCGCCGCTGCTGGCAAGGCTGCGCCAAGCCTTATGAAAAGCACATAGACAACAAAGAAGGCGGCAAACGGCAAAAGTTGAAGCAGGTAACCCAATGGCGGCACGATGGCGGCCAAAATTGAGCCAACCAAGAGCAACGGCACCAGAATTACCACCGATGCAATCACGCAAACGACAATAAGCTGGACGGTACACCAGATGTAGGCCCCTATCCGATCTAAATTGAACGATGGGATCCAACCTTTGGGATACTCTTCGAGCAGTACGAACCGATGCCAGGCGACGAAAATCCACAAGCTCACTAGGATATTGATCAACGCTGCTACAACGACGTTCAGCGCGTCTTTCGCAGTCAAGTGCATTGCTGGATCACCCGCATCAATCCCGTTCGCACTCGCCAGGCCCAAGACGAGGGTACTGAATATTGCGGCGGCAACTGATGGTACCAATCCAATCTGCAGAGCTTCCAGTAGATTACTGAACACCATTCGAACTGAATGGATGAAAATCTGCCAACCAAGCATTCTGAACCGCCCTCTCAACCAATCCTTGTTATCTTTGCAATCGTTTCATCCCAATTCCCGTCCTGCGTCAATGCTCGCAACTTGCCCCCGGGTCGAAAACCCGCTAGGGGCCAATCGTTCTACGCATAAAGGGAAGTCAGATGTCCGCGCCCAAGAAAGTTGTTCTGGCCTATTCCGGTGGCCTTGATACCTCGATCATTCTGAAATGGCTGCAGACCGAGTATGGCTGTGAGGTTGTCACCTTCACCGCCGATCTGGGTCAGGGTGAAGAGCTTGAGCCGGCACGCCAAAAGGCTGAGATGCTGGGGATCAAGCCCGAGAACATCTATATCGAGGATATCCGCGAAGAGTTCGTTCGCGACTTCGTCTTCCCGATGTTCCGCGCCAACGCGCAATACGAAGGTCTGTACCTGCTTGGCACCTCGATCGCGCGGCCGCTGATTTCCAAGCGCCTGGTCGAGATCGCTGAAGAAACCGGTGCCGACGCTGTGGCGCATGGTGCCACCGGCAAGGGCAACGATCAGGTCCGTTTTGAGCTGGCCGCCTACGCACTGAACCCCGAAATCAAGGTCATCGCCCCGTGGCGCGAGTGGGATCTGACCAGCCGTACCCGTCTGATCGAATGGGCCGAAGCACACCAGATTCCGATCGCCAAGGACAAACGCGGTGAGGCCCCCTTCTCGGTCGATGCCAACCTGCTGCACACCTCTTCCGAGGGCAAGGTTCTGGAAGACCCCGCCGATATGGCGCCCGACTATGTCTACCAGCGCACCGTCCATCCCGAAGACGCGCCGAACGAGCCCGAGTTCATCGAAATCGGATTTGAAAAAGGCGACGCAGTCAGCATCAATGGCGAAGCGATGAGCCCTGCCACTATCCTGACCAAGCTGAACGAATATGGCGGCAAGCACGGCATTGGCCGTCTGGACCTGGTCGAAGGCCGTTTCGTCGGTATGAAATCGCGTGGCATCTATGAAACTCCCGGCGGCACCATCCTGCTGGAAGCGCACCGCGGTATCGAGTCCATCACCATGGACCGTGGCGCGATGCACCTGAAAGACCAGCTGATGCCGCAATATGCCGAGCTGATCTATAACGGCTTCTGGTACTCGCCCGAGCGGGAAATGCTGCAAGCAGCCATCGACAAGTCGCAAGAACATGTCACCGGCACCGTCCGTGTGAAACTGTACAAAGGTCTGGCCTCGACCGTGGGCCGCTGGTCGGATCACTCGCTGTACTCCGAAGCGCACGTGACTTTTGAGGAAGACGCCGGTGCTTATGACCAGACCGATGCGGCTGGTTTCATCCAGCTGAACGCTCTGCGTCTGAAACTTCTGGCCGCTCGTGACAAGCGTTTGTCCAAGTGACTGAAGACGAAGGCATAAACGAAGAGCTCGAAATGTTCATCGAAGCGCAGGACACGGTTTGGCCGGATGTCCTGCGTGAACTTGAACAGGGGCAGAAAACCAGTCACTGGATGTGGTTCGT
The DNA here is from genome assembly GCF_056537005.1 of Ruegeria sp. CH6. Taxonomy (NCBI): domain Bacteria; kingdom Pseudomonadati; phylum Pseudomonadota; class Alphaproteobacteria; order Rhodobacterales; family Roseobacteraceae; genus Ruegeria; species Ruegeria sp. CH6. The sequence continues at coordinate 57,741 of NZ_JBQFQS010000012.1, read as the reverse complement.
TTTTCCGCAACTGGCAGAATTGGGCCAATCTCATATGGCCCAGCTTTACGGAATCGAAGATCTGGATGAGGCAACCGCCTATCTTGGGCATCCGGTCCTGCGTGAACGCCTGATTCAGGTGTCCCGCCTGATGCTGTCGCACAAGGGCTCGGACCCGGCTGGTATTCTGGGAAAGGTCGATGCCAAGAAGCTACGCTCGTCCATGACTTTGTTTGCGGCTGTACCCGATGCACCATCCGAGTTTCAGGATGTCCTGACAGCTTTTTATGACGGTCAGATCTGTGAGCCAACCAAACAGGCGTTGATCAACGGCTAGCCCTGGCTGGTTCCAGTAGGGTCATGCTTGCCTGAAGCTGAGACTTCTCTTTACGCAGGGCACAACTGCGAAAGGAATTCATATGCTTCAGGAAATAGCAGACGGTATCCAAAAGGGTCTGGGCGACAAAACCTTTGACGGATCGCTCAAGTTCGATTGCGGTGAGGATGGTGTCATCGTCCTCGCCGACAACACTGCGACGACACAGGATCGAGATACCGACTGCACCATTCGCATCTCTCGTGACAATCTGGGCAAGTTGCTGACCGGTAAACTGAACCCGATGACGGGTGTGATGATGGGCAAGCTCAAGATTTCAGGCGACATGGGTGTCGCGATGAAACTGGGGCAGTTGTTGGGCTGACCGATAAACTCGTCTCACCAGCACGTGACAAATGATGTCAGTGGATTGCCAACTTCCGGGTCGCACGGCAGCCTGATCTCAAAGGAGATCTGCCATGACCCGGAATTACAGTTTCGACCATTTCAAGTCCGCTCTTCTGTTTGTTCTGATTGCTCTGGTTGCGTTGTTACGCGCGATGCCTGCACCTGCGGCGGGCACCGAAACACTGACCGTTGCCGGCGGCTGTTTCTGGTGCGTTGAGTCCGATTTTGAATCGGTACCTGGCGTGATCGGCGCAGTCTCGGGTTATACCGGCGGCAAATCTGCGAACCCGACCTACGATCAAGTTTCCAAAGGCGGTACAGGCCACTACGAGGCCGTACAGATCACCTTTGACCCCGCCCGCGTCTCACGTGAAACACTGTTGAACATGTTCTTCCGCTCGGTCGACCCAACAGATTCAGGTGGCCAGTTTTGTGACCGTGGGGAAAGCTATCGGACGGCAATTTTCGTCTCTAACGCAGGCGAAAAAGCACAGGCGCAGAAGGCTAAGGCAAATGCACAGCAGGCATTGGGACAAAAGGTTGTGACGCCAATCCTGCAACAATCAACCTTTTATCCGGCTGAAGCCTATCACCAGGATTACTACAAGGGAGACAAACTGGTCTTCACCCGTTTTGGTCCAAAGCGCCAAAAGAATGCATACAAAGCCTATCGCAAGGCCTGCGGTCGCGACGCCCGGGTAAAACAGCTTTGGGGCAGTGCAGCACCCTTTGTCGGTTCCTAATCGAAACGAGCCGCCTGAACTTCCTTGAGATCAGGGATCACATCAGCGGTACCGTGTCGCGTCACCATCAAAGCTGCGGCACGGTTTGCCTGTGTTATGGCCTGCGCCAGCGGCATGCCTCGGTCCATCCCGGCCAGGACATAGCCGGTAAAGGTATCACCTGCCCCGGTCGTATCCACGGCCTGAACTTTGTGGGCATCAAACTCCACCGGATCATTGCCGCGCTGATGATAGCGGGCGCCATCGGAACCAAGTGTCACGACCACATGCTCGACCGGCAAGTCTGCAGCGCTGAGACCGGTGGCTTGCTGTAACTGCTCCGCTTCAATCTGGTTCAGGATCAAAAAATCCAGATAGGGCAAGACAGCCTGAACCGCATCCGCCTGAAACGGCGCTGCTGCGTAGCAGACTGTCAGACCAAGTTCATGCCCCAGTCGGGCAGCCTCGACCTGTGCATTGGTTTCATTCTGCATAACCAGCAGATCACCTGATTTGGCCAAAGACAGCGCCTGTTCCAGCTGCTGAACCTCAAGCGCGTGGTTGGACCCCGGGTAAAGAACGATCAGGTTCTCACCTTCGGCATCGACCGCGATGATTGCATGCCCGGTTGGTACATCCACTTCGGTGATATGGCGCGTATCCACGCCATACTCGGTCAGACGGTCCTTGGCCCAGCGCCCGTCAGGTCCGACAGCTCCGATATGGCTGACCTGAGATCCGGCACGTGCCGCGGCAACGGACATGTTCGCACCCTTGCCGCCCAGAAACCGTTCCAGCCCCTTGGCCGCAAGGGTTTCACCCGGCCCGGGCAGGTGCGGCAGGCCGTAGACCATATCGGCATTGATTGAGCCAAGGTTCCAGATCGTCATCGCTTATCCGATATCGCAAGAGGCCAGGATGGCCATGTTCAGGATGTCGTTTGCAGTCGAAACGGTCGAACAGATCTGGATGGGTTTATCGACACCCGACAGGATCGGGCCGATAACGGTCGCGCCACCCATTTCCTGCATCAGCTTGGTCGAGATGCTGGCGGAATGCCGTGCGGGGACGATCAGAATGTTCGCGGGACCGGTCAGGCGCGAGAACGGGTAAGCCTCTTGCTGATCCATGTTCAGGGCAACGTCGACGGTCATCTCACCTTCGTATTCGAAATCCACACCGCGCCCGTCCAGAACTTCGGGGGCGACATGCATTTTTTCAGCACGTTCCGAGACCGGGTAGCCAAAGGTCGAGAAGCTGACGAAAGCAACGCGCGGTTCCAGACCCATATGGCGGGCAACGGCTGCTGCGCGCTCTGCGATATTGGCCAGATCGTTCTCATCCGGCCATTCGTGAACCAGCGTATCGCCCATCAGGACGATCCGGCCCTTGTGTAGCAATGCGGTGACACCGGCAGCGCCATGGGCCGCATCCGCGTCAAAGACGTGATTGATCCGATCCAACACATGCGCTGATTTCCGGGTTGCGCCCGTAACCAGACCATCGCCGTGTCCATGGGCCAGCATCAAAGATGAGAACACGTGCCGGTCACGCGCGGCCAGACGGTGGATATCCTTCCGGTCAAATCCCTTACGCTGCAGACGTTTATAGAGGAACTCCTTATAGGCATCGAGGTGCATGGTGTTGGCGGCGTTCACCACCTCCAGCTCACGAACAGCATCGCCAAGCCCTGCGGCCTCAAGTTTGATTTTGACGTCATCGGGACGACCAACAACCAGCGCCTTTCCGAAACCCGAGCGCTGATACATGACCGCTGCACGCAGAACGCGCGGATCGTCACCCTCGGCAAAGATCATGCGGCTTTGCGCTGCGCGGGCACGTGCGTTCAGGCCGCGCAGGATGCTGGCAGTCGGGTCCATGCGGGATTTCAGGCTCAGCTCATAGGCGTCCATGTCGATGATCGGGCGACGAGCTGCGCCAGTATCCATACCGGCCTTGGCAACAGCAGGTGGGATACGGTGGATCAGGCGCGGGTCAAATGGCGTCGGAATGATGTAATCGCGGCCAAAGGTCAGCGATTTTCCATAGGCCATGGCAACTTCATCCGGCACATCTTCGCGCGCCAGACGTGCCAACGCGTGGGCGCAGGCGATCTTCATCTCGTCATTGATGGCACGGGCGTGAATGTCCAGCGCACCACGGAATAGGTAAGGGAAACCCAGAACGTTATTCACCTGGTTCGGATAGTCGCTGCGCCCGGTGGCGACGATCGCATCTACCCGCACCTCATGCGCCTCTTCCGGCGTGATCTCGGGATCCGGGTTTGCCATCGCAAAAATCACCGGATTATCCGCCATTGACGCGACCATATCCTGCGTCACAGCGCCCTTAACCGACACGCCCAGGAAGACGTCCGCGCCCTTCATGGCCTCTTCCAGAGTGCGCAGATCCGTGGTGATGGCATGCGCCGACTTCCACTGGTTCATACCCTCGGTGCGGCCCTGATAGATTACACCTTTGGTGTCACAGACGATGCAGTTCTCATGCCGTGCGCCCATCGACTTAAGCAACTCGATACAGGCGATCCCTGCAGCACCCGCGCCATTCAGGACGATCTTTACGTCTTCGATCTTTTTGCCCGAAATATGCAGCGCATTCAGCAGGCCCGCCGCGCAGATCACCGCCGTACCATGCTGGTCATCGTGAAAGACAGGGATATCCATCTCTTCCTTCAGGCGCTGTTCGATGATGAAACACTCGGGCGCTTTGATATCTTCAAGGTTAATGCCACCAAAGGTCGGCCCCATCAGGCGCACGGCACGACAAAACTCATCCGGGTCTTCGGTATCCAGTTCGATATCGATCGAGTTCACATCGGCGAACCGTTTGAACAGGACTGACTTGCCCTCCATCACCGGTTTCGAGCCCAGCGCACCCAGATTGCCAAGACCCAAAACCGCTGTGCCGTTTGAAATCACAGCAACCAGATTGCCCTTGTTGGTATAGTCGTAGGCTGTTTCCGGGGATTCCGCGATGGCTTCACATGGAACAGCCACGCCGGGGCTGTAGGCCAGCGACAGATCACGCTGAGTGGTCATCGGGACGGTGGCTTGAACCTCCCACTTGCCGGGAGTTGGTTCGAGGTGAAAGGCCAGCGCCTCTTCTTTGGTGATCTTCGCTTTAGGCATGAGATAGGTCGTTTCTTTACATCTGTTGGGCTTTCGCCTCATAGCGCAGCAAGAGGCGCGCCTCAACGAGAATACTTTTCACCTTTCGTCGCGGGTGGCGGATTTGTAAGGTCGCGCCCGGAACACGCCAGAAGGGGGACACCTTTGTCCACAGTCACGCCGATGATGGCGCAATATCTCGAGATCAAAGAGGCCCATGCCGACGCCCTGCTGTTTTACCGCATGGGCGACTTTTACGAGATGTTCTTTGAGGATGCCGTCAACGCAGCCGAAGCGCTGGACATCGCCCTGACCAAGCGCGGCAAGCACAACGGAAGCGACATTCCGATGTGCGGCGTCCCTGTTCACGCGGCCGAAGGCTATTTGCTGACACTGATCCGCAAAGGGTTTCGTGTCGCCGTCTGCGAGCAGATGGAAAGCCCCGCTGAGGCAAAGAAAAGAGGCTCTAAATCGGTGGTAAAGCGCGATGTCGTGCGTCTGGTGACGCCCGGCACACTGACCGAAGACGCCCTGTTGGAAGCCCGCCGCCACAACTTCCTTGCCGCATATGCCGAGGTCCGGGATGAGGCTGCACTGGCCTGGGCTGATATCTCGACCGGGGCGTTTCACGTGATGCCTTTGACGTCCGTGCGTCTTAGCCCGGAGCTGGCACGACTGGCACCATCCGAGCTGATCGTGGCCGATGGGATTCAGGACAAACTGAACGAACCGGTTATGGATTTGGGTATCTCGCTCACACCAATCGGGCGCGCCAGCTTTGACAGCACTGCGGCGGAAAAACGCATCTGCGGCTTGTTCCACGTGGGCGCTCTGGACGCGTTCGGCAGTTTTGGACGCGCCGAAATCTCGGCCATGGGTGCGTTGATCGACTATCTGGAGATCACTCAAAAGGGCAAACTACCGCTGCTGCAGACCCCGCTCAAGGAATCCGAAGACCGCGTTGTTCAGATCGACGCTGCAACTCGACGCAATCTGGAACTGACTCGCTCCCTGTCCGGAGGTCGCGCTGGCTCACTACTGTCCGTGGTGGATCGCACAGTAACACCTGGTGGCGCGCGCCTGTTGGAGCAACGCCTTTCCAGCCCCTCCCGCAATCTGGACGTCATCCATGGACGGTTGGATGCGGTGAGTTTCGCTGCCGAAGATAGCCTGATCGCATCGGATCTGCGCGAAGCGCTGCGCAAGACCCCCGATCTGGACCGGGCTCTGTCCCGCCTGTCACTGGATCGCGGCGGCCCCCGTGATCTGGCCGCCATTCGAAACGGCCTGACACAGGCATCAGCGATTGCCGGGCTTTGCGCGGATCAGGAGTTACCTGTCCTTCTGGCAGCGGCGTTGCAAAATCTGGTTGGTTTCGATGACCTACTGAGCCTGCTCGATGACGCCCTTGTAGCAGAACCCCCGCTGCTGGCGCGCGACGGTGGTTTTATCGCGCCGGGGTACGATGCCGAGCTGGACGAGGCCCGCACCCTGCGCGACGAAGGCCGTTCAGTCATCGCCGGGTTTCAGCAAAAATACGCGGAACATACCGGCATCACGTCTCTGAAGATCAAGCACAACAACGTGCTGGGTTACTTCATTGAAACTACAGCCACCCATGCCGAGAAAATGCTGAACCCCCCGTTCAGCGAAACCTACATCCATCGGCAGACCACAGCCAATCAGGTGCGGTTCACCACAGTCGAACTGTCCGAGATCGAAACCCGTATTCTGAACGCCGGAAATCTGGCGCTGGAGATCGAAAAGCGGCTCTATCAAAGGCTTTCTGATGAAATTCTGGGAAAAGCCGCCCGCTTGAACCAAGCCGCCCGAGGGCTGGCTGAGCTGGATCTAACCACCGCTTTGGCCGATCTGTCGCGTGGAGAAAACTGGTGCCGCCCACAAGTCGACACCTCGCGCGCATTCGATGTTCAGGGTGGCAGACATCCGGTTGTCGAACACGCCCTGCGCCAGCAAAGCGGTGACGCCTTCATCGCCAATGACTGCGATCTCAGCGCCAACGATGGCGCGGCGATCTGGCTGCTGACCGGTCCCAACATGGCGGGTAAATCGACCTTCCTGCGTCAGAATGCGCTGATCGCCCTGCTGGCCCAGATGGGCAGCTACGTCCCGGCAGAACGGGCGCATATCGGCCTTGTCAGCCAGTTGTTCAGCCGCGTCGGAGCGTCGGATGATCTGGCACGCGGGCGCTCGACCTTTATGGTCGAAATGGTCGAAACCGCTGCCATTCTCAATCAGGCGGATGATCGTGCCCTTGTCATTCTGGATGAAATCGGCCGCGGCACCGCCACTTATGACGGCTTATCTATCGCCTGGGCCACGCTGGAACATCTGCACGCCTCGAACAAATGCCGGGCCCTGTTTGCAACGCATTACCACGAATTGACCGCGTTGGCCGGCAAACTTGCAGGCGCCGAAAACGCCACTGTCGCAGTGAAAGAATGGGAAGGTGAGGTCATCTTTCTGCACGAGGTTCATAAAGGTGCAGCAGACAGATCCTATGGTGTACAGGTCGCCCAATTGGCCGGACTGCCGGTATCTGTGGTCGAACGCGCGCGTATCGTGCTGGATCAGCTGGAAAAAACCGAACGCGAAGGCGGTAAGCAAAAAGCCCTGATCGACGACCTACCTTTGTTTTCGGCTGCGCCCCCTCCGCCACCACCTGCGCCCAAGGCATCACCTGTCACCGACATGCTCGATGAAATCCTGCCGGACGAATTGACTCCACGTGAAGCATTGGACCTGATCTACAAACTGAAAGAGGCGGCCAGAACCTGACCGCCTCAATACTCGTTTGAACTGAAATCGTTCAGCTTGCCGGGGTCGAAGATACCCCAACCTGCGCCGGGCGCAGCAGGCGGTCGTGCAGCATGAAGCCTTCGGCCGAAACCTGAATGATGTCACCAGCACGGGTGCCGGGGACCGGTGCCTCAAACATCGCCTCATGCACATTCGGATCAAACCGGTCACCAACCTCGGGCGTGATCACCTCGATCCCGTGCTTTTGGAATACGTCCTTCAACGCGCGCATGGTCAGCTCGACGCCTTCCAGAAGGGGTCCTGCCACTTCTTTCTGTTCGTCGGTTGCTGCCTCGAGCGCACGTTTCATGTTATCGTAAACCGGCAGCATGTCGCGGGCCAGTTTCGATCCGCCGTACTGTTCAGCATCCCGACGGGCCTTGTCACCACGCTTGCGCGCGTTTTCTGCATCCGCCAGTGCACGCATGAACTTGTCTTTGAAATCGTCCCGCTCAGCACGCAGCGCATCAATTTCCAGCGCCTCTTCGCTGATCTCGGCAAATTCCTCGGCCAGCTCTTCCGCCTCGGCGGTTGCGATATCGTCCAGAAAATCTTCGTTCTTGGGCTCTGCCATCTCTTACCCTCTAGCTCCGGTCGGAAATCAGCTTGCCGACCAGTTGCGCCGTATAATCCACGATCGGCACGATCCGTCCATAATTCAGACGTGTGGGTCCGATGACCCCGACCGCACCGATTATCTTTCGATCAGCGTTCATATATGGAGACACCACCAAAGAGGAACCCGAAAGTGAGAAAAGTTTGTTCTCAGACCCGATAAAAATGCGCACACCCTCGCCTTCCTCGGTCAATTCGAGGAATTCAGCGATGTCCTGCTTGCGCTCGAGGTCATCAAACAGCGTTCGGATTCGGTCCAACTCCTCAGCCTCGCCGGGTTCTCCCAGCAGATTCGCCCGCCCGCGCACGATCAAACGGGCTGAGTCGGTGCCGTCCCCATCCCAGGCGGCCATGCCACTTTCAACCATCTCACGCGCCAAAACATCGATTTCCTGCCGGCGCGCTGTGATCTGGGACTGCATCTGACGCCGCAGTTCACTGAGCGTGCGCCCTTCAATTAGTGCGTTCAGGAAGTTCGCCGCTTCGCGCATCGAACTGGGCGTCTGTCCCGGAGGAGGCGTAAACAGGCGGTTTTCAACATGCCCATCGGCAAAGACTAAAACCACCAAAGCGCGGTCGTGGGCCAATGAAACGAATTCGATATGCTTGATCTCGGATTCATGTTTGGGCGTCAGAACCAGCGATGCGCCATGTGTCACGTGTGACAAGGCCGAACCGACACGATCCAGCATTCCGCCCACATCGCCTGCATTAGAGCCTAATGTTTCGTCCAGCTTCTGCCGATCATCCGCGCCCAGATCACCCACTTCCAGCAATCCGTCCACGAACATTCGCAGCCCTTGCTGCGTGGGAATCCGCCCCGCACTGACATGCGGGCTGTCAAGCAAGCCGAGAAACTCCAGATCCTGCATCACGTTGCGCACGGTCGCGGCGCTGACCTTCTCCGACAAAGTGCGGGTCAGCGTACGGCTGCCAACCGGTTCTCCGCTGTCCAGATAGCTCTCGACGATCAGCCGGAACACTTCGCGTGACCGGTCATTCATCTCGTCCAGAATTTTGCGCGCTTCGCTCATGCGTCTTCCCCTGCTGGACCGGCATTAAATCGCAGGCAAATGAAAGGTCAATCGGGGTTGCATCCTAAGGCACGGGGACGTTATCCCCAACCCAGCAAACAAAGGATTTTCCATGCGACCCTCTGGACGAGATTTAAGCGAAATGCGCCCGGTTTCAATCGAAACAGGGTTCACCAAACATGCCGAAGGTTCCTGCCTTATCAAAATGGGCGACACCCACGTGCTGTGCACCGCCACGATCGAGGATCGCGTGCCGCCGTTCATCAAAGGCTCGGGTTTGGGCTGGGTCACTGCCGAATACGGTATGCTGCCCCGCGCAACCAACACCCGGATGCGGCGCGAGGCAGCCAGTGGCAAGCAAGGTGGTCGCACGGTAGAAATCCAGCGGCTGATCGGCCGCGCTCTGCGCGCCGGTGTGGATCGGGTTGCACTGGGCGAACGTCAGATCACCGTGGACTGTGATGTGATCCAGGCCGATGGCGGCACCCGCTGCGCTTCGATCACCGGCGGTTGGGTTGCGCTGCGTCTGGCCGTGAACAAGCTGATGAAAGCTGGCGACGTGATTTCTGACCCGCTGGTCGATCCGGTTGCAGCGGTGTCTTGCGGTATCTATGCAGGCCAACCGGTGCTGGATCTGGACTACCCAGAAGACAGCGAAGCCGGCGTCGATGGCAATTTCATCATGACCGGTTCGGGCAAACTGATCGAAGTTCAGATGAGCGCCGAAGGTTCTGTCTTCAGCCGCGCACAGATGGATCAGCTGATGGATCTGGCCGAAAAAGGCGTTGCCGAGCTGGCCGCTGCCCAAAAGGCTGCCACCGCATGACCCGCAAGTTCGACGGGGACAGGCTGCTGGTTGCCACGCATAACAAAGGCAAACTTGAGGAGATGACTCATCTCCTCGAACCCTTTGGTGTGACGGTTGTTGGCGCAGGTGAGATGAACCTGCCGGAACCCGAGGAGACCGAAGATACATTCGTCGGCAATGCCCGGATCAAAGCGCATGCCGCTGCCAAGGCCACCGGCCTGCCTGCCCTGTCGGACGATTCCGGGATTACCATCGACGCGCTGGACGGCGCGCCGGGTGTTTACACTGCCGACTGGGCAGAAACCGGCAATGGCCGTGATTTCCTGATGGCGATGACCCGCGCGCATAACGAATTGGAGGCCAAAGACGCCCCGCACCCGCGCACCGCTCAATTCCGCAGCACGCTGGTTCTGGCCTGGCCCGATGGTCATGATGAAGTGTTCGAAGGCGTCGCGCCAGGCCACCTTGTCTGGCCGATCCGCGGTTCCGAAGGGTTCGGCTATGACCCAATGTTTGTCCCTGACGGATACGACATTACCTTTGCCGAGATGGATCGCTGGGAAAAGAACAAGATCAGCCATCGCGGTCGCGCGGTGGAGATGTTCGTGAAGGGCTGCTTTGGCGGATGATTGGCGCAACGGGGGCTTTGGCCTGTATGTGCATTGGCCTTTTTGCGAGGCCAAGTGCCCCTATTGTGACTTCAACAGTCATGTATCCAAGAAAATTGATCAAAAACAATGGCTTGATGCATATCTGAGTGAGCTAAAACGCTCGGCATATGAAACGCCAGACCGGGTCTTGAATACGATCTTCTTTGGCGGCGGCACTCCGTCTCTGATGAACCCTGAAACTGTCGCAGCAGTGATTGATGAAGCGCGGGCCTTGTGGCGCCCTGCCAACGACATGGAAATCACGCTGGAGGCCAATCCCGGATCAGTCGAAGCTGGTCGCTTTGTCGCCTACCGTGACGCCGGGGTGAATCGCATTTCCATGGGTGTTCAGGCTTTGAACGACGAAGACCTGAAACGGCTCGGCCGCATCCACACAGTGGCTGAAGCGCGCGCAGCGTTCGATATCGCACGAAACTGCTTTGATCGCGTCAGCTTTGACATGATCTATGCGCGCCAGCATCAAACTGTAGAGGCGTGGCGCGCAGAATTGAACGAAGCACTTGCGATGGCTGTCGACCACCTGTCCCTTTATCAGTTGACGATCGAAGACGGCACCGCGTTCGGTGACCGCTATGCAATCGGCAAACTACGCGGTCTGCCCGAGGATGACAGCGCGGCTGACATGTACCTTGCGACTCAGGAAATCTGCGAAAGCCGCGGCATGCCAGCCTACGAAGTCTCGAACCATGCTCGGCCCGGAGCGGAATCTCAGCACAATCTGATCTACTGGCGCTATGGTGATTATGTTGGAATTGGCCCCGGAGCCCATGGCCGCGTCACATCACAAGGGCGCAAATTCGCAACTGAAACGCACCTGTCCCCGAATACATGGATAAATGCCGTCTCAGCAGGTTCCGGTGAATCCCATAGAGAAGAGCTCAATCGCTCAGATCAAGCCAATGAATACCTCATGATGGGTTTGAGAATTGCAGAAGGTCTAGATGTTGATCGTTTCAAAGTACTGTCTGGTACCTCTCTCGATCAGGACAAATTAGATGATCTCCGCGAGATTGGCATGTTGTGCCAGGAGGATAACCGTGTAAAGGCGACGAAAGATGGTCGCGCAGTTCTGAATGCCGTTATTCGGGAACTATTGGGGTAAAGCATGCAGTTTCTTTGGGCAGGATTGGGATTGCTTTGTGTTGCGCTGGCGGCAATCGGTGTAGTGCTGCCCTTGTTGCCAACGGTTCCCTTTCTCCTTCTGGCAGCTTTCTTTTTTGCGCGCTCATCGTCCCGCCTGCACAACTGGCTTTTGAGCCACAGAACATTTGGCCCCATGATCATAGATTGGCACCAATCCGGGGCAATTCGACCAGCCGCAAAAAAAGCGGCCACCATATCGGTCGCCGCTGTCTTTGGGTTGTCCCTGATTTTCTCAGTTCCGTCACATGTTCTGATCATTCAAGCTGTCGTACTGAGCGGCGTGATGATCTTTATCTGGACCCGGCCTAACGGCTGAGTTTCGCGCAAAGATCGTCCAGCTGATCAAGGTTTTCGTAGGTGAGAACTACCTGCCCTGTCTCAGTACCCGCCTTGTGGTTAATCGCAACCTTCATGGCCAGGATCGCAGAAAGGTCCTTTTCCAATGCCCGCGTATCCGCATCCTTGCCCGCATTCAGGTTCCGCGACTTTGGCGTAGGACGATCTGCATCACCTTGTTGCTGCTTTTTCACCAAAGCCTCGGTTGCACGCACTGACAAACCGTCACGGACAACAATTTTTGCCAGTTCCGACGGATCTTCTGCCGTAATCAACGCCCGAGCATGACCGGCAGACAGTTTCCCTTCGATTACAAGGGTTTGCACATCAATCGGCAATGATAGCAAACGCAGCAGGTTGGCGATATGACTTCGGCTTTTTCCCAAGGCCTCGGCCAGCTTTTCCTGCGTATGGCCAAATCGATCCATCAGCTGCTTATAGCCTGCCGCTTCTTCAACAGCGTTGAGATCCGCGCGCTGGATGTTCTCGATAATCGCGACTTCCAGTACTTCGGTATCGTCAAACTCGCGTATAATTACCGGGATATCGTGCAACTGCGCCATCTGCGCAGCGCGCCAGCGACGTTCGCCGGCAACAATCTCGTATTCGCTGTCGTTCACAGCGCGCACGATCAGTGGCTGAATGATCCCCTTTTCCTTAACCGACGCCGCTAGCTCATCCAGTTGTTCAGGGGCAAAAGTTCGACGCGGCTGATTTGGGTTGGCGCGAAGCTTTTCGATCGGAACTTTCATGTCCGGGCGGCGCGGTTCAGCAGAAACGCGGCCTTCAACATCCTGTGTGACATCCGCCATCAATGCGGACAGCCCTCGCCCCAAACCTCTGGGTTTTCCTTTCTTGGCGCTCAACTCGCCCTCCTGACAGCCGCTCAGGCGGCCACTTTGTTATTTTTATGCATGATCTCGCGCGCCAGATGCCGGTAAGCCATAGCGCCCAAGGACCCGGAATCGTATTGCAAAACCGGAAGCGCATATGATGGCGCCTCGCTGACCCGCACATTTCTGGGTATTTTGGTTTTAAATACCATCTCACCCAGATTGTCACGTGCGTCCTTTTCAACCTGACGGGACAAGTTGTTGCGGTTGTCATACATGGTCAACACAACACCTTCGATTCTGAGATCCGGGTTCGCGGTCTGCCGAACCTCACGAATTGTCAGCATCAGTTGTGACAACCCCTCCAGAGCAAAGAACTCACTTTGCAGTGGCACAAGGACGGAATGCGCCGCAACCATTGCGTTTACAGTGAGAAGATTCAGCGAAGGCGGACAATCAATCAGAACAAAGTCGAACGAGAACTCATCTATTGCAGTCTGTCTGAGCGCATCGTGCAAAAGATAGCTGCGCTTTTCATTGGAAATAAGCTCAATATCAGCCGAGCTAAGATCGACGGTTGCAGGAACCACATAAAGACCACCGATCTCGGTTTCCTGAACAACCGCTTTCAACGGGGCGTCGTCCAGGATCAGATCATAGGTCGTCCAATCCCGGTCTTCGACACCTAAACCTGTCGAGGCATTTCCCTGTGGATCTAGATCAACCACCAGAACCCTGCACCCTGCTTCGGCCAATCCCGCTGCCAGGTTTATCGCCGTCGTTGTCTTTCCCACCCCACCCTTTTGATTGGCAACCGCGATAATCCGGGGCCCTGAAGGGCGAGACAGATCAACCACGTGAGACTCCTTTGATCTTCAGGATAACGGCCTGGGGTTCAGTTAAACTTGTAATAGGCTCCGCTTCGAAATTCCATTCCTCGCGGGCATCAGACAGCTCTTTTTTCCAGATTGCGCCCTTTGGTAACAAAGCTGTGCCATTTTCTCCTAAATGCCTATCACAAAAGGACATTAATTGGCGCAGATCCGCCAACGCACGTGCAGACAGTATGTCGGCATTCAATGGTTCAACAGCTTCGATTCGTTTGGAAATCACTTTGCAGTTAGCTCCGCATTCTCGAGACACAGTTCTCAGAAAAGCGGATTTTCTCTGATCGCTTTCAACAAATGTAAACCGCGTTTCGGGTGAAGTCTCAATTGCCATGATTGCGCAGACCATACCCGGGAAACCCCCACCACTTCCCAGATCAACCCAGTGATCAACTTTGTCCGCAAGACGAAAGACTTGAACAGAATCCAGGATATGCCGATCCCAGATGTCTTCCAGGCTTTTGCGCGACACCAAATTGATCTTTGGGTTCCAACGAGCAACCAGATCGACGTAAATCGACAGGCGGTCTAATGTTTCACGTGAAACATCTAAACGCTTAACCGCATTGTTTTCAGAGATCATGCCTTGAGCGCTTTCTGTTCACGCCGCAATTTAGCAAGGACCAGCGTCAAAGCTGCGGGTGTTACACCTTCAACCCGCCCTGCCTGCGCTATGTTTGCAGGCTTCGCATTGGACAGCTTCTGCTTCATTTCCGTGGAAAGACCGTCCAGAGCAAAGAAGTCAAAATCGCGTGGAATTACATACGATTCATCCCGCTTCATTGCTTCGACATCGCGCTTCTGCCGTGCAATGTAGTTTGCGTATAAAGCATCCCGCTCTACTTGCCGACGAATGTCAGCTTCGGTTTCACCCAATCCCTCAACGAGAGGAAGCAGATCATCGAAGGTGACGTTCGGAAATGCCAAAATCGCCATCCCATCGCGTCGGTTCCCGTCCTGGTTAACCTCAATTCCAGCTGCGCGAATTTCTTTAGGCGTATAGGTTTGGTCTGTGAGCTTTCCCTTAACTTTATCAAGCTTATCCATCTTATTGTTGAATGAGGCCTGCCGTTCACTTCCAATGCAACCAATCTGACTCCCGATTGGCGTCAAACGTTGATCTGCATTGTCAGCGCGCAACGACAATCGAAACTCGGCGCGCGAGGTGAACATACGGTAAGGCTCTGCGACTCCACGGGTGGTCAGATCGTCCACCATCACTCCGATATAGCTATCGGCACGCGTGAAATGGACAGGATCTTTCCCTTGAACCTCCAACGCGGCGTTAAGACCAGCAACAAGCCCTTGGGCTGCTGCTTCCTCATATCCTGTGGTTCCATTGATCTGACCCGCAAGATATAGCCCAGGAATCTCCGGAAGAGACAACGAAGCAGTTAACACACGGGGATCGATGTAGTCATATTCGATGGCATAACCCGGCTGAAGAATCTCGGCCTTCTCCAATCCCTTTATCGATTGGACATATTCCACCTGCACATCCTGGGGGAGCGAAGTTGAGATCCCATTGGGATATATGGTGTGATCATTGAGCCCTTCTGGCTCAAGGAAGATCTGATGTGAATCCTTATCCGCAAATCGAACGATCTTGTCTTCGATCGAAGGACAATATCTCGGCCCCACACCATCTATATGACCACCGTACATCGCCGAGCGCGAGAGGTTCTTTTCGATTATTTCATGTGTCTTGGCGTTCGTATGTGTGATGCCACAAGCAATCTGTGGAGCAACAACGGTTTTGGACAGGAACGAAAACAAGGTAGGTTCTTCGTCACCATCCTGCCTTTCCAAATCTGACCAATCGATTGTCCGACCATCCAGACGTGGAGGTGTACCCGTCTTCAAGCGAGCCATAGGTAGTGAATAAGTATCCAGCCGCTCTGCCAGCTTTACAGATGGTCGATCGCCCATTCTACCACCGGGGCGAGATACATCTCCGATATGAATAACACCGCGCAGAAAGGTACCGGAGGTGAGAACTACTGTTTTCCCCGGGATTTCCGAACCATCCGCAAGCTTCACACCTGAAACACGGTTCTCATTCATCAGGAAATCAACAACTTCGCCGGTAATCACCGAAAGATGTTCACGATTTCGCGTCTCTCTTTGCATCGCAGCACGATACAAGGCTCGGTCTGCCTGAGCCCGTGGGCCTTGAACAGCAGGGCCCTTTCGACGGTTCAATAGACGAAACTGTATACCCGCCTGATCCGCAACACGCCCCATGACGCCGTCCAGTGCATCAATCTCACGCACCAGATGCCCCTTACCCAATCCGCCAATAGCCGGATTGCAGGACATCACACCGATATCTGTTTCTGACAAGGTTACCAAAGCAGTGACAGCACCCATACGGGCTGAAGCATGCGCGGCCTCAGCACCGGCGTGACCTGCACCAATAACAATGACGTCGAACTGTGAATGTTTCACGTGAAACACTCCTTACTTACCAAGGCAGAAGCTGGAGAATATCTCATCCAGAAGATTCTCGACATCTATTCTGCCAACCAAAGATTCAAGTGCCCGAATGGCTGTGCGCAACTCTTCGGCAGCAATATCATACAGGTCAGGTCCTGATTCCAGAACCGTTATAGCCTGGCTAAGCGCGTCCAGTGCTTTTGTCATTGCAACGCGGTGGCGTTCCCGGGTTGCAATACCAGTGCTTGTGGTTCGGTCAGACAAAACACGCGAAATCTGGGAAATCAGTTGATCAATCCCTTGCCCTGTCTTTCCCGAGATCCCGTTTTCACCACTGCCCCTGAGATCTGATTTAGGTAATACTTGCACATCTCCCGGCTGCATATCGACCCCAAGCTCAGTTGGGTCATCTGTCAGAAACACACGCAGGTCCGCTGTTTCAGCACGTTTCCGGGCCAGCGCTATACCCAACCCTTCGACATGATCTTCGGTTTCGCGCAATCCGGCAGTATCCAGAAGGGTAACTGGTAGCCCAGCCAAGTCCATTCGCACTTCAATCACATCTCGGGTGGTTCCGGCGTATTCAGACGTAATCGCTGCTTCCCGTCCTGCAAGAGCGTTCAGAAGCGTAGATTTTCCAGCGTTCGGTAACCCAACAATGGCGACTTCGAAGCCCGTACGAATACGCTCCGCAATCTTTACCCCGCGCGCTTCACGCTCCAGATCGCCCATTACCCCTGTAATCAGTTTGCGAACTTCTGGTGATACATCCGTTGGCACTTCTTCGTCGGCAAAATCAATCACTGCTTCCAACAGTGAAGCAGCCCGGATCAGATCCCGCCGCCAGCGTTCGGCCAGGTTCCCAAGTTCACCTGCCAGAATGGTCTGGGCCTGCTTTCTCTGCGCTTCGGTTTCGGCATCGATCAGATCTGCAAGGCCTTCGACCTGAGCCAGATCCATCTTGCCGTTTTCCAATGCCCGGCGGGTGAATTCACCAGGCTCTGCTATTCGCAGGTCTTCCATATCGGACAGGCAGCGCAACACCGCATTGACCGAAGCGGTGCTTCCGTGAATTTGCAGTTC
The DNA here is from genome assembly GCF_056537005.1 of Ruegeria sp. CH6. Taxonomy (NCBI): domain Bacteria; kingdom Pseudomonadati; phylum Pseudomonadota; class Alphaproteobacteria; order Rhodobacterales; family Roseobacteraceae; genus Ruegeria; species Ruegeria sp. CH6. Next base: position 40,522 of record NZ_JBQFQS010000012.1, on the reverse strand, counting down.
GGTGACATCCTCGCCGGTAAAGCTTGCCGGTGCTGCAAAAGTCAGAACCAGCCCATCGTCCAACCGTGATCCATCACTTGTACGGAGCTCACGCAACCGCATTCCCCTGGGTGGTAAATCGGAACCAGTCAGCGCGCCCGCGGCTGCATGAGCCTGCGGGCCAGAGAGGCGGATGACCGCCACCCCTGCTTTGCCTTGTGCGCTGGCCAAGGCGAATATCGTATCCATTCGAAGGCCTCGCGTCGTTTAAGACCTGTGTCAGGTGTTCATCGAATCGAAGAACTCACCGTTCGTCTTCGTCTGTTTCAACTTGGACAGCAGGAACTCGATCGCGTCGGTGGTGCCCATCGGGTTGAGGATGCGGCGCAGAACGAAGGTCTTGGCCAGATCACCCTTGTCGACCAACAGGTCCTCTTTCCGGGTACCGGACTTGAGGATGTCGATCGCCGGGAACACGCGCTTGTCCGCGATCTTGCGATCCAGAACGATTTCCGAGTTACCGGTGCCTTTGAATTCTTCGAAGATCACTTCGTCCATCCGGCTGCCGGTGTCGATCAGGGCGGTGGCGATGATGGTCAGCGAACCACCCTCTTCGATGTTCCGCGCCGCACCAAAGAAACGCTTGGGTCGCTGCAGAGCATTTGCGTCCACACCACCGGTCAGAACTTTACCCGAGGATGGCACCACAGTGTTGAACGCCCTACCAAGTCTTGTGATAGAGTCGAGAAGGATAACAACATCTCGTTTATGTTCGACCAGACGCTTGGCTTTTTCGATCACCATTTCCGACACGGCCACGTGACGTGTCGCTGGTTCGTCAAAGGTCGAGGACACAACCTCACCCTTCACCGAGCGCTGCATATCGGTCACCTCTTCCGGGCGTTCGTCGATCAGCAGGACGATCAGATAGCACTCGGGGTGGTTTTGTTCGATCGAGTGCGCGATGTTCTGCAGGATCACCGTTTTACCGGTCCGCGGCGGCGCCACGATCAGCGACCGCTGACCTTTACCGATGGGGGCCACCAGGTCGATCACACGGGCCGACTTGTCCTTGATAGTGGGATCTTCGATTTCCATCTTCAGACGCTCATCCGGATACAGAGGCGTCAGGTTGTCGAACAGGATCTTGTGCTTGGCCTTCTCAGGATCTTCAAAGTTGATCTTGGTGACCTTGGTCAGCGCAAAGTAGCGCTCGTTATCATCAGGGGCTTTGATCTCACCTTCCACCGTGTCACCGGTACGCAGCGAATGCTGACGGATCATTTCAGGTGAGACATAGATGTCGTCCGGACCCGGCAGATAGTTCGCCTCAGGTGAGCGCAGAAAGCCGAAGCCGTCCTGCAGGACTTCCAGCACACCGTCACCGCCAACGGTCCAGCCCTCATCCGCGCGTTCGCGCAGGATCTGGAACATCATTTCGCCTTTTCGCATGGTCGAGGCGTTTTCGATCTCCAGCTCTTCGGCCATCGCCAGAAGGTCTTTGGGGCTTTTGGCCTTCAGGTCGGCCAGATTCAGGGATTCAGTTGTCATGATGATACGAACCTTGTCCGCATAGGTCGCGGCACAGAGTGGAAATTCAATACGGAAGATACGCCGCCCGGACGGGCGTGTTGATCTCTACATAAGCGTGACAGCAGTCGGAGTCAAACAGGCCCTCAGAACTTCAGAACGACCGCTAGAACGATGATAACCATCAAAACGGTCGGTACCTCGTTCATCATGCGGTACTGGCGCCCAGTGAGCTTATTTCGCCCCTCTAAGAAATCTTTGCGTCGCGCCATCAGCCAGTGATGGAACCAGGTCATTCCAATCACGGCTGCACCTTTGACCCAGGGCCACGACCAGTCCCATCCGACAATCCCCGGCGTGAAGACCATGATCAAACCGCAGACCCACGCCACGATCATTGCAGGGCGCATGATGACACGAAGCAGCTTATCCTCCATTTCAAAGAAGATTTCCTGCGCTCCGTCGACCGATTGTGCCTTTTCTACGTGATAGACGAACAGTCTGGGTAAATAGAACAAGCCGGCCATCCAAGAGATCACGGCCATGATGTGCAAAGACTTCACCCACGGGTACAGCGTGAAAAGAAGATCAGTCATTCTGGCTCCGGACGTTGCTCGGAACCCTCCCTAATAAAAAAATAAGAAAAGAAAAAGGAAGATGGTTTTGTAGCGTGAGTAAAATCCGTGGATTACTTTTTTACCCATGTGTTTTCCCCAGGTGGATAGAATAGTCTTTCAGAGGGCATATTTTGTTGATATTGAAATTTATACATTAAAAACAATCAGTTAATATCATTAAGATATTTAGATTCTGGGGATATCTCTTTGGGTAACTGTGGAAACCTCTCTTATCCAAGTTTACAAAGTTATCCTTGTCCCGATTGGATAGCGTTCGAGCGACTCATGGAAGTTTTGCGCGAAAATCCCGGGGTTGCGTGTCAACAGGAAAACCATACAAACCGTTCGAGAACACTCAACGTTTTTCCCACGGGGTTTTCCACATGTCTGTCCCCTTAGTTCTGGCCTCTGGTTCAGCAATCCGAGCGCAATTGCTGGAAAATGCCGGCGTCCCGTTTTCCGTCCAGTTGGCGCGCGTCGATGAAGAGACTGCCAAGCGCGCCCTATTGGCCGAAGAGGCTTCACCACGGGATATCGCTGATGCGCTGGCCGAACTGAAAGCGCGCAAAGTCAGTGACAAAACACCGGGCGCAATGGTTTTGGGTTGCGATCAGGTATTGGATTTTGGTGGTCAGTTGCTTTCCAAACCCAGTTCACCCGAGGATGCATTGGCGCAGCTCAAGGCGATGCGGGGTAAGCGACATATGCTACTTTCCGCTGCTGTCATATACATGGATGGTGAACCGATCTGGCGCCATGTCGGTCAAGTTCGCTTGCGTATGCGTGCCAGTTCGGATGCGTATCTAAAGTCATATGTCGCGCGAAACTGGGACAGCATTCGCCACGCCGTGGGCGCATACAAGCTTGAGGAAGAAGGTGTGCGTCTGTTTGCTACCATTGACGGCGACTATTTTAATGTTTTGGGTATGCCCTTATTGGAACTGCTCAATTTCCTGGCGTTGCGAGGGGTTATCGAACAATGACTGAGAACCGCATTCCACTGGCCGGGGTTATCGGACATCCCATAGCGCATTCCAGATCACCCAAGTTGCACGGTCACTGGCTCAGAACTTATGGGTTGCCGGGTCACTACATCCCGATGGATGTTGCGTCGGCAGATCTTGAAACAGTTCTGCGTACCTTGCCGAAGGCTGGATTTGTTGGTGCAAACGTTACGGTCCCACACAAAGAAGCTGCCCTGCGACTGGCGGATCATGTTTCTGACCGGGCTTCGGTGATTGGTGCCGCCAACACGCTGGTTTTCCGTGATGATGGATCAATCCATGCAGATAATACCGATGGCTACGGTTTCATGGAAAACCTGCGAAGCGGAGCGCCTGACTGGAATCCAAAGGATGGGCCAGCCGTGGTTCTGGGTGCCGGAGGTGCTGCGCGCGCAGTCCTGTGCGCTTTGGCTGATGCCGGAGTGCCGGAGATCCTGCTGACGAACCGGACGCGCACCCGTGCAGATCATTTGAAAGAGGAATTTGGTCAGCGGATCACCGTGGTAGACTGGGTACAGGCCGGAAATGTGATCGAAAACGCCGAACTTGTGGTCAATACGACCTCATTGGGAATGCAAGGCCAACCCGAGCTACGGGTGCCCATGGACGGGCTGCAACCGGGAACGGTTGTCACCGATCTGGTCTACGCGCCGCTGAAAACCCGGCTGCTGCAAACAGCGGAAGAGGCTGGGTGCACGACGGTCGATGGGTTGGGCATGTTGCTCTATCAGGCGGTTCCCGGATTTGAGCGCTGGTTCGGAACACGACCTGAAGTTGATGCGGCAACCCGTGCGGCGGCCTTGGCATGAGTTTTGCTCTTGGCCTGACGGGCTCGATCGGGATGGGCAAAAGCACAACCGCCCGAATGTTTGTGGATGAAGGATGTGCTCTGTGGGATGCAGACGCCGCTGTTCATCGCCTTTATGCAGCAGGTGGTACGGCCGTTGCTCCAATGTCGAAGGCATATCCAGACGCAATCGAAGACGAAGCGGTCAGCCGGAATGCATTGAAAAAGATCATTTCAAACAATTCTGAGGCACTAAAGGTGATCGAGAGTATTGTTCATCCGTTGGTTGCCGCGGATCGCGCAGCGTTTAGGCAATCTTCAACGGCTGATATTTTAGTATTCGACATCCCTTTGTTGTTTGAAACAGGCGGTGACGCCACCATGGATGCCGTAGCCTGTGTATCTGTTTCCGCCGACGAACAGAAACGTCGGGTTATGGAACGCGGAACCATGTCTGAGGCTCAGTTCGAACAAATTCGTTCCAAACAGATGCCGAATGACGAAAAATGCGCGCGATCGGATTTCGTGATCGTGACAGATACGCTGGACCACGCCCGTGCACAGGTGCAGGATATAGTCAGGCAGATACGGGCGGGGATGTCAGATGCGTGAGATTGTACTCGATACCGAAACCACGGGATTTGACCCAGAAGGCGGCGACCGGATTGTCGAGATCGGTGCGGTAGAGCTGTGGAACCACGTTGCCACGGGTGAGACTTATCACGTCTATATCAACCCGGAACGCTCAATGCCCGAAGAGGCATTTGGTGTGCATGGGATTGGACCCGACCTGCTGGAAAGCCCCCGCCCTCCAGAAAAGGGTGAGGTCACGCTGAAGGACAAACCGGTCTTTGCAAAGGTTGGTCAGGGATTCCGCGACTTCATCAAAGATTCGAAGCTGGTCATCCACAACGCCTCGTTCGATATGAAGTTCCTGAACGCGGAACTCAAATGGATGGGACTTCCGCCTATTCCGATGGATCAGGCGCTGGATACACTGGCGATTGCGCGCAAGCGATTTCCGGGCTCGCCTGCGTCACTGGATGCGTTGTGCCGCCGATTTAACATCGACAACACCAACCGTGTTCTGCACGGGGCCTTGCTCGACTCGGAAATTCTGGCTGAGGTGTATCTGGAGCTTATTGGTGGACGGCAGCCGGATTTCGGCCTGTCCACCAGTGCGGCTTCTGCTGCCGGCGGCGACGACGACTGGCGCCCGACAACGCGCCCAACGGCCCTGCCGTCGAAGATCACCGCGGAAGAGCGCGCGGCGCATGATGCTTTTGTCGAGAAATTGGGCGAGAACGCCCTGTGGACCCGCGCCTGAGGTTTTCAGGCGCGGCTCAATTGATCAGGCTTCGGTCTTTTGTGCCTGCTCGGCCTGGCGGCGCATCAGTTCATTGCGGTAGAGACCCACAAAGTCGATGTTGTCCAGGTTCACTGGCGGGTAACCACCATCGCGCGTTACGTCGCTGACGATCCGGCGCAGGAACGGGAACAGCATCCGCGGGCATTCGATCATCAGGAACGGGTGCATCTGATCTTCTGGCACGCCTTCGATGTGGAACAGACCGCAATAGTCGATTTCGAACACGAACAGGACATCTTCCATGCCCTTGGCTTTGGAGTTCAGGTTCAGTTTGATCGAGACTTCAAACTGGTGATCTGCCGCACGTTTCTTGGCATCCAGGTTTACCTGAACCGAAATTTCAGGCTGAACGTCACCTGAGACACCCTTTTGTGCCATTACGTTTTCAAACGACATGTCGCGGACAAACTGCCCCAGAACACGCATTTGAACCTGAGGGGCGGCTTGGGCCGCGGTGTTTTCTGTGGCGTTTTCTTCGGCCATGGATCTACTCCAAAAATAAAATTCGCCACTGCTTATCAACTTGGGCGTGGCACCTCAATGCTACTGCGGCCCTTCGACCCATTTTGATGGCTTTGCGGGGTCACGCCGGGCCCGAACTTCGGTGAATTCACCGTCAATCACGTCATCCTGAGCAAAAGGATTGTTGTCTGTGCGGAACTGTGTTCCGGACCCCATCTGAAAAGAGGCAACAGTTACTTTGGACCGCAGATATCGGAACACAGCCAGCCGAACGGCAGGAATTAGCAGTGCAAACCCAATGGCATCCGTGAAAAAGCCCGGTGTGAGCAGCAATGCGCCTGACAAGAGGATCATTGCACCATGAGCCAGCGGCTCGGTTGGATCATCCAGTTCGGCAAAAGATTTCTGCAACTGACCCAATGCCATGCGACCTTGTGTCCTTACCAAAACCGTCCCAAGAACCGCAGTCAGAACCACGATGGCAAGCGTTGGCCACAATCCGATCAGACCGCCAACCTGAATGAACAGGGCAATCTCGATGATGGGCACCAACAAAAATGCCAAGAACAGATACATTTGCGTTATCCTTTACCATATGTCGGGCTGTGGACTTGCCACCCAGTGTCACCTACATAGTGGCATGAGGCCGTGTACACAAAGTCCCGGCGCTGAAAAGAGAATGAAATGAGCGACAACCCTATGATCCAGTTGCTGGTCTTGGCCGGAATTGCCGTTTTCCTGATCCTGCGCCTGAAAAGCGTATTGGGCACGCGTGAGGGTTTTGAGAAACCGCCACTGCAACATCAGCCCGATGCAAGCAAATCGCGCCCTGATTTCGAAGTGATCGAGGGTGGCCCGGATCATGATATCACCGACCATGTGCCCGAAGACAGCGAACAGGCGCAAACCCTGGCCGCGATGAAGCGGGTTGAACCCGGATTTTCGGTCAATGAGTTTGTTCAGGGCGCGCGCGGTGCCTACGAGATGATCGTGATGGGGTTCGAAAAGGGAAATCTGGATGAAATCCAGCCGTTCCTTTCTGAAGAGGTATTTGACACCTTCGTTTCTGTTGTTGCTGACCGCGAAGACAAGGGGCTGACTATCGAAGCTGAGTTTATCGGTGTTCGTGAAACGACGCTGACCGATGCTCGCTTTGACAAGGATACCAACGAAGCCGAGATCACCATGTACTTCGTAGGTGAGCTGACCTCGGTCGTACGTGATCGCGGTGGCGATATCATCGAAGGCAACCCCAACACCGTCAAACGCCAAAAGGACAGCTGGACCTTTGCCCGTGTCATGGGCAAGGACGATCCGAACTGGCTGCTTGTTGCCACGGACGCATGATTGCCGCGCTCCGGTCGCTATTTCTGGTGGGCTTCATGACCACCGCAAGCGCTGCCGGAGCCGAGGCAACGCGCGCGATTCTGTCATTTGATGATCTGGATGGCTGGGCTGCGGACGATCATGGCGCAGCCCTTTCAGTTTTTCTGAATACGTGTGGAGATCTGCGCGACCCAGACTGGCAAACGCTGTGCGCTGTAGCCAAGACCTATGAACAGGATGCGGCACGCGCGTTCTTTGAACTGTTTTTCCGACCTGTTCTGGTCGAAGATGGTAAGGACGCGTTGTTCACGGGTTATTTTGAACCCGAACTGGATGGTTCTAGAACCCGGTCGGACAAATACCGATATCCGATTTACAAGATGCCGCCCGAAGCGCGAGAAGCCGGACAATGGCTCAGCCGTCGTGAGTTGTTGACCACCGATGTGATGAAAAATCGCGGTTTGGAAATCGCCTGGGTCGATGACCCGGTTGAACTCTTCTTTCTGCAGATCCAGGGGTCCGGTCGTGTTCGATTGCCGGATGGATCAGCGCTGCGGGTTGGTTATGGTGGCGCGAATGGCCACCCCTATCGCTCGATCGGTGTAGAATTGGTGCGCCGCGGGGCGCTGGGTGCGCATGAGGTCAGCGCACAGAGGATACGATCCTGGGTGCGCAAGAACCCAGAGGCAGGCACCGAACTGCTGTTTCACAATCCCTCTTACGTGTTCTTTCGTGAAGTTTCGCGTGTTGCACCCGAACGCGGCCCTTTGGGGGCAATGAACCGCTCGGTTACAACAATGCGTAGCATTGCAGCTGATCCGGCTTATACCCCGCTGGGCTCGCCTGTATGGGTCGAAAAGGACGGCAAGGATCCGATCAGGCGATTGATGATTGCGCAGGACACGGGCTCTGCCATCAAAGGGGCGCAACGCGCCGATATATTCTTTGGTACAGGCGACGATGCCGGACAGGCAGCGGGCAGACTTAAAGATCCGGGTCGGATGGTTGTGTTGTTGCCAATTCAGCGCGCCTACGCCCTGTTGCCGGATGAGTTCTGATGACACGGCGCAAACTGACGGCAGAAGAAATCGAGCTTTGGCGCAAAGTAGCGAAGCAGGCTGAGAGGCTGCATCCGGAAATTCCGCAATCAGTGCACCCGGCCACCCTGCCGAAACCAAAACCAACGAAGACCCCGAAAGCACGGATTGATGCGTTTGAATTGGGACAGAAGGTACCGGCCAAACCATCACGGAACACATTGAAACCTTCGGTTACGGAACAATTGCGTGGTGCGCCGGTCCAGATGGACAACAAGTCCTTCGGACGCATGAAGCGTGGCAAGCTGAAGCCAGAGGGCCGCATTGACCTGCACGGCATGCGCGTTGATACGGCCCATCCGGCTTTGGTTCGCTTTGTTCTGTCGGCACAGGCTTCGGGCAAGCGACTGGTTCTGGTCATCACCGGCAAAGGCAAAGATCGTGATGAACCGGGGCCAATTCCGACACCACGCGGGGTATTGCGCAATCAGGTGCCGCATTGGTTGTCGATACCACCTTTGGCACAAGCCGTAATGCAGGTAACGCCCGCCCATATCAGTCATGGCGGTGATGGCGCTTATTACGTGTATCTTCGACGGGTTCGTTAAAGGCTGCGGGCAGCCCGGCTGATCCCGGCCCATGCCGTCAGACAAACCAGAACGAAAAAGACAGCGATCCACAGAAACTGCGTGCTGAGCGGAATACCCAGATCAATCAGAACTCCGGTCAGGCCCGGGCCAATGGCTGAGCCCAGAACCATCACTGCGGTTGCCATTGCCTTGATGGAACCGATGTGACGGGTGCCATAGAACTCGGCCCAGAACGCGCTGGGCAAAGTGTTGTTCGCACCGACCGTCAGGGCAAGAAAAGACATTCCAATAAGCGCCCCGCTGATCGAGTTGGTCACTCCGATAACGGAAAATCCGACTGCCATAGGTAGTTGGTAGAACGGCATCATCCGGGCCGTTCCCCACTTGTCCAATGCCCAGCCCGAGGTGAACATCGCCAGAAGTGAAACCCCGGTAAAAACCGGGAACAATGCCACCAGTTCAATATGCTGCCAGCCCTTCACCTCAGCCAGATGGACCTGATGAAAGAAAAAGGCGGTGATAAACGCGGATGGTCCCAATATTGCAGGTGTCATCAGCCAGAACAGTGGATGAAACAGGGTTTCCTTGCGGGTCCAGTGATGGCCCTGCATCCCGGTTGAAGAATAGGCATCCGACAGGCTTTGCGGGGTCCTCTCTTGCCGTAACAACCGGATCAGAACCGGAATGCCCAATGCGGTGATCCCGGCTGATACGATCCAAAGCCAGTGCCAATCTACCAACGCCATGGCGGCAACGAAGCTCAGCGGTAGCAATGCTTCACCCAGTGCAATACCAATTGTCGCAATCGACAACGCCTTGCCTCGTGTGACCGTAAACCAGCGGGCCATGGCGACCATGGCGATGTGGATGCTCATACCCTGACCGAACAAGCGTAGCAGAAAGATTACTACGGGCAGCAACATGAGCAACGAATTCAACGCCATCGATATCGCCGCCAGCGCAAGACCAGCCAATACCACCGGGCCAAGAACCCGGACCCGAAAAACATCAGTCAGACTGCCGGCCCAGATCATCACGATGGCGGATACGGTCGTACCCAGAGAATAGAGACCTCCCCAGGCACCATGGCTCAGGCCGAACTCCGCTCGGATTTCCCCGGCAAAAATGGAAATGAAGAAGGTCTGACCAAAGCTGGACAGAAAAGTCAGCAGAACACCGGCACTCAACCAGGTAGCGTTGTCGTACAGATACTGACGCAGTCTGAACTGCGTCACGGAGAGCTGACCTGCGCCTGCCCTGTTTCTGTCAGAACAATTTCAGTCGCACCGTCTGGATTGCGTTGGCTGGGCGGAACCAGAATGTCGATGCCCGGTCGATCTTCGCGGCCAAAGGTATTGTTTACGCGTCGCAGCGAATTGAGGATCGACAAGAGTGCCGGAGAGGTGGCCGCAACGAAATGTGAGGACTCTGCGTCTTTGTTAAACGCAGTTGTATCGATCACGTTGATCGGGAATTCTTCAAGCGTTTTAACCGAGCTTATATTACCCAATCTCTCGCTCTCGTCTGTTCCGCGGAGGCGGCCTGAAATGTTCAGGATCTTGTCCTTTTGTGACACCATTACCAGAAAAGGATCTGGCGGGTTCTTGATACGTCTCATCTGCGAACGGAACAGGTCAACATCCAGATCCGGCGAAATCAAGACGACCCCTTCGATGTTTCTGTTGGCCCAGCCCGGTTCTTGCAGTTCAGCTTGTCTCATCATCTCCATTGCCAGAGCGCCGCCCATGGAATGTGCGACCAGAATGACGCGCTTGACACCCATGGCTTTCAGTTCACGGATCGTCTGCTCTAACCCGTCGCGGGCGAATAACATGCTGTCCAGATCATAGGCATACCCATACCCGGTCGCGCGGCTGGGCCAGGAGTAGACCAGTGTAGAGCCCGGAAGACCAATGTCGTGTGTCAGCTGAGCCGCGCGGAAAATCGTCTCGGTTTGGGTCGAATTATAGCCGTGCACAAAGATAGTGACGTCGTCCTCGCCACGTAGATGTTCGCGCAGTCCCTTTGGCCCACCCAGCTCGGTCACATCTGTCAGAACGAATTCTTTTTTCGGATTTGGGTTCGCGTAGGAAAATTTCAGCGTTCCTGGTGTGTGTGTCGGTGGGATCGATACTGTTGTTTCCAGAAACTTCAGCGAATCCCCGCGCCGGAAACCGTAGGTTCCATCTGCTTCACGCGCTCGGGTCGTGCTTGCGAATATCTTTTCAGGTGTCCCAACGTTTACTGCCGAAGGCACGATCTCGGTTACCGTTCGGTCGACGCAGGCGCTTAGCGACAGAGATACAATCAGAACTAAAAAATATCGCAGCACGGGCCAACCCTCAGGATGAATTGCGCCTACGCTATCGCATTCTCGCCCTGCGTCCAGCGGCGCAGGGCGGAATCAACGGCAAAAACCGGCTGGCAGTGTTACAAAACGTAACGGCTCAGGTCAGTCGATTTGGTCAGTTCGCCCAGGTTGTCGTTCACAAACTGCGCGTCGACTGTGATTTGCGTTCCGGCCTGGTCGGGCGCGGTAAAGGACAGCTCTTCGAATACGCGTTCCATTACCGTGTACAAACGACGCGCGCCGATGTTCTCGACGCTTTGGTTCACATCAGCCGCGATACGTGCCAGTGCGGCAATGCCATCCTCACTGAAGCTGACGGTCACCTCTTCGGTTCCCATCAGGGCGGTGTATTGCAGGGTCAGGGCGTTGTCGGTCTCGGTCAGAATACGAACGAAATCCTCTTCGGTCAGCGCGCGCAGCTCTACGCGGATCGGCAGACGGCCCTGAAGTTCGGGCAACAGATCCGAAGGCTTGGCGATGTGGAAAGCACCGCTCGCGATGAACAGGATGTGGTCGGTCTTGACCGGACCGTGCTTGGTCGAGACGGTTGTCCCTTCGATCAGAGGCAGCAGGTCGCGCTGAACGCCTTCGCGGCTGACATCACCGCCACGTGCATCCGTGCGGGCGCAGACCTTGTCGATTTCGTCCAGAAAAACGATGCCGTTCTGTTCAACGGATTCCAGTGCAATACGAGTGACGGTTTCATCGTCCAAAAGCTTGTCGGCTTCTTCACCGATCAATATGTCATAGCTCTCCGCAACGGTCAGGCGCTTCTTGACGGTGCGACCACCAAAGGCCTTGCCGAAGATATCACCCAGATTCATCATGCCCATCTGGCTGCCGGGCTGGCCGGGAATGTCGAACATCGGCATCGGGTTTGATGTGTCGGACAGTTCCAGCTCGATTACGGTGTCGTCCAGCTCGCCTGCCTTCAGCTTTTTGCGAAACATCTCACGAGTGGATTCACGCGCGTCCGTCCCTGCGATGGCTTCGATCACTCGATCTTCGGCTGCCTGATACGCCTTGGCTTTGACATCCTCGCGCATGTATTCACGGGTCTGCAGGATGGCGGCATCTGCCAGATCACGAACGATCTGTTCGACGTCGCGGCCGACATAGCCCACTTCGGTAAACTTGGTCGCCTCGACCTTTATGAATGGCGCCCGCGCCAGTTTTGCCAGACGCCGGCTGATCTCGGTCTTGCCGACACCGGTGGGGCCGATCATCAGGATGTTCTTGGGATAGACCTCATCCCGAATGTCATCAGGCAATTGCTTGCGCCGCCACCGGTTCCGCAGCGCCACTGCCACCGCACGCTTTGCGTCCTTCTGTCCGATGATAAAGCGGTCCAGTTCCGAGACAATCTCGCGCGGGGTCAGGTCGGTCATGTGTTTTCTATCCGTTTGTTTCGCACGGGAACCTAATCATAAGGCGCGAAAACACAAGCCGATCACAGAAAGATCACAGCAATACACGGTAAGCACACGCAAATTCTAGGTGATGTGAATCGCCAGACTGTGAATACCTGCGCATAGTTTGCGACGACGGGCAAACCCGCCTGCACTTACTAATGGAGACACACATCATGATGACTCGTCGTTCGCTCTTTCTGAACGCGGCTGCCACTGGTGCAGCTCTGACTCTGGCTAGCGCCGGTGTCGCAGTTGCTGGCGGTGCTAAGAAAAAGGGCACATTCGAGGGCCGTTCGAAACACGTGACCACGGGTTCGGTCAAAGTGGTCAAGGATGGCGATCGTTACATTGTGGAGCTGGGTGACGACTTTTCTCTGGACAATGGTCCTGACCCGCGCGTGGCCTTCGGTAAGAACGGCACCTATGATCCCAACTCAAAGCTGGGCGCGCTGCTGAACCTGACAGGCAAGCAGCAATATGCCGTCCCGCCCACCATGGATATCTCGGGCTATGACGAGGTCTACATCTGGTGCGAAGTGGCGGGCGTTCCGCTGGGCGTTGCGGCACTTAAGTAATCAATTGCGAAACATCGATTCAGCGGCCGGGGCAATTCGGCCGCTGATCTGCGGTTAGGTGACGCGCTGCCAATCTGCTACAGTGATCCCGGGTATTGGAACCAGGGACATGTTGCATGAGTAAAATTGCCAAGATCACATTGCTGTTCGTTGTATTTGTGGATCTGATTGGGCAAGGGCTGGTCTTTCCCATCATCAACTCTTTGATTATGGAGACGAAATCCGGGTTCCTGCCTGATAACACCCCAGATGGCCGCCGGCATTTCTACTACGGGTTGGTGATCGGATGTTTCTTTCTGTCCTGGTTTCTGGGGGTCGTATATGTATCCAAGGTCTCGGACTCGATCGGGCGCAAGAATGCGTTGTTGGTTTGTCTTGGTGGTGCGCTAGCCGGGTATGCGATCACCATTGCCGCCCTTTATCTAAATAGTCTGCTTTTGCTAATTCTGGGACGGTCGATTACCGGCTTTACCGCAGGCAACCAGCCCATCGCGCAGGCAGCGATGATTGATGGCAGCACGGATGCTGCTGATCGCGATCGCAACATGGGGTACATCGTAACCGGTGTCAGCTTTGGCCTTGTAGGGGGACCGATCATCGGCGCGGTTCTCTCCGATGCGGCACTGCTGGGTAGCGCGGCGACATTGAAGACACCGTTTTATGGTGCCTTTGTTCTGGTGCTGATCGCGATATTCCTTGTGTCAGTCTTCTTTAAGGACACAAGGACCGAGCGCGAGCCTTTTGTTTTCAGGCCTCGTGATATCACCGACAGCCTGATCGCGGTGCGCGGACATCCGACGGTTCTGAAGATTCTGCCGGTCTATTCATTCTTCATGATCGCCAATGTTACGTTTTACGTCTTCGTGGATAACTTTCTGACCAGTGCGTTTGGCTATGGCGTGATCGGTGGCAGTGTTGCGATGGTTGTCATCGGCGTCGCACTGGCGTTTTCGAGCACGTTCCTTGTGAAACCCGCACAGGAGCGATTCAGCAAACACAGCATCATCCATACTTCTCTGATCGTCATGATCATCTGTGGCGCTGCTTTTGCCTTCAGTCCGAGCGGTGTTTTCAGCTACGTCCCGGTCTTCTTCTTCTACTTCCTGTTCGGAGTCGCGTACCCGACTATGCTCGGGCTGTTTTCATCCAGCGTCAGCGAAACGGATCAGGGCTGGGTCATGGGTGTCACAACCGCTGTGTTCTGCCTTGCCGGGGGGGTCATGTCGCTGATCGGAGGCGGATTGATGAGCATCGACATCCGTGTGCCGTACTACATCGTTATCATAGCGGCGATACTGGGTCTCGTTGGCATGCATCGCCGCTGGAAAGGTAAGGAGATATCAACGCTCCTGGCCTGAATCTCAGGCCGAGATCGTTTCGACCGTCAGCTTACCATTGGTGTAAACGCAAATGTCGGCAGCGATCGCCATGGATTGACGTGCGACGTCCTCGGCCGATTTGTCGCTGTCCATCATCGCGCGGGCTGCGGCCAGTGCAAAGTTACCGCCGGATCCGATGGCTGCAACATTGTGTTCGGGCTCAAGGACATCCCCTGCCCCGGTGATCACAAACAGGTCTTTGCCGTCGGTTACGATCAGCATTGCCTCAAGCTTTTGCAGGTACTTGTCAGTACGCCAGTCCTTTGCCAGCTCGACAGATGCGCGGGCCAGTTGACCGGGTGTTGCCTCAAGCTTGGCTTCCAGCCTTTCCAGCAAGGTAAAGGCATCCGCAGTTGAGCCGGCGAAACCAGCCACGATCTCGAACCCGCCAGGCGACAGGCGGCGCACCTTTCGGGCGGTTCCCTTAATCACGGTCTGACCCAGGCTAACCTGCCCGTCACCCGCGATGACGATCTGCCCGTCTTTTTTGACGCCAATGATCGTGGTCCCGTGCCATCCGGGGAAATCGCTGTCTGCCATGAAAGCCTCCGTTATCACCGGCGACATATATGGGCCGGGGACGGGATCGGCGCAACCCGTTCCGAAACTGCCCAAAAGATATGCAAAAAATGCATTCCGGGGTTACCAGACTATCAATTGTGAGTCCGTCCTGCCGGTACTACATGGGGCTCACAACCGACAACGGGTCGGCTGTTTCAGATCAAAGGACTGGGCAAATGGCAACTACCGCAAATATCCACGCGCCGCTCGGAGCAGCTACCATTCTGCATGTAGTGGACGCGTTCATCAATGTCTTCAACAACGTTGTCGCGTGGAACGAATCCCGCAAGACGCGCAATATTCTGAACCACCTGACAGACGCTCAGCTGGAAGATATCGGCCTGACACGCGCCGAAATCGCAAAAATCTGATCCTTCGATAAGGATCAGCAGAGGAAGAGGCCGTCCGGTACTGGGCGGCTTTTTTCATTTCAGCTCTGTACGTATTGGCCTGCAAGATCGGGAAGAAATGCCTCAATCGCAGCTGTGGCAACGACGTGACGCGTTCCTGCCTCTGTGTCCTCAACATCCAGACCACCTTTGACGGTGCGAACCTCGGCCCGGCCACGTGGCAGATCGGACGCAACCAGATCGCAATCCACGTCCTCGGGTTGTTGCACGCCGATTGTTACGCAAACCCGCATTTCCGAATGATCAATGCCCAGTTTGGAAAACAATGTGATCGAGGAATGGTGCAGCGCGTCCTGCACTGCCCGGCGCGCCGCTTTGGTATAATCCTGACCATAAAGGTCGTTGCCGGTACCCATTTCCAGAATGATACGTTTTTCGGTCATTGGGCCGGCTCCATGTCGAACGATACAACAACTGCTGCGTTTGCGATGACTGTGTTCCCTTCGGTATGAGGTTTGTCGATATCCAGCCCACCCTGCGTGACTTTGATGTTGGGCTGGCCATATGGGAACACGGCCTTCAGCGCCTCGACGTCGACTTTCTCTGGCTGCTGAACGCCAATTTCCGCATCAATGATCATCGCTTCTTTTGGAAAACCAAATAACTCCGCCATGTTGACCGAGTTGTGCCAAAGCGCATCCTTGATTGCTCGTAGTGCAGCTTCGGTATAGTCCTCGCGCCTTAGCGAAGTACCCATACCGAATTCCACCAATACTCTTGTTTTGGCCATGTCGTTCCTTCGTCTCTGTCCGCGCAATAATCGCCTTGGATCAACGCTCAGGCAAAATCCAGTTGGCGGGCTTTGATCGGACCAAAAAAAGGCGCCCGATTGGACGCCCTTAATGATCAGATATCGTTATCGATCAGATCGACTCGTCGATCCAGCTTTGCAGAGCGGCTTTGGGGGCAGCACCTGCGCGGTTTGAAATGACCTGACCGTCTTTGAAGATGAACAGCGCCGGAATACCACGAACGCCCATTGCAGCGGCAGAGTTCGGGTTGCTATCAACGTCGACCTTGGCGATTTTCACCTTGCCGCCATACTCAGCTGCCAGCTCTTCCAGTGCGGGACCGATCTGCTTGCAGGGTCCGCACCATTCGGCCCAGAAATCTACTACTACGGGGACGTCCGAGTTTTTGACTTCGGCGTCAAATGTGTCGTCAGTTACGGCTACGGTCGACATATTCTGTCTCCTGAATGGGATGCGCTTGGGAATCGAAAGTAGGTGTCGTGCTGGGGGAGGTCAAGATATCCGGTAGCGGGCCAGTGCATCTGTCACAAGATCGTGTGGCAACCACATCAGGCTGGCCGTCCGGGTCCACAGAATGGCCGTTTGGATTTTCCGGTCGGGATAGATCTGTGCCATCGCCTGCGCATATGCACCCATTTGACGCAATAGACCTTCGGGACAGGATTCCGCACTCGTCGGAACGGTCGCATTTGATTTGAAATCAATCACATGAACCTCCGCTTCGGTGACGATCAGCCGGTCGATCACCCCGTGCATCCGGTGATCACCAAGAGTTGCTGTCACCGGCACTTCAGCAAGCGTGTCAGCGGCAAAGACGGATTGCAGATCGGGTGCGGTCAGAACCCGGGTAGCTTCGGCCAAAAGCTCTCCCCTATCCGCCTCATGCATATCTGGCAGAAGCCGCGCGCAAAGCCGGGGCCACGCGGGTTGATCGGTGGCCGGAAGGTGTTCAAGCAGCATGTGCAGCAGCGTTCCACGCAGCTTGGCAGCCTCTTCATCCTGCCCGGTGTCACCTGGCAATGCTTTTGCCCCGCCCAGATCAGACGGGCTGACGGTTTCTGCAGGTGTTTCGGGTTCCTGCGCAGGCTTGGTGAAGTAAACCGGCAATTCCACAACAGGCGACACTTGCTCGGCATGTTCCTCAAGGGGCGGCGCGTCCCAGTTACCATGGGAAATCCTGCGGATATCGGAGCCAGGGAGCTGCGTGGCCCCTGCCCGCTCCATCGCGGCCTCGACCATTTGATACCAACTGGTCCCATCCTTTCCGACATCCCCGGCGGCGGCAACAATCAACCACTTTTCCGCCCGTGTCAGAGCCACATACAGCAAGCGAAGCCGTTCATTTTCTTCTCGGGAGCGGGCCTCCTCTCGTGCGCGGGAAATGAGTGCGGGGGAAACATCAGCAGGAACTTTCCACAAAGGTGTGCCATCGGCGACCATGATTTCGGCATCGCGCGGCGGTTGCCTCTTGCCGGTATCCGGTAAGATTACAATCGGAGCCTCGAGACCTTTTGATCCATGAACCGTCATCACCCGGATCATGTTTCCAACGCCGCTCATCTGACGTTTGATCTCAAGATCATCGGTCTGCATCCAAACCAGAAAACCGGTCAGACTGGGAATATCCGTGCGTTCATAAGCCAAAGCCTGTGAAAGCAGCGCGTTGATGCCGTCTTCGGCCTCTGCCCCCAATCGGCCCAGCAGTTTGCGACGTCCATCATGGCGGGTCAGTATGCGTTCGATAAGATCGTAGGGACGCAGGAAATCGATCTGTCCCCGCAGATCATTAAGCACCGCAAGCGTTTCGGGGAATTCTTCGCCGCGGTTGCGTAGCGCCGCCCACAGAAAGGTTTCTTTGCGGCGATGCGCCAAATCGAAAAGCTGCTGCTCGGTCCAGCCGAACAACGGGGATTTGAGAACCGTTGCAAGCGAGAGGCTATCTTCCGGTGTTGCCAGAAAGTTAAGCAAGGCGGCAAGGTCCTTAACCGCCAACTCTGCCCCGACCTTCAGTCGGTCCGCTCCGGCAATCGGTAGTCCTGCTGCTTTGCAGGCTCGAATGATCTCGGCAAACAGATCTGATCGTCGCTGAACAAGAATCAGGAAATCACCCGGCTGAACCCGGCGACGAACAAAAGCGCCCGGTTTCTCTCCGTCCTCGGGGATTGTTTCACCGCGCTCGATCATTGATTTGATCGAACTGGCTACCTGTTCCGCCAGAATGACCGTGTGATGCCGAGCACCAGGTCGGTCGACAGGATCAGTCCAATCACCTTCTTCTTCGTCATCGACCTTTTCAACCACGGGCCACAGGTCCACCCGGCCCGGCAAATCCGCTTTGAAGGCGCGGTGCAACGAGTCCTTGTGAAACCCTGCCTCAGATTGATTTTCGAACAGAATGTCGACCAGACCAAGGATCGCGCTGGAGGAGCGGAATGAATACTCCAGCGTGGAATCCCACAATTTAGAGCCTGATTCCTCCAGTTTCCGACCAAATTCAGCCTGCATCCTGTCAAACGCCTGCGGGTCAGCACCCTGAAAGGAATAGATCGACTGTTTCTTGTCTCCGACCACAAAAATGGTGCGTTCGATGCCGGATCGCGCGCCCTCACCGCTGGTGAATTCCTGTGCCAGTTTTTCGACCACATCCCACTGATCGGGGCTGGTATCCTGAGCTTCGTCCACAAGGATGTGATCGATACCGCCATCCAGACGATAGAGCACCCATTCGGCCACTGCCGGATCGTTCAGAACCTGTCGCGCCCGCAAGATCAGATCGTCGAAATCCAACCACCCTCGCAGCTGCTTGCGTCGTTCATACTCCGGCAAGAACGCGGTTGCGAAGCGATGCAGCACAGCGGTTTTCCGGGCCGCGACAAGCGCGAGGCGATGTTCGCGCGCGGCCTCGACCCGTAGCATCAAGGCCTCTAGCTGTGGCATCCGGTCCGCTAACACACCCTCGCGCACTGCCTTGGTTGGGAAACTGTTGAGTTTGGCCGTGAAAGGTTCTTTGGCGGACTTTCCAGTCAGAAAGACACTCTCAAGTATCGGAAGGTAGCTCAGCCGCGGCTCGTCAAAGCCAGACAGCTTGGCAGCAGCCTTAGCGTTATTACCGCCGCTTTCGATCAGTGCGGGTAGTATGGAACGGATCAGTTCAACCTCGCCGCCAAGGTAAACCCGCCCCAGTAAGGTCTCTTCGTCGAAACCTTCAGGCAAGCCAAACCGTTGCTGCAGGCCGGACCAGTCCAACGGCTGAGCAAACTGACTACGTCTTTGCGTGATCGCCGCTGTCAGCTTGTCAAAACCGGTATCGGTGACATATCGGGCAATATCTTCGACCAGACCGGCCTGCGGGCCGTCGGCGAAATCCTCAACGATTTCTTCGCGCAACAGGGACGCAGCGCGATCTTCCATCTCGGCGAATTGAGGGCTGACGCCAGCCTCCAGAGGAAACCGCCGAAGCAGTGATGCGCAGAATGAGTGAATGGTTTGAATTTTCAGACCGCCCGGGGTCTCGATCGCGCGCGCAAACAAGGTTCGCGCCTGCCCCAATCGTTCGGATGTGATAACTCCGTGCACGCCCAAGTCGGTCAGCTGTTTCAGGAGGCGTTCATCGCCCAGCATTGCCCATTCGCCAAGGCGCTTGAACAGGCGGTTCTGCATCTCGCTGGCAGCGGCCTTGGTGTAGGTCAGACACAGGATGTGCTGTGGTTGAACACCGTCCAGCAAAAGGCGGGCGACGCGGTCGGTCAAAACGCGCGTTTTTCCCGATCCGGCATTGGCAGCCAACCAGGTCGAAGCATCGGGTCGCGCCGCTTGCACCTGCCGCTCGGTTGCGTCGTTGCGCGGGCTCATTTGACGTCCTCGGGGTGGGTTTCTGCGGTACGATCCCACTCACCAAAACGGGCAAGATGATCATAGTCGCCAATATCAGTATCTTTGTGCAGCATCCGCCGGGATGAGAAACCCTGATCAGGCTCTAAATAAGATGAAATCAGCACTTTCAACTCTGCCAGAACCTTTTCAGGCGGTTCTTTTGTCAGTGGTGCGCGAACCTCTTTGTAGGTTCCGCCCATGCCGATAAACACCGCCTCAGCGACGGGTAAGGGATCAAACCCTTCAATACCGCCCTGCTCTGCCATGGCGGCTTCGATCAGCAGCTGTTTGTCGAATTTCGCCTGCTGGCTTTCAGTTGGAGGTGTGCCGGTTTTGTAGTCGACGATCCGCAACGCGCCGCGACTATTGCGATCGATCCGGTCAGCACGCCCGGCGATGGTGAAATCAAGCGGTGACAAGACCAGCTTCATTGTGGCCTCAAAGGCGACGGGACCGCCATCCCCGCGACGTCCGATTTCGGCCTGCAGAAAGTCATCGGCAATTCGTTCCAGACGCGCCAGCCACAACTTGCGTGCCGTGGGCCAGGCTACGTGTTCATCCAGCAAAGCCTCAGCGCGTTTCATGAAATTCTCACGTGACAACAACGCACTATCCAGAACGCTGTCCTGAATGAAATGTTCAAGTATCTCGTGGATCACGATACCACGCAGCAACGCATCGGGGGCCTGCACCAGAGGATCCAGAGGCTTCAGTCGCAGTACATGCTTGGCATAAATTGCGTAAGGATCGCGGATAAGGCGCTTGATCTCGGTCACCGTCAGCCGTTTTGGGCGCGCCGCAACCGGCGGACGGGGTGATGGGCGTTGCGCAGCTACAATCTCGGGCGCATCTTCAAGGGTTTCTGACCAGTCCAGCCATTGCTGGCCCCGCGCTTTCATACCGGCCAAAGCTTCAGGGCCGCCCTGCCCCGATAACCCTTGCAGAAGGTTGGTCATGCGGTTCAGCCAACGGGATGGAACAGTTTCGGCGTCATCAGAGCGGGTCGCCCGTGTCAGCCAAACTTCGGGCGCACCAACAGCTTGTTGGAAATCATGCGCAGATAGCCCAATGCGCCGTTCCGGCAGCAAAAGACCCGCCTTGTCACGCATTTGCCGGTTAAGCCACGGATCCGGGGATGGCGCTTCGGGCCAGCTGCCTTCGTTCAAACCGCCTAGGATCAGAAGATCGGCTCCCTGAACGCGCGCCTCAAGCGTGCCCCAGATCATGATGCGCGGGTGTGGTGCATCCCGGTCGCGCACTTCTTCACCAGCAAGTAATGCGCCCAAAAGATCGGCAAAATCATAAGCGGTCATCGCGCCGCCATGTTTGGCTTCGTCTTCCAATGAGGTCAAAACTGCCAGCGCCTTCTGCCCTGCATTCTTATCCCATAGCGTGCCGGTTTCACCCGAGCTTCCTGCTGAAATCGCTTCGGCCAGTTTGCGCAGGTGCTTGATCCAGTCCACCAGCGGGCGTTCGCCCGAAATCTGCTGATTACAGAAGTGCGTGGAAACCCAGTTTACCCAGTCCTCAGGGATTTCCTTGCGAATGGCGGCTTTGGCCAGGCTGTCACTGTCAGGGAATGGGGGTCCGTGGCGACGCAAATCCAGTTCCAGATCGCGCGTGTTTAACAGATGCGCCCCGCGCCCCTCGCCGTCATGGCACAAGGGGTGCTTGAGCAGTGTAAGTAATGCCTCGCCATCCAGACGGCGCGCAAGCAATCCGGCAACATGGCGAAGGAACCGGCCGGGAGGTGACAGTTGCAGGGGCAAGCCAGCACTGTCATCCGGCAGGATGTTCCAACGGTCCAGTGCTGCACTGACCTGACGGGTCAGCATACGGTCAGGCGTGATCAGGGCAGCGGTTTGGCCAGTCTCAGCCGCTTGTCGCAGGCGCAGCGCAATGGCCAAGGCTTCAGCCCGTGGCGACTGGGCTTCGACCAGAGTCAGATCTGTGGTTGCTTTGTCCAGATTGGCCAGATGGGGACCTTCGGTCATCCAGGCGTCGGTTATGGGCGCTGGGCGTAATGCAAGAGATATCAACTGGTTACGAGAAGATGAGGGAGCTTGTTCATCCGTCCAGCGTTGAATTTGATCCGGTTCTAAACCCAGCTCGCGCATCAGTTTGCGGAATCTGTATTGCGGATGATCCTCTGATGTCAGCGCATCATCCAGCCGACGCCAGACGTGATCCGGTTGGTCAAAGTCATACCCGGGCAGAACCAACGCCCCTTGAGGCAATCGCGCGACGGCCTGCATCAGCATCAACGTCGTCCCGCGCGAACCGGTCGAGCCTGCCAGAATGACCGGATGCTGAGGCGGCGCAACCTGCCAGCGTGCGATCAGATTCTCCACCACCCGACGTTGTCGCGCGTTTACGTCTAGCGCGTCCTCATCTGAGTCGATGAAGTGATCCGCGATACCGATAAAGGCCTGAGCCCGCGCCCAGTGACCTGACATATCGCTTACATCCAGTTGGCGGATAGCGTCCGGAGACACGCCTTCGCCCTGCATCTCGTCAATCAGGGCGGCCAGACTGTCGGATAGGTCAAACAATGAAGACCGCGCAGCCAGATCAGGCTGTTGTTCAAGAAGTCTGGCAATAAGCTGGGTCAATTCCAACCTGCGGCGCAAAGGTGGAATTGCAGGCGGTATTTGTGCCAGATCGACGCTTTCACCCAGATCGGTGACCAGCGAGAGTTTCGGTAACAGACAAGCCGGTCCCTGATCGAACAGATCACGCACCCGTCGTGCCATGCGCCTTGTGTTCACGACCAGCTGCGCGCGCGCCAGTGCTTCCGGAGGAAAATGCGCGGACCGCAATTGCAGACCACGAACCAATGCCTTGGGAAAATCTGTGCCGGGTGGCACTGCAAAGACACGGGGCAGGGTGCTGGGCTCAAACATCCGCCAGAAGACCTTCGGCCATTGCGATACCTTCGGGTCGTCCAACATCACACCACCGCCCGGGATACTGAACGGCAAACAACCGCTTTTGATTGTGCATCTGGTCCCAGAGCAGGTTTAGCGAAAACGCCTTTTGCTGAAACGCGTGCAGCCCGTCGGTTTTCAGGATCTGAACACCGCCATAGATCATACCGGGCCCCCGGGTGATCCGGCCATCCTCATCGATCGTGAAATCACCCTGACCAGAATGTCCAATAGTCTGACTGACGGGGATGCACATGAGCAACGCATCCATCCGATCAGGATCCCAGGTTTCTTGCAGCAGTTTCAGAGGGTTCGGACCGGCCCAGATGGCATCGGTGTTCAGGGTAAAAACAGGTTTGGTGCCCAATAGTGGAAGCGCGGCACGCAATCCGCCACCGGTTTCCAGAATATCCGGTTCTTCACGTGACAGAACAACGTCTTTTGGAGCCAGATGTGCCTCAAGTTGAACAGCGTGATAATGGGCGTTTGCGACCACTTTAATCGGGCGCAGTTCGTCCACAAGATCAAGCGCGTGGTCGATCAGGGGTTTGCCTGCAACCTCGATCAGGGGCTTCGGCTTGTCGCGGGTCAACGCACCCATGCGGGTGCCAAACCCGGCAGCAAACATCATTATGGATTGGGGGCTTTGGGTCATTGCGGCCTCAGCCTGTCCAGATTTTCCGGTGTGGGTTCTGGTAGTGCGCGACGCACCAGATCTGCGATCGCAATCAGCGCCGGATGTTCAAGATCGCGCATCAGATGTGCCCATACAGCAGGAATCAGGTCGATGTATTGCGGTTTCCCGTAGTCTGTTGCCAGACGCGCAAAGCCACCGAGAATGCGTAGGTTCCGCTGCGCTCCAAGAACACTGTATGCGGTGCGGAAATCGTGCCCATCTACACCGCTTGCGGCGATGTAGCGGTCGATCATGCGCATTTCTATCCCAGCCGGAACAGTGCGGCG
This sequence comes from Ruegeria sp. CH6, assembly GCF_056537005.1. Taxonomy (NCBI): domain Bacteria; kingdom Pseudomonadati; phylum Pseudomonadota; class Alphaproteobacteria; order Rhodobacterales; family Roseobacteraceae; genus Ruegeria; species Ruegeria sp. CH6. Next base: position 16,619 of record NZ_JBQFQS010000012.1, on the reverse strand, counting down.
CACATCCTGAAGCAAAGACATCAGATCATAGGCCGGATGACACAGCATTGCGCTTTGAAAATCCAGCAGGCCGACGCGCTGGATTCCGTCCCGATCCGGCAACCAGATCAGGTTCTCGGCATGGTAGTCGCGCAGAACAACGACGCGTGTTCCGGAGGTTTCCTGATGCAGGATGTCGGCAAAGCGGTGCTCAAATCGGCTGCGCGCGTCACCATCATGCGTTCCAAGGATGCCTTGTGCGTATTTGGTGAAGGCAAGCGATGAATACTCTGTCATCAGGGAAGGGTCATAACTGTCCAAAGACAGTACCGGAGCCTCGTGCAGGTGTACCAGAACATCTGTAGCTGCCTCATACAGCGTACGTTCCAGCTTTGGTTCTATTTGTAGAACCCGCGCAAACAGATCATCCCCCAAATCTTCGAGCAACAGAAAGCCGTAATGCGCATCTTCTGCGTAGATTTCAGGTGCGTTGAGGCCAATGGAGCGCAGATATTCCGCAACACGCACAAAGGCTTTGACGTCCTCGCCCTTTTCAGGTGGCGCATCCATCAACACAGCGGTGCGGCCGGTCTCAGGGTCGGTCAGCCGCTCATACCGACGGTTCGACGCATCACCGGCCAACGGTGCGTGGGTAGAGCCCACCCAAGGCGTTTGCGCGATCAGGGCTTCGGCCAGAACTGCCCGGTTTGTCATGTAAGGCTCTCCAGCTTTGAAGCCCATTTCGGGTCAGACCATGTGATTGTCATGGCGCGCAATTCTTCCTCGTCATTATCTGTTTTGAAGCTCAGCATCAGGGCAGAGGCTGGCGTCAGTGATCCCAACTTGTCAGGCCATTCGATCAGGCAGATTGCGGTGTCGAAGGCTTCGGTCAGGCCAAGCTCTTCAATTTCTTCAACGTCGGACAGCCGGTAGAGATCGGAATGCCAGATTTCACCCTTATCCGTGTCATAGACCTGTACCAGAGTGAAGGTCGGCGAAGGGACATCTTCGGGTTCCTGCATCACCGACTGGATCAGGCTGCGGGCGAAATGTGTTTTGCCGCTGCCAATTGTGCCGTCCAACAACAGGATGTCACCGGGCAGCAGCCCGGCACCCAAACGTGTGGCCAGTTCAGCGGTTTCTTCGGGTGAATGAAGATCAATTGAGAGCGGCGAATTCATGGCGCCACAATGGACCCGCGACTTGGCCGCTGCAACCCGGTTCAGGCCGAGATTTGCCGCAATTCGGAAGCCTTGGTCACTTTGGGATCAACGGCAAAGCGCACGATGGTTGCACCGTTTTGCATCGGGCTGATGGTACAGGCAATCATGGTGCCATTGCGCATACGCATATCAGCAGACCATTCGGCCCGATTTTCACGCATTTCGACGAAATCGCGAATTTCGCCAAGGACCGGAGTCGCAGCGCACTGTTCCTGCCACTGTCGGGTGACCTCGAGCACGCTCGCGGGTTCAAAACCCGTCTCATGATCATCGCCCCACATTAGCTGATAGGCGTAGTTGGTGCAGGCGAGCGTTCCGTCATCGGCAAAAACTGCAATGGCGTCTGCCAGCTTGTCCAGAATGGACTGCATCAGGTCCATTTCTGAACGAAACCGGCGTGTCAGGGTTATTTCGGCGGTAATATCCTCAAATAGAAATGCAACGGCACCATCGGGGTGTGGACGTCCACTGACAGAGTAGACAGAACCGGAAGGCAACGACCAGGTTTCCTGATAGTTTCCATCTTCGGCAGCCTCGAGCAGATCGTTCATCTGGCTGCGCCAGCTACGGTAGTTCTTGGGCTCCGGCATCATATGTTGATCCCGCAGACGGTCAAAAAAGCTCGACAGGCTGGGGCGACAACTCAGGAAATCCGGGGGTAGGGTGGTCAAATCGATCAGTGCCGGATTGAACAGTGCAAGCTGGCGATTGCGATCGAAAATCGCCAGACCGATGGATAGTTGCGCAAAGGTCTTGGTCATCGTCTGGACGAATTTACGCTGAGTTGTTTCAGCCTCTACAATCGCATTGATGTCGACTGCATAGCCCAGTTGGCCTTCTTCGCGATCCGTTCGCGTCAGATCAAACCAAAGCTTGTTGTTGCTACCCTCAACGTCAATCGCTGCACGGGTTTTTTTGCCAAGATGAGCTTCATCCTTTTGTGCGGGAAACAGTGGATCTGTCAGGTCCGCGTCCTGACCACGGGCCTTTCGCACCAGAGAAACATAAGCTGCATTGCACCACCTGACCTTGTCAGAGTGATCCAAAAGCCAGACGGGATAGGGCGCTTTGTCCATCGCCAGACGTACAGGATCATTGGGATCACGGCGTGCCTGGTTGGGGCTACCTGTCAGATCTCGCAACTGGACCCGGATGATACCATCAATCCACTCACACAGAACTTCTCGTTCGACTGTGCAGTCGATGGCCGTGACAACAAGATTGCCCTGATCACGAACGACTTCGGGCGTCTCGGGAAAGGCAGGAAAATCGCGCTGCAGCAATCGCCTCAGATCATTCCAGACGTTGACACTTTCATACCCTGATAAGGCGATGTCCGAGTGACTGATCAGCCGGTTTCCGTCGAAAAGGAACACCGCATCGTACAGGGATTGTGGAGATGAAAGGCCAAAATTATCCCCGTGCCGTGGTCGGCGCGGTAATAGCCACTGAACCACAAGGCTGGACGAGACCAGGCTAATCGCAGCCAGAATGATCCAATCCGCCATATATCGTCCCGCCCTGAAAAACTGGACGTGACTATGATTTACAATGGTTAACGGTGTCTTAATTCAGATCTTGATCTGCTGGTTTACACCGGACGGGACCGGGGTATCACCAGTTTGGGCGTCGATCAGGTTTCGCGGCCAGATCACTTTGACGATTGCCCCCCTGCGATCGGGTTGATCCGTCAAGGTTTGATAGGGGTCGGAACCATTTGCGAATTTGAGCTCGGCACCACTCCGCTCCAACAGAGTTTTTGCGATAAACAGCCCCAAACCCATACCCTCGTATTCAGGCCGTGTGCGTTGATCGTTCTCGGCGCGTCGACGTCGCATGAACGGATCACCGATCCGTCCAATCATTTGCGAAGGGTATCCGCGTCCGTCGTCCATGATGCTGACGGTGATCCAGCTATCGGTCCATTCCGCATCGACCCAGACATTGGCGCGGGCGAAATCCACACCGTTCTGGATCAGGTTGCGCAGGCCGTGAATGATCTCGGGTTTGCGCAGGATCGAAGGTTGTTGCACATCGCCACCCTGACCCGGACCCTCTTCGAAATGCACATGTTTGCCGCGATGGATATGTGGCTCGGCGGCTTCGTGGATTACCGCCGATAGCGGAGCCTGGCGCAGATGCAGATCATCTTTACCCGCCCGCCCCATATCCCTCAGGATATCTCGGCAGCGATTGGCTTGTTCCCGAATAAGCGCTGCATCTTCCTTAAGATCGGGGCGGTCATCCAATTCTTCGATCAGTTCGGAACTGGTCAATTTGATCGTCGCAAGCGGCGTTCCCAGCTCATGGGCAGCGGCGGCGACAACGCCACCCAGATCGGTCAGCTTCTGTTCACGTGCCAGGGCCATATGAGTCGCAGCCAATGCCTCGGACATGGACTGAACTTCGGAGCTGACACGATGCGAATAAGCGCCCAGGAACACGATGGCGATGACGATAGCGGCCCAGTTTCCGAACAGAAGGATATCCGGGATATCCAGAACAAGACCCAAATCCGTGTGCAACGGCAGATGAAACTGCGCCAGCAACGTGGTCAGTACAACGGCAACGCCACCAACAATCATGGTAGAGCGCGTGCTCATGACGTTTGCGGAAATTGTGACCGGACCGACAAGAAGCAGGGCAAAGGGGTTGTTCAAACCACCGGTGAGATACAACAGGAAAGCCAGTTGCAGCAGGTCGAACAAAACCATCAGAAAGTTCTCGAACTCTGACAGACGTTTGTTCTGTGGAAACAGCAAAATGGCGGTCAGATTCCCCAGAACCGAAACCCCAATGGCCATATAACACAGGCCCAGTTCCAGCTGAACGTGATAGGTCTGCTGGGCGACCGTGATCGCCGTAATCTGACCGATGATCGCCACCCAACGCAGTAGAATAAGGGTCCGCAGCCTGATCCAGCTGCTTCTCTCCTGTCCGCGCCAAAGACTGATATTGGAATTCTTCATCGGTCAATTATGTCCTATTGCGTCGGCTGATCATCTTGATAGGTGTCCCGGTCGAAACGATCAACAACACCCTGTGTCAGGATTTTAATCATGGTCCGCATATACGCCATTCTCGCAACTGTTGTTCTGGCCGTCGGTCTGGGTGCCATGTGGCTGCTCACGCGTGGAGCGGGTTCTGATGACAAGTTCGCGCAGTGCCGGTCAAGCCAGATCGCAGGCGGTACCGCAGCGATTGGCGGACCTTTCGAGTTGATCAACGCCAAGGGCGAAACCGTTACCGACAGGGATGTGATCACCGAGCCGACCCTTGTCTACTTTGGCTACACCTTCTGCCCCGATGTCTGCCCGTTTGACATGTCGCGAAACGCGGATGCCATCGATATCCTCGCCGAGCGCGGGCAATCCGTCACACCACTGTTCATCTCGATCGACCCGGAACGCGACACGCCTGAGGTCGTCGGGGATTATGCCTTCAACCTTGGCGGCAAGACCATTGCCCTGACCGGGTCGCCTGAGCAGGTCAAAGCCGCCAGCCGGGCCTACAAGACCTATTATAAGGCGCAGGACAAGAGCGACGAGTATTATCTGGTCGATCACTCGACCTTTACCTATCTGGTCACGCCCGAGGACGGCTTTATCGAGTTCTTCAATCGTGACGATACCGCTGAACAGATGGCGGACAAGGTCGGTTGCTTCTTGGATAAGATGTAACAGAAACAGGTAATTTGACCTTTGTTGCGGCGCTGCTAATACTTCTTAGCAAGCCAACGGCAAGACAGAATGGAAAGACCCACATATGGCAGACACTTCTCAGCTGGAAATCGGCCCCGACAAATCCCTGCTTCTGGTGGACGATGACGAGCCGTTTCTGAGACGTCTGGCAAAGGCCATGGAAAAGCGCGGGTTCGAGATTGAGACCGCCGGTTCTGTCGCTGCAGGCCGCGCAATCGCTACTGCGCGCCCGCCTGCCTATGCGGTGGTTGATCTTCGGCTTGAAGATGGCAACGGACTGGATGTCGTCGAAGTGCTGCGGGAAAAGCGCCCTGACAGTCGTGTGGTGGTTTTGACGGGCTACGGTGCGATTGCCACCGCCGTTGCTGCAGTAAAGATCGGGGCGACGGATTATCTGTCCAAACCAGCCGATGCCACCGACATCACCAATGCCTTGCTGGCCAAGGGTGACGAACTGCCCCCACCGCCGGAAAACCCCATGAGTGCGGACCGTGTGCGCTGGGAGCATATCCAGCGGGTTTATGAATTGTGTGATCGGAACGTTTCCGAGACGGCGCGCCGCCTGAACATGCACCGTCGGACTTTGCAGCGGATCTTGGCTAAGCGCAGCCCGCGGTGAGTTTTGGGCGTGTGTTCAAAAAAATTCTATTTGGATTAGCATACTCAGCACCTGTCACCCTTCCGCAGCGCGTCGGAGCAATGGTGATGTGTATCGTAAACTTGCTTTCTCTCGCAATTATTATAGGCGTCGTTTCAAATGCGTGGAATGAACCGTGGACCACAAGTGGGTTTACAGCCAGCGCATTTGGGTTGGGTGTAGCAGTTCCTTTAACGACAATGGGCATCGCTCATGGTAGCGCAGCGGTAATTCCGCGAATGTTCAAGAGATGGAAAACCAAACCGTCTTCGGTAAGCGACACCATTCTGAAGGTAAAATCTGAAGACCTGAGATTCTTTTATCAAGTTATCGGTTGGCTATCTATTATTGGGTTCGCATGCCTACTGATGTTCATTCTTACGTAAAATTGCATACAGAAACTCTGAATACATTCCACCGAGCTGAAAAGACAGTTTGTGCTCGATATTAGATAACTTGCAGCAGTTTCTGATGACGCTCTGTATACGCCCGCCGCACCTCGACCGGCGGTCGAAGCATAATCTCCAACCCTTCCATCACCACCTTATCCGGTCGGCCAAAGAACTTTGTTGCCTCGGCCTCAGAAAAGCCCGCGATCTGGGTAGCCTCCATCCAGGCGCTGATTTTGTCGGCCTTCTTGATTTGCCGCTTCACGGTTTTTGGCACCGCTGCGGGCAGGCCGAACCGGATATGGATCGCTGCGGCCAGACGATCATCCAGCGCACCGTAATCGGGGCCGACGGCAGATTTGACGGGCGAGATCATGTCACCGATCACATATTCCGGCGCATCATGTAACAAGGCCGCCAGCCGCCATTTTATCGGTGCTTTGGGGGCAATGCGGCCAAAAAGCTCTTCTACCAGAAGGGAATGCTCGGCCACGGAATAGGCGAAATCACCCGCAGTTTGCCCGTTCCAACGTGCGACAAACGCCAGACCGTGGGCGATATCTTCTATCTCGATATCCACCGGCGTTGGATCCAGCAGATCCAGCCTGCGGCCCGACAGCATTCTCTGCCATGCTCTGGGTTGTGTTGCCATTATGCCATGCCTTGTGAAGTGGGACACATTGAATTCGGATTTTTGTGCTAAGATGTATCTGTCAGGATCACCGGCTGCCAACGTTTTCTTGAGCATTCGTGCTTTGAAATGGTGTGTAGCGATCCCGACATTAAGGACTGAGGGGGGTGCATACTCCTCCCAGTGTGCCCCTCTCGAAACGAAACGGAACTCGTATCGAAAGGAGCTTGTCATGTTCAAGCGTTTGTTCGCAATATCCCTGACCTTTGGAATGGCTGCCACTGCACCGCCCGCTTTTGCCCAAAGCTGTGCGCAACGTGATGATGTCATTGCCAAATTGCAGAATAGCTACTCTGAAGAATTGACCTTTGGAGGCCTGCAAAAGTCGCGCGGAGCGCAATCGGTCATGGAGGTCTGGTCCTCGAAGGAAACGGGAACCTATACCGTTCTGCTGACCCAAGCCAACGGCATTAGCTGTATTGTTGCCGCCGGCACTGATTTTTTTGAAGCGATACCTAAAGTGAAAATAGACGGCACGCCGAGCTGATTTTGAAGGCGTCAGACCTGTTTCCGCCTATCTCCGTTGCCACTTGCATAAAGTGATGCTAGTGGCACCCCGGATCGAAATTTACCGGAATGGAGCATCTGATGGCCGGGGACTATATCGTTAAGGACATTTCGTTGGCCGGATTCGGCCGCAAAGAACTGGATATTGCCGAAACAGAAATGCCGGGACTGATGTCCCTGCGCGCCGAGTATGGCGAAAGCAAGCCCCTTAAGGGTGCGCGCATCGTCGGCTCGCTGCACATGACTATCCAGACAGCTGTTCTGATCGAAACGCTGGTTGCGCTGGGCGCTGACGTGCGCTGGGCGTCGTGCAACATCTTCTCGACCCAGGATCACGCCGCCGCCGCGATTGCCGAAGCAGGTATCCCCGTCTTCGCTATCAAGGGCCAGACACTGGAAGAGCACTGGGATTATCTGGACAAATCGTTCCTGTTCGATGAAGGCCCGAACATGATCCTGGACGATGGCGGCGACGCAACGCTGTACATCCTGCTGGGCGCACGTGCCGAAGCGGGCGAAGATATCATCCCTGTTCCGGGTTCGGAAGAGGAAGAGGTGATCAAGAAGCAGATCGCCAAGCGTATGGCGGCAAGCCCTGGCTGGTTCACCAAGATGCGTGATCAGATCAAAGGCGTGTCCGAGGAAACAACCACTGGCGTGAACCGTCTGTATCAGCTGGTGAAAGAAGGTCACCTGCCGTTCCCGGCGATCAACGTGAACGACAGCGTCACCAAGTCGAAATTCGACAACAAATACGGCTGTAAGGAATCGCTGGTCGACGGTATCCGCCGCGCGACCGACACCATGCTGGCCGGTAAGGTTGCCGTGGTCTGCGGTTATGGCGACGTGGGCAAAGGCTCGGCTGCTTCACTGGCAGGCGCAGGCGCCCGTGTGAAAGTGACCGAAGTTGATCCGATCTGCGCCCTGCAGGCTGCGATGGACGGCTTTGAAGTCACTCTGCTGGAAGACGAGATTGCCACCGCTGATGTGTTCATCACCACCACCGGCAATAAGGACGTGATCCGCATCGAGCATATGCGCGAGATGAAGGACATGGCCATCGTCGGCAACATCGGTCACTTCGATAACGAAATTCAGGTGGCTAGCCTGAAGAACCACAAGTGGACCAACATCAAGGAACAGGTGGACATGATCGAGATGCCCTCGGGCAACCGCATCATCCTGCTGTCCGAAGGCCGTCTGCTGAACCTTGGCAACGCGACCGGTCACCCGTCCTTCGTGATGTCGGCCTCGTTCACCAACCAGGTTCTGGCTCAGATCGAGCTGTTCACCAAGGGTGACGAGTACAAAAATGACGTCTACATCCTGCCTAAACACTTGGATGAGAAAGTTGCGCGTCTGCACTTGGATCGCATCGGCGTCAAGCTGACCAAGATGGACAACGAGCAAGCGGCCTATATCGGAGTTAAGCCCGAAGGTCCGTACAAGCCGGAACACTACCGCTACTAAGTGCGAAAGACGCATGAGCAAGCAATCCGGACGCCGCCGATTTATGTTATCGGCGGCGTCTTTTGTTTTTCGGGTCGCCGTTGTGGTCATCCTGTTCGGAGGCGGCGGGTGGTTGCTGCTGGCGCATCCTGAAACACCCGTACCGTCGCATTGGAACCCGTTACGTGAATTGAAAGTGACCGCACCAGTCACGCCGATCACCCGGTTTCAGCTTAATCGCGCGCTTGCGGATGTGTCGCAGTGCCGCGCAACGCTGGCAGAGGCAGGTGTTTCGTTTGCAGCGATGGATGATCTGATAGAAAGCGAGAATTGCGGTATTCCCGGCCGGGGTCTGCTATCCGGGCTTACTACATCGGGTGTGAACGCCGTTGAAACGAGTTGCACGACGGCTCTGCGCCTGACGATGTGGGAATATCATGTGGTCCAGCCCGCCGCGCAAGAACATCTGGGAACGCGGGTCAATCAGCTGCGGCACGTCGGCAGCTATAACTGCCGCCAGATGCGCACCGCGCAAGGCGAGACCAGCGCCTGGAGCAGCCATGCAAAGGCCGATGCCATAGACATCGTTGGTGTGCGACTTGACGACGGGCGTAGCCTGACATTGCTGTCAGACTGGCAGGCGGCGGGTCCTGAGGGTTCATTTTTGCGCCAGATCTGGCGCGGCGCATGTGACTGGTTTCGGGTGGTTCTGGGCCCGGATTTCAATCACTTGCACGCCGATCACTTTCACCTGCAGGGTCCAGGCTGGGGCTATTGCCGCTAAGTTCGCTTGGCAGACCGTCAGCGTAGAGATGGAAAGAAATCGCCTCGGCCCTGTGGAGTAAAATCCAGAATGTTCCACAAAGGCCATGCTGCATCCACATGTCGCGGATGCCAGTCGCTGGGCTCAAAGAACAGTTCGGAACTCCAGAAATGGCTGATACCGTCCTGATTGCGCTGAAAGACGTTCAGGATCGGCAGTTGGCTTCCGTCCTCGGCTTCGGCCAGATAGTCGCGCTGATAGTCCGTGCCCAGCGCTGAATAAAGCGGCAGATCGTTCCACCCCATAGTTGCCTTCAGATCGGCCAGCTTTTCACAGGTGTTTTGAGCCACTACAGCAAACGCAATTTTCTGGGAGATGTGCGGGACCTGTCCATTCAACCCGTCCAGAAAGGCCGAACACATCGGGCAGGGTGCCTGCGCGTTCGGTCCATACATAAGCGAGTAGATGGCCAAGGTGTCATGTGACCCGAACAAGGTCGACAAAGGTGCTGGTGCTCCACGATCTGACCGAAAGGCATAGTCCTGCGGAACCGCCCCGCCATTGGGTAGTCCGCGTCGCAGGCTGGCTACTTCTTCCACTTTGGCGCGCAGTTCGGCTTCGGCAGATAGCAACCTGTTGCGTGCGGTTCTGTACTCGGGGCTTTCATTGGGCAGGGAAACGGACATGGTAATCTCCTTATCCTAAATTTAACACATAGGTTAAATAATGGAGGAAGCGAAATCAAGCCTGCTGTAGGGTCAGGAACTGCTTAGGGGGAATGCCGCTGATTTTTCCCTTTGTGCAAATTCTTGTGGCCGTTACCGTATTGGCGGTGCTGGAATGGCCATAAATAAACCTGAACCAGGAGACGACTATGGGAAAACGCGACGAACTGATCGCCAAATATGCCGAAGACCTGAAAAACAAGTGCGGTATGGAACCTGATATGGACCTGTTGACCAAGGTCACCATCGGGTGCGGTCCTGCAATCTATGACGCGGATGCCGAAACCGTCGCAGCCAGCCAGGATAGCGAGTTGGAAACGGTCAAGAACAACTTCCTGATCAAAAAACTGGGCCTGTCCGATGGTCCCGAGCTGATGGAAGCGATCAACAAAGCCATGGAAACCTATGGCATGTCCGAGCGGAACAAATACCGCGCTGTCGTCTACTACATGCTGACCAAGCATTTCGGCAAAGAGGCTGTCTACAGCTAACGCTGCCTTTGACCTTTTCTTGCGCCCGTTGGGAAACCAGCGGGCGTTTTGCATTTGAGACATAATTTAAGAACTCGGTGTTTGATCCAACTGACGGATACCGGGTAATGTCACCTTACGACCAGGACGGTCAGAACCAGAATATTCCATACGCGTGTGGTGAGTAGGGAGCACGCGGGGTAGGGAGGGTTCTGTATCGTTCAGGCCCTCCCGAAGTTTCAAAAAGCTCATTTGATATCAAGACTGTCGCCCGATAGGCTGGGTTCATCTTCTTCACTGTTCGCGAGGCATTGATGCCATCCATGAACTGCTCTTCCGAAGAAAACCCCGGCGTGCGGATCAAAGAGATCGGCAGTTTCTTTGCGGGTGGCCGCCGGGTGACGCTGACGGACCAGCCGGTACAGCAAGTACAGGTGGCCCGAAATGCTCCCGCTCGAACGGTCGACATGAACGGCGACTACATTACCGGGCAATGTTATGTTCAGTATCTGCGACAGGTTGCACCCGCCTTTGATGCCCCCCTGATGTTCTGGCACGGGGGCGGCATGACAGGCGCAATGTGGGAGACGACGCCCGATGGACGGCCCGGATGGCATAGCTATTTCCTGAACGCCGGGTTCGATACCTTTATCTGTGATGCTGTCGAACGTGGTCGGGCGAGCTGGTCTCCCTATCCCCAGATCTACAAAGAAGCGCCTGTCTTTCGCACTCTGAACGACGTCTGGAACATGTTTCGGTTAGGGCCTGCCGATACCTACACGCCTGAAGCGGCTGAACAGCATCCTTTCAACGGGGTCAGGTTTCCGATGAGTGACTTGGAAAAATTTGGGGCGCAGTTCGTGCCGCGTTGGGTCACTCATGCAGACATTACGCTAGACGCCTACTATCAAGCCTTGCAGCAGGTTGGTCCGGTTTGGTTGATCGCGCATAGCCAGGGTGGAAATCTCGCGCTTGAGGCCGCCGCGACCCATCCGGAGTTCTTCAGAGGCGTTGTGATTATTGAACCGGCCTCTGTGCCACCCGTAACAGGTCGGGCCGCGCAGGTGCCGCATCTGTTCATTTGGGGTGACAATGTCGAGAGGTTTGCGATCTGGAAGGCCTATCGTATTGCAACCAATGGGTATGTCGATCAACTGCAATCTGAGGGGTGTGCGGCTAAAATTCTCGACCTGCCTGCTTTGGGGATTACCGGAAATACCCACGCGATGATGATGGATGACAACTCTGACCAGATTGCATCTATGGTTCTTGAGTGGATCAGCGAAAACGGTCGAATTTTGGGTTCTGACCGATAAGTGTTAACATAATACGGCTTTCAACCATGACGAGGGGCCGTGTTATGTTGAAAAAGCCAACTGTACTGTTTCCTGTTGCCGTCTTCCTGTTCGCTTCCTGCGCCAATCTGGTTTGGGTCGAACCCAAGGTATATGTGCCTGGGTCAACCGAGATTGAGGTGGATGGATTTGGGATCAATGGTCCTGTCGACATCCTGCCGCGCGGAACAACTGCGATAACAATCTCCCACGAAATCACCAATGCGGGCAGCAGCCCCGTGCCTGCGGGCTATCTGATCACGGAAACGGTGGTTCAATGGGTGTTTCAGCGCAATGTCACCAGCGTTGGCTGGCGTCCGGGTGATCCGGCGACACATACGATCATCCAGCTTGCCCAAAGTGGACCGGCCCTGAATCCGGGGGAATCTGCAGTTATTTCTTTCGGGCCATTTCCTGTTGGAAGTTGCGGATTGTTCGGGGAAACGCTGGAATTGGATTCCAGCAACATCGTCGTCGAATCCTCAAACCAGGACAATGTAGACGAGCACCTGTTCTTTATACCCAGCAATCAGATCATCAATATCACGGCCAATACGATCAATGGGACCTTGTTTCACGAGGCAGGCCGCACATTGACGCATCAATTCACGATCAATTCAGGCGGTGCCGGCAATCAATGGCTGTATACAGGTTTTTCCTGGATCGCGACTGAAGGATCAACTGCAGATGCAGTGCCGCCACCAACCGGGCGCGTGCCTCAGGGGCCTGCTCCGCAAACAATCAACATGTTCGTCACACCCAGGGGCCACGAACATTCACCGCTTGGGTTTGGTCCATCAGTCAAAGGCAAGGTCACTGCCATTTCCACTGATGGCTGCGTGATCAAGCAAAAGGCGGTTGAGGTGCTTGTCGAGCACGATTGAGGGATGTGATTTCAGTCAGCGCGAGTCTGACCCAGATCACAGATCACCGACCACTCTGCTTCGCTGACGGGCTGCACTGACAGGCGAGAATTCTTCACCAGAACCATCTCTCCCAAACGCTCGTCCGCCTTGATCTGATCCAGTGTCACAGCAGTGGTGAAAGGTCGAATCGCCTTGATATCAACGCATTCCCAGCGTTCGTCATCAGTTGTGCTGTCGGGATGGGCCTCGGCACAGACTTCGACGATTCCGACGATCGCCTTGTCTTTCTGCGAATGATAAAAGAACCCCCGGTCACCGATTTTCATATCCCGCATGAAATTGCGCGCCTGATAGTTGCGCACACCATCCCATTCTTCTCCAGCTTCACCTTTGGCAACCTGCTGGTCCCAGCTCCAGGTCGAGGGTTCGGATTTGAATAACCAATACGCCATCAGCCTATAACTCTTTTCCAGGGGATCAGTTCGACGGAAGAGAACAGACCAGCCAACGCATACGGATCACTTGCCGCCCATTCCTGCGCTGTCGCCATATCCTCGACATCCAGAATAATCAGCGAACCGATCATGTTTTCACCATCCAGCAACGGCCCGGCCTGCGAGACGACCCCGGTTTCTTCGATATAGGCCAGATGTGCGGCGCGGTTGTCCAGACGGGTCTGCAGGGCACCGTCCTTGTCACGGGCGATCAGGGCGATCAGCATGTTATTCCTCCTTAAGTGGGCGATTGAGCAGTGATTGAATCGCCTCGGTCACACTGTATGTGCCGTGGCTGAGTTCCGCCACTGTTGTGCTGATGGGCATATCCAGCTCTTCCGATCTTGCGATATCTGCCATGGCGCGGGCGGTGGCAACGCCTTCGACTGTGGTACTGGCGTCAAAGTTTTCGTGACGCCCCAGCGAGAGGCCAAAACGATAGTTCCGTGACAGTTCTGACGAGCAGGTCAGGACCAGATCACCAAGGCCTGACAATCCCATCAGAGTGTCGGCTCGTGCGCCACGTCTGGCAGCAAAGCGCTGCATTTCGGCGAAACCACGGGTCATCAAAGCTGCACGAGCACTGTCGCCCAGACCGGCTCCGATACAGGCGCCACAGCCGATGGCCATGACATTCTTAAGCGCACCACCCAGTTCGGCCCCGATCGTATCGGTCGTGCGATAAAGGCGCAGATTGGCAGTGGTCAACTCCTCTTGCAGAGATTGTCCTAGTTCTGCATCACCGCAGGCGAGGGTAAGGGCCGTTGGCAGTCCGCGCGCAATGTCATCGGCAAAGCTGGGCCCGGTGAGCAACGCCGGGCGCGCATCGGGAATCGTCTGTATGATGACCGAGATTGGTCCAAGACCCGAAGACAACTCGATGCCTTTGCAGCAGGCGACCAATGTCTTACCGGCCAGAGCATCTGCGTGCTCGGATAATGCCGCACGTAGCTTTTGCATAGGCACCGCCAGCAACAGCGTATCTGCCTCAACTGCTTTTGTGATGTCAGCGGTTACAGAGATTTGAGGTGATAACGCGACACCCGGCAAGCGTCCGGAGTTTTCACGCGTCTCTTGCATGCGCTGAGCGTGATCAGCATCGCGGGCCCAAAGGGTGACTGGCCCTTTGCCTGCCAGGGATATTGCTAATGCGGTACCGAAAGCGCCAGAACCCAGAACCGAAACGCTCATGCCTTTGCGCCTTTCTTGCCGCTGCCAAGCATGGCGGGGCTTGTGTTATCCAATGGCCATCGGGGACGCGCGGTCAGATCCAGACCGTCTTGTGCCCCGGTTCTGAAACGTTCCATACCCGCATAGGCGATCATGGCGGCATTGTCGGTGCAAAGGTTCAGCGGCGGTGCAGTGAACCGAGCGCCCAAATCTGCACAAACAGTCTCTAACGCAGATTGAATAGCTGCATTGGCTGCAACACCACCGGCGACTGCTATGACCGGGTCGGATGGGTTTTCTTCAAGGTAGAGGGCAATTGCCCGGCGGGTTTTTTCCGCCAGCGTGTCCACTACGGCCTGCTGAAATCCGGCACACAGATCGGCGCGATCCTGTCGAGTCAGGCCGCCCTTTTCGGCGACAATCTGATCCCGCATTCGCATCAGTGCAGTTTTCAGCCCCGAGAAGGACAGATCGCATCCGGGCCGATCCAGCAAAGGGCGAGGAAACCGGAACCGCTTTGGGTCACCGGATCGCGCTTCGGCCTCGACCGATGGCCCACCGGGTTGCGGCAATCCCAGAAGGCGCGCAGTTTTATCGAAGGCTTCGCCAGGGGCGTCATCAATTGTGCCGCCCAGACGGGTGAATTTTTCTGGGCCATGGGCAATCAGATATTGGCAATGACCACCCGAAACCAGCAGCATGAGGTAGGGAAACGCGATTCCATCAGTCAGGCGCGGCGTCAGTGCATGCCCGGCAAGATGGTTAACCCCGATCAGCGGTAGCCCGGTTGCAGCACTCAATCCCTTGGCGCACATGACCCCAGACATGACCCCGCCGATCAATCCTGGCCCGGCTGTCACCGCAATGGCGTCCAGGTCCTTCAGATCCATATCTGCGGCTTCCAAAGCCTGAACAACACAGACGTCCAGCTTTTCGGCGTGCGCGCGTGCGGCGATTTCAGGTACGACACCGCCGAAGGCGCTGTGCAACTCAGTCTGGCCGTGTACGACCGACGACAGAATTTCGGCCTGCGACCCCTCTGTCTGGCGCACAACTGCGGCGGCTGTGTCATCACAGCTGCTTTCCAATCCAAGGACGGTAAGTGTTTGCACCATGGGCCTGATCCGTTGCATCATGATTGCCAAGCGGGGTATCACCCTGCGCGGATGCAAACAATCCTCAAGGCCGAAGGCGCCGACCGTTGTATTTGTTGATGACCCGCCCTCGCGCCGCCTCAGAGAGGTTCGTTGCGCAGCTGCCGACCCGCACAAGATCGCGGGTCACGGTCATCCATTCCCCATTATTGGATATTCGCCCCCTGCCGGTTCAGGTGGTGACCACTGGTGTCCGGGGCCTGATTTTTACCTCGGCCAACGCTGTGAATGCAGCAGCTTCCATGGGCGTTGATCAAAGTTTGCCAGCGTTTTGCGTCGGTCCAGCGACCACGGGTACAGCCAAAGGGGCTGGCTGGCAGGCCCAAATGGTTGGCGGAACGGCCGAGGAACTTGTCGCCGCCTTATTGCAGCTCCGCCCCGAAAGCCCCTTGCTGCATCTGCGGGGCGAGCACAGCCGCGGCAACATAGCTGAACGCCTGACCGAACTGGGTCTGACCACGCTGGAACAGCCGGTTTATCAGCAGCGCCTGCTGCCATTGACGGAAGAAGCAAGCGAGGCAGCCAGCGGTTCCTCACCCATAATCGTGCCGGTCTTTTCGCCGCGTACCGCGCGACAATTTGCCGACGTCTGGACCGGATTAGCCCCTTTGTGGATTGCCGCAATTAGCGAAGCGACGGCAGAACCCCTTAAATCCTTGGGCTATGAGCGATTGAGAATTGCAAAAGAGCCGACACCCAAGAAAATGCGGAAAGCCGTTAAAAAGCTTGTGAAACATGCGATGCGGGTTGAGGGTGAGCCGGGCGCAGATTAACTTGGAAACGTCAGTAGTTCAGGTGATTTTGGAATCGATAAGGGGAATACGACGGTGGCTGGTAAGAAGAAATCCAATCAGGAACCGATAGAGGACCCCAAATCGGAAGAGGTGGTAGAGGATACCGCTGCCGAATCCGGCGCAGAAACTAAGGAAGAATCCATTGACCCCACGGCCTCGGAAGAAGAGGTAATTTTCGAAGCCGAAGCCGAAGCCGAAGCCGAAGCCGAAGCCGAAGCCGAAGCCGAAGCCGAAGCCGAAGCCGAAGCCGAAGCCGAAGCCGAAGCCGAAGCC
>NZ_JBQFQS010000011.1:0-138479 GCF_056537005.1 Ruegeria sp. CH6 | reverse complement strand
ACTGGGTGAACCCTTCCGCCGCGACGCCATGAAAAAACCCGTCGCAGTCGCCGGCATCGACGCAAACGACATGACACCGCAAGAGGCGTAACTGGGTGAAACCTCTGCGCACAATACTCGGAGCTGCAACCAGCTCCGACAAGATCATCGCCCTCGCTGAGGGCGATGATCCAAGAGTCGTCGAAGGCGCCCTGAAGGCCCGTTCCGAAGGGGTCGCCCGGATTATCCTTATTGGTGAGCAGGCCAAGGTCGAGGCTGAACTGGCAAAGCAAGGCGGTTCGAATGTTGACGGGATCGAAATTCACGACCCCAACAGCTCTTCTCTGACCGAGTCCTTCGCCGCGGAACTGCATGAACTGCGCAAGCATAAGGGCATGACGCCCGAGCAGGCCCGAGAGCAGATCACGAAACGCCTGAACTATGCCGCGATGCTGGTTCACAAGGGGCTGGCCGATGGGACTGTCGGCGGCGCGGTGGAAACAACATCAGACACAGTCCGTGCAGCCTTGCAAATCATTGGCAAAGCACCTGATGCTGCTATGGTTTCGAGCTTCTTCCTGATGCTCTATTGCCGCGATCATCATTCGGTAAGGGGCGCTCATATCTTTGCGGATTGTGGTCTGGTTGTTGATCCGAACGAAGAAGAGCTGGCGGCAATCGCCCGTGCCTCAGCAGCATCCTACCACGCATTGACGAATGAAACGCCACGCGTGGCGATGTTGTCATTCTCGACCACAGGCAGCGCCAAACATCCGAAAGTGTCGAAGGTCGTCGAGGCGACAGAGATTGCCAAGGCAGCGGACCCGGATCTGCTGATCGATGGTGAACTGCAGTTTGACGCAGCCTTTGTTCCAGAAGTAGCGGCCAAGAAAGCGGCGGCTTCCCCGTTGCAGGGCCAGGCAAATGTCTTTGTCTTTCCAAATCTCGACGCTGGCAACCTTGGCTACAAAATTGCGCAACGTATCGGCGGCGCCGAGGCGATCGGACCAGTCCTGCAAGGATTGGCGAAACCTGCAAATGACCTCTCGCGCGGTTGCTCGGCCGAAGATGTCCTACACATGGTGGCGGTGACCGCAGTCCAGGCGCAAACCTCCCAAACCCGAAAGGATGTTTCCTAAACTCGGGCGAAGCAAAATAATGTTCCGGTTTTTCCATCGAATATGGAAAGATCGGTTCAATAGCCACAGGGACCCAAATGAACCAGCCAATAATCGACACATCGCCAAAGGTTTCAGACGAAATCCGGCGAACCACTTGCTACATGTGTGCCTGCCGCTGCGGTATCAATGTGCACATGAAAGACGGCAAGGTTGCCTATATCGAAGGCAACCGCGATCACCCTGTCAACAAGGGGGTGTTATGTGCCAAAGGCTCGGCTGGCATCATGCAGGTCAACGCCCCATCGCGGCTACGCGCACCGCTAAAGCGGGTGGGACCGCGCGGTTCCGGCGAATTCGAAGAGATCAGCTGGGATGAGGCGCTGGAGATTGCAGTCGGTTGGCTGAAACCAATCCGCGAGGACAACCCCGAGAAGCTGGCGTTTTTCACCGGCCGCGACCAGAGCCAAAGCTTCACCAGCTTCTGGGCTCAGAACTTCGGCACTTGTAACTACGCGGCCCACGGCGGGTTCTGCTCGGTAAACATGGCGGCCGGTGGCATCTACACGATGGGCGGCGCGTTCTGGGAATTCGGTCAGCCCGACTGGGATCACACCAAGCTATTCATGTTGTTTGGAGTAGCCGAGGACCACGACTCGAACCCGATCAAGATGGGCATCGGTAAGATCAAGGCGCGCGGCGCGCGTGTGATCGGCGTCAACCCGATCCGGTCGGGCTATAACGCTGTTGCGGATGATTGGGTTGGCATCACGCCCGGCACCGACGGGTTGTTTATCCTGTCGATGATCCACGTGCTGATGAAAGCGGGTAAGATCGATCTCGACTACCTCAGCCGTTACACCAATGCTCCGGTTCTGATCGACGCGACCGAAGGCCCGACCAAAGGTCTGTTCCTGCGCGATGCGAATGGCAAACCGCTGGTCGTCGACCGCAACACGGGCGAGTTGACCGCCTTCGACAAGCCCGGCGTCCGCCCGGACCTCTCGGCCACCTATGAAAAGGATGGCGTCACCCACCGTCCGGTCTTCCACCTGATGGCCGAGCGCTATCTCAGCGACGAATACGCCCCCGAAAAGGTGGCCGAACAGTGCGGCATTCCCGCCACCAGCATCCGTGCCATCGCAGGCGAGCTGGCCCGTGTCGCCTTTGACGAGGCGTTCGAGCTCGATCACGAATGGACAGATTTCCGAGGCGAGAAACACTCCAAGATGATCGGTCGCCCCGTCGCCATGCACTCGATGCGCGGCGTGTCGGCCCATGCCAACGGTTTTCAGACCTGCCGCGCGCTGCATGTTCTGCAGATCATCCTCGGCACGGTCGAGGTTCCCGGCGGCTTCCGCTTCAAACCGCCCTATCCCAAGCCGGTCGAGGCACACCCGACACCGCACTGCAAGGTGACGCCAAACTCGCCGCTGGATGGCCCACATTTGGGGTTTGTTCAGGGCCCCGAGCACCTGGCGCTGAAAGAAGATGGCAGCCCCGCGCGGATCGACAAGGCATTCACCTGGGAAAACCCGATGTCCAGCCACGGGCTGATGCATATGGTGATCTCGAACGCGCATGCGGGCGACCCCTACAAGATCGACACGCTGTTCATGTACATGGCGAACATGTCGTGGAACTCGACCATGAACACCAAAGGTGTCATGGAGATGCTGACGGACAAGGATGAGAACGGCGATTATGTGATCCCGCACATCATCTATTCCGACGCTTACAGCTCGGAAATGGTGGCTTATGCCGACCTGATCCTGCCCGACACCACTTATCTGGAGCGCCACGACTGTATCTCGCTGCTTGACCGCCCGATCTGTGAGGCCGAGGCAGCAGCAGACGCCATCCGCTGGCCTGTGATAGAACCCGACCGTGACGTGCGCGGGTTCCAGTCGGTGCTAATCGATCTGGCCAACCGGTTGGAACTGCCCGGCTTCACCAAAGAGGACGGCAGCGCCAAATGGGTGGATTACGCCGATTACATCGTCAACCACGAACGCAAACCCGGCATAGGTCCCCTCGCCGGCTTCCGTGGTGAAAACGGTGACAAGGAAGGCCGAGGCGAGGTCAATCCCGACCAGCTGAACCGTTACATTGAAAACGGCGGCTTCTACGTAGCCCACATTCCCGAAGGTGCGGATTACTACAAACCGTGGAACACCGCCTATCAGGACTGGGCCGTTGGCATGGGCATCTATGACAGCCCGCAGCCTTACCTGTTTCAGCTGTATTCCGAGCCGATGCGCAAATTCCAATTGGCCGCCGAAGGCCATGGTGAGCGTCAGCCGCCGGACCATCTGCGCGCGCGGATCAAGGAAACGCTGGACCCGATGCCGATCTGGTATGAAACCGACCAGCACGGCAACGAAGGCTTCAACGTCAACGCCCTGACCCAGCGCCCTATGGCCATGTACCACAGCTGGGGTACCCAAAACGCGTGGCTGCGCCAGCTGCACGGACGCAACCCTCTCTATGTTCCGACAAAACTGATGCGCGAGCATGGGCTGCAGGATGGCGACTGGGCAAAAGTGACGTCTCCGCATGGTGAGATCACGGTTCCGGTCATGGAAATGGCGGCACTGAACGAAAACACCGTCTGGACCTGGAACGCCATCGGCAAGCGCAAAGGCGCGTGGGCATTGCAAGAGGACGCACCCGAGGCGACCAAGGGCTTCCTGCTGAACCACCTGATCCACGAGCTTCTGCCGCCTAAGGGTGACGGTTTGCGATGGGCTAACTCTGACCCGATCACCGGTCAGGCTGCGTGGTTCGACCTCAAAGTGAAAATCGAAAAAGCTGCGCCACCTTCGGATGCAGAAAGCCAACCCGAGTTCGATCCAATCAAATCGCCGGTTGGTACTGGCCCGAAAGACTTGGCGTGGAAGGTAGGCAAATGACCCAACTCCCCCAATCCACTGAACGCAAGATGGGTCTGGTGATCGATCTGGATACCTGCGTCGGCTGCCATGCCTGCGTGATTTCGTGCAAAGGCTGGAACACCGAAAACTACGGCGCACCCCTGTCAGATCAGGACGCTTATGGCGCCAACCCGTCAGGGACCTTCCTGAACCGAGTGCATTCCTACGAAGTGCAGCCCGAACAGGGTCATGCCCAGCTCATCCACTTCCCCAAATCCTGCCTCCATTGCGAAGATGCGCCCTGTGTCACCGTTTGTCCCACTGGGGCCAGCTACAAGCGTGTCGAGGACGGTATCGTTCTGGTGAACGAAAGCGATTGCATCGGCTGTGGTTTGTGCGCGTGGTCATGCCCTTACGGCGCGCGGGAACTGGATCAGGCCGAAGGCGTGATGAAGAAATGCACCCTGTGCGTTGACCGGATCTACAACGAAAACCTGACCGAAGTAGATCGTGTCCCGTCATGCGTCCGTACCTGCCCCGCCGGAGCGCGCCATTTTGGCGATCTTGGTGATCCCGACAGCGATGTCAGCAAACTGGTCGCAGACCGTGGAGGCATGGATCTGATGCCCGAAATGGGCACCAAGCCCGTCAACAAATACCTGCCGCCGCGCCCCAAGGATCAGGTCGAAGACCAAATCGACATCCTGGCACCGCTGCTGGCACCGGTCGCTGAAGAGTCCAAAGGGTTCCTGGGCTGGCTGGACAAAGCGCTCGACAAAATTCCCGGAGGAGCGAACTGATGCATCCCGCACCTTCAGTCATCATATTCACGACCTTTTCGGGTCTGGGCTTTGGGCTCTTGTTTTTCCTGGGTCTAGGCCAACCACCGGTCACTGGCTTTGTCGCCTTCGTATTCTACGCCATCGCCTATGCGCTGGCGGTGGGCGGTCTTCTGGCGTCGACATTTCATCTGGGCCATCCAGAACGCGCATGGAAAGCCTTCAGCCAATGGAAATCCAGCTGGCTCAGCCGCGAGGGCGTCTGCGCAGTTGCCGCGCTTATCATTATGGGTCTCTATGCGCTTGGAGCAGTGTTCCTGCAAAGCCAATGGACATTGTTGGGTTGGGTCGGTGCGATACTCAGCCTTGCTACCGTCTTCACCACCTCAATGATCTACACCCAGCTCAAGACCATCCCACGCTGGAACATGAATCTTACACCAGCCATGTTTCTGTCCTATAGCCTGGCGGGCGGTGCGCTGTTATCAGGGGCTGAAACACTTGCCCCCTGGCTGCTTGCAATAGCGGGCGCAATTCAGCTGGCATACTGGGCCAAGGGCGATCAGGCCTTGGCAAGCTCCGGCACCAATCTGGGCACAGCAACTGGTCTTGGGGATCGTGGCACCGTTCGGGCGTTCGAACCACCGCATACCGGAACCAACTATCTGCTGCGTGAATTCGTCCATGTCGTGGGCCGCAAACACGCTCAGAAGCTGCGTGTGATTTCATTCGTTCTTGCGTTTGTGCTGCCCTTGCTGCTGATCCTGACACCGGTCGCGGGGGTCGCGATCAAGCATGTCTTTGCGCTGCTTGCCGTACTGTCACATCTGACCGGGGTCGTGGTCTCGCGCTGGCTGTTCTTTGCTCAGGCCGAACATGTGGTCGGGTTGTACTACGGAAAACGATAATCTGACTAAGAGCCTCGGTAACGAGGCTCTTTTTTTACCAACCATGTCACAAACCCGGTGGCCCGCCCGTCCTGTTTTTGTTCAAATCAAAACAGGAGAATTCGATGTCCCCGCGGATCAATCATTTTGCCGTCGCACCTGAACTGCTGCAACCAATGCTCGACATGGAGGAACGTCTGCGTGCCTCAGGGTTGGAGCATTGTCTGAATGAACTCGTCAAACTAAGAGTTTCACAGATCAATGGCTGCGCCTATTGCATTCACATGCACACGCATGACGCCCGAACCAATGGTGAGAGCGAAGATCGCCTGCACCTTCTGAACGCCTGGCATGAGTCGTCGCTTTATTCAGAACGTGAACGCGCCGCTCTTGCATGGGCCGAAGCCCTGACCCGCGTTGAAACCAGTCGAGCTCCGGACGATGTGTATAAGACAATGGCGAAGTATTTTTCGGAACACGAGCAGGTCGCACTGACTTTGGTGGTTACCACCATCAATGCGTGGAATCGTCTGGCGATCGGATTTGCAGTTCCTCACCCCGACACCACTAAGGCCACAGCAGCGTGACACAGACGGGTCCACAGCCTAAAGAACAGGCCTTTGTCGATATGCAACCGCGACTTTTCGCGGTTGCATATCGCATGCTCGGATCGGTCAGCGACGCTGAAGACATCGTACAGGACGCCTATCTACGCTGGCAGCGGGTTGAGTTCGATCAGGTACGGGATAAAACGGGTTACTTGATCCGGATCGTAACGCGCCTGTGTCTCGACCAACTGCGCGCAGCCCGTACAGTACGTGAGACCTATCCCGGTGAGTGGTTGCCGGAACCTCTGATTACCGACGATTCAACAGAACGGCTGGATCGTGATGTTTCGGTCGCGCTCTTGATGGCATTGGAACGTTTATCACCGCTCGAACGCGCGGCCTTCCTTCTTCATGACGTTTTCGAACACTCTTATGAAGAGCTTTCAGAAACGCTCAAACGCAGTCAGAGCAGTTGTCGTCAACTCGTCAGCCGTGCGCGCAAACATGTCGAACAGGTCAAGCCACGGGTCCGGATTGAACGTGAACACGGTGAGGAATTGGCCAAAGCGTTTTTCAGCGCTGCAAAAAGTGGAGATACAAAGCACCTGACTGCTCTGCTGGCGCGCGATGTTCAACTTCACTCGGACGGTGGTGGAAAGATCATAGCAACACTGAACCCGATCTACGGACGGGACAAAGTCATCCGTTTCTTTGCCGGGCTGGCACGAAAGCCGTCAGCACCACGTTCATTCCGATGGGCATTTTGTTGGTTGAATGGTTTGCCCGCAATCATCAACCGCGAGCCCGGAGGCTCATTGCAGGCAACATCATTGAAGATCGAAGACGGGCAGATTGCGGAGATCTACATGGTCCGCAATCCGGACAAAACTCAGCATCTGCAAGATCTACTGGATAAACAGGGCCTGCTTTAGCCAGCAGACCCTGACAGTTGGGTTTACACCAGTCCGGCGTGCGCCATGGCCTTGTCGATGGCCGATTTTGTGCTGTCCTCAAGTGTGGTCAGCGGCGAGCGAACCTCTTCACTGCAACGGTCCAGCTTGCTGAGGGCGTACTTGGCACCCACGAGACCGGGTTCAATAAAGATGGCCTCATGCAGAGGCATCAGACGATCCTGATACTCCAGCGCTTTCGCATAGTCGCCATTCAGCGTCGCCTGCTGGAATTCAGCGCAAAGCTTGGGCGCAACATTGGCAGTGACCGAGATACAACCCACACCCCCATGCGCATTGAAGCCCAGCGCCGTCGCGTCTTCGCCAGACAGCTGGCAGAAATCCGCGCCACAGCTGGCACGTTGCTGGCTGACACGCGCCAGATCACCGGTGGCATCTTTGACGCCAACAATACGTGGCAACTGAGCCAGCTCGCCCATCGTGGCAGGTGTCATGTCGATGACTGAACGACCCGGAATATTGTAGATGATGATCGGAATATCCGCGCAGTCGTGCAGTGCACGGAAATGCGTGATCAGCCCTTTTTGGGTCGGCTTGTTGTAATAAGGGGTCACAACCAGAGCCGCCGCCGCACCAACCTTTTGAGCGAATCGCACAAAGCGGATTGCTTCGACGGTATTGTTGGAACCAGCACCTGCGATGACCGGCACGCGCCCTGCCGCCGCTTTCACAACCTCTTCGACCACGACCTCGTGTTCTTCGTGGCTCAGTGTGGGGCTTTCACCGGTTGTCCCAACAGGCACAAGTCCGGTCGAACCTTCCTGAATCTGCCATTCCACCAATTGTTTGAGCGTATCCAGGTCCAACTCGCCGTTGCGGAACGGGGTGACGAGAGCTGGCATCGAGCCTTTGAACATGGAGCGCTCCTTAGCGTGCAGTTTGCAGATTTTGCGTCCCGGCCTGTCACGATTTTGAGTTTGTGAGTTGATCCCGGTGGCGCAAGGTTTATCCTGCATGGCTGTATCCTTGGTTGGTTGGGAAATGCAAGGGATGACACGCATTCTGTCACTTATGATCGCCGTGATTCTGGCTTCGGTGTTGCAGGTTCAGGCTGCCCGCGCCGATGCGGCTGCGGATTTACGCGCCGCGCTGTATCAAATGCGGAAAGGCGATTGGAACGAAGCACTGCGGGTGGCAGGTGCGCGTGGTTCGGTCTCGCGCGATATCATTGTCTGGCACTGGCTGCGCGAGGGCTTTGGCAGTTCGGGCGATGTGCTTGTGTTTCTTGACCGCCGTCCAGACTGGCCCGGTTTGGCGTGGCTTCGCCGCAAGAGCGAACCCTCCTTCACGGGTGCTGACCCGGATCGGGTCTTAAAGTTCTATTCGGACACGCCTCCGCAATCCGCCGAGGGGGCCCTGAACTATGCCGTAGCCCTGATGGCCAAGGGGCGTCAGGGTGATGCTGAAGCAGATATCGTGGCTGCGTGGCGCACGATGCCCATGGGGTCGGGACTGCAGGGTGACTATCTGGAAAACTTCGGCAAGTTGCTGAAACCACATCACGCAGCGCGCTTGGATCGTCTGTTATGGGATGGTCATCTGGTCAGCGCCAAACGGATGCTGCCGCTTGTAAGTTCCGATCAACGTAAACTGGCCGAAGCGCGCATTGCACTGCAGGAACGTGCGCCAGGTGTAGACAGCAAGATTTCGGCTA
The DNA here is from genome assembly GCF_056537005.1 of Ruegeria sp. CH6. Taxonomy (NCBI): domain Bacteria; kingdom Pseudomonadati; phylum Pseudomonadota; class Alphaproteobacteria; order Rhodobacterales; family Roseobacteraceae; genus Ruegeria; species Ruegeria sp. CH6. Next base: position 129,670 of record NZ_JBQFQS010000011.1, on the reverse strand, counting down.
TACCCGATTCGCTCACATCATCGCCGGGCTTGGCATTCGACCGTTTCGTATGGCGGGATCGGAAAGAACTGGATGACAGCGCAATCGATCTGATGCTGGAACGTTCAAGCAGCCCAAAGTCGTTGGGCGAGCCGGATAAATGGGCCGAGGGACGACGTCGGCTGGCCCGGCTGGAAATGCGCAACGGGGACGCAAACCGCGCCTATGCCATCGCCGCAAACCATCACATGACGCCTGAGATGGGTTATGGTTATGCCGATCTGGAGTGGCTGGCGGGCTTCCTTGCTCTCCGCAAGTTGGATGATCCGGCGACAGCTGTGCGGCATTTCCAGAATTTCTCGGACGCTGTCGCATCACCGATCTCCAAAGGCCGTGGCGGGTATTGGCTGGGTCGCGCCTATGCCGCGCAAGGTGACGCCGAGAAAGCCTATGAGGCCTATGCGGTCGGAGCTGACTATCAGACCTCATTCTATGGTCTGCTTGCAGCCGAGCAGATCGGTCGCCCATTCGACAGCGAATTGGCTAACCCGCGCCGCGCCCCCCATTGGAAACAGGCTGAGTTCACGAAATCCAGCGTGTTGGAAGCGGGGTTGCTTCTGCATGCGGCCGGGGAGCCAAACCTGTCCGAACGCTTTCTGACACATCTGGTCGAAGAACTTGATCAGGTTCAGGCCAATCAGCTTGGGGATCTCGCGCTTGAGTTGAAAGAGCCCCATCTCGCCGTCATGATCGCCAAACGCGCCGCTAAAACCGGTGTTGTCCTGCCTGCAGCCTATTACCCGGTGCATCCGGTGGCTGATATGGGCCTGCCAATGGCCAAAGAGATGACGCTGGCCATTGCCCGTCGTGAAAGCGAATTCGATCCGGTCGTCATCAGCGGGGCCGGCGCCCGTGGACTGATGCAGGTCATGCCAGCCACTGCGAAACTGGTCGCAAAGGACCTGGGTATCCTCAGCGGCCATCAGACCGGTCGACTGACCACTGACTGGCAGTACAACGCCAAACTGGGGGCAAACTATCTGGCTGGGTTGGCCGAGGATTTCAACGGCAACATCGTCATGATGGCTGCGGGTTATAATGCCGGACCAAGGCGGCCCATCTCATGGATGGAGCGCTATGGCGATCCCCGCGCCGGAGAGATTGACGTGGTGGATTGGATCGAAACGATCCCCTTCAACGAGACCCGGAACTATGTGATGCGGGTCTCCGAAAGCCTGCCGGTTTATCGGGCGCGACTGGGTCAACCTGCCTTGCCCGTTCCATTCACAGAAGAACTGATCGGCTCAACCCTGTCGTCTTTCGCGCCATAGGGTGAACAACCCGGCCGCGACCACCAATGCAGCGCCGATTACGACTGCAGGTCGCAACGTTTCACCAAAGATCGAGATGCCCAGAATGGCGCTCCAAACCAGATGGAAATAGGCAAAGGGCTGTACTGCGCTGGCTTCGGCCATCTCGTAGCATTTGATCAGCAACCAGTGACCCAACACACCACTGACGCAAAGCAACGCCATCCACAGCCAGTCCGGGCGGGCCATCGGTTCCCAGAACCACATGCCCACCGCAGTCATCGCGACCGCACCGACAATACCTGTCCAGAAAAAGCTGGTGGCTGAGCTGTCACGTCGGGCGACATATCGGGTCAACAGTCCATAAATTGCAAACATCAGGGCCGAAATCAGCGGTATGATTGCCCAGGGGTTGAACACCCCAACACCCGGTTCGAGGATGATAAGCACACCAATGCATCCTACCCCGATAGCCGCCCACCGGCGCCAACCGACTTTTTCGCCCAGCACCGGTCCACTAAGCGCCGCAACCAACAGGGGGTAGCAAATGAAAACGGCCATACTGTCGATCAGACCAAGGACAGTGAAACCATAAACAGCAACACAGATTTCACCCGCCAGCAACACACCACGCAGAATCTGCAGACCTGGTTGGCTTGTCTGTGTGGCGGCCTTCAGACCACCCGGCGCACGCGCTGCAAGCGCTATAACAAAGGCGGCAAAGAACCAGTACCGGATCATCACGACCATATAGGTATTGTAGGTGCCTGCCAGATGACGCGAGACGCCATCTTGTAATGCAAAGACGATGGTTGCCGCGATCATCAGAGCGATACCCGCGCGGCTGTTGTTCTGCTGTGTCATGCTTTGACTGCCTGCGTCATGTGCCGCTTGCGGCCATATCCGGAACATCGCGTAACGGCAAAGCCAGCTTCTTCAAGTCCCCTGCGGACAAAGCCAGCAGCTGTATAGGTCGCAGCCGTTCCGCCCGTCGCTGTGTGATCGGCAACCTGCTGCATCAGATCAGCTTCCCACAATTCGGGATTCTTCGCGGGAGAAAATCCATCAAGAAACCAGGCATTTGCACTGCCCGTCCAGCAGGACAAAGTCTGGCGTGCATCGCCTTCGATGACCTCCAAATGCAGCGTATCCAGATCACATGTTTTGCCATTCCAGGCTGCCAGGAATCTCTCGCTCCAAGGCGACAACTCGGGAAAAGCTTGCAGCGCGCGATCCATATCTTCTACCGCCATTGGGAAGGCTTCAAAACTGGTGAAAGACAAAGGAGTGGTTTGTCCCGATCTCTCCCACTCGGACCAGACCGTCAGCATATTGAGGCCAGTGCCAAATCCCAGCTCGGCAATCCGGAATCCGGGTGCAAAACGTGCTGGCAAATCATTACCCGCCAGAAAGACATGGCGTGTTTCCTCCAACCCGTTCTGAAGCGAGTAGTAAGGGTCGTCGAAATGGTCCGAGACGGGAATCTGGTCCTCCGTCCAAGTCAATTTGGCGCGCTGGTTTGCCATCGGGTATTCCTGTAGCTAAGCGACGCGACACTGAAGAAGGAAAAGGGGATTGGCAATGGTCGATGTGACGGTTCGCGGTGCAGGAATTTTCGGCCTGTCCATCGCCTGGACCTGCGCCCGTCGCGGCGCAAGGGTACAGATTGTTGACCCCTTCGGCCCCGGCGCGGGATCAAGCGGGGGGTTGGTCGGTGCATTGGCCCCACATGTTCCTGAAAACTGGAATGCCAAAAAGGCGTTTCAGTTTGAAAGCCTGATCATGGCCGAACCATTCTGGAAGCAGGTCGAAGCGACCGGAGGTGTGTCGCCCGGCTACGCTCGTCTGGGCCGCATTCAACCGATCCCGGATCAGCGCAGTCTGGAACTCGCACAACAACGTCTTGTCACGGCGCAAGAGCTTTGGCACGGTAGAGCGGAATGGCGTGTGGTCGAAGCGGCTGCGGAAGGTGCATGGTGCCCCCCAACCCCGACCGGTTATGTCATTCACGATACTCTGACAGCCCGCATGCATCCCCGCCGCGCATGTGCCGCTCTGGTCGCCGCCCTTGCGGTGATGGGAGTCGAGGTTGTGGCAGAGGCGCAGGACAAGGGGCGCATCATTCACGCGACCGGATTCGCAGGGCTGCAGGAGCTTAGCGAAGCCCTTGGTAAAACCGTTGGGAACGGGGTTAAAGGACAGGCTGCTTTGCTGCGGTTTGATGCGGGCGAGGTACCTCAGCTATTTGTGGATGCGATCCATATCGTCCCCCACGCCGATGGAACTCTGGCAATCGGCTCCACATCGGAACGCGAGTATAATGACCCCACTGGCACAGACGATGCATTGGATGACGTGATCGAGAGAGCGATGCGCGCAGTTCCGGTGTTGCACGGCGCCGAAGTCATAGAACGCTGGGCCGGTGTCAGGCCGCGCAGCAAGAGCCGGGCACCAATGCTGGGTCAGCACCCCCTTTATTCGGGGCAATTCATTGCAAATGGCGGTTTCAAGATCGGGTTTGGCATGGCCCCAAAAGTCGCAGAGGTGATGGCAGATCTGGTTCTGGAAGACCGCGATACGATCCCCGAAGATTTCAGGCCCGATGCCTCACTCTGATCGCGGTACTGCCACTGCTTGCATGCACTGACGACCATCCGGGCCGCGTACCCATAGGTCTTGCCCATTGCGACAGAACAGAGCGGTTTCAAAATGCATAAGCGGTGACGACGCCCTGAACGAAAACTCGGCCAAGGGTCCCATAACTTCGGTCGCAAGTAGCATCAGATGCTGTGCCAATAGCGGTCCGTGAACCACCAGCCCGGCATACCCTTCGACATCGCGGGCGTAGTCCAGATCATAGTGGATACGGTGACCGTTGAACGTCAGTGCCGAATAGCGAAACAGCAATGTGGAATCGAAGCTGATTTCGCGGATATCCGTTTCATCGACCCGGGCCGTGGGCGGGGTCGGCTTTGTTGCGTCAGGGACAGGATCTTCACGATAGACGAGGTCCTGCCACTCGGTCAGACGCAAAGTACCCTCCTGCCAGATTTCATGCCTGAGCGTGACAAAACCCAGCGGGCCGGTTCTTCCGGTTTTAGAGCTCGCGCTCTCCAGCATCGACCGACGCTCTGCCTCGACCCCCGCCATCAGGGGGGATTGGAACTGCAATCGCCCGCCGGCCCACATGCGGCGCGGCAATCCCATGTCCGGGATCAACCCGGTCCCACCAACCTTCGGGTGCCCATCCCTTCCCAATCCGGAAGGCGGTTGAGGGGACCAGAAGTAGAGCTGGTGGAAAAACGGCGGAAGCGGCGACCCGTGTGCGATCGAAGCTGCCTGCCCCAGCGCCACCTGAAAGGCGGCAGCCCGGGCAGGATCCATTACATCGCTTTGCGTTTCGGTCGGTGTTTTGTTCGTCATACCGGCAGCTTAGGTCCCGTCGGATGGCGGAACAAGCGGCAAGATATGGTCAGAATCCCACTTCGGCACGAAGCTTCTTCATCAGGGAGTGAAGCGATTTCTCATATCGCTCATTTGTCAGCTTGCCCTGTTCATCAAACTCATTCGAACTGTCGGCAATGTGAATCTCCGGACCTTGCAGAATCCGGGGTTGGAACGGAACCATATAGGCACGCAGGATCATCTGGGCACGTTCACCACCTGCCCGGCCTGCGGCAGCGGACATGACGGCGACGGGCTTGTCCGTCCACGGCCGCCCATCCGTACGGCTCACCCAGTCCAGCGCGTTCTTCAACACACCAGATGGGCCTTTGTTATATTCCGGGGTCGAGATGACCACAGCATGGGCCTGCGCAATCTGATCAGCCAGCACCTGAACCTTTTCCGGGATCCCCTCGCCATCTTCCAGATCACCATCATACAAAGGCAAGTCCAGATCAGCCTCGATGTAGGTTCCGGGCTCAAACAGCCGGGCTGCTTCGCGCACAAGTTTGCGGTTGGTTGCGCTTTGGCGCAGCGAGCCGGGCAGGGCCAGAAGGATTGGTTCAGACATTATGGGGAACTCCGTCAGTCAAATTTCCGGTAGTTTAGCCAAGTCATTACCGCACTGCAGCCCAATTGACGCGCAGTCACTGTGCAAAAAAGGGGCCTAGCAGGCCCCCTTTGATCATAGCACTTGCGTCAGGATTACGTGTTGCCGCTGGGCACAACTACGATTTCAACACGACGGTTCTGAGCTTTGCCTTCTGCCGTCAGGTTCGAAGCGATCGGGTTATTCTCACCCTGCCCGACTGTTGTGATGCGGTTGTAGCTGACACCATTTGCCTGAAGAATGTCCGCCACCGCATTTGCACGCCGTTCTGACAAACGCAGGTTGTAAGCGGCTTCACCATCGCTGTCCGTGTGGCCGATAATCTGGACGTTAGAGTTGGGGTAATTGACCAGATTCTGACCGACCCGGACCAGGTCCGACCGCAGCGCCGGACGCACGGTTGAACTGTCCGTATCAAAAGTGATGTCGTTTGGCACTGTCACGATCAACCGGTCGCCCGCATTTACGATTGTGATGCCATCATTGGCCAATTGCTGGCGCAGTTCAGCCGCCTGCCGGTCCAGTTGATTGCCGATCAGGCCACCACCGGCTGCTCCTACCGCAGCGCCTGCCAGAGCACCCAAGCCAGGGTTTGAATCATTTGCAATGGCGCCGACGCCGGCGCCGATCAGGCCGCCAAGCAGAGCACCCTGTTTTGCGTTCTGGTTCGGATCGTTCTGCACAGTCAGCGTACCCGGGTCGGTACATGCGCCCAGAACAAGGGCCGAACACAGTCCTGCCGACAGAACAAACTTGGAAATCGTCATGGAATCACCTTCTGCTCCACTACCCGTTAGCCGGGTTTGCCTCTTTGGCGCAGTATAGCATGGCAGTCATAAGCGGGCTCAAGCAACAATGCAGTGAGATCGGCAAATACCTGCCGTCTACTCTGCAGCGGCATAGGTCTCCCATTGGTTCTGCTCCTGCCAGATGGCACGCAGATGCTGTCCCTGTCCGCAAAAGTGATCGTCGATAAGGTCGCAGGACCAGATTCGGTCGGTACGAAAATGGCGAAATCCATTCCTCATCTCGCACCAAGCAGCCAGCATGGTGCATTCGATATGGTAGATCAGCGCGACAGGTCGCACGATCCTCTCTGTGCGCTCATCTTTGGCATTTACATAGGTGATGCGAATCTTCTGCTCGGCCCGGATGGCTTCGCGATAGTTCACTACAGGCACGCATCCCTTTTCCGGATCATCAAGCGGCGCCCCCCAAGGCGCAACCTGTAGCCAGTCGGCCGGATCACGCAGCGCCTCGATCTTGCGACACACGCGGTCTGCTGCCTGCTGCAGGGTACTGTCACCCGTTCGGGCCAGCATCGACAAACCCACCCACAGCGCCTCAACCTCTTCCGCGTCGAAATTCAGTGGCGGCAGATCATAGCCGCGCCGCATCAGATATCCCACACCAGCTTCGCCTTCTATCGGCGTACGCTGGGATTGCAGGGCAGCAATATCGCGATAGACCGTGCGCACCGACACTTCGAGCTTGTCCGCCAAGGCCTCAGCCGTCACCGGCGCATCAGCTGCGCGCAGAATCTGAATGATCTCGAACAAACGGGTCGAACGGCGCATGTCTCACTCCTAGCGGTCTGCTGACACTTTAGCACACCCCCATGACAAGGTGCTGTCAGGAGTGATGGGCGAAGCTTGGTCAAACACAAGAAAGGAGATTGGATATGCCAAGCCGGGACAATCACGTCATGATGACCTTGCAACTGGGCCGCTGGGCGCAGGATCATACGCTGCGCGCTTATGAGATTGAGCGCGAGATTATGGCTGATCGGCAGCCACGGTTCGCTAGCCCCAAAAAACGAACCAAACGATTCTCGCTGGGAAATCTGAAAATGTTGTGGAGCAGCACAGCCTAGCGATGCTCAGAAATCTGCTGCTGCCCTGAACTTCATCGACATGCCATCTTCGGGATGCTTCAATCGCAGTTCTTCGGAATGCAGCATTAGCCGTTCGAAATCCCGAGCCGGGCCATCAGCATAGAATGGGTCCCCCAGTATCGGATGCCCTAGCGCCTGCATATGAACGCGCAACTGATGTGATCGGCCGGTTTTGGGAAACAGGCGAATGCGCGTGGTATCGCCCTCATGCTTTACCACGCGCCAGTCGGTCACCGCGGGCTTTCCGGTTTCGTGACACACCATCTGCAAAGGACGATTTGGCCAGTCGACAATCAGCGGCAAATCAACCGTCCCTGTCTTGGGCTCGACGCTGCCCCAGACCCGCGCGACATAGGTCTTGCGGGTCTGACGTTTTTCAAACTGTAGGCTCAGATGGCGTTGCGCATGGGGTGATTGCGCAAAAACCATTACGCCAGATGTATCCCGATCCAAACGATGCACCAGCAACGCCTGTGGAAAAGCTGCCTGAACGCGGGTTAGCAGGCAATCGGCCAGATGCTCTCCCCGCCCCGGCACAGACAACAGGCCAGAGGGTTTGTTCACCACGATCAACTGCGCATCTTCGTGCAGCACGTCCAACGGGGTTGTCGGGGGATTATAGGTTTCGCTCATGCGCGCCTGCCTAGCGCAGCGCGCAACCTCTCGCAACGTCGTCCTTGCCCAGACCCCTGGCTTGGGCAAATCTGACCCCAACGGAGAGGAGAATTCATGCACCCGACTATTGAGCGAATGCAGGAGGTTGTCGCCAAAGGAGACGAAAACCTGATCCACGAACTGCTGGCCGAAGATGTACGTTTTATGCCGCCAACCTACTATAAAACATGGACCGGTCGTGCGCCGGTGGCAGCTGTACTCGGCCATGTGGGAAAGGTGTTCTCGGACTTTCGCTATCGCCGGATCATGGGGCAGGGCAACGATTGGGCGCTGGAGTTTCAGTGCAAGGTCGGAGAGCTGGATGCCATTGGCGTCGACCTGATCACACTTAATGAGGATGGGCTGATCCAGGAGTTTGAGGTGGTGATGCGCCCCTACAAAACCATCGGTGCGTTGCGGGATGCCATGAATGCCCGGGTCATGACCGATGCCCGTTTCCTTGAATATCGCGAAGCTTTGTCCTGATAATGCCTGGCCCTATCGCCGCTGATCAGATCCTACGTGTTCCCTTGTTGCCGCTGTTGGCAGCGCAGGGCCTGTCCGTTCGGCGCAATGCGCAATTGCTCCCGGAACCAACAGGCCCACGCGAAGGGCGCGAAGGGCGAGGGCCACGGCTGCGATTGCTGATCGCCGGGGACAGTTCTGCCGCAGGTGTTGGTGCCGGAACCCAAAAGCAGGCTTTGTCCGGACAACTGGTGCGGCAACTGGGCAAACACTACACGGTCGAGTGGCGGCTGGAAGCTACCACCGGCCATACCACCCGTGACACCATTGAACGGTTGCAAAACTTCGAAGGTCGTTACGATGTCGCTGTAACCGCGTTGGGTGTGAATGATGTCACCCGTGCGGTAACCAAAGCACAGTTCGTGCATAGGCAAACCCGGTTGCTGAAGCTGCTCACGGAAACCCTGGGAATCCGTCGCATAGTGCTTACAGGCGTTCCTCAGATGCACCGGTTTCCAGCCTTGCCGCAACCATTGGCCTGGGTACTGGGCAGACAGGCAGGGCGGCTTGATCACGGGTTGCAGCAGGTTGCAGCGTCTTTTCCGCAAGCCAGACACCTTTCGCTGGCTTTACCCGATGACCCGGCACTGGCCGCACCAGATGGATATCATCCAAGCCCAAAGGCTTACGCAATCTGGGCAGAGGAAGTGGCGCAGATCATCCGCGATCAGGGCTGAGCCCGCATCTGACGCACCATCGGAATAGAATAGATTACCAGTGCGGCCCAAATCATGGGAAACGCAATCATGCGGCCCCGGTCAATGTGTTCTCCGAACAGTGTGATCGCGGTGATGAAGATCATGGTTGGTGCAATGTATTGCAGGATGCCCATTGTCGACAGGCGCACCAGCTTGGCCCCATTCGCATAGATCAACAACGGGACTGCAGTCACCACGCCCGCACCGGCCAGCAATAGTGTATCAGTCGTTGCGGCGCCGAAATGCCCGGTGCCTTGCGCACCCAACCATGTGACATAGGCGAGCGCCGGGATCAGCAGGATCAGCACTTCAAGTAGAAAACCCTGATTGGGTCCGATTGGAAGCGACCTCTTGAAGAAAGCGTAGAAACCCCAACTGACCATAAGACCCAATGCGGCCCAGGGGAGTTTTCCTGCCTCAAGCACCAGAACAAGGACGCCCAGCGCAGCCAGTGCCACAGCTGCCAATTGCGTTCGGTTCAGCGGCTCACGCAGAAGGATCGCGCCCAGTGCGATGCTGAACAGAGGGTTGATGTAGTAGCCCAGCGCTGCATCCAACGCATTGCCGCTGGCGATGGCCCAAACATAAATCGCCCAGTTGACCGAGATCAGGGCTGCAGTCAGACAGGCCATTCCAAGCATTTTCGGATTGCGCAAAGCCGCCTTTAGATCACGAGTACGTCCCAACGCAATCAGCAATAGCCCCGCGATGGGGATCGACCAGATGATCCGGTGCGCCACGACCTCGACCGGAGAGATGTGCGCCATCGCCTTCATGTAGAGCGGAAGAAACCCCCAAAGAAGGTAGGCCGTAATGGCCAGCGCCAAACCCTTAGGGTTGTCGACATTCTCTGGTTTCACAGGTTCAGTCATGGTTTGTCTCCGCATGATACCGTTTGTCTTTACGGCACGTCGAGCGGGTAAGGGAACTGCGAAAACTGTGAGGTAGGGTATCAAGAAAATTGATAAGTTGCAGTCACTGGCAGTCTGCGAACCACAAACGAAAAACGGGGCGCATGACGCGCCCCGCTCAACTATTCACCGTGAGGGATCAGACCTTCACGCGTTCGGATTTTGGATCGTACATCGGCTTCAGCGAAGCCTCGGCTTTCACTTTCACACCGCAAACGTCGATCTCATATGTCGACGCCAGCACGTCGGCCGCTTTTTCGCCTTCGCAAGGCACATAACCCAGACCGATGGCGCCACCCAGTGTATGACCATAATTGCCTGAGCTGAGATAGCCGACGTATTCACCGTCACGGATGATCGGCTCGTTATGGAACAGCAGTGGTTCGGCTTCGGTCAGCTTGAACTGGACCAGACGGTTTTTCGGGCCGCTTTCCTTGCGCGCGATCACTGCCTCTCGGCCGATGAAGTCGCTGCCCTTGTCCACCTTGACCGCAAAACCAAGGCCCGCATCAACAACGTGATCTTCGCAGGTGATGTCGTGGCCAAAGTGGCGGAAGCCCTTTTCGATCCGAGCGCTGTCCATCATGTGCATGCCGCACAGTTTCAAGCCCATGTCCTGCCCCGCTTCGTGCAGGGTTTCGAACACGTGACCAGCCATGTCGGAGGAGACATAGATTTCCCAACCAAGCTCACCAACGTAGGTAACACGGTGCGCGCGTGCCAGACCCATGCCGATCTCGATTTCCTGTGCAGTGCCGAAGGGATTAGTCGCGTTGGTGAAATCGTTCGGTGAAACCTTCTCGAGCAGAGTACGTGCGTTGGGCCCCATCACCGCCAGAACACCTTCACCCGCTGTCACATCAGTGATGACCACGTTGAAGTTGCCCGCGTGACGCTGCATCCAAGTCTGATCAGCCAGACGAGTCGCTGCTGGGGTAACCACCAGATACGACGTTTCAGTCAGACGCGTTACAGTAACGTCAGCTTCGATCCCACCTGTCCGGTTGAGGAACTGGGTGTAAACGATCTTGCCGTTCGGCACCGAGTAGTCGCCGCCGCCCACGTAGTTCATGAATGCTTCGGCATCCGGGCCTTCGACCCGGATCTTACCGAACGAAGACATGTCGTACATGCCAACATTTTCGCGCACGGCATTATGTTCAGCGGCCGAGTTCTCGAACCAGTTCTGACGCTTCCAGCTGTACTGGTACTCCCGCTCCTGCCCTTCATTCGCAAACCAGTTGGCACGTTCCCAACCTGCAAGTTCACCAAATACGGCACCCTGTTCTTTCAGGTGATGATGGAACGGAGTACGGCGCACACCACGTGCCGTGGCCTTTTGGCGATAGGGATAGTGATCGGCATAAAGCAGGCCCAGCGTTTCTTTCGAACGCTCAAACAGGTATTGCTTGTTGCCCTGGAACGGTTGCATCCGGCTGATGTCTACGTCACCCAGATCAAAGGGTTTCTCTCCGGTATCCATCCACTCAGCCAGTGCCATACCCGCACCACCGGCAGATTGAATACCGATCGAGTTGAAGCCTGCCGCGATCCAGACATTGTCCATCTCAGGTGCCAGACCCAAGTGATACGCATCATCCGGCGTGAAGGATTCAGGACCGTTGAAGAAGGTATGAATGCCCGCTTCGGCCAGCATCGGCATCCGGTTACAGGCCGCTTCGAGGATCGGTTCAAAGTGATCGAAGTCTTCGGGCAACTGGTCAAACTCGAACGTATCCGGGATACCGTCCATGGCCCAAGGCTTGGCGTTGGGCTCAAATGCGCCCAGCAGAATTTTCCCGGCATCTTCCTTGTAATAGGCGCATTCGTCTGGAACTCGCAGAACCGGCAACTGGGACAGTCCGTTGATATTTTCGGTCACGATGTAGAAGTGCTCGCATGCGTGTAGCGGCACGTTAACACCGGCCATACGACCAACTTCATGCCCCCACATGCCGGCACAGTTCACCACCATATCGCATTCGATGTGACCCGAGGCGCTGCCGTCATCGGCCACCCAATCGACGCCGGTTACTTTGCGCCCGTCTTTGACGATATCGGTGACCTTCACGCGTTCCTTCACGATGCCGCCACGCTGACGCGCACCTTTGGCCAGAGCCAGCGCAATATTGGCCGGGTCGCCCTGACCGTCGAGCGGCAGATGAACAGCGCCCTTGACCCCTTCGAGGTTCAGATGGGGATACAGTTCCTGCACACGCTCATTGGAAATCTCTTCAACTTCGACACCAAAGGCGCGAGCCATAGCTGCCTGTCGGTAAATCTCTTCCTTGCGCTCTTCGGTCAGTGCCACAGTGATTGAGCCGTTGCGCTTGAAGCCGGTTGCGACGCCGGTCTCTTCTTCAAGCGAGCCGTAGAGCTCCTGACTGTACTTTGCCAGCTTGGTCATGTTCGCTGTTGCCCGCAACTGGGCGATCAGACCCGCTGCGTGCCAGGTCGTGCCGGACGTCAGCTGCTTGCGTTCCAACAGGACGACATCAGTCCAGCCCTTTTTCGTCAGGTGATAGGCAACAGAACATCCGATCACACCGCCGCCAACAATGACCACGCGGGCTTTGGTAGGAAGATCAACCATGGTGAAGACTCCGAATTTTAGCTGAATTCTGACTGACACGAATTGCCGACAGAAAACCCATCAAAAACGTCAGAGCATCCGTAATAATCACCGATGTGAGGCTTGCCGCTTTTCTCGCCGCAAAACAAATGGCGTAATGCCAAAGTAACTCTTGTAGACGGAAGAGAACCCGTTGGGAAAGCCGCATGCAAGTCCGATCTCGCGAACGCTCATGGTCGTGTTCAGAAGCAGATTGTTGGCTTTGGCCAGACGCATTTCACGATAGAACCCGTTGGGAGTTGTCCCGAAAAACGATTTGAACTTTCGCTCAAGCGACCTGTTTGAAAGATGCAGTTCCTCAACGATCCGGTTGATCGGCAAAGGCTCTTCAATGTTTGCCTGCATAAGCTTGATGCACTGATCCAGCTTGGCATCCCCGGTTGCAGTGTTTTTGGCACCCGAAAAGGGCTGCATTGACGAAAAGTCGCGAATATTCTCATGCAACATAATGTCGGCAACCGTCATCTTGGCCGGGCCGGAAATGTGACGCCCGATCACGGCCAAAGCAATATCCGTCGTGGCCTCCATCCCTGCACAGGTGACGACCCCACCCTGCTCAGTTGCGATTGACAGCTTGGCTTCAAACTGAGCACCACGTTCGCGCAGGAATGATGCGTTTTCCCAATGGGTTGCCAGATCAGCTGTCCCTTGCTCTTTGATGTAGCGACTGGCGGCCTCGGCCAGCAGAAACACCTGCGCGCCGCGATAAGTGTAATCCGATACAATTCGCCCAAGCGACAGATCCGGCTGATCCGGATCAGAATTGCCAATCACGAACAGATAATCCGCATCCGGCTGTGCAGATACGCCTTTGGTCGAAATCATCGCAGCACTGCTGCTCTCAATCGGCCCGCCCCTTATCGAACGATAGGTATAGGTAAAAGGTGGATGCGGGCAAACGCGGTTAGCAAGACGTATGACCTCGACCAAAGAGGCCAATTCCAGCAGCACATATCCAGGCGCCACCAGAATATCGAAGTGTTTCTGCTTCGTCTTGTTTGGCGATTCATCCGGCCTTTTATTGGCAGCCATCATCCTCTCCTCAAACGATTCGATGCCCGGCATTGCGCAGGTTTTGGGCTAGTGTTTCGATGTGGTCTGGACCAACTTCGCAGCATCCACCCACAATCGTTGCGCCTTGGGCAATCCACGTCATCGCGTGTTCTGCATAGGCTTCCGGTCCGAGATCTTTGCGTTGCTCAAGCGCATCGACAGTTGGCGCGTCTTTCAGAAACCCCTCGGAGATACGCGTGAACCCATTTGCGTAGGCACCAAACGGACGACCCGCTTCCGATACTATATCCAGCGCGGCCGGAATCGCCTCGGGTCGGGAGCAGTTGATCAGAACGGCCTCGACATCAAAACGCTCAATCACCGGAATGATATCAGCTAGCGCCTCACCTGAACGCAGGTGGGTGCCGTCTTCATCCATAACGGTCAACGCCAGCCAGACAGGCTTGCCACCGCCCTGAGTGCCTCGCAGCGCACCTTCCGCCTCTTGCAATGACGACACGGTTTCGATGAGAAATAGATCAACACGATCCGCCATCTTACGAACGATTTCCGAGTACCTTTCTGCGGCTTCGTCCGGGTCCGGTTTCAGATCCGGGCGATACGAGGCAAGCAACGGACCAAGTGATCCCGCGATACGACCTTCACCCCCCTCACGCGCCTTTTCGGCTTGCGAAACTGCCGTGTCGATCAGAGAATCCATCTGATCTTCCATTCCAACGCGTACGAGGCGGGACCGATGCACCGCATATGTGTTGGTCGTGGCTATGGTCGCACCCCGCCGAAAGTATTCAGCATGAACATCACCGACCAAATCGGGGTAATCAATCATAACGCGCGTCGACCAAAGCGGTGTCGCTCTGTCACCGCTGCGCTTTACCAGCTCCTGACCGATCGAACCGTCGAGCAGAGTTATGTCAGCCATAGGTCAGCCTCCTTAAGGGATCAGGACAAGTTTTCCCGCAAGCGCCTTGGATTGAAAATCCTCCTGCGCTTTCGCAATTTCGTTCAACGGATAGGTTTTTGAGATCAGGGGTTTGATCTGGCCTTCGTTCATCATCGCGACAAGACGGCCGAAGACCTCATAGGCCTGGTGGGTACATCCGTGGATGGTAATGTCACGCAGGTAGATTTCGCGCAGGTCTGCCTCGACAATCGGACCGGCAATCGCGCCGGACACGGCATAGTGCCCGCCGGGCTTCACCGCGCGTATGAGACCGGGCCAAGCAGGTCCACCAACGACATCAATCACAACGTCGAACATCTCTTTGGGAAGGTTGGCATCGCGGGCAAATGTGTCCGTTGCACCCTGCCCTATGACAAAATCCGCCTTGGTTGAACTGGTCACCCCCCAGACTGCGGCACCGCGTAACGCCGCCAACTGCACAGCAGCCAACCCCACACCGCCAGATGCGCCGGTAACCAGAACTTTGTGTCCTGCGGTTACGCCTGCGCGTGTCAGCAGGTTTTCAGCAGTCCCAAAGGCACACGGGATTGCAGCAATTTCGATGTCAGTCAGCGGGGATGCTGAAACATCATAGAGATCGTTCGCTTCGACCAGACAATATTGGGCAAATGCACCGTCGATCTCAGAACCCAACGCAATGAACCCCTGAGGATTTCCGGGGCGCGGGCGCGGCAAATTGATAGGACAGGTAACGCGCTGGCCAGGATCAAAGGAAACACCCGGTCCAACCGCCTCAACAATCCCGCACAGATCACCACCCTGAATGCGTGGAAAAGCTAGGGCACCGCCCCAACCGCCTGCCTCGACATCCTGTTCAACGGAATCCGTCGCAGCCGTCACATCAGACGAGTACCATCCGATCCGGGTATTGATATCTGTGTTGTTGACCCCTGCTGCAGCAACTTTGACCAGAACCTGACCGGGTCCGGGCGTTGGAACAGGGATATCGTCCCTCCATTCCAGCACCTCCGGCCCGCCGTGACGGGTCAGGTAAACTCCGGACATTGTCTTTGGTGTTGCCATGACGTCCCTTTCAGACAGTGTCGTCGGGATGCGCGGGAACCGGTCCCATGGGGATGATGTCATAGCGACTGTTGAGTTCGGCCATCTTGGCCTCGTCTGCAAAATCAGCCTCAGTCATTGTTGCAAGTTCAGCCAGAAACCCGTCGAAACCCGAAGGCTGAAAGATCATCAGCATCCGGGCCGGAGCGTTATTGGCGACGCGACAGGCATGCGGTACGCCGGGCGGAACATGCATTGTCGTCCCTTGCGTGCAGCGATGCCAATCCCCGTCGACATAGAAATCGACCTCGCCCTCAAGAAAGTAAAAGGTCTCGGCATGCGTATCATGCCGATGCAAACCCAGCGCAAAGCTGGATTTGAGATTGTCCTCCATGAGCGTATAGGCGCCACCGGTGTCCTGACCGGACACTTTGACAAAGGTATGATCGTTTTCCCAGTCATAGTTGGGACCCTCACCGGGTCCCAGTTTGGCGTACCTTGTGCCCATGGAGGCCTCCTTATCGCGATCAGGCGCGGAGCCGCTCGTTTTCAGCATCCCAGAGCGGCTGATCTTCCTGTACCACAGCGCGGCACTTTTCGCCGTAGATTTCGACCTCAAGCTCGGTACCCGGCACCGCCAGATCAGGGCGAACCATACCCAACGCGACTGACGCGTTGATCCGATAGCCCCATGCGCCAGAGGTGGTTTCGCCAACAATCTGGCCATCATGCCAGATGCAGGACATATACGGCGCGTCGCAATCCTTGGCATCAACCAGCAAGGTTACAAACTGCTTTTTCGCGCCCTGCTGCTTTTCGTTCAGGATTGCAGCCTTGCCGGGGAAGTCCTGCGGTTTATCGAGTTTGACGAACCGACCCAGACCACCTTCGAGCAGCGAGAAGTCAGTCGACAGATCGCCTTTCCACGCGCGGTATCCCTTTTCAATACGCAGGCTGTTCAGCGCATACATTCCAAAGGGCTTGGCACCCGCATCGATGATCGCCCCATAGATCGCGGGCATATGCTCGTTCAGGGCGTGCACTTCCCAACCCAACTCACCAGCGAAGGAAACGCGGATCAGATAGGCAGGCTGGCCAGCAACAGTTGCCGATTGGTGGGTCAGCCATCCTGTCGACAGATCTGCATCGGTCAGACCCGACAGGATCTCACGCGATTTCGGACCAGTTACGATCAGCGTGTCACGGGTTGTGGTCACATCATCGACTGTAACGCCGGCAGGCATAGCATTGATCAGGATGTCCCGATCATGCCACTGAGCGGTCGCAGCTGTGATCATCATGAACTCGTCATCACCCAGACGGATACAGGACATCTCGGTCAGAATGCGGCCACGGTCGTCAGAGACATAGATCAGATTCATCCGGCCTACTTTTGGCAACCCACCGGTTGCGAGACCGCGCAATGCCTCAGCGGCACCCTCTCCTTTGACCATGAAGCGCGAGAAGCCTGGCAAATCCAAAACGCCACAATGATCCCGCACGGCCTCGCATTCTTCTTTGATCCGTTGCTCCCAAGGGCCGGAACGACCCCATGTGTGAGTGCTTTCCTCGCTTACATCATCACCGGGTTGCGCGAACCAGTTGGCACGCTCCCAGCCGTTGTAAGCACCCATGACACCACCCAGTTCCTTAACCTTGGCATGCACCGGCGACAGTTTCTTGTCGCGCGCCGCAGGCCATTCGTGATGGGGGAAGTGCATAGCGTATTCGTTGCCGTAGACTTCCAAACCTTTCTGGTTGCAGTAGTCCTGATCGGTGTAGTCGGTGTAGCGGCGCGGATCGACGGCCCACATGTCCCACTCGGTGAAGCCATCGACAATCCACTCGGCCAACACTTTGCCGGCACCACCACCTTGAGCGATACCGAAGGTGAATGTGTGTGCCTCAAATGCGTTCTGAACACCCGGCATCGGGCCAATCAGCGGCAGACCGTCCGGGGCGTATGGGATCGGTCCGTTGATCACACGACCAACGCCCGACGTCGCCATCAGCGGCACACGCTCCATTGCGTCGGTGACGATATCCTCGATGCGGTCCAGATCATCGTTCCACAGCTGGAAGCTGAAGTCTTCAGGCATCGGATCATCCTCGGTCATCCAGTGGCCCTTGCAGTTGGGCTCGTACGGGCCGAGGTTGAAGCCGTTCTTTTCCTGCCGCAGATAGTAAGAGATATCCACGTCACGCAGCAGCGGCAGTTTCTTACCACCGTTTTCCTTCGACCAGGCTTCGATTTCAGGCACTTCGTCCGTCAACAAATACTGGTGGCTCATGACCATCGCAGGAACGGTTCGCCCGCCGAACGGTTTGAACCACTCACCTACACGTTGCGCATAGTATCCGGCCGCGTTCACGACATAGTCACAGTCGATATCACCCTTTTCGGTGTGCACGGTCCATGTGCCATCTTCCTTCTGCGTCACACCCGTCGCAGGGGTGAACCGCAAAATCTTCTGACCCATGTCGCGGGCGCCTTTGGCCAACGCCTGCGTCAGCTGCGCCGGGTCGATGTCACCATCGCTTGGGTCAAACAGCACGCCCTCAAGGTCGTGGGTTTCAAGGAAAGGGTATTGGTCCTTAGCCTGTTCCGGCGTCCACATCTCCATCTCGATGCCCTGATAGCGGCCCATGGCGCATGCGCGCTCGAACTCCTGCATCCGCTCTTTGCTGTGCGCCAGACGGATCGAGCCAGACTGATGATAGTTCATCGGATAGTCGACTTCCTCGCCCAGGCGCGCATACAGCTCAGTTGAGTAGCGCTGCATGTTCATGATCGCCCAAGAGGTCGAGAAGGTAGGCACGTTACCAGCCGCGTGCCAGGTCGAGCCAGCAGTCAGCTCGTTCTTTTCCAGCAAAACGCAGTCAGTCCATCCCTTTTTGGCCAGATGGTAGAGCGAGGAGGCCCCCACCACACCGCCACCGATGATGACCACGCGGGCTTTCGTCGGAAAATCACTCATGTCTTTCAGTTCCTGTTATTGCGCCTCTTGAGGCAGGTCGTCCGTGATGTCGTAGTAGTCGCCCTTGTCAGCCACAAAGATGTGGCGGGCGAGTTTCAGTCCGGTAGGTGCTTCCAGCACCCCCATGGAAATCGAAATCGTGTCTTCGTCATTGTGCTGCCAGAACAGGAATGAACCGCAATTCCGGCAGAACCCGCGACGGGCAATATCCGAGGCGCGGAACCAGCTAAGTGTATCGCTGGCCGTAAAGCTCAGATTGTCCTGATGGGTCCAGGTCGAAGCCCAGACATGGCCCGATTGCCTGCGACACTGGCCGCAATGGCAAACTGATGGTGGCGACAGCTCTCCTTCAATCGTGAAAGCCACCGAACCGCACAGACAAGAACCAGTATGCATTACCTTATCCTCTTGCTGTGGGCGTGGTGCTGGTTCCCAGCAACACACCGTAGATGATGAAACACGTCGCCATGACCCGGCGCACCCAGATGTTGAACACCGCGCCCAGCGCTGCTTTACCCATCAGGGCACCCAGTAGTGTAAAGCCTGTGTAGCTGAGCGTTGTGATGACCAAAGCGGTCGGCATGATGACCGTCATTTGCTGCCAGATCGACACGTCGGGCTGCACGAACTGCGAAAACGCAGCAAGGTAACCGGCAACACTTTTGGGGTTGATTGTGGCAACGGCCAGCGCATGCAGATAGACGTGGCGCGCAGGGCGTTCCGTTGCAGGAGCCGGTTTTGTCGCGTTCATCCAGCCGCGAACACCCAGCCAGATCAGAAAGCCTGCACCGATCAGCTTGGCAATAAAGAACCCTGTCGGAGAGGCCGCGATCAATGCGGTTATGCCCAACGCCGACAGGATCAGAAATGTACTGGCCTGTGTCAGGATCGCCAGCACGCCCAGCATCGCCTTGGGGAACGGCAGGCTCATCCCGTTTGAGATGCAGTTGACTGCATTCGGGCCCGGGGTGGTTACGAATACCACCCAAAAAACCGCAAATATGGTCCACGCCTCAAAGCTCATCAGTACACCGGTGGAGCGATGACCCAGACTGCAACAGCAGGCTCGTCATAGGGGTTGGACCATTGGTAGGGCTCGTGCTTGATGCGGAAACTGTCGCCGGGACCAACGGTGTATTCGCGACTTCCGATTTTCAAATCAAGCTGGCCGGAAACCAAATAGCCGACTTCCTGCGTGGGACGGTTCGCCGGGGTTTGCATATGGGAATGCGGCTGAAAGGTGGAATGCACCATCTCGAAATCGTCGGTCAGATCGGGTGAAAGCAGCTCTTCGATCAGCCCTTCTTCGCCCGAACCCATCGGACGGCGTGATCCCGCGCGAACAATATGACCCTGTTCGTCAGCAGGTGCAGCCGAATGTGCGAACAACATCGACATCGGTACACCCAGACATTGAGCAATCTGCCGCAGATCAGAGATCGAGGGCTCTGACATGTCGCGTTCAACCTGACTGAACCAACCGACTGATCGATCAAGCTTGGCAGCTATCTCGGCAAGTGTCAGTCCGCGCGCCTTTCTCAAGGCACGGATATCGGCACCAAGTGTCGCGCTATGAGGGGCTTGGTCGTTCAAGAACCGCTCCGAATCTCGTGAAATTTTCTCCTCGTTTTTCACGATGCCTCGAATCGGTGAAAAAACCAAGCGTTTTTTCATTTGCTGCGATCATAGGCATTGGCTATGCCCGGCGCATGTGGATCGCGATCATGTATCTTTGGGCCATCAACGGGCTGACACTATTGGCATTTGGCTAGGACAAGCTGCGTGCTCGTCGCAAGAAGCGACGGATACCGGAACGCAGGCTGTTGTGGCTGGCCGCTTTGGGCGGTAGCCCCGGCGCTCTGGTCGGGCGCTGGATTTTTCAGCACAAGACCCGCAAGCGCAGCTTTTCTGTCTGGTTATTCGCGATCACGGCTATTCAGTTGGCGACTTACTATCTGATAGCGTCAGGCGCTTTATCGTTACAATCGTGATCAAAGGCGAGCAGCCATGCCTTACAAGGCACGCTGCAAATCATCCGCTGTAAGTACTGGCTGAATTTCAATTGATGCGTTGAGCGCTGCAAACAGCGGTTCGTTGAGCTTAGGCATCCGGGCCTGATCTGTTTCTTCAAAGATGATGATACCCATGCGCTTACCATCTTCGAGCGCGAAGTAAGACGCCTCGGCCTTGACCTCTTCGATCAGCCCGGCAATCGCCTTACCCAATGTACCGTCGCGCTCGGCCTCGTTTCCTTTTTCAACCGGAATTGTGAATTTCATCATCAAACGCATTGTGTTCTCCAATACTTGAAACTGCAGCGCTTGTATCAGAAACCGCTCAATCGCTCACGCGGTTTCCACGCGCAGCGTTTTCTCAGGCCTTTGAATTATCGCCTAAGACTAGGCAAATACAGTCGACAAAATCGCACCAATCGCGTCTGCGTCAGCTTGGGTAAAGGCATCAGGCAGATCACTGTCGATATCAAAGACCGCTATGATTTCACCCGCGGCATTCCGAACCGGCAGCACCAATTCTGAACGTGTCGATGACGCGCAGGCAATGTGCCCCGGGAATGCATCCACATCCGGCACCAGCTGCGTTTCACCTGTGCGAGCAGCCGCACCGCAAACACCGCGCTCGAATGGAATGACAAGACAGCCGTGCCCGCCTTGATAAGGTCCAATCTTCAATAGACCCGGCTCAGTCACGCGGTAGAAACCTGTCCAGTCAAACCGATCATCGGAATGGTGCACTTCGCAGGTAACTGTCGCCATGAGTGCGACCTCATCGGTTTCACCTTCAGTCAGTGCAGCGATTGTCTTTGCAAGCGTGTCGTAATCGGCAGTCATGGCAATGCTCTTGATAGATTTGGGAAAGGACTTCCCTTTCCCAAACCCGGTTTCATTCGATCCGGAAGTATTTGGAAATGGCCGAGGCGTCAAACACGTTCGATCGCGATGGCCGTACCTTCACCACCCCCGATGCAAATGGCAGCCACACCTCGTTTGAGTCCGCGTTTCTCAAGCGCGTTCAGCAGTGTCACCATGATGCGAGCACCGGACGCACCGATTGGATGGCCCAGTGCACACGCACCACCGTTTACGTTTACCTTATCGCGCGGAAGATCCATTTCATGCATGAACGCCATCGGAACAACGGCGAAGGCTTCGTTGACTTCCCAGAGATCAACCTCATCAGCACTCCAACCGATCCGATCAAGAAGTTTCCGGGCTGCAGGAACGGGGGCCGTTGTGAAAAGACCCGGGGCTTGTGCATGGCTGGCATGCCCGACGATCCTTGCACGCACCGTCAGCCCCTTTGCCTCGGCCGCGTCTGCGGAAGCCAATACCAGTGCAGCTGCACCATCTGAGATTGACGAGGAATTGGCAGCCGTCACGGTGCCATCCTTACGGAAGGCTGGCTTCAGCGTCGGAATTTTCTCAGGGCGGGCAGATTTGGGCTGTTCATCTGCATCGTGAGAAGTTTCACCTTTACGAGTTTTGACGAGAACCGAGGCAATTTCACCATCGAAAGCTTCACTCTCCTGCGCAGCCAGTGCATTCGACAACGACCGAAGCGCATACTCATCCTGCGCCTCGCGTGTGAATTGATAGGCCTCAGCGCAGTCTTCCGCGAACGTCCCCATCAAACGGCCTTTGTCATAGGCATCTTCCAGACCATCCAGAAACATATGGTCTACGACCTGGCCATGGCCGATCCGGGCACCGCCGCGCATTTTGGGCAGAAGATACGGGGCGTTGGTCATGCTCTCCATTCCGCCAGCAACCATCGTGTCCGCATGGCCTAGCGAAATCTGGTCAAAGGCCATCATCGCCGCCTTCATGCCCGATCCGCACATCTTGTTCAGCGTGGTGGCCGGCACCTCTTCGCCAAGTCCTGCTGCGAACCCGGCCTGCCGAGCCGGAGCCTGCCCCTGTCCCGCCGGAAGAACGCAGCCCATCAGCACTTCGTCTACTGTCGATGTACCCGCACCTTCGAGAGCTGCGCGGATAGCGGCCCCACCCAGATCAGCAGCGGCAACCCCATCAAACATACCCTGGAACCCACCCATCGGCGTCCGGGTAGCACCGGCGATCACGACCTCTTTCATCTCAACTCCTCCTCTTTTGATGAGTTGAATACCGAATGGTAAGAAATGCCGTCTAGCGTATTTCTACGAGGTTTTTTCAGTTTTGGAGAGTGGCGCCAATGGCTCTGACCAGCAGCACGACCGGCACGACGCAGGTTATTACAGTTCGCGCGGATCGGATTGATGCCGCCATGGCCATCCAATTCAAAGAGGACATGCGATGCCAGACCGAAGGCGGGCCCACTCGTGTCATACTGGACCTGAGCTCCGTCGAATTCATCGATTCCAGCGGTCTGGGAGCGATAGTCGCCTCGATGAAGCAACTCGGCAACGGTCGCACTCTGGATCTGGCCGGACTTCATCCGGTTGTTGAAAAGGTATTTCGATTAACGCGCATGGACACCGTTTTCAGATTGTACCCAACCATGGACAGCGCCCTTTCGACGGCGGTGGAACAATAGTCGGCGGGAGTTGACGAGTGTGAACCGCAAGTGTGACAAGAAATGCCTTGAGCTGAGCTTTCCGGCAGTCGAAGCGGAGGCAAGCATTGGGATTGCGACGCTTAGCGCGCGATTGACCCAAAATGGCTTGCCTGAACACAAAACCGATGACGTCAAGATTGCCCTTGCAGAGGCCATCAATAACGTTGTCGAGCATGCCTATTCGGGAATAGCCTCGGCAAATGTGCAGGTGAATTGCCGCCTTTGCAAAGAACGTTTGGAAATCGTGATCTCGGATAGCGGTGCTCCGTTGCCCGGCCTGCGCATTCCTGACGGCAAACCCGCACAGTTGGGATCTAGTATTCAGAACCTGCCAGAAGGCGGATTTGGTTGGTTCCTGATCCACCAGCTTACAAGCGAAATTCGCTACGAACGGCATGACGGGAACAACCATTTATGCTTGCGATTTGACTTATAAGAACGGCATTGAATGGCCACAATAACGCCGTTTTCGCACCATTGTCGCGCCGCAAACAAATGTGAAAAACAGAACGTAGCTCAGATAGCTTCCCTCGGCGCCTTGTGTCACAGCCCCCACCCAGTGAACGGCGCCGAGGAACTTCTCCTTGAAATGACTGGACAAACTTTAAGCGCGTTCTAGTGTCGGCGTGTTCAAAGGGAGAGCGGTATCATGCGTGATTTGCACATGCCGGGCCGATCCGAGGTTCTGGCGACTGAGGGGATGTGTGCAACATCTCATCCACTGGCGGCTAAGGTAGCTCTGGATATTCTGGCCCAGGGTGGCAATGCGATGGATGCCGCAATTGCAGGCGCGGTGTTGCTGGGTATTTGCGAACCACAGATGACCGGACTCGGCGGTGATTGCTTTGTGCTCTATAAACGCCCCGGTGAAAATAGCATCCGCGCTCTGAACGGATCAGGCCGAGCCGCGTCCGCCGCGACAGCGCAATCGCTGCGTGCTCAAGGTCTGTCTGCTGTGCCGCTGAACAGCCCTGATGCAGTCACCATACCCGGCGCGGTGGATGCATTTTGTCATTTGGCAGAAACAGAAGGACGTCTGGGTCTCGATACCATTCTGCAACCAGCTATTCAGTACGCTGAGATTGGCGTGCCCGTCGCCCCGCGCGTGGCGTTTGACTGGGCAACCGGCGCCTCAACCTTGCAAGGTGCGGCGCGAGACCACTATCTGATCAACGGCACAGCGCCCAAAATCGGGCAAGTTTTCCGCTCACCCGGGCAGGCAGAAGTCTTACGGCGAATTGCCACAGAAGGTCGGGATGCATTTTATTCAGGGGAAGTTGCTGATGACATGATCGCCACCCTGACAGCCAAAGGTGGCGTACACACGGCCAAGGATTTCGCAGATACAAAATGCAGTGAAACCCAGCCGGTCAGTGGCGAGTATGGCGGCACAGAACTCGTCGAGCACCCACCAAACGGTCAAGGCGCAACTGCAATCCTTCTACTGAATATCCTGAAGCATTTCGATTTGGCCGGGATGGATCCATGGGGCGCAGAGCGCGTTCATATCGAGGCCGAAGCAACCAAGCTTGCCTATGATGCAAGGGACCGATTCATCGCGGATCCGAACTACACCACCCGAATGGAGCATTTTCTGGCGCCAGAAACCGCCGCAGAACTGGCTGCATTGATCAATCCACAAAAAGCGATGGCAGCCGCAGCGCCATTGACCGAGGCGGTTCACAAAGACACGGTTTACATCACGGTCGTGGACCGGGACCGTATGGCCGTATCACTCATCTATTCCATCTTTCACAGCTTCGGGTCGGGAATTGCTTCTGACAAGTTCGGGATTTTGCTGCAAAATCGGGGGGCCGGTTTCACACTCGAGGCGGGGCACCCTAACGAACTTGGTGGCGGTAAACGTCCAATGCACACCATCATTCCCGGCATGTTGCGTCAGAACGGCAAGGTTACGATGCCATTTGGTGTAATGGGCGGCGCGTATCAGCCAACTGGCCATGCGCGCTTCTTGTCAAACCTCACCGATTTTGGCCTTGAACTGCAACAAGCAGTGGATGCGCCACGCGCCTTTGTCGAAGATGGCGCTTTGAAACTGGAACGAGGCTATTCAGATCAAGTTTCGAGACAATTATCCGACTTTGGCCACAATGTTGTGATCAGGGAAACGCCATTGGGCGGAGCTCAGGCCATACGAATCCGTGAAGACGGAGTTCTGGAAGGTGCAAGTGACCCACGAAAAGATGGTTGCGCCCTAGGCTATTGATGAAAACCCAAAGGCGTCAATCTCAACCGGTCAAATCAGTTCAACTGGAAGTGCAGCGGGTACGACCCGTCTTCGAATGGTCCAAACATATCTGGGATATCCGGATGGTCCACCGGCTCACCGGATTGGTCCTCAACCAGATTTTGTTCAGAAACATAAGCCACATAGAAGGATTGATCGTTCTCAGCCAACAGGTGGTAGAACGGTTGATCCTTGATCGGACGGCTGTCTTCCGGGATCGCCTGATACCATTCTTCGGTATTTGCAAATTCCGGATCCACGTCAAAAATCACCCCTCGGAAGGGATGTTTTTTGTGTCGAACCACCTGACCCAGGCGGTACTTGGCATGTGTCTTCAGCATTGTTTCAGCCCCCAAACACGTTACTACATCTTTCCGGGCCGGATTGCCAATCATTGATCTGAAATTCAGGGAAACAGTCTGTGAACCTCATACTGACAGTGTTCGAAATCGTGGCCCCAGTATTCCTGTTGTCAGGGATTGGATTCACGTGGGTTAAGCTGGGATTCGAGTATCGGCTTCAGTTCGTTACACGTTTTGCGATGACATTGGCGGTGCCAAGCCTGATCTTCGTCGCCCTGATGCAGACCGAAATCCCGGGTGGGGATCTATCCCGGTTCACGCTCGCAACGATTGCAGCCAATCTTATTCTGGCTGTCGTTTTCTGGGTACTGGTTCGCGTGCTGAGACTGGAGCAACGCACATATCTTTCCCCGCTTATATTTGGGAATACCGGCAATCTGGGCCTACCATTGTGCATCTTTGCATTTGGTCAGGCCGGACTTGGGTATGCGGTGATTTTCCTGGCCGTTACGGCTTTGTTTTCATTCACTTACGGCATCTACCTGGTCGCGGGAAAAGGTGCATTTGGCAAAGTTGTACGTGAACCCATGGTCTGGGCGACATTGCTGGGTGCCCTGTTTCTGTGGCGCGGATGGGAAACACCTTTATTCCTGACAAATACGCTGGATTTGCTGGGACAAATGGCGGTTCCGATGATGCTGATTACTGTTGGGGTCGCGATCGCACGCCTGACAACCCACAGCCTGAGCCAAGCAGTCTGGTTATCGATGCTCAAGCTGGCAGTGTGCTTTGCCTTGGGGTGGGGAATCGCCGTTGCCTTTGAACTCGAAGCGATCGCGTTCGGTGTACTTGTCGTACAGATGTGTACACCGGTTGCGGTGACCTCATATCTGTTGGCTGAGCGGTTCAATGCCAACTCGGATGCGGTTGCCGGAATGGTTATGGTCTCGACACTGCTTTCAGTGGCCGCATTACCTGTCGTTCTGGCTATGGTTTTGTAACGATTGTGATTTCCTAAGCGGTCAATTTGCGCTAGAATGCCGAAAAAAGGCACGAGGCACATGAGCAGAATTCTTTTCGTACTCTTCGGGGTGCTTCTTTTGGCATCCTGCGGGGGCGGGTCTCAACGACCCCCCAGCAATCTGAATGACGCCTGCAGCATTGCGCGCGAGCGTCCGGACTTCATCAAGGCCTTCAAAAGCACCGAACGCAAATGGGGTGTTCCCGTGCATGTTCAGATGGCCACGATCTATCAGGAAAGCCGTTATCGGCATGATGCACGCACCCCACATAAATATGTACTGGGCGTGATCCCCATGGGACGTCAAAGCAGTGCCTATGGGTTCAGTCAGGCACTGGACGGAACATGGGATGAGTATCAGCGCGAAACCGGGAAACGCCGCGCGAAGCGGGATCGGATTCGTGACGCATCTGACTTTGTCGGCTGGTACATGAACAAAAGCTATGAGCGGAACGGTATCCACCCCAGCGATACGCGCAATCAGTATCTGGCCTATCACGAAGGGCACACCGGCTTCTCACGCGGTACCTACAACAACAAGTCGTGGCTGCTGCGGGTAGCCAACGATGTTGACGCCCGCGCGCAGCTTTATCAGGCCCAGTTGGCCAGCTGCAGATACTAGTTAGTACCCTTGCGGGTCAGCGATCAGCTGACCCGCTTCTTTTTCTGTTAGAAAACAGGCTCTGATCTACAGACCCTGTTTCGTTCAACGGGCCTAGCAATACGGTAGTCTGACTGCCTGCATTGTCATGAATAACCCATTTGCGCAGTTCGATCGGCTCACCAGTGAACATCAGTTCAATGCGACCCGATTCAGGGTTTTTAGGATCCTGTGCTGTCACAACGGTCGCTGTGCCATCAAAATCATGCCCCACGACCATATTGGCCTGATTCAGGTTCACGTTCCGGGCCAACACCAACGATAGCGGTGTACGCTTTAGCGGATACTGCTCGGGTGGCTGATTGGACTTAGGATCAAAAATCATCACCGTACCAGCGCGCGCAAGTACCACAGCACTGTTGGGCGGATCGTATTCGAACCGCATCTTTCCCGGTCTTTGCAGCCACAGCTTACCTGTGCTGAGCGATCCGTCGTCGCTCACCTGTGTGAACGTCGTCTGAACCGTCTTCATATTGTTCAGGTAGTTGGAAATCTGAGAGAGAGGCAGCTTATCAGCAGCCCAGGCCGCCGGAGCAGCCAGTGTAAATGCAAGGGCAAAGGCAATCTGTTTCATAAGCTACCAGATAAGTGCTTTGCCCTTGTTATTAAATATCCTACTGCTCCGGAACGAGGATTTCGCGCTTACCGACGTGATTTGCCGCCGAAACAACGCCTTCGTCCTCCATTTGCTCAACAAGTCGCGCAGCTTTGTTATAGCCAATGGCGAGTTTCCGCTGAATGTACGAGGTCGAGCATTTGCGATCCTTGATCACAATCGCCACCGCTTGATCATACAGTGCATCCTCACCGTTGGTATTGCCACCTGTGTTGAGCCCCAGAACCGCATCGATGTTATCGGCCTTGTCCTCGGCAGGACCATCAACAACACCACCAATATAATCAGGCGGACCAAACTGCTTGAGGTGGTTCACAACCTCTTCGACTTCTTCATCCGAAACAAACGGACCATGGCAGCGCGTTATCTTAGCACCACCGGCCATATAGAGCATATCACCCTGCCCCAGCAGTTGTTCGGCACCCATTTCACCCAGGATGGTACGGCTGTCGACCTTCGAGGTCACCTGGAACGATATCCGGGTGGGGAAGTTCGCTTTGATCGTACCGGTGATCACATCCACCGACGGGCGCTGCGTGGCCATGATCAGGTGAATGCCCGAGGCACGCGCCATCTGTGCCAGACGCTGGATACAGGCTTCGATTTCTTTACCTGCAACCATCATCAGGTCCGCCATCTCGTCGACGATGACCACGATATAGGGCATGGCCTTGGGCTCGAACTCTTCGGTCTCGAACATCGGTTCGCCGGTTTCATCGTCGAAGCCGGTCTGAACTGTGCGGCTGAACATCTCACCCTTGGCCAGCGCATCCTTCACACGGCCATTGTAGCCCGCGATGTTACGCACACCCATCTTGGACATCTTGCGATAGCGGTCTTCCATCTCGCCCACGACCCATTTCAAGGCAACAACCGCCTTTTTGGGGTCGGTAACGACCGGCGACAGCAGATGCGGAATGCCGTCATAGACCGAAAGTTCCAGCATTTTGGGGTCGATCATGATCAGGCGGCATTCATCCGGCGACAGCTTGTACAGCAGTGACAGGATCATGGTGTTG
Organism: Ruegeria sp. CH6; assembly: GCF_056537005.1. Lineage (NCBI taxonomy): Bacteria > Pseudomonadati > Pseudomonadota > Alphaproteobacteria > Rhodobacterales > Roseobacteraceae > Ruegeria > Ruegeria sp. CH6. The sequence goes on along the minus strand of NZ_JBQFQS010000011.1, from coordinate 100,616 downwards.
ATCGCAACCGACTTACCCGAACCCGTCGTACCCGCAATCAGCAGGTGAGGCATCTTGGCGAGATTGGCCACGACCGAGTCACCACCGATGTCCTTGCCCAGCGCAAGCGGCAATGCCTGATTGCCATCGCCAAAGTCACGGCTTGCAAGAATCTCGCGCAGAACAACCATTTCGCGGTTTTCGTTCGGAAGTTCGATACCGATGACCGAGCGGCCTGGCACCGTTGAAACACGTGCCGAAAGGGCTGACATCGAGCGGGCAATATCGTCCGCCAAACCGATCACACGGCTGGCTTTCAGGCCCGGCGCAGGTTCCAGCTCGTACATGGTGACCACAGGGCCAGGACGGACGCTGACGATCTCGCCCTTTACGCCGTAGTCATCCAGAACATTTTCCAGCATCCGAGCGTTTTCTTCCAACGCTTCATCACTCAGATGGTGGCGTTGAATGCCGGTCGGATTGGTCAACAAGCCCAGTGGCGGCAGTTCGAAATCCGAGTGACGCTCTTCAAAGGACAAGGTAGGCTGCGCCTCGGCCTGCGCACGGCGGGATGGCAGAACATTCCGGCGAACTGGTTGAGCTACAACCGGCTTGCGTGGCTCGGCGACGGGAATTTTCATCGCTGGTGCCGCGGGGGCTACAGGCTCAACTGCTTCCTCGAACACTGCCTCGTCGTCGTAGCCCGGATCCGACAGATCATCCTGAACATAACCAGCTTCGGACGCGTAGTCCGGTTCGGGCGCGTATTCATTGATCTGAGGCTGTTCCCACTGCGGTGCTTCCATCGCCGTCATCGGTGGCTCTGGCGGCAATCCATCAGATGTCAGCGGCGGCTCGGCAGGCAATTCGCCCGATTGCATCGAATTCAGGATCAACGGGTCTGGCCCTCTGCCCCGGCCTTTGGTCAGCGGCAGATTGGGATCGGGTTCAGGTGTCAGCTCTCCTGTTGCAACTTTGCGGTTGCGCACGGCTGCCGAGATTTTTGAGCGAATACGGTCCTCGCCCGGCATTTCATCATAGCCCTGGACCGGTTCGGGATCGACCAGTTCCGGCTCTGGCATAGGTTCGGGGCGACGGATCAGAGCAGGCATCCGCGCCAACAGCCCCGTTTTGGCCACTGGTTCGGGTTGCTCAATCTCCGGTTCCTCAAAGATGGGGTCGGCGTAGGCCAGCTCATCATCAAACGTGGCCAGTGCGGGTTCAGCACGCGCTGCCTTGCGTTCTTCCCATTGCGCCCGACGTTCACGGGCCGCCTGGGCAGTCGCAGTGGCTCCACGGCCCAGAAGTTTCATCATCATGTCATATGACATCACGAGACCCAGCAGGAAGGCGCGGAACCCGCGCTGAACATCAACTTTGCTAAAGCCGAGTACGAATACCCCAAGCGCCAACATGCCTACAGCCATGGCCAGAGACATCAGCTTGACCAGAAAGTGTGAGGAGATTGGCAAAAGCGTCAGCAAAGCACCCATTACGGTGTCGCCGAATAGACCGCCAAGGCCATAGCTGTGTGTTGCACGCCACTCCGCACCCGGCACCAGTGTCGCAGCATATACTGATACAACCGCAATCCAGATTGGTGCAAAAATCAAACGGGCGACAGCGCGCTCTTCACTGAAATGACCCGTGAAACGGACACCCCAACCGATAAGCACCAGCGCAATACCCAGACTGCCCCAGCCCACGATCATGAACAAAGGCGCGGCAATCGATGCCCCAATCCGCCCCATCCAGTTCTGTACCGGTGCATCTGTTGACACCATCCAGTTCGGATCATCGGGCGTGTAGGACCAGATCATCGCCGCAGATGCCAAACCCAACAGGATCAGGGCAATTCCGATCAGTTCCTTACTGCGCCGCTCAAGTGCGGCCTGAGTCGTGCTGTCCAACAATGGGTCGCGATTGCGCGCGTTCAAAGATGCCATTTTGCCCTCGTACCTCACGAATAGATGCAGTCGCGGAGTGTAATCAGCCCGCGCTGCAACTCTGTTTTTGGGGCCACCATTGCGACCCTGATAAATTCTTCGCCCGGGTTCTGCCCCGGATCACCTTGTGAAAGATATGCGCCCGGCAGAACCCGAACGCCGGTCTCCTGCCACAGTTTCAATGCGGTTGCTTCGCCGCTCTCAACCGGCAGCCACAGGAAAAAGCCAGCTTCGGGGGGCATATAGCCCTGTACCCCTGCAAACACCTCGTCTGCGATGGCGTATTTCTCCTGATAGAGCGCGCGATTTTCCTGAACATGAACCTCATCTGCCCAGACCTTGGCCGCTGCAGCTTGCAGAGGCGCTGGCAGAGGTGCACCGGAATAGGCGCGCAACTGTTTCACCCGTTTGATGGTTTCCGGCCCACCAGCAATAAGGCCCGAGCGCAGACCAGCCAGATTAGACCGTTTCGAAAGCGAATTGAACAATGTGATCCGCTCAGGATCCGCGCCAAGCTCCTGCGCAACTGTCAGCACGCCTGTAGGAGCCTCTTCCCGATAAATCTCCGAATAGCACTCATCGGCGAAAATGCGGAAATCATACTTCTCGGCAAGCTGGATCAGCTCGGCCCAATACTCGCGTGATGCAACCGCGCCCTGCGGATTGGCCGGCGAGCAGATATAGGCAATAGCGGTGCGGTTCAGCACATCCTCGGGCAATCCAGCGTAATCCGGCAGATGCCCCGTAGCGGCGGTGGCAGGCACAAAGTAGGGCTCGGCGCCAACCGAAATCGAAGCCACCATGTAGACCTGATAGAAAGGGTTCGGGCAAAGAATGATCGGCCTTTGACCATTTTTCTGCTCGGGGCACAGTGCCATTGCAGCGTTATAAAGGCCCTCACGCGTGCCATTCAGCGCCATGACGTTGGCGGCGGCATCTAAGGAAACGCCATACCTGCGCCCAACCCAATCGGTGATGGCTGCGCGCAGTTCTAGCGACCCTTCATTCGGCGGATAGCCCCGAAAATCAGCGGCATTTTCCATGATGACGTCGGTGACCCAACCGGGAAAATCGTGTTTGGGCTCACCAATCGTCATATGCACGACTTCACCGCCCGGCTGATGGTGATCCAACAGGGCGCGCAGACGCGGGAATGCATAAGCCGGTAGGTTCGAAAACCGCTCGGGGAAATTCATAACTACTGCCTCAATACCGGGATCATTTTCGCCCCGTTTTTTTGACAGATTACAGGGCACGCCCTGCTTCGTCCAGACAAAGAGGTTCCGAATCAGGGGATTGTGGCATTCAGGCCAACGCAGTTTCGGCCGCTGATCCCAGGCGCAGCAAGACTTCTTCAGACCCCGGATAACCCAGCATCATCAACCCGCACCCCGGGGTTCCGGTAGGTAAAGTCAACGCCGCCAGGCCCATCAGATTTCCGATACGCGTGTTGCGTAGGGCCAGAAGATTCTCGGTCACGTAATACTCATGATCGCTCATCAACCGATCCAGGTTTGGTGGCAGTATTGGCGCAGTCGGCGCAAGAACCGCATCGAATCCGGAAGTCGCCTCATCCCACGCAGCCCGACAGGCCTTCAGCCTGGACCACGCCGCAACATAGTCCGGACCGGAATATTCTTTCCCCATGCGGAACCGCTCCAGTATCTCCGGGTACATCGCATCTGGATTGGCCTCGATCACATCACGCCACAGCCCATAGGCTTCGGTCGTGTACAAAACACCTGACAAGGCCATCGCTTCGTTCAATTCAGGCACTTCGAGCGGGACGATTTCGGCTCCTGCATCCCGCAAACACTGCAGGGCGTACTCATAGGCCTCGCGCGGGGAGTCGCGCAGATCGTCTTTGGCTACGTTCTGCAAATCCGCAAAACGGCGGCCCTTCAATGTTGAGCCGCGCAAATCGGCCACTGGTTTGCCTTCCAGAAGCGCCAGCATATGCGCTGCATCCTCGACCGAGCGCGCCAGCGGCCCCACGGTATCGAACCTCAGGCAAAGCGGCACTGTACCCTCAAGGCTGACACGTCCGGCGGTTGTTTTCAGACCCACTAGGTTGTTCCATGCAGATGGAATACGGACCGACCCACCTGTATCTGAGCCAATACCACACGCCGCCAGACCCCACGCAACCGATGCTGCCGCACCCGAAGATGACCCACCCGGCACCGCATCTTCATCATCCACACAAGGCGGTGTGTCGGTGATCGGGTTCAGCCCCAAACCGGAAAAGGCGAGCTCGCTCATATGGGTTTTGCCAAGGCAGACCGTCCCCATTGCCGTGGCATTGCGCACTACAACGGCATCATGGTCAGGTACCCGCCCCTTCAGAAGAGCCGAACCTGCCTCTGTCCCAATGCCGGCGGTGTCGAAGAGGTCTTTCCAACTGATCGGAACCCCGTCCAGCAGGGAACGGCGAAGCCCTAATCCCGCCCGCTCCTGCGCGGCCTTTGCCTCTGCACGGGCACGATCGTGGGTTACGCGGGCATAAATTCGATCCCGATGCGGGTGCGCGTCAATCGCCGCAAGATAGGTCTCCGTCAGCTCAGCCGGATCAATCTGACCCATGCCAATGCCCCGGCCCAGATCACACGCTGTCATGGTCAGCCAATCCTGCATCACACCCCTCCCGAATTCTGTGCTTTCGGGGACGGTAGCGACAGGACCGCACATGGACAATCCCGAAAGGGCGCGCATATTGCACATCATGATAAAGGCTTCGGATATCCTGATCGTTGGCGGTGGCCTGAACGGCCCTGCCTTGGCACTGGCACTCGCGCAGACCGGGCATTCAGTGACCGTGATTGATGCTTTGGCCCAGAAGGTGCGCAAGAACGCTGCCTTTGACGGGCGGGCCTATGCGCTTGCACTCGCATCAAAGCGATTGCTGGACGCCATCGGAGTTTGGGAGCGCGTCGCAGACCACGCTCAGCCGATGTTAGAAATCAAGGTAACTGACGGCCATGCCGGTGCTGGTCCTGCGCCCTTCTTCATGCATTTCGACCATGCTGAAATAGAAGAAGGCCCTATGGGTTACATGGTAGAAGATCGCCATCTGCGCCGCGCCTTTCTGGATGCAATGGCCGAAAACGAACGAATTACGGAAATCAGTGGCAAAACCGTTGTGTCTCAGGACGCGGATGTGTCCGGGGCAACGGTTACGCTGAATGACGGGACAACACTCACGGGCGAACTGCTTGTCGGATGTGACGGGCGTCGCAGCGGAACAGCGCAACGAGCAGGCATCAAGCGAACCGGTTGGGATTATGGACAAACCGCGCTCGTATGCGCCATCGAACACGGCCTGCCGCATCACGGCGTCGCACACCAGTTTTTCATGCCGCCGGGACCGCTGGCGATCCTGCCTTTGACTGGAAATCGCAGCTCAATTGTCTGGAGCGAGCATACAGAGACAGCTCACCAGATCAACGCCATGTCCGAGTCAGACTATCTTCAGGTTCTGAGGCCCCGTTTCGGGGACTTTCTGGGCGAAATCCGACTGCAGGGCGATCGCTTCACCTATCCGCTGAACCTGACGATCGCAAATTCATTCATCTCGGATCGTCTCGCTCTGGTTGGGGATGCAGCCCACGGCATGCACCCGATTGCTGGTCAGGGGTTGAACGCGGGCCTGCGCGATGTTGGCGCTCTGGCCGAGGTCCTCACACTGGCCGGTCGCCGCGGTGAAGACATCGGTTCGACACTGGTTCTGGAACGGTATCAGGAGTGGCGCCGTTTCGACACCGCAGCACTTGCGATGGCGACGGACGTGTTCAACAAGCTGTTTTCGAACGACAACCCTATCCTGCGGATGGGGCGTGATATTGGTATGGGAATTGTCGGCTCATTGCCAGGCCTGCGCAGGGGCTTTGTGCGCGAAGCAGCAGGGTTGACCGGTGACCTGCCCAAACTGCTGCAGGGTCGCGCGATCTAGTCGAGCTCGCGCGCCTCATCCACCAGCATGACCGGAATGCCATTGCGGATCGGAAACGCAAGACCAGCAGCCTTGGACACAAGTTCCTGCCGGTCAGCATCATAATGCAGTGTCGTATGGGTCTGCGGACAGATCAGTGCCTCAAGCATGTGCCGGTCAAAGGCAAATTCAGAATCGGTCATTGCAGTGTTTCCTCATTTGATCCGCCTCGCAGCGAAAATTCGATCAGTGTCACAAGTGTCTCACGCCGGGTACGCAGGCAAGGTGCCTCAAGCAGGGCCTGTTTATCCTCGGGGTCGAAATCCAATAGCATCGAAAGCGAATTGACCAACAATTCGTCGTCAGCATCCTTCAACGTGTCCCAATCGGTCGACAACTGGCGCGAAGAAAAGAAGCGCTCCAAAAGCTCAAGGAAACGCGCACGGTTAAAACTGTCATCCAATTCAGCCTTACCCAGATCGCGATCAAAGCCATCCCATGAGACCTGACAGCGGCGATATGGGGTAAAACTGTCCAGCTCGGACTTGATCCGAAACCGAGAAATCCCGGTCAGCGTGATCAGATATCGGCCGTCTTCGGTTTCGGAAAATTGCGTCACACGGCCAGCACAGCCGATCTGATGCAGCTTGTTCTCATTGCTAAGGCAAGGGTTTGGCTGAACCATACCGATCAGCCGTTCCTGCGTTTTCAACGCATCGTCCAGCATCTGCAGATAACGCGGCTCGAAGATGTGCAACGGCAAGCGTGAACGGGGCAGCAACAGCGCCCCGGGCAATGGAAAAACGGATACCATATCCGGCAGGTCGGCGGGATGCATCATGTACCCGAGTGTAGTCCTGAACGGGAATTAGGCAAATATCATCGAGCTGAGCTTGCGTCGCCCATTCAGAACAATGGGATCATTGGGCTTGAGCGCATCGAAAACGGTGAACAACTGCGTCTTGGCCGCGCCGTCGTTCCATTCACGGTCCCGGCGGAACAGCTCGAGCAATTGTGCCACTGCTTCTTCGACATCCCCATTGGCGTGCAAAGCCTGTGCCAGATCGAAACGGGCCTGATGATTGTCGGGCTCAGCCTCGACCGCCGCAGTCAATTCAGCCACCGGTCCCGCATCAGCGGCTTGCTTGGCCAGTTCTAGCTGGGCATGTGCCGCCTCAAGCTCCGGTGAACCTGAAATCTCAGCCGGTGCGCCGTTCAGGATGGCTTCGGCCTGCTCCAGATCACCAAGGGCGATATGGGCACGCACCAGCCCGCCATAAGCGCCCGCATGGTTTGGATCTTCGCCCAGAATTGCAGCAAAGGTCTGCGCGGCATCGACCGCTGCGCCGTCGTTCAGCATGTCTTCGGCGGCCTGCACCGCATCATCCAACTGACCACCGGGGCTTTCGCCACCAGCAGCTTCGATCACGCGATCAACAAATGCTTTGATCTCGGACCCGGGCACAGCCCCCTGAAAACCATCAACCGGCTGACCTTTGAAAAATGCATAAACGGTCGGAATGGACTGAATACGCATCTGCGAGGCGATCATCTGCGCCTCGTCCACGTTGATCTTGACCATTTTCACCGCACCCTTGGCGGCGGTTACGGCCTCTTCCAACAATGGACCCAGCGTTTTGCAAGGGCCACACCAGGGCGCCCAGAAATCAACGATTACCGGGGTCTCCTGCGAGGCTTCGACCACGTCGGCCATAAAGGTCGCCTCTGACCCGTCCTTGATCAGATCGGTGGCTTCGGGGCTGGCTGCGCCGTTCAGAAGGTCCATAGCATTCACTCTCCGGTTCGTCCTTGCGCCCTATATGCAACCACGTCGCGCGGAAACCAAGGGCCGAGTTGGCGAATTACGTTTTTGATCAGACGTCGAAAGTTGCAAAGACGGGTGCATGATCACTGGGTTTTTCCCAGCCACGCGCGTCACGTAAGACACGACTTGAATGGCCCGCGTTCGAAATGTCGGGCGTTGCCCATACGTGGTCCAGGCGCCGTCCCTTGTCTGCAGCATCCCAGTCTCGCGCGCGATACGACCACCAGCTATAAAGCTGTCCTTCGGGGATATCCTGACGCGTAATGTCGACCCAACCACCTGCATCCTGCGTTTCGGCCAGCGTTTCGACCTCGATTGGCGTATGCGAGACCACTTTCAACAGCTGCTTGTGAGACCAAACGTCATCTTCACGCGGAGCAATATTCAGATCGCCAACCAGGATGGATTTCTCGGGCTTCTCAGCATGGAACCAATCGCGCATATCCGTGAGGTAGTCGAGTTTTTGACCGAATTTCTCATTCTTTTCGCGATCCGGAATGTCACCGCCTGCCGGAACGTAGAAATTGTGGATCGTCACACCGTTTTCCAAACGCCCCGCGATATGGCGTGCGTGGCCCAGACCGGCAAAATCCTTGTCACCCACTTCCTCGATCGGCAAACGCGACAGGATGGCGACACCGTTATATCCCTTTTGCCCGCGCGCAATCATGTGGGTGTAACCCAGTTCGGCGAACCCCTCGGTCGGGATCTTTTCGACCGGAGATTTGCACTCCTGCAGACACAGCACATCCGGAGCTTCTTCCTGCAACAGTTTCAGCACGATAGGCTCGCGCAGACGCACGGAGTTGATGTTCCAGGTGGCAAGGGTAAAGGGCATCGGCGGTTTCCTTTGTCGCGTTTGGCGAGAGGTTAGCGTGGTGTGAGGTGGGGTGCTATGAGAAAAGGAAGCTAAGCGGACGAAACGGACTTTGGGCTGGGGCTTTGAAAGTCCGTTCAGCGGTTCCCAGCCAGTGCTGCTCCGTTCACAGCGCAGTTCTTCGAAGCACTTCCAAGACTACTCCAATAACGAACACCGTAGAAAATCCCACAGGAATGGCGATCCAATGGGCAAAGCCTATTCTTGCGAGTTTGATGTGTTGGTCGCGTAGGGGATCATCGTGTTTACGTCGATAAGCGGAGCGAAGGTTGTGCATATTCAGGTTGAGTTTTTGGCCGCTGGCTCGCAAAGCCGTGTATTCGTGGCGTTTGACGAAGCGCGAAAATGAAAACATCACCGCAGGTATAACCAAGACTGCTGCAGCATTTATTAGGAGATCCAAGCTGTCTATCCTCTGAAGAGAGGCCGTCGAACGCAAGCTATCGCACCTCGAGATTTTGCATTCTCTGCGAAAGCCGCCGTTTGTGCAAGTTGCAGCATCCGTGACTCTGGGCTCTATGCCGACCTTTGCGTCCAATCAAATCACAAAAAAAGCCGGGCCAAAGGCCCGGCAGTCCAACAGGGAGGTACATGTCATTACCCGGACATGTGCGGGATGGAAGTAACCTTAATATGGGTCAGATAGTATCACTTTGATCCAACTCAATCCACATCCAGTTAAGAAACCAGCCTATAGCCACCAGATTCTGTGACCAAAAGGCGTGCATTTGACGGATCAGGCTCAATCTTCTGACGAAGTCGGTAGATGTGAGTTTCAAGCGTGTGAGTTGTCACACCGGCGTTATAGCCCCAGACCTCGTGCAGCAGTACGTCACGTGCGACAACGCCATCTGTCGAGCGATACAGGAACTTAAGGATGTTGGTTTCTTTCTCAGTCAGGCGAATCTTGCGATCATCTTCGGTGATCAGCATTTTCATCGCGGGTTTGAACGTATACGGCCCCAATACGAACACTGCATCCTCAGATTGTTCGTGCTGGCGCAGCTGCGCACGAATACGGGCCAGCAGCACCGGGAACTTAAATGGCTTCGAGACATAGTCGTTGGCACCGGCATCCAGACCCAAAATCGTATCTGCATCGCTGTCGTGACCAGTCAGCATCAGAATTGGGCTTTTCACGCCCTGTTTGCGCATCAGGCGGCACAGTTCACGCCCATCGGTGTCCGGCAGGCCCACATCCAGAATCACCAGGTCGTAAATCGCCTCGCGGGCGCGCTCCATGGCGGATTGACCGTCATGAGCTTCGAACACATCGAAATCCTCGGTCATCACAAGTTGCTCGCTGAGCGCCTCGCGTAGGTCTTCATCATCATCCACCAGCAGGATTTTCTTGAGCTGAGCCATGTTCGGGTCCTCCTAAGCCTGTTGCATCACTTGCGCGTGGAATATGCAATCAACAAGATTTACTGCAATCGTCTCACGGCCTCGTGTCCGACGCGGCGGAAATGTTTCACATTTGCTGCAGAAAGGGCTAGGAGAATGCCTGATCGCTATAGGGTATCATAGATGAGTCTCATCCCTGACATTACCGAACTGCTCGCACGTGCACGTGCGGATCTGCGAATGGGCGTGCCTGTGGTCCTGACCGATGACAGCGGTTTCAGCGTGCTTGCACTGGCTTCCGAGACCCTGAGTGCTCAGCGCCTTGCCGATTTAAGAGGATTGGGGGGTGAGCCTGTTGTCGCCATCACCGGGCGTCGGGCGGAAACACTCAAGGCGCGGGCCTATGATGGTGATCTGGCACGTGTGATCATTCCGTCGGATGTGGACATCGCCTGGGTTCAGGCCGTCGCCGACCCATCCGACGATCTCAATGCCCCGATGAAAGGTCCACTGATGACAGAGCGGCAGGGCAACGCCAACCTGCATCGCATAGCCATTGCGCTGACGAAATCCGCGCGCCTGCTGCCTGCTGCCGTGGTAATCCCTGTCGAAGATGGTCGGGCATTCGCTGCAACAAACGGGCTGACCTGCATTGATCATACGTCTGCCGCGCCACACCTAGCAGATCGCAGTGCGCTACATGAGGTTGTAGCAGCGCGTTTGCCTATGGAAGTATCCGAGGCTGGCCGATTGCATGTATTCCGGCCCGAAGATGGGGGCGAGGAGCATTATGCTGTGGAAATCGGGCGACCTGATCGCGGAAAACCCGTCTTAGCTCGCCTGCATTCGGCCTGTTTCACCGGCGACCTCATGGGCAGCCTGAAATGTGACTGCGGGCCGCAGCTGCGCGGTGCGTTGGCGCAAATGGGCGCCGAAGGCTCTGGTGTACTTCTGTATCTGAATCAGGAAGGTCGAGGTATTGGCCTGGCCAACAAAATGCGAGCCTATTTCCTGCAGGATCAGGGATTCGATACCGTCGAAGCCAATCACCGGCTGGGCTTCGAAGATGATGAACGCGATTTCCGACTGGGTTCGGACATTCTGAAATCACTCGGGTTCAATTCGGTACGGCTGTTGACCAACAACCCTGCCAAAATCTCCATGATGGAACGCACAGGCATTGCAGTCACCGAACGTGTACCACTCAGAGTGGGTGAAACTGCCCACAACCGGGGATATCTGGCTACAAAAGCGGCGAAATCGGGTCATCTGCTTTGACACCCGGCGATCTGGTTCTGACCCCAATGGGGGTACGGTTTTCAGGAAGACTCTTTCCCTGTTCAATCGGCAAAGGTGGGCTGAGCGATCAAAAGCGCGAGGGTGATGGCGCGACCCCGATCGGCGTTCATAGAATCGCTGGCATGCTCTATCGACCTGACCGGATCACGCCCCCTGCCCCGTGGGCACGCCCCATAGGGCCACATGACCTCTGGTCGGATGATGTTTCAGACAGCAGCTACAATCATCTCGTTACAGCCCCATATCCGTTCAGCCACGAACGTCTAAGACGATCCGATCCTTTGTATGATCTTGTGCTGATCACGGATTGGAACTGGCCCAATGCAGTTCCCGGAAAAGGATCTGCGATTTTCATCCACCAATGGAGGCGGCCAGGCTATTCGACAGAAGGCTGCGTGGCATTTCGACGTGACCACCTGCGCTGGATCGCGGAACGGATATCGCCCGGTACCCGCCTGATTATTCCGCCGGCTTAACCCGCTCACCAAAGATGGCAGATCCCACCCGCACATGTGTGGCACCCAGCGCGATAGCAGATTCGAAGTCTCCACTCATCCCCATCGACAACCCTTCAAGCCCGTTTCGCTGAGCGATTTTGGCGAGCAATGCGAAATGCAAAGAAGGCTCTTCCTCGACAGGGGGGATGCACATCAATCCGCGCACAGGCAGATCAAGTTCTCGGCAATCGGCAATGAATGCGTCAGCATCAGCAGGCAGAACACCCGCCTTTTGCTCCTCTTCACCTGTGTTGACCTGAATGAACAGGTCCGGACAGGAACCCATTTCCTGCGCGAGCCGGGCGAGAGTCTTTGCCAGTTTCGGTCGGTCCAGCGAATGGATCGCGTTACACAGCTCCATCGCCTGCCGGGCTTTGTTCGTCTGCAATGGGCCGATCAGATGTAAATCTATGTCCGAATAACGCTCTTTGAATTCCGGCCACTTCCCGGCTGCCTCCTGAACACGGTTTTCGCCAAAGCAACGGTGCCCCTGATCAAGGACGGCCTCGACGCGCTCATTCGGTTGCACCTTAGAGACAGCTATCAGCTTCACCGATCCCGCCGGACGACCAGCTGCGGTTTCAGCTTTGGCGATACGGGCGGTGATTTCTTGCAGCGGCATTGCGCGGTCCTCAATTTTGTTTTGCGCAGAGAAACACCAAGTCAGCGCAAAAGAAAAGGGCAGGTCCTAAGACCTGCCCTCAAACCTTGCGGTTCAGATCAACTTAGAAGTTGAACTGTGCACCGAAGTCAGCTTGGGTCACGCTTGTGCCCTGACCGCGCTTCGAGCGACCAACACCACCGCGCAGGGTTACACCGCCGCCCAGATCGTAGATGGCGCCGATGCCGTACTGCTGGTTATCGTCGTCAGCAGAACCGTCACCGTAGACGAACTGCAGAGTGGTTGCGGAACCAACAGTGTAGGCACCCGAAACACCGTATGCAGTACCGTTGCGAGCAGCGTTGACCACGTCATCGTCCGCTACAAACAGGCTACCAGTGAAGTTGCCGAATTCTGCACCCAGAGTGAATACAGTCAGCGACTCTTTTGTGCTGGAGCTGTTCACGCTTGCTTTGGTCTGACCGTAGGCCAGAGCAGCTGTGATGTTGTTGAACGCATAGGTTGCGCTGATATCCCAGCGGTCGCCGTCCTGCGGAACACCGTTAACTGCGAAAGTCGCTTGGTCGTACGATGCGCCGAACGAGAAGTCGCCAACTGCATACTGGAAGAATACAGCGTTCGAGCCCGAACCGGTCGACGAGTAAGCCAGGAAGTTGTAGTCAACGCCCGAGTACTGACCTGCGAACAGTTCCAGACCGATTTCAGTACCGTAGTAGTTTGCCAGGTTGTCAAACGAACCCGCTACGTTACCCGCGTCAACACGCAGACCGCCGTAGATGACCGAGAAACGTGCGCCGTTCAGGCCAGCCGAGTTGGCTTCACCGGTGTTGGCGTTTTCGTCAGCCTGCAGACGAACACGAGCCGAGAACTCAACGCCACCGTCGGTTTCTGCGGTGCCGTCGATGTTCAGACGGAAACGCGAGACCAGGATGGTGTTGTCGGTTGCAACAGTCGCCGTGCCAACGGTCGGCGGAGTTGTGGTGGTGTCGATGTTCGGTACAGTACCGGTACGGTCTTCTTTGTACGCGATACCAAAACGGCCGTAGCCGCTGAACTTAACTTCCGCTGCTGCAACGCTTGCGGTCGCGATCAGCGCGGTCGTTGCGAAGAGAACTTTTTTCATCTTGTTTCCCTCGGTTTCAATAATTTCTACTCGACATATGCCTGCTGCACATGTCTCAGCACGGACATCGTTTCGCTCTTTTCGCCCCCAAAGCGCAAGCTTGCTATAAATGCACCGACGTCATTGAGCCCTGATTGGTGCAAGGATGCCACAGTGCATTTGTGCGAAAAGCTGTGCGGACCCCCCGACGGCACATGAACGTGCCCGCAGTGCCCCTAATTAATAAGTGCCAAGTTGGGGGTTGTTGCAGGAGTTTTCCTTCTCTAGGAGTATCTCTCAGCAATAAACAACAAGTGAAACAGGACCTGCCGACGATGCGCCTGCTGACGATTCCGGGTTTGATCATACTGACTGCCACCGTTTCGGCCTGCGGTCGTAATAACGACGGGCCTCCGGCTTACAACCCGAAGACACTTGGGGGCGGAAATGCAGCCGAGGCGGAACTTGATGATCCGAATCGCTCGACAATCTGGGATTTGTTTGGCCCGAATAACGCCGAACAGACCACCCAGGTGAATCGGTACTTGTGGGCGGCATCGCTTGATGTGCTGAATTTCCTGCCCGTTCAGGAGGTTGATCCGTTTACCGGTGTCATCGTCACTGGATACGGCACACCTCCGGGTGGAGGCCGATCCTATCGCGCGACTGTGCATATCAGCGATCCGGCCCTTGCAGCACGCTCTTTGTCGGTCGCGCTGCAGACCAGCGGAGGCGCTCCGGTAAGCGCCGCAACAACGCGGGCGGTCGAAGACGCCATCCTGTCGCGGGCGCGCCAGCTACGTATTGCGGACAACAAGCTCTAGTAACCCGCATCAAATCGCAATATTACCACGCCGGGTTCATGCCCGGCGTTTTCATTACGAAGGACCGTACGATGTCTCGCTACTCGGCCAACGAAATCGAAGCAAAATGGCAGGAAGCCTGGGACAAGGCTGGAATCTTCACCGCCAACCACAAGGCGGACAAGCCGAAGTATTACGTGCTTGAGATGTTCCCCTACCCGTCGGGCCGAATCCATATGGGGCACGTACGCAACTATACGATGGGCGATGTGATCGCGCGTCACAAGCTGGCAACCGGACACAACGTGCTGCACCCGATGGGCTGGGATGCGTTCGGGATGCCCGCGGAAAATGCCGCTATGGCCATTGGCGGCCACCCCAAAGACTGGACCTATAGCAATATTGCCGACATGCGCGGGCAAATGAAACCGCTGGGTCTGTCGATTGACTGGTCCCGCGAATTCGCCACCTGTGACCCGGAATATTACGGCCAGCAGCAGGCATTGTTCCTTGATATGCTCGATGCAGGGCTGGTTTACCGCAAGAACGCCGTGGTGAACTGGGATCCGGTCGATATGACTGTTCTGGCCAATGAACAGGTGGAAAACGGCCGCGGATGGCGCTCGGGAGCCTTGGTAGAGCGACGCGAGCTGACCCAATGGTTCTTCAAGATTTCCGACTATTCCGAAGAGCTGCTCGACGCGCTGGATACACTGGACAACTGGCCCGCCAAAGTACGCCTGATGCAGGAAAACTGGATCGGCAAGTCACGCGGCCTTCAGTTCGGGTTCGAACGTACCGATGGCGAAGAGCCGATCACCGTATATACGACTCGCCCCGATACGCTGCTGGGCGCGTCCTTTGTCGGCATCTCACCAGACCACCCGATTGCCAAGCAGCTTGAGGCCGAAAACCCCGAAGTCGCTGAATTTGTTGTCGAATGCCGCAAGGGTGGCACCACGGAAGAGGCGATCGAGACCGCTGAGAAACTGGGCTATGATACCGGTATCCGCGTAAAACACCCGCTGGACCCGAATTGGGAACTGCCGGTCTGGATCGCCAACTTCATCCTGATGGATTACGGCACTGGTGCAATCTTTGCCTGCCCGGCGCATGACCAGCGCGATCTGGATTTCTGCCGCAAATACGGCCTGCCGGTGGTCGACACGTTCTTTGCGCTGGACGATGACACTCCGGTCGACAAGATCGCCTTTGTGCCGCCGAAAACCGAAAAAGTCCGTTGGGTGAACCATTTCGCAGGCTTGACTGAGGCCACAGGCGACGAGGCCATCAACGCCACCGTGGATTTTGCCGAAAAAGCGGGCTGGGGCGAAGGTGTTACCAAATTCCGCCTGCGGGACTGGGGTCTGAGCCGCCAGCGCTATTGGGGCTGCCCGATTCCCGTTGTTCACTGTGAAAAATGCGGCACCGTGCCCGAAAAGAAAGAGAATCTGCCGATCGAGCTGCCATATGACGATGGCAACGGTAAGCCGATAGACTTCTCGATCCCCGGCAACCCACTGGACCGCCACCCCAACTGGCGTGATACCCCGTGTCCGTCCTGCGGAGCGCCGGCCAAGCGCGAAACCGACACGATGGACACTTTCGTCGATTCGTCTTGGTATTTTGCCCGTTTCACTGCTCCGCGCGCTGAAACGCCAACCGATCTGACTGAGGCCGAGTACTGGATGAATGTCGACCAGTATATCGGCGGGATCGAGCATGCGATTCTGCACCTGCTCTATTCGCGTTTCTTTGCCCGGGCGATGAACATCACCGGACACCTGCCGAAGAAGGCCATTGAGCCGTTCAATGCCCTGTTCACGCAAGGCATGGTGACACATGAGATTTATCAGACCCGCGATGCCAACGGTCGTCCGGTCTATCACCTGCCCGAGGACGTGACCGACGGCAAATTGGCTGACGGCACCGAGGTCGAGATTATCCCCTCTGCCAAAATGTCGAAGTCCAAGAAAAACGTGGTCGACCCAGTCAGCATCATCTCGGCCTTCGGCGCGGACACCGCACGATGGTTCGTTCTGTCCGATTCGCCGCCGGAGCGTGACGTGGAGTGGACCGCTGCGGGTGCGGAAGCAGCCTTTAAACACCTGAACCGGGTGTGGAATCTCTGCGACAAGATCGGCGCAATGGACCCTGATGCGAAAGGCGAAGGGGATGAGGCACTGCTGCGCGAGATGCACAAGACCATCCACGATGTGACACTGGGTGTGGAAAGCTTTGGCTTTAACGCAGCTATCGCGAAACTCTATGCATTCACCAATACGCTTGCGAAATCCAAAGCAGGTGCCGCCGCTCAAAAGCAGGCGATCAAGACACTGGCGCAGCTGATGTCGCCAATGACCCCGCATCTGGCCGAGGATATCTGGGCACATCAGGGCGGCGAAGGGCTGGTGGCTGTCGCTCCTTGGCCGGTCGCTGACGAGGCAATGCTGGTTGATGACACCGTCACCCTGCCGATCCAGATCAACGGCAAGCGTCGCGCAGAAATCAGCGTGGCCAAGGATCTGGCCAAGGATGAGGTTGAAAAAATTGCGCTCAGCACCGAAGCTGTGCAGAAGGCGCTGGATGGTAATGCGCCCAAGAAAGTGATCGTTGTACCGGGCCGGATCGTCAATGTCGTCGTTTGATCGCAGAACCTTGTTGCTGATGCCGCTGGCAATCGCCGCGTGTGGTTTTCAGCCCGTGTATGCCCCAGGTGGGGCGGGATCGAACCTTTACGGAAAGGTCGCCGTTTCTGCCCCCAATACGGTCGACAGCTATTTGCTGGTCCAGAATCTCGAACAACGGCTCGGGCGTAGTGCGACATCGGGCAGTGATTACAATCTGGATGTGCAGGTTTCGGCCGTTGTCCGGGGGGCCGCCATCACCCCAACCAACGAAACCACGCGCTACACGATCGATGGTCGGGCGGATTACTCGCTGAAATCCGCAGAAACCGGTCAGATCGTTGCCTCGGGCACGGTGACCGATTTCGTCGCCTACTCTGCTGCAGGTTCAACCGTGTCTACACTGGCGGATGAACGCGATGCAAAGGATCGGTTGATGACGATTCTCGCGGATCAGATTGTCACGCAGCTTTACGCCAATCCCGGTCTCGCCACATGAAGTTAAGCCCGCGTGAGGCAGAAAGTTATTTCGCTAAGCCTGACGCGGACAAGGTTGGGTTGTTGATCTACGGTTCGGACGCCATGCGCGTCGCACTCAAGCGTCAACAAGTCTTGGCATCTCTGCTCGGCCCGAATGCCGAAGAAGAGATGCGCCTGACCCGAATGCCCGGTGCAGATTTGCGCGGTGATCCGGCACTTTTGTTGGATGCGGTCAAAGCAGTTGGCTTTTTCCCTGGTCCTCGGGCCGTTTTCGTTGAAGACACAACAGATGCTGCCGCACCGGCGATCATCTCGGCGCTTGAAGACTGGGCACCCGGTGATGCGCAGATCATCATCACGGCCGGGCAGCTCAAACCAAGTTCCAAAATCCGCAAGGCGTTTGAGGCGAATCCTGCAGCCTATGCGGTTGGTATCTATGACGATCCGCCATCGCGGGCCGAGGTTGAGCGGGTACTCAACCAAGCCGGATTGCAGAACATCCCACGTGACTCCATGTCTGCTCTCAGCGAGTTGGCGACAGGGTTAAGTCCGGGAGATTTCACCCAAACCATTGAAAAGCTGTCGCTTTACAAGCGTGGTGACGAATCGGAATTGACGGTCGAAGATATTGAGGCTTGCGCACCCCGCTCAACCGAGGCGGCTTTGGACGATGTACTCAACGTGGTAGCCGAAGGTCGCGCGGGAGAGATCGGACCGCTGATCCGACGCCTGCAGGCGCAGGGGACCAATGGTGTAACCCTGTGCATCGGCGCAACCCGGCATTTTCGTACACTGTATGCCTGTGCCTCTGATCCGGGTGGGGCCGCACAAGGCATCGGCAAACTGCGCCCGCCCGTTTATGGCAAACGGCGTGACCGCATTCTGCGGCAGGCGCAAGGTTGGGGTGCACCCAAGCTACAAACCGCACTTACGGTTCTGACCGATACGGACCTGTCTCTGCGGTCAGCCGGACAAACTGCGCCCGCTATGGCCTTGGTCGAACGCGCGATGATCCGGATCGCCATGCTGGCCCGTTCACGCTGAGATGACCTCCCGTTTGACTTGACGCCCGCCAATTGAACTTCAGATTGGACGCAGACATGTCAGCCGGGAGATTCTCATGTACAAAGTCTATGGTCGCATCCAAAGCCGCGCATCGCGGGTAATCTGGTTGCTGGAGGAGCTGGGACAGGACTACGAGTTCATTAATGTCGGACCGCATGATCCTCAGGTGCTGGCTTTGAACCCGTCGGGTAAAATCCCGGTTCTTGTGGACGGGAACACTGTAATTTCGGACAGCTCGGCGATCATGACCTATCTGGCCGACAAGCATGGTGCATTTACCTTCCCGGCCGGCACCGAAGAGCGCGCTGCGCAGGATTCTCTGTTTCACGCGCTTCTGGATGAATTTGACGCAGTTCTGTGGGTCGCGGCGCGCCACGGGTTCGCTTTGCCCGAAGAAAAACGTGTGCCGCAGATCTCGGATTCAGCGAAATGGGAATTCGACCGAAATTTCCAGCGTATGGGTGATCGGTTCAAAGGTCCCTTCCTGCAAGGTGAGACCATGACCATTGCCGACATCCTGTGCATCCATTGCATGAGCTGGGCAAAGTCCGCCGGTTTCCCGCTAAATTCGGACGTGTTGAAAGCCTACGGCAAAGAGGTACGCAATCGCCCTGCCTATCTCAAGCTGGGAGAGCTGGCTCAAGCCGCCTAAGCGTTAACGGTCTGCTGCAACCATTCCGCAGCAGACCTGCCAGCCCACCGACCAGTCGCGAGACATGCGGTCAACAGATACCCCCCGGTCGGGGCCTCCCAATCCAGCATCTCACCGGCACAGAACACGCCCGGCAAATCGCGTAGCATTAACCCGTCATCCATGGCTGATCGCTTCACGCCACCAGCTGTTGATATAGCCTCGTCCAATGGCCGCAATCCCGCATGGCGGATTGGAAGCTTTTTCAGCATCCTGATCGGGTCTTCCTGCATTTGTGGATCGCCTTTTGACATCTCATGAAAAAGGGCGATCTTTTGCGGCGAAAGGCGCAACCCATTCTTAAGCCATTGGGAAAGAGTAGTTTTTGATTTTTTCCTGGCAAATCTGGCCTTCAATTCGTCCCGAGTCAAATCGGGCAACAGATCAACACAAAGCGGCACCCCGTCCCGCAATGCAGGGGTCAGAGGGTAGAGGCCACCACCTTCCAAACCGTTTGCTGATATCGTCGCCTCACCCCGGCTTTCCAATTCTCCGGCGGTCCAGCGCACCGCCTTGAGAGCAGCACCAAAATGGGCCTGCATATATGAGCTCCATTCTACTGAGAGTGCCGAATTAGCGGGCGCAAACGGAGCAATCGAAACACTTTTGTCAGCCAGAACCGGTGCCCATGCACCATCCGAACCCAGACGGGACCAACTGGCACCGCCCAGCGCCAGAATCGTCGCATCCGCCTGTACTTCAGTGCGGTTGTCAGGGGTCTCAAACACCAGCGTAGAACCCTCCCAGCCAGTCCAACGCCATCGGGTTCTGATCTGAACACCTTTTTCCCCCAGACGCGCCAACCAAGCCCGAAGCAGAGGTGAAGCCTTCATGACCTTCGGAAATACTCGTCCAGTGGAACCGGTAAACAACTCCTGCCCCAAACCCTGGGCCCAGCCCTGAACGGAATGTGCATCGAATTCGGCAATGATCGGGCCCAGCCAGTTCTGCGCCTGATCGTAAGACTGGATCAATTGCTCGAACGGCTCATCCTTAGTCAGGTTCAGACCGGACTTACCTGCCATCAGAAACTTGCGCGCGACCGAGGGCTTGGCTTCGGCTACGAGAACCGAATGACCAGCATCAGCAAGCTGCTCAGCGGCCATCAGCCCGGCTGGACCTGCCCCGATCACCACGGTCTGCGCCATCATCACCCTCTTGCGTTGCTCTGTTTTCAGCGCGAATTTGCTGTCATCATGACGAACAGCGATCCAATCTGCCCACTTTGCGACCGCCCCATTCCGGACGGGACCGGCAGCCTGCATCATCTGATCCCAAAACTCAAAGGGGGCAAGGGTGGACCAACGGTTTTGCTACATCAGATTTGTCATAAAGAGGTTCACGCCACTCTGACCGAGGCCGAGCTTGCGCGCAGTTTCAATACTGTCGATGCCCTGCGCACCCACCCTCGCCTTGAGAAATTTCTCAATTGGGTTCGCAAACGTCCGCCCGGATTTCGTTCCAAAGTTCCGGGCAAGCGACGCGGGCGATGATCAGCCGGGCAAGACCGGATCGCCCTGCACATCCTGCAACGGCTGGTTGAGGCCCTGAACCTCAATCCCACGATATTCTGGCACAGAGGCAAATCGAGCCTCAGGAAGGTGTTGGAGTTCAAGCGTTGTATAGGGACGCTTCCAAAGCCACTCTCGGTTTTCAACGGCCCAGAGATCCGGGTTTGGCGGCCTCTCATCGGTGAAAGCATAGAAATGCAGATCGAAACCGTAGGGGGCAACTTCCTGAATCGAAAGCAATTGCATTCCCTGTTTGCGCCAGAAAGCCTCTTCGGAGGCTATATCACCTGTCCGCAGCGTGATCTGACCGATGCAGGCTTCAGAAAACGGTGAAGCCGGATCGCCAGCTTTCACCGGACGATTGCCTTCGAAATCATGCTGCAGCAATTCGATGACAAAGCCTTCGGGATCGCTCAGATGGCACATATAGCCGATATCCAGAAACTGGTTCGACTCACTTACGGGCACACCCATCCGGCGTAGATGCAAGACTGCTAAATCCACGTTCGGAAGCGTGATGCCAATCTTCCAATACCGATGCCCCCTGTCATGGCTGTACCCGTTGCCTCCAGGCATCAACAAAAGATCTGCATCCTGCCCGGGATAACCAACGCGAAGGTTTGGCCCCTCGTGTGATACCGACATCCCCAGAACATCCCGATAGAAATCGGCCAATCGACCCGGGTCGACAACACGCAGGCGTAATGCGGAAAGCCTCATCCACATAGCTCCGCGATGCCTGCCGCAATCCTGGGCTCAGCGGCAACGCTGTCGGCCACGAGGTCACGTGCGGTTTGCATCAGCAGGTCGGGTTCGACGATGCGATCAACCAGTCCGAAGGCGTAAGCCTCGTCTGCTGAAATTTTCTGCCCTGCCATCAGAATCATTTTCGTTCTCGATGGACCGATCAATGCAGCCATCCGTTTAGGATCAGAGGGTTGCGGCAGGAAACCCAGTTTCATCACAGGATAGAAAAACCTGGCAGAAGGGACGGCAATTCGAATATCGCAGGCCAGTACCATCCCATTCGCACCGCCAGCCAATGTACCATTCAGAGCGGCAACAGTCAGGCACGGCAGAGCTGCAATAGCACCCGACAAACGCTCCCACACATCCGAGGTCGCAAGCCCAGCACGTGCCTCGTCAAGATCCGCGCCGGCGCTGAACACTTTGCCAGCACCGGTCAGAATCAGGGCCTTGGCTTCGGTCGCTGACTCAGCGATTTCGGCCAGTTCTGTCAGCATGGCCTCGGTCAGGGCGTTCGCTTTGTCAGGGTTATTGATGGTGACCGTCCACAGATCACCGTCCTGAGTGAGTTCGATCACGACAGCCCGATCCTTTTGCGAATGTCTTCAACTCTCAGCGAGATTTCCGCGCCAAGAAACTCATCGGCATCTTCAGAACACATCCACAGCAGCGCGCGGGCAGGCCAATCCGCCGGGATGTGATCATCCCAATCCAACTGGCTGACAGGGTTGATGCCACTAGCCTTGATCACACGCTGCATTTCTGTGGCAACCGTTCCGGGCGACAGCCCCATTGCACGGATCCCGTGATGTGCTTCTTCCAGATGCAGACATTCGGTCAGCATCTTTGCACCGGCCTTCGAGGCACAATAGTGGCTCCATGCCTCAACCGGGTTTGATGCCGCACCCGAAGATACTGTCAACACAGTACCTCCGCCTGCCGCTCTCATGATGGGTAAAGCAGCACGCATTCCGTAGAAGACACCCTTGAGGTTGATATCAATCGCCTGACTCCATGCATCTGTATCAGCGTTGGATAAATGGAATATCGGCTCGATGACCCCTGCATTGCCGATCAGGATGTCCAGACCACCGAACCGGTCAACACAATCAGCAACCGCCTGCTCGACCTGTGCAAAGTTGCTGACGTCGCAGGCCAGCGCGATTGCATTATCGCCCAGCGCGGCCGCGAGCGCCTCGATCTGGTCGCGGCTGCGAGCCACCAAAGCGACATTGGCACCGGCTGCGGCAAAAACGCGCCCCGCCTCTGCGCCGATACCCCTGCTCGCGCCGGTAATGAGTACTGTTTTGCCCTGCAACTGCATCGTCTGCTCCCCATGCTTTGAGATTGAGTAACGTCGTACCGTGCAAAGGGGGAATTGGTCCACCCCTTGCCCCCTTGACGACCGACGCCTCAAGCACGACGATGCGCCCAAAATTGATGAAGAAGGGTTCCCTTATGTCTGTTTTCCTTCGCCGCAGCTGCGGCGCGGCCTTGGCTTATGCTGTTATTACCCAAGGCGCATTTGCTGAAGTTACTGCAAAAGATGTCTGGTCGGACTGGCAGTCCTACATGAGCAGCATGGGTTACACCGTGAGCGGAGACGAGAGCGTCTCGGGCGATGTAACCACCATTTCCAATCTCACCATGACCATGGATATCCCGGAAAATGACGGGAAATTCGACATGGTCGTGCCTGAAATGAAGCTGACCGAAAACGGCGACGGCACTGTGAGCATCAACTTCCCGGATAGCTTCCCCATGACCATCTCCGGAGATGCTGAAGGTGAGGCGTTCTCGGTTGATGTTCTGTATACCCATAGCCAGCTTGAGATGCTTGTCTCGGGATCGCCCGAAGATATGACCTATGACTATTCGGCCGACAGCCTTGGAATCTCGCTGGACAAAATCGAGGTTGATGGGGAAGCCATGCCCGAGGACGCGCTTGTCGTGAAAGTCTCGATGAATGACTTTACCGGCAAATCACGGATGCTGATCGGTGAAAACCGCGATGTTGATCAGAGCTTTACCGCAGCGGACCTGACTTATGATCTGATGTTCGATGAACCGGACTCAGATGAAAAGGCTCGTATCAACGGCAAGCTAGAGAAACTGACATTTGAGGGTGAGAACATCATCCCCGCTGGTTTCAACTTTGCAGACATCCAGAGCGCTTACGAAGCAGGCTTCTCGTTCTCGGGCGTCTTTGACTATGCTGCCGGGATGACAAACATCGCCGGAACCAGCGAAGGCGAAGACTTCTCAATGGCCAGCAGCTCGGAAGGGGGTCGCTTTGCGGCCAGCATCGACGCCGAGCGCCTTGCTTATGACGTTGAGCAGAACAGTTCGAAACTGGAAGTAACAACCGCTGAACTGCCTTTCCCGATCGAAATCGCTATGGCGAAAGCAGGCTTCAAGTTCGAATTCCCTATTAAGGCTTCGGAAGAGATTCAGCCTTTCGGCTTTGCCATGAACCTGACCGATTTCACCATGTCAGATGTGCTGTGGAGCATGTTCGATCCTGCAGGCGAATTGCCGCGTGATCCGGCGACAATCTCGCTCGACACGTCCGGCACGGCTAAGGTCATGGTGAACATCTTGGATCCTGAAGTCGCAGAATCGCTCGAATCTTCGGATGAGATGCCAGGTGAACTGCACTCGCTGAAGGTTAACGAGCTGCTGGTTTCGCTGGTTGGCGCCAAACTGACGGGCGATGGTGATTTCACCTTCGACAATTCCAACACCGAGAGCATTGACGATCTTCCGGTTCCGGCTGGCATTGCAAATCTGCAATTGGTTGGTGCAAACGCTCTGATCGACAAACTGATCGGCATGGGTCTGATGTCTGACAACGACGCGATGGGCGCGCGTATGATGATGGGAATGATGGCCGTACCGGGCGAAGAACCCGATACGCTGAACTCGACCATCGAATTCACAGAAGACGGTCAGATTCTGGCTAACGGTCAGCGCATCAAGTAAGCGCCGCAGAATAGAAAAGACCGCACTGCGGTCTTTTCCTCCCTCGGGAACTCAGGGTTACAGTGATCGCTCCAATTTCGCTAAGAATTGACGGCAACCGAACCCTATGAATACCTTCATTATCTCAGGTATATCGCTCGTTTCGCTGGGTTTTGATGCACCCAACCAGGTGTCTGGTCTTGCGGGACGCGCCGTCCAAGGCTAGGTCCAATGAAGTCAGACGGAGGCCTCATGACCAGAACGCCCGAAGAAATAAGCCACCAATTGCTGGATGCCGCGCGCAAAGCAGGCGCTGAATCTGCGGACGCTATCGTAATCGACGGCTCGTCAGTTTCGGTCGAGGTCAGATCAGGTGTGTTGGAACACGCGGAACGGGCTGAAAGCACAGATCTGGGGCTGCGGGTCTTCATTGGCAAACGTCAGGCGATCGTATCCAGTTCGGACAGCCGTCCGGAAACATTGGCCGCGATGGCCGAGCGCGCAGTGGCCATGGCGCGCGAAGCACCCGAAGATCCTTTTACGGGGCTCGCAGATGCTGATCAGCTGTCCAAAGGCTGGGACATGGATGCGCTGGAATTGTTCGACCCCAAGCCAGAACCCTCTGCTGACGCACTTATGAGCGACGCCATCAGTGCGGAGGCCGCAGCTTTGGCCGTTCAAGGCGTTTCGCAGGTATCGGACGCGGCAGCGGCCTATGGAACTCATGTTGTGCATCTGGCTGCGACCAACGGTTTTTCAGGCGGCTACGCACGCACCAGCCGCTCGACATCCTGTGTCGCCATCTCGGGTGAAGGCACCGGGATGGAGCGTGATTATGATGGCGACAGCCGAAGCTTTCAGGCTGATCTGCGTGATCCGGAAGAAATCGGGCGTACCGCGGGCGAACGCGCAGTTCAGCTTGTCGGCGCCCAAAAGCCTGCAACCGGCAGCTTTCCGGTTTTGTTCGACGAACGCATCTCATCTTCTTTGATCGGCCACCTTTTGGCGGCCAGCAACGGTGCCGCAATCGCGCGCGGTGCATCGTGGTTAAAGGAATGTTTGGGTGAGCAGGTTTTACCTGCGCATCTGTCACTGATCGAAGACCCGCATCGCCCTCGCATTGCGGGTTCTAGACCCTTTGACGCCGAGGGATTGTCCACTCAACGCCGCGCCATCATTGAGAACGGTGTTCTGACCGGATGGACCCTTGACCTGTCCAGTGCACGTAAGCTGGATATGAAATCTACAGGCAACGCCGCACGTGGCGTGTCGGGGCCCCCTTCACCCAGCAACTGGAACCTCAGCCTAACGCCGGGCAACAAGAGCCGCGCCGATCTATTGCAGGATATGGGAACGGGGCTTTTGGTAACCTCGATGATCGGTTCAACGATCAACCCCAATACCGGCGATTATTCCCGTGGTGCATCGGGTTTCTGGGTGGAAAACGGCGAGATCACGCACCCTGTTAACGAATGTACCATCGCGGGCAATCTGCGGGACATGCTCATGCGGATCATCCCGGCCAACGATGCGCGCCCATACCTTTCGCGCGTCGTTCCATCGTTGCTGATCGAAGGAATGACACTTGCCGGCAACTGACCTGTCCCTGCTGATAGACGCCGCACTTGAGGCCGGAAAAATCGCCACCCGTTACTCGGGCAGCGAGGCGCAGCGCTGGGACAAGCCGGATGGAGCGGGTCCGGTGACCGAAGCGGACCTCGCAGTCAATGCGATGCTGGAGCAGCGCCTGCCATCAGCCAGGCCCGGATATGGGTGGCTGAGCGAAGAAACCGAAGACAACGCTGACCGCCTCTCGCGCGATCGAGTCTTTATCATCGATCCGATCGACGGCACCCGCAGCTTTGCCGAAGGGTCCCGCACGTGGGCACATTCTCTGGCCGTTGCTGAAAATGGCGTGGTCACGGCCGCAGTGATTTATCTGCCTCTGCGTGATATGCTGTTCGCCGCCGCCCACGATCAGGGGGCAACTCTGAACGGTGAACCGGTTCGGGTTTCGCAGACGAATGACGTCCAGAAAGCCGATATTCTGGCCGCAAAACCAAATCTCGATACCCGCCACTGGCGGTCCGGGCAGGTGCCGGAGTTCAAACGCTCCTACCGACCCTCTCTCGCTTATCGTATGGCGTTGGTTGCGCAAGGCCGGTTCGATGCGATGCTAACCCTGCGCCCTAGCTGGGAGTGGGATATCGCCGCAGGCGATCTGATCCTGCGTGAGGCAGGTGGAGTATGCTCGGACCGTATGTGCAGCCCCCTGCGCTTCAACAACGCACACCCACGACTGAACGGTGTCGTCGGCGCAGGTTCAGATTTGCACCCACTCCTATGTGCTCAACTCGATCCTGCGGGCACCGGCATTGACGCATGAGTAAACCACGTTCTCTCAGCCTGGCGGCCTATCGCGTTCTGTCATGGGGTGTCCCGAGCAGTAACGGACGGCCACCCGAGCCTCGTCCCGATGGAGAGCTATTGTGGATTCATATAGGCTCCCACGACCGGCTACGGGCAGTTGAGGACTTTTGTCAGCGTTTGCTTCCGGTTCGTCCCGGTTTGTCTTTGCTGCTGACCACACCGCATGATGCAGATCTCAGGGATTGGGGGGATCACAGCGGTATTCTGGTTAATCTGCCTGCAGAACAAACAGGTGCCGCGCGCGGATTCCTCGACCACTGGCGGCCTGACATGGGGGTCTGGATTGGTGGTGGCCTGATGCCCAATCTGATCACCCGCGCCGAAGAACGCGGCATCCCGATGATACTGCTGGAGGCTGAAGTAGACGTCAAAGTCGGCCGAGGTGGCAAATGGCTGCCCGACATCACACGCTATACTTTCGACTGTTTTCGAAAGATTCTCGCCACTTCCGAGGCAACAGCGCGACAGGTTCGAAAACTTGGCATCCCTTCGTCGAAGGTCTCAGTGGCTCCGCCCCTACACATCAGTCCCGCACCGCGACCCTGGCCTGAGGATGAATTGATCGAAACAAACCATGCGCTTGCCGGCAGACCGGTTTGGCTGGCCGCGTGGGTGCAGGACAAAGAATTCATTTCTGTGCTCAGCGCGCACCGGCAAGCCTTGCGGATGTTGCCACGCCTTGCACTGGTGCTTCATGTCGCCGACATGTCCGAAGCCGAACCCCTTCATCGTCGTTTGGAAGCAATGGACCTCAGATGCGCAAATTGGGACGATGGGGACATGATCGAAGATACCACACAGGTGATTTTGACATCCGACCCTGAAGATCTGGGCCTGTGGCACCGGGTTTCAGCTGTGACATTCATGGGCAGCTCTCTGGAGAGAGGTGCAGGAGGCCGCGATCCTCTGGTCGCAACCGCACTTGGATCAGCTGTGGTTCACGGTCCTTACGTGAACAAGTTCCAAAGCCTCTATGATCAACTAAGACAGGCGAATGCTGCACGCGCTGTCAGGTCTGCCACAGAACTCGGCGATGCGGTTGTTGAATTGCTGGCTCCGGATCGTGCGGCCGACATGGCACTTGCCGGATGGCAAATGGTGACCGAGGGTGCCCCTCAGGCGGATCTGCTTATCGATATGGTACAGGAGACGCTGGATCAGCGGAGAGCGGAAAATGCGGGCGCCTGAATTCTGGAATACCTCGCCGGACCAGTTGGATTTACGCGCCCGGCTGTTAGCGCCGCTTGGGAAAATCTACGCAAATGCCACAGCTCGCCGGGTTGCCTCGGATAGCGGAATCAACCCCGGTATTCCGGTAGTCTGTATTGGCAATCTCAACGCAGGCGGAACCGGAAAAACACCAACGGTCATCTGGGTGGTCGAAAAACTGCGCGATGCCTGGCACAAACCACATGTCGTTACCCGCGGGCACGGAGGTTCCCTCGAGGGTCCTGTCCGCGTTGATCCAGGCAAACACACTGCCGCACAGGTTGGCGACGAACCACTCTTGCTGGCAGCTTTTGCCGAAGTGTGGGTTTCCAAGGATCGCGCCGCCGGGGCCCAGGCCGCTGCCGATGACGGAGCGACAGTTATCGTGCTGGACGATGGGTTTCAGAACCCGTCTGTCGCCAAAGATTTCTCAATCATTGTGGTCGATGCCTCTCGTGGATTCGGCAATGGGTTGTGTTTACCAGCAGGGCCATTGAGGGAACCGGTCGATATCGGGTTGCAACGCGCAGATTTGGTTTTGTCTCTGGGTGACAATGCAGCTCAGGAACAGTTTGTTGATCGTTGGGGCGATGTGATCACGATCCCGCACGCCACCGGTGAAGTCAGACCGCTTCAGACCGGAATGGATTGGAGCGACACGCCGGTTCTGGCATTTGCCGGGATCGGCCATCCGGAAAAGTTCTTTGCAACCCTTCGCCAACAAGGCGCAAGGCTCTTGCGTGCCGAGGCTCTGGACGACCATCAACCCCTAACCCCTGCCTTGATGACCCGACTGGAAAACGAGGCAAAAGCCTTGGGCGCTCAGATGGTGACCACGGAAAAAGATGCTGTCCGCCTGCCACCTTCCTTTCGAAGCAAGGTGATTACGCTGCCGGTACGTCTTCAGATCACCGAGACCGAAATGGTCAAGGACATGCTATTGCAAACAGCGCCTTCGCCATGATCAATCGTCTTCGCCCAGTTTAGGGGCCGGTCGGGTCAGGGCCAGTTCCGCTTCTGAGAAGACAAAGGGTGACCGCACACCGGGCACACCATCCAGATCGATCTTCATCCCGCGTGCGACAACCTGTGGGTCCGCCATCACTTCGTCCAACGTGTTGATTGGACCAGCTGGAATTCCGTGGGCTTCGCAAGCAGCCAGCAGGTCAGCCTTGTCTCGCATAACAGTTGCACCGTTGAGACGAGCGATCATGACCCGTCGATTGGCGAGACGATCCTTGTTGCGCAAAAACTCGGTCGCCTCGGCCATATCGTCCAGCCCTAGCACGCGGCACAGGCGCTGATACTGGCGATCATTTCCGGTGGCGATGATGATGTGACCATCGGCACAGTCAAATACCTGATAAGGTGCCAGATTTACGTGGGCATTACCCATTCGCTGCGGTACATGACCGGTTGTCAGATAGTTCAGAGCCTGATTTGCGGTGACAGCGACCGCCACATCCAGCAGCGCCATATCCACGTGCTGACCACGTCCGGTCTTTTGCCGTTGATGGAGTGCGGCCAAAACGCCCGTTACTGAATATATACCTGTAAACACATCAGTGATCGCGACACCCGCCTTTTGCGGCTGTCCGTCAGGCTCGCCCGTCACGGACATAAGCCCTGACATACCCTGAATGATAAAGTCATATCCCGCCCGGTGGGCATAAGGCCCGGTCTGACCAAAGCCGGTGATAGAGCAATAAATCAGACGCGGGTTCAGTTCTTTGAGACTGTCATAGTCCAGGCCGTATTTTTTAAGACCGCCGACTTTGAAATTCTCGATCAGGATGTCGGCATCCGCGACCAGCGCCAGAACCTTTTTGCGACCTTCCTCGGTCGTAAAATCCGCGGTGACAGATGCCTTTCCGCGATTGGCCGAATGGTAATACGAGGCTGAAACATCATCATCTCGGGTTACAAAAGGAGGACCCCAGGCGCGGGTATCGTCACCTGCCGGGGATTCCACCTTGATGACCTCGGCCCCAAGATCAGCAAAAGTCTGGCCAGCCCAAGGGCCAGCCAGAATTCGTGCCAGTTCTACGACCTTGAGACCGGCCAGCGGTGCAGTCATCAGCTGCCCAGTTCTTCTTCGATCAGCTTCTTGAAATCGTCGTAGGACTGGTTCTCAACTTTCTTGCCGTTCACAATGAAGGAAGGCGTAGCGTTAATCCCGTCACGTTCTGCGTTTTCCTGATACCAAGCCACCAACGTTTGCGCACGGGTACCATCCTGCAAACAGGCCTCAAGCTGGTCATTGTCGATGCCAGCCCGACGACCGATCTTACGCAGTTCGTCAACGATTTCAGCTGGCCCACCAGCGCGGGTCCATTCCGACTGACCTTCATAGATCAGATCAGTAATACCAAAGAACTTCTCGGGTCCTGCACACCGCGCGACCATCGACGCCCACAGGCCGTAACGGTCAAAATAGACTTCTCGGTATGTGAATTTGACCTTACCGGTATCAATGAAGTCTTTCTTGAGTTGCTTGTAAGCCCCGGCGTGGAAATTCGCACAATGCGGGCAGGTATAGGATGCATACTCGATGATCTCGACAGGCGCGTCTTCGGCACCCTGAACCATTTCAACGATGGTTGACGTGTCCAGATCAGCATCCTGCGCTTGGGCAGCGCCAACCAGCAGGTTCGAAGGTGCGGTGTTGGACGACTGCGTCAGCCAGTAGCCGCCTGCGGCCACGGCGACGGCCGCACAGATTACGGTTGCAATACGGCTCATTCTCAGCCCTTTCTCAGCGTTTCTGCTTGGATAAAACGTTGCGGCCCAGTCGTTCAAGGGCCGCGCGTAAATCACCATCGTGAATATCGCGTGACACTTTGTCTGCCTCGGCGGCAATTTCTGGTGCAATTGTGGGTTTTGCCTGTTTCGGCTTGTGATCGAAACTGGCCTGCCCCTCGGCAAATCCTGTCGGAGCGGTCTGCGTAATTCTGACACGGCTGATAGCGTTATAGCCATAAACCGCATTCACCTTGTCGCGCAGCTGTTCCTTTTGCATTTCCAACATCGGAGCCTGCGGACCGGTGGTCAGCACGGTCAGTGTCGCGCCAAACCCGCCTTTGCCATATCCCACATTCACGGGTCGCGCGATCGAGGCGGTATCCTGTCCGACAATTTCGGCCCAATGAGTCAGCAATCTTGATACGGCAAAGCCCCGGCTTTCACCGGCACGCCGTATCTTGTCGTTCAGCAAAGTCGCGGTACGTTTGAAACCGCGGGTCGAGGAACGTCTGCGCTGCATCTGGTTTCCAACTCCTGCGCCGCTATTGTAATGGGCATGCAGCCGGGCGCCAGCGAAACCCGACAGGGAGTTAGATAAAACTTGCGTGACACCAATGAACTTGATGTGAGCTCTGCCCTGTTGGAGTGGTACGACTGCCATGCCCGCGAAATGCCATGGCGAATTGGCCCAGCAGATCGAGCGATGGGTGTCCTGCCCGATCCTTATCGGGTGTGGCTATCCGAAGTCATGCTGCAGCAAACAACAGTGACTGCTGTGCGGGACTATTTCATTCGTTTCACAACCCGTTGGCCGACTGTTGAATCTCTGGCAGCCGCCCCGGATGAACAGGTGATGGGCGAGTGGGCCGGGCTGGGCTACTACGCCCGCGCCCGAAACCTGTTGAAGTGTGCGCGTGTCGTCGCCAAGGAATACGACGGGAAGTTCCCAAATACCTATGACGCGTTGCTAAAACTGCCCGGCATCGGCCCTTATACCGCTGCCGCAATCTCTGCCATTGCCTTTGACCAACCTGAAACAGTTCTGGATGGGAATGTTGAACGCGTGATGGCGCGTCTCTACGACATCCACGACCCGTTGCCCGGATCAAAGCCATTTCTAAAGGAAAAAGCCGCAGCTTTGACGCCCGAAATTCGGCCCGGTGATTACGCGCAGGCGGTCATGGATCTGGGTGCCACGATCTGCACACCAAAGTCCGCTGCTTGCGGCATTTGCCCGGTGCGTGACCCATGTCAGGCACGGCTTGCAGGGACATATTCAGAGTTGCCGCGCAAATCTCCAAAGAAACCCAAACCCACCCGATTGGGGCATGTCTATATCGCCCGCCGGGACGATGGTGCCATGTTGATGGAGCGGCGTCCCGACAAAGGTCTTTTGGGAGGTATGCTTGGCTGGCCCGGGTCCGAATGGTCGGAAAACCCTCACGAAACCCCTCCCTATCCGGCAGATTGGAGAGAATTACCCGGCGAGGTACGTCACACATTCACCCATTTCCACCTGATACTTCGCATCTGGTCTGCCGATCTGCCTCCAAATGTGGCCCCTGACACATTGGTCATTCTCGACAAGCACGAATTCCGACCCAGCGATCTGCCTACTGTAATGAGAAAGGCCTATAATCTCTGGCGCGGCCAATAGACCGCTGTGCAAATGTACAGACGCCGACTAATCTGCACGTGGAATTCGGAGCACCAAACATGATCGCATCTGACACCATGTCTCGTTGGCAATCTGCATTGCCCTTCTGGATTTCATATCTTCTGATTCCGCTCCTCTGGTTCTCAGCTTTGGTCGGAGGATGGTGGATTCTGCTGGTTCCGTTGTCGACTTGGTGGGCGTTTGCAGTTCTGGATCGGCTGACAGGCCTCAACCTTGAGAATGCGGATCCTGATACTTCGGAGGACCAGTTAAGCTGGTACATCCTGCTGACCAAGTATTGGGTGCCGGTGCAATTCATCACGCTTTATGGACTGATCTGGTACACGACGCACACCGACCATCTTTCGACAATCGAGAAGATTGGCCTGTTTTTCGGAATGGGCGTAATTTCAGGAACGATCGGGATCAACTACAGCCATGAGCTGATGCATCAGAAGGGCAAGCTTGAGCGCTGGCTCGGGGATATTTTGCTTGCGATGGTTCTGTACTCTCATTTCCGGTCAGAGCATCTGCTGGTTCACCATCGATATGTCGGTACGCCGCGTGATCCCGTAACGGCACGCTACAATGAAGGCTTCCACCGTTTCTATCCGCGTGTGCTGCGGCAGAGCCTGGTTTCGGCCTTCAATGCTGAGCGCAATAAACTAGCGCGCAAGGATTTGCCCTGGTCCGATTCCACAAACCCGTTTTGGCGGTACTGGGCGCTACAGGGTGTGATGCTGTTGCTGGCTGTTTTGATCGGCGGCTGGGCTGGACTGGCCTTGTTTCTGGTACAGGCGGGAACTGCCATCTGGCAATTGGAGCTGGTCAACTATGTTGAACACTACGGCCTGACCCGCAAGTATCTGGGTGACGGGAAATACGAACATGTCCGCCCGCGTCATTCATGGAATGCAGCGCAAAAAGCGTCGAACTGGCTGCTCATCAATCTGCAGCGTCACTCTGATCATCACTTCAAACCAAGTCGCCGCTTCCCGCTGTTGCAGCATCATGCCGAAGAGGCCGCCCCACAACTGCCTTACGGGTATCCTGTTATGACCGTGGCAGCGATGATCCCCCCGCTCTGGCGGCGGGTCATGAATCCACGCGTTCGCGCCTGGAGACGTCAGTACTATCCCGAAGTGACCAACTGGAAACCTTACAACAAAGCCCAGAATCCGATGCCGCGCACGTAACCCGTACGTCTCAACCGCATCAATACTGCGGCATCAACCGACAGGCTTGTCTGAAATTACATCATCCAGACATTCATGTTGTTTTCGACGCCCCGAACAGATTTGTTATCGTGTCGGGAAAACCCCGCCATCAACTCCGACCCTGTTGGGCTTTCTCGGGCGACCTGTGTGCTTAAGTCGTCGCTCATCACCACGCGCGCGCCGAATTCACGGGTCATCGCCTCCAGCTTCGCCGCCACGTTCACCGCGTTCCCGATCACGGCAAACTCCAGCCGATTGGCGCCAATGTCACCCAGAACGACCGAGCCATAGTGCAGACCGATCCCCACGTGGATTTCCGGCTCGCCCGCACGGCGACGTTCAAGGTTCCAGCGATCAATCACCTCTACCATCGAGCGGGCACAGGCCAGCGCATTGCTGGCATCCAGGGGCGTCGGTACCGGCGTGCCAAAAGTGGCCATCAATCCGTCGCCGAGATATTTGTCGAGCGTCCCGTGATGGCGGAACACCTCGGTCTCCATCCGCGCATGAAAGCCGCGCAAGACTTCGATCACATCATACGGATCACGACCTGAGGCGAATTTCGTGAAACCCACAATATCAATAAACAGAACTGCTACATTCTCTTTGCGCACCTGCTTAAGCGGCTCGTCATTCTGGCTGAGTTCATCGACCACGTTGGGCGAGAAGTAACGCGACAGGTTTGCTCTCTCGCGTTCAAGTCCGGCATTGGTTATCAGCAATCGGTTCAACCGCCGCATCGATACCCCAAGTGTCACGGCAACCATCAGAAAGACAATCACCTGCTGAATGCGCTGGGGTGCCATGAAGCTGTTGGGATCCAGCATCTCTGCCACATCCGGAAACCCAGCCAGGGCTTCGTTGACGCGTTCCGTGATGCCGGGAATTGGCGTAGCCACCCACCACGCGATGATCCAGCCAGCAGTCCACATCATTGCGGTCCAAGATCCGATCGCGATAACCGTACGCCAGGAATAAGCCAACGTTCCCGCCGCCAGAATGATGAAAAAGTACTGGAAATTGTCGAACCTGTACTGCATCGCCAGCGGTCGCACATCATCGCTGAACGGGTTGGGAATGATCATCCCCAGTGTCATGATCAGCAGATCCACGAATATCAGCAGCAATTCCGTTCGCGACTGTCCCACGCGACCAGCCCTGCGGATCAGCCAGCCATTTGCGCAAATGAGCAGCAGAATGAAATGATAGTACAGCACATCCCACTGAGGGTTCAGAAAGATAAGCAATACTCCGGTAAGCGCCATCGCGATCCAGCGTGCCCGAACCGCAAGTTCCAGCCCTTCTCGCTTGTGCCGCTCCAACGCGGCTTCGGTGTATTTGTTGTCCAGATCGAAGTTGTCCGGCTGCGTGACAAAGAAACGTTCGAAACGGGATTGGTTTGCGGTGGTATCGGACATACCCAATGCTCCCTCGTTGTACTGCCGGATATGGGGATCGGTGCCCCATCCAAACACCCCATAGATGAAAACAAAAGACCCCGCCGGATACGGCGGGGCAAGGCTTAGTGCCTTGTGTCAGGCCACAGGCACCGGCGGTATGGGTGAAATTAGTTGTGCAGTTCGGCCCGGATCTGCTGACGCAGCACGTCAATCGGAACCGTTTTGCCGTCACGTTTAAAGCACCAGTAGGTCCATCCGTTGCAGGACGGTGCGTTTTCCAGATGCGCGCCGACCTGATGGATCGAGCCTTTGACATTGTCGCCGACCAGCGTTCCGTCTGCACGAACCTTGGCCTTGTGGCGCTGGTTCATGGAATAAAGCTCTTCACCGGGGCGCAGCATCCCGCGTTCGACCAATTGGCCAAAAGGTACGCGTGGTTCGGCGCGTTTGCTGGCGCTGACTTCCAGCGCTTCGCGGTCGAACTTGCGAACCTTCGAGATGCGCTTCTCAGCCACCTTGCGATAGCTTTCCTCGCGTTCGATCCCGATAAATTCGCGCCCCAGCATCTTGGCGACAGCACCGGTCGTGCCTGTGCCAAAGAACGGGTCAAGGATCACATCGCCCGGATTGGTCGAGCCAATCAAAACACGGTGCAAAAGCGATTCCGGCTTTTGCGTCGGGTGCGCTTTGTCGCCGTTTTCATCCTTGAGACGCTCGTGCCCGGTGCAGATCGGCAAAACCCAGTCGCTGCGCATCTGCACGCCTTCGTTCAGCGCTTTCAGAGCTTCGTAGTTGAACGTGTACTTGGCACCTTCCCGCTTGGACGCCCAGATCATTGTCTCATGCGCGTTGGTGAACCGTTTGCCACGGAAATTCGGCATCGGGTTCGATTTGCGCCAGACGACATCGTTCAGAATCCAGTACCCAGCATCCTGCAGAGCCGAACCAACGCGGAAAATGTTGTGGTAAGACCCAATCACCCAAATCGCGCCGTTCGGCTTGAGCAGACGATGCGCGGCCTTTAGCCATTCGCGAGTGAACTGGTCATAGACACCAAAGCTCGAGAACTGATCCCAGTGATCATCGACCGCGTCGACCTGAGAATTATCGGGACGGTGCAACTGACCTTTAAGCTGCAGGTTATAGGGCGGATCCGCGAAAATCAGGTCAACAGATTCCGCAGGCAGACTGTTCATCACTTCGATGCAGTCCCCGGATAGAATCGTGTTTAAAGGGAGCGCGGTTGCGCCCTTTGTCTTGGTCGTTGTCATATCTCTGCCTCAAGTTCCACGGCGCTTTTGCGCTCATTTGGTTGAGACAAGGATGAGTCAAAGTCGATTCGCCGTCAATTTCTTTTTTGAATCAGCAGCTTACGATTTACTCTTGATACAAGATATTGTGTACCGGTTTGAACGAACGCCTATGATGTGGGGTCACGCCGAGATTTTGCAGTGCTTCTCTGTGTTGTTTTGACGGATAGCCTGCGTTCTTCTCCCATCCATAGCCGGGATGCTGTTGCGCCAAATCCACCATCAGTTGATCGCGCCAGTTTTTAGCTATTATCGAAGCCGCCGCAATCGACACCGAATGCGCATCGCCTTTGACAACCGCCTGCGCCGGGATCGCCAGCCCCCTCGGGATCATGTTTCCGTCGATCAGCAAATAGTCCGGCGGCGGGTTCAGAGCCGCAACTGCGCGTTCCATCGCCAGATGCGAGGCACGCAAGATGTTGTGTTCGTCAATCTCGGCAACCGAGGCTTCGGCGATGGCGAACTCGGCGCGGTCACGCACAGCCGCATCCATTGCAACACGCCGCTTGGCCGTCAGCTTCTTTGAATCA
Organism: Ruegeria sp. CH6; assembly: GCF_056537005.1. NCBI lineage: Bacteria > Pseudomonadati > Pseudomonadota > Alphaproteobacteria > Rhodobacterales > Roseobacteraceae > Ruegeria > Ruegeria sp. CH6. The sequence goes on along the minus strand of NZ_JBQFQS010000011.1, from coordinate 63,817 downwards.
TTCAACCCCTCGGGAATATCCTTGGGGTTCAGAATAACCGCCGCTGCAACCACCGGTCCGGCCAGGGGCCCGCGGCCAACCTCATCCACGCCGGCAATTCGCAGGTACCCCTGCGCCACTGCCGCCTGTTCAATTGAATAATCCGGTTTTGTCATACCCATCGAAAACCGCGTTTCGCGCCCCGTCGCAAGACAAAAAGAGAGGGCGGCCTGCACCACCCTCTCCTGCGCGCTGCTTCTATGGCACCGCTCCTGCTCGAAAGTAATTACTTGTAAACGACGCGGTAACCTTGCTGGCGCAGGCATGCGGGTTCGTATGCCCGCTTCACCTTTTTGCCATTCCAGAAACCGATCTTGCACTCTTGAGGCAGGCTATTGGCATGTTTGTAGTGTTTCTTGAGGCATTTCGGGGCCAAAAGCGGCTGATTGTTTGAATAGGCGTTATAGGTGCGCAGGCACTGTTGCGGCAGGTCGTACCGCGCAACGTGTTGTGGCAAAGGGCGCACCGGGTAGCTGGGCTGAGCCACGTAGGGCTGAGGCGTATAAGTCTGATGGCGCGTCGTCCGTTGCTTGCGCTTTTCCTGATTATAGTAGTGGACCCCTGCCCCGATGATCGCAATCGCGGCCAGACCGCCCAGAATATCATGAGCGTCAGCAGCCCGGGCCTTTGAAGCCGAAACACCAGTGATTGTGACAGCTGTTGCAACGATCAGAGCAATGAATTTCTTGTGCATGATGCGCGTCCTTTCGGATGATGGAGCGAACCGGAGATTGGCCGCGAATTCGATGCGTCAACTCTGGTCCTGCCCCCATCAGACAAGCAATAACGGCGGCTTGTTATCGAATATCAGTGCCGCGAAACCCTTTGAGTTATTGAATATCACGCAAACACATGCGCAGGATGCGGCCTATGAAACAGATCGTCTCTTCTCTGACTATCGCGACCCTGATATCGCTTGGAGCCACCGTTGCGGCGGCGGAATGTTATGCCGATTACAAGGCCAAGCAGGATAACCCTCTGCGTCTGCACTACGGCGTCATGCAGGTTTCGGCCTGTGACAAAGGACAGGCCCAGCAGGAGGTCGCCCAACGACTGAAAGCTTCGGGTTGGACCTTGCTGAATGTTCTGACCGTATTCGGATCGGAAGGATTGGATCAGAGGAAGGCCAATGCCGGAAAATTCTATCTCCGTTTCTGAGGCCCGGCGTTCAGGGGTAAGGCTTGTCGGCGCGGGTATCGCGGCGATTGTTTTGATTCTGGTCACAGCCGCCGTGTTTCTGTTCTGGACCTTGCCGGATGCGAATGCATTCAACGCCCGGGTTGAGAGACTGTTCATAGAAAGCGATCTGACGTCGCAGGCAGAAATCCGGTTGCTGGAGATACTGGCGCAATCCGGCACTGCCTTTGCCGATACGTTGTCCAGCTATCGCATGGTGATTTTTGTTCTGTTGGTCTTTGCCACAGCAATGCTGATCAGTGCATTGGTGTTTCTTGTCATGCTTGTAATGCTGAACCGGCGCATGGCTCAGATCGAACGGACAGGGATTCAGGTGACCTCTCTGCTGATCAGCCGCGAAGAAAACACTGTTTATCTGAACAACATGGATTTCAAGCTGACACCGGCCGCGATGGAGACCCTGTCTGTACTGGCGGAATCCCGACTGGATGATGAAGTTCTGTCCGGTGCTCAGATCGAGGCGATGATTTCCGGCAGGGATGCAGCCGATTGTGATGAAGCCGCCGGCGCCACAAGGATCAAGAGACTGCGTGACGCGTTGGGCAATCAAATGGTCAGCGAGTTGCTGGTCAAGAACATCGCCAAACGCGGATACATGTTGTCTATCGAAAAGGATGTCATCCAGATGGTGTGATGCTGACCCATCGGTTAGCGACCATTATCGGTCTCATTTGGTAAATTCTGCGTCGACCCTCTTGGAAATATCAACCTCAGAGCCCATCCTATAGTGGCCCGGGCACAGGAGGTTACTGATGAACGTCCACGCCACCCCGAAGATCAAAGGCTATGGGATATCCGTTGAACGGTTGAATGGTCGGATCGCCATTTTTCGTGGTGATACCTTGCTGGCTGAAAGCCACGATGCCAAAGTCATGTATGAAACCCGTCTGCCGCCCGCGATCTACGTCCCGCGCAAAGACGTTTGCGTCGATCTGAGCGGCGAAACAGAGTTGCAGACCTTCTGTCCCTTCAAAGGAACTGCCAGCTACCACGACATCCTGTTGGCGGGTGAACAGCTTGCAAACTCAGTTTGGGCATATGAAGACGCCTTGCCCGAAAGCAAGGCTATTCAAGGTCATATCGGCTTTATGCCCGCAGCATATACAAACGTAGATCTCGGCGAAAACCAGTTGCGAGAACCCGATGATGGCAACATCAGTGGCCCGCTTATAGATTGGTTAATGCGGGGCGCTTCGGTCGTTGATACTCCGGAAGCCTTCACCAAAGCGCTTGCCGAAAAGATGCTGGATCATGGGATCGCGATTCAGCGACTCAGCATTCTGGCATGGTCCCTACATCCCCTGATCGCGGGTAAACACTACATCTGGGAAAAGGGTGAGGACGAGATTTCTACCTTCGCGCCCACGTACGAGATTTATGACCACCCCGCTTTCACCAACAGTCCCCTGCGCCATGTGTCAAACGGGCTTGGCGGGGTACGGCAGCGCCTGAACAGCGACAATCCGCATAACAGCTTTCCAATCATGGAAGATTTACGCGCCAAAGGTGCCACGGACTATGTGGCGATGCCGCTGCCCTTTTCCGATGGCCGTACGAATGTGCTGACACTTACCTGCGATCACCCCGATGGGTTCACAACCGAAAACCTGGGCCTTGTCTTCGAGTGTTCGTCCGTTATCGCGCGATACTATGAAGTATTCATGCAACGCGAAAATGCACAGGCGTTGCTTGAAACCTATGTTGGCAAGCGAACCGGCGCACGTGTGCTGGGGGGTGATATTCGCCGCGGCGACGGTGACGACATAGACGCGGCTATTATGTTCTGTGACCTGCGCAACTCAACCAGTCTTGAAGAGCAATTGGGACGCAGCGCGTACATTACACTGCTCAATGAGTTCTTCGAGACAGTTTCGGGTATAATTCACGAAAATGGCGGCGAAGTTCTGAAATTCATTGGCGACGCTGTCCTGGCTGTCTTCCCTGCCGGCGACGATGCCGCAACGGCCAGAACAAACGCCCAGCGCACCGCAATCGAGATTGTCGAACGATTGGCGGAACTTCGAACCTCGGATAATGATCATCACTGCGATTGTTCTATCGGAGTTGCTTTCGGCCGTGTCACATATGGGAATGTCGGTTCGCGCGAGCGACTGGACTTCACCGTGATCGGACAGGCCGCAAATATCGCTGCACGGTTGGGGGAATTCGGCAAATCGGTCAATCACAGAATCGTCGTGTCTGAAGATATCGAGCCCGCTTGCAAACATGCGGTTCCACTTGGTGATGTCAAACTTCACAACGTTTCCCGACCCGTCACATCTTATGCCCTTCGCACATCAGCTGATGCGGTTTTAGATGCATGAATTTATCGACGCTGTTCACATTCACAGGTCTGCTAAATCCGACTCAATTTCACACACCCAACAAAATCAGCGCAGTTTGACCTGGTGAAATCGTATTCTGAAGTTGTGCAATCTGACTGCGGGCAAGAAAGGTGTCTGTCAGTTTTCGTACTGCATCCGGATCAGAGAATTGTGATAATTCAGCAGATCCTGTCAGATCGGAAAGTTTGTCCCGAAACACGCCAAGTTGTTTGTCGATATCCAGTTGAGAGAACGCAGCTGGCAGACCCAGAGCGGTCTCCATCATTTTGCGCAACGGTGGCAGACCCATCAAATCGTACCACTTTCTGGTCTCGCTGCCGCTTTGTGATGCCAGATCTGACAACTTATGCTGAGCATAAAGCGCCATCCGCATCGTCTCATCAGTTTCACCGACCGAAATCTCAAACTGTGATATCAGATTGTTTTGGGCGACTTCTTCCATGTTTGTGATCAGACCAGTCTTGCGAACGTCCCCGGGACCCAACCCAAAGGCATCAGCAAATTCGCGGTACCGTTTGTCAGACAGTCTGTTCGCCAAAGCATCATCGGATCGCGTTCCATCCGACAGAATCTTTTGGACAAAGTAACGATTGTTGATATCGCCTTCCAAACCAAATGCACCCAATGCCACCTGCAACAGTCTCCGATCCGAGACGAGGTCCTCAGCCGACTTCACATTGCTGATGTTCTCAAGGAAGTACTTGGTTTCCCGGTCATTAGATGGCGAGGCGGAGAAAGTTTGCAGTTGAGTATCATAAGTTCGCTGCAGAAATCGCCAGCCTGCCACTCCCCCCGCAGGTACCACCGGTTGAAAAGTCATTGGTGGTACGCCATCAGTCGCTCTTCACGTGGCAGTAACGAGCGGAGTGATTTCAGACATTTGTAGTATTGTTCTGCGACCAGCGCTTCGGTCGCTTCGCCCAACACGCGACGACTGTCGGCATCCGTGAATACCTGGCTCAATTCCTCGACCCGCCGCAGCAATTGCTGGCGTGCATCGCCAGCCGCCATATCTCCGGAAAGAACCAGTTGTGCTGCATAGCAAACCCGGCGCACCGGCGTGTTCACCTCGTCCGGATGAATGGCATCGCGCAGTCGTAGAACGTTTGCCTGAGGCGTCATTATTGAAAAGCGACTGCGGCGATCTCCGTTTTCTATTACCACGCCGTTGATCAACACCCTCTCTTTGGGTGCAAGTTTCAGTACCAGCCCGCTCATCCGGTGGCCCTCATCTGACGCAGCCCGCGCAACACGGCCATGTTGATTTCTAGTAACGGTTCAACTGCTGCCTTGTTTCCCAAAACCTGACTGCTGTGTTGTTCGGTGAACTCCGCGAGATAGAAAATCCGGGCCCTCAGATCATGAGGCAACGCGTTGTCATCATCCGAAACTCCCGTCGCCAACAGAGTCCATAGACGCCGATTTTCGTGCAGCGCCTGCACGAATGCACCGAAATCTGTGGCCTTGCGTGCTGCTGCCGCCTTAAGGCGATGAGTGATTTTGGAAATCGCCTCATATTCCGTATCGCGAGGTGTTCGTGTTGGAGCGGCCGTTTGCGCGTAAGCGCGTTGTGCAAGTGTTTGAGGGGTCACTGTAGATCCTTCCAATTGGCGTTCGTTGGGCTAATCAGGAATGGGGCGCAGACTTGCGCCCCATTCTGTGTTCAGGATTAGCGGAACAGTGACAGGATCGATTGCGGCGCCTGATTAGCAATCGAAAGCGACTGCGTTGCCAATTGCTGCTGAACCTGCAGCGCCTGCAAACGTGCCGACGTCTCTTCCATATCTGCATCGACCAATGCGCCGATCCCGGATTTGAAGGAGTCAGACAGGTTCGAGATGAACTCTTTCTGAGTTTCGATCCGTCCCTGTGCCGAACCGAATGCTGCCGAAGCGTCAATCGAAGTATCGATCAAAGTCTCAACAGTGGCCAAAGCAGCTGTCGCTCCGGCGCCGGTCGACACATCAATACCCGCCATCGCACCAAGGCCACCGGATCCAGCATTCACAAACTGGGCCGAGAACGAGATGTCCGCGCCGGTGTTGTTTGCGATCGCCAACGTGCCTGCCGTGCCGGAGTCGTATTCGACGGTCAACCCGGTGATGCCCATCTCTTCGATCTTAGCCTTTAGTCCGACCGCTACGATATCACCGGTGGTGGTCGCTGCAGCATCCGCGGCAGTAACCGTGTATGAAACAACACGGTCATCGATAGCCACAACCACTTTATCACCAGCAGCAAAGGCACCGCTGGATTCGTCAGTTACCAAAGCGGTTGCCGAGGTCGCGGTGTTTGCGATCGTCGCACCAACCCGGTCATTGCCGGTGGAAGACCCGGTTGACCCGTCAAATACCTGCTTGGTGACATAACCACCGGTGGACAGGTTCTGGCCCGCAACGTTGATGGACGATGCGGTCACGTTGCCGGTGTTGTCACGGTCCAGAGAAGCCAGGATTGAGGCGGAACCAGCCGAACCGTCCACCAGGTTCAAACCGTTGAATTGTGCCGCGCCAACAACCGAAGCGATCTGATCCTTCAGCGCTGTAACGTCCGCGTTGATCTTGTCACGATCTACGTTGTCTTCCTGCGCCGCTACGATCTTGCTTTTCATCTGGGTCAGCAGATCAGTAACGGTCTCAGAAGCGTTTCGCGCAACCGCCACAGTCGATTCACCTAATGCCAGACTGTCTTTGATGGCATTGAAACCTTTTACGTCGGATTCCATCACCTTCGAGATCGCCCAAACAGCCGAATTGTCCTTGGCTGTCGCAACATCTTTACCCGTCGAGATCGCGTTCTGAGTTGTCGCCAGGTTCTTGTTGACCGACTTGAGCGTCTGCAGCGCGACCATTGCGCCATTGTTTGTCAGAATGCTGGACATTTTCTTTCATCCTTTTTCATTCGGGCATTCGTCGCCCATTTGCGCCTGCGGAAACCCGCAGGCATTTTGTCGTTCTGACCTGTGCGATGTACCATCCGGTGTTCGCGCCACCTGCTGTTTCAGGTGCGGAACCACTTTTGAGCGCGATCCACTAACGGAGTGCTAAGACCCGCTGCCCGTAAATCTTGTATTTGATTCAAACCATCGATCATGCCCGTTTTTCCAGCTTGGCATGACTGCATACGGCGAAACCGCTGCGCTGCCCGGATGCGTCATATGTGCTGAACTCTTGGCGCACCCGGCGCAGCTCTGCCATACGGGTGGCTACCGCGCGAATTCCATCCGCTGCGCTATTCAACAAAGTCTGATTCCGCTCGATCTTTTTTTGGACCCGAATCAAATCAGCACTGTTGAACACCTGCACGTCATTGAGTGCCTCGATCAGCTTTTCCTTCTCGGGAAACATATGATCTAGTCTATCCAGCTCTCCATCAACAAGAGCTGCGCGCTCAAGATCTAAAACTTCTTCAAGAGCTTTGATCAGGTCCGATTCAGGGTTTCTTTGCATCCGCTTTCTCCATCATGGCGTTGAACAGGATTTCAGAAAGACCAACCCCACCCGATCGCGCCAATTGCTGCGCCTGGTGCTGTACAAGAAACGAGGTGAACTGATCCTCACCCGCTCCTCCTCCAAAGAGCTGGCGTGATTTTCCCATCCCTGCAGACTTGAGCATCTCTGCCAGAAAGGTCGCTTCCAACTCCGTCGCCGCGGACTTTAACCTTTCCGCAACCGGTCGGACTGGCTCTGTGGGTGGGGTGTGCACGATTTCCATCATGATCTCCGAAATTTGCTTCGAACTTTCACGATCAAAGAGGAAAGCGGTTAAAATAAACGTAACCTCCTGCGGGCAAGTTTCCGGACAAACAAACGGAGCCGGAGCAAAATGCCCAACCCTCTGACATTAATGACCGCATCGGTTCAGCCGAATGCCTATCCTGATAAAAGTCAGCCGGAGCAACGTGAAACCGATGGCGGGTTGGTATTTCAGGACATCGTTGACGAGAACGCAAATCAAGACGATGTCGATGATGACGCCGCTGTCTTCTCTGAACGGGAAACTGATGGCGATATAGTCGGTGATGAAATTCGTACAGACGCCGACCCTGAGCCCGAACTTGTGGTCCACACTATAACTAGCCCTTCTACCAAAGCGGAGTCGGCAACAGAGCTGCCCGACAAGGATAGAACATCTCAGCCCGGCTTCCATGAGACTGAGATGCAGCAGTCTCGAAACCCAATTCCAGCCGAGAACATGCTGCCGGATCAGAAGTCAGCTAAACCCATCGATCCGGCCACAATCCAGACAAATCCTGAATTAGCGGTCTATTCTGTTTCAACCGCAAGACACAGCAAAGCCAGTCAGCCAATTCTGTCCCCTTCGGATCAAACACGTCTCATCACAGAGCAGGCGGTTATCACGCGAGCAGTCAGCGTGATCGACTCCAGCTCATCAATCAATGAAAACAAGATGGATCTAGTGCCGGAACACTGGAGCAAACGCGCATCTTTGAGTGATACCCCACAGCAGGCTCAAATTCGCAATTCAACTCCGCAGATGCTATCAGCTCCTGCGCATATGCAATTGCTGGCGAAAGCCAGTGAGCATCGAACTGACGAGCCCTTTGTGCTGCAAGAAGTGGGAGACATTCCTTCCTCAAAAGAAGCAGTTCAAACTCAGAATCTAAAAGACACCGGAGCAATCACGAATTCAGCACCGCCTACAGCGCGTGCCGAAATCGCGCGCGCCATCGCGGGGCAAATGGCAGCGATGGTAACGGCACGACCGGGAGCGGGCAGTATTGAAATCGCCCTAAGCCCTGAGGAACTGGGCCGTGTCTCTATTGTTCTGAACGGTCGTGAAGACGGGATGCAACTGATGATCACTGCCGAACGGCCCGAAACACTGGATCTGATGCGCAGGCATATTTCGCTGTTATCAGCTGAATTCCAAAAACTGGGATACGCTAACTTGTCATTCGATCTGGATACGCCCTCGGACGCACATCATGACAATCAGGCGGATAATTCCGAAGCAACGCCAGGTGTTGCTGAGCCTGATCGCGAAATTCAACATACAGCTACCATTCAAAAAACGATCCCGGATCGGGGTCTGGATATGAGGCTTTAGACGATGATCTCGGCAACCAATTCAGCGGCTCAGCCTGCTTCGCAGCAACAAACCACACAGCAATCGAAAAGCTCGGGCCTGACTTCAGATTTTGAGACCTTTCTGCTGATGCTGACAACGCAGGCCCGAAATCAAGACCCGCTCAAGCCCCTTGATTCTTCGGAATACGCCTCGCAGCTGGCGCAGTTTTCGATGGTTGAACAACAGGTTCAGACCAATGATATGCTCGCCACTCTTACTCAGGCTATGGGTAGCGTAAAGTTGGAAGAGTTGTCCAACTGGGTCGGCATGGATGTTCGCTCAGCTTCGGCCTTTCAATTCGACAACACCCCTGTCGAGATCTTTGCAAATCCCGAGGACACTGCTGATAAGGTCGTTCTTGTTATCAAGGATGCCGAGGGTACAGTCATTGACCGCATCACTGTATCGGCAACTGAAAATGAATTTACTTGGGCGGGCATGGATGAATCGGGGAATCCGCTGCCTGCTGGCAACTACTCGGCCTCTCTCGAAAGCTACAAAGACGGAAAGCTGCTGTCTGATAAACCTGGGTCGGTTTACAGCCGCGTGGTAGAAGCGCAGGTAAGTGAAGGCACCATCATACTAACACTAGAAGGCGGCACCGTGATTTCCGCAAGAGATGTGACCGCAGTTAGGGCAGGCGCTTGATCTGACAGGTGGGACAGGTCAAGTCTTGGCGAATTGCGATTCGCCCCAAGCCACTGGTAAAAAGCCCTGCCTGATCTTTCCTCACCTCCAACTGGTCTTATCGCGCAACTCTTTGACGAGGGGTTTGTCGCGGCCAACGCCAGTTTTGAAACGCTGTATGGAGGGCGCACCAATCGGGTATGGAAGGTTGTGGGTGGCGACGGTGACAAGGTTCTGAAGCTCTACAACTCAGAGCTACGAAACCCTCTTTTCCGGAACGATGCAGAGCTCGAGGCCCAATGTCTACACGCCTTTGATTCAACCGGTTTCGTGCCCCGCTTGCGGGCGGCCGGGGTCTTCGGACTGGATCGCTGGGTGTTTTATGATCATGCCCCCGGGACGCCATGGAACAGGCAAGCTGAAAACGTTGGGAAACTGCTCAAAAACCTGCATTCCCTTCGGGTAGATATAGATGCGCCTCAAGGGTGCAATGGTAGTGAGGACCTTGCTGATCATGGCGAGCGTATCCTGGCAGGTTGTCAGTCCAAGCGTGTTGCGCAGTTACGGCAATTGCGCCCGCGAAAACACGTAATACCTCTGACGCAAAGACAACTGATCCACGGGGATCCAGTGGCAGGGAACATCCTAGTCGCGCCGACCGGGCTCACACTGATTGACTGGCAATGCCCGGCTTTGGGTGATCCATGCGAAGATCTGGCAATGTTTCTCTCACCGGCTATGCAGCAGCTTTATCGTGGGCAGCCGCTGTCCGCGTCGGAGACTGCAGAGTTTTTAACTGGCTATGACCAGTCAGATGTTGCTGCCCGATATGAGGCCCTTCGCCCCTGGTACGCATGGCGTATGGCTGCGTACTGCCTCTGGCGCGTGGAGACCGGTGCTGTAGACTATAACGCAGGGTATGAACTGGAAATCACAGCCCTTCTATAGGCATCAGACATTCAGAGATCAGCCAATCCCATGAGTGCATAGGCCGGGGGCATCAATGCCCGGCGCCACGTTCCCAAAGGAAATCGGCCCGGTGGTTGTGATATAGGGGAAGGCAACTCAATACTGTGACCCAACGCCAAGCGGGCCAGCGCCTTGCCACAATAGGTTCCCATCGCAACCCCGTTTCCATGATATGCAAAGCCTGCGAACATTCCGGATTGTCTGGGCACCGGTCCGACATAGGGGGTTAAGCCGCTTGTCAGGCACACCATTCCTGACCACATATGTGTGGCTTCTACCTCTGCCCAGGCTGGAAACATTGTTCTGAAATCCTTGAGGGCTTTCTTGCGAATTCCAGCCTCTGCGCCGGGCGAAGACAACAAACCACCACGCATTCCGAACAGGAAACGACGATCCGGCATCAAGCGGAAATAATGGAGCAGGTTACGTGTATCATATGACATCTGATCCGATGTCCAGCCTTGCGCCTGAAGTTCCGCATCGGTTAGCGGACGCGTAACCATCGCCGTCGATTGAGTGGGCATGTAACGTCCAGCCATCCAACGCGGCAGATCTTCGCTGGAATATCCGTTGGTGCAGATAAGGACGGTACTGGCTTTGATGCGGCCACTTCGGGTCCGTAGTTCAAATCCTGATGCCGCCCGATTAATCTCGGTCACTGCGCTTTGCTGAAACAGTTGTGCGCCCTGCAACTGCGCTGCGGCAGAAATTCCAAACAGGTATTTTCGCGGGTTAAGACCAAACCCTAACGGGTTGGTGTAGCCGCCAAAGAAATTCCCCCCAAACCCCAGTTCCGGAAGATCTGCAGCTTCATGCAGCACGCCGGTTTCATCGGCATTCCGACGCAGCTTCTCCATAGCGCGTGGTGTATGCGCCAACTGCGTCTCGCCATTGGAGTGGATATCGGCGTCAACCTGATGTGTGGCCAATAGTTTCGCAACCAGAGATACGGCGTCTGTTTCGGCCTGCTCATAAGCCTCGGTTTCACCCGAACCATATCGCCTGACCATTTTGGCGTGATCGAGTTTCGATCCGCCGAGGCAGCAAAACCCCCCGTTGCGCCCGGATGCGCCCCATCCCGGCGTTTCAGCCTCAAGCACCGCAACCGAAGCGCCCGCCTCGGCGAGGTGCAACGCAGCAGAAATACCCGTAAACCCGCCACCAATAATTGCCATGTCGACACTAAGATCGCCTTCCTGAATCGGCCAATCCGGGCTGTCGATGGTTTCATCCCACCAGCAATTCGTGCGCGGACCGGGTCCGTAGGTGTAGTCTGGAAAAATCCGCCTCATTCTGCGCGCGCTGCTGCCATTTCATCCTGCCTTTGACGCATCATCGCGCGTTTGGTCACCAGCGACGCTGTGATGACGCCCACTGTGACAACAGCGATCATGATGGTGGACAAGGCATTGATTTCCGGACTGACTCCCAAACGCACCGCCGAGAAAATCTTGATCGGAAGTGTCGTGGCCGAAGGCCCGGAGGTGAAGGATGCAATCACCAGATCATCCAATGACAGGGTAAAGGCAAGCAACCAGCCCGAGATTACTGCAGGGGCAATGATGGGCAGCGTCACAAGACGGAATGCCTGAGCCGGAGAACAACCCAGATCGAGTGCGGCCTCTTCCAGCGATTGATCGAAAGTCACCAGACGTGAAGACACAACCACGGAAACGAAACACATCGAGAAGGTCGTATGCGCCAAAACAATGGTCAGGATACCCCGATCCAGCCCGATACCGATGAAGAGCAGCAACAACGACAAGCCAGTGATCACTTCGGGCATCACCAACGGTGCGTAGATCATTCCCGAAAACAGGGTTCTGCCAAAGAAACGGCCACCACGTACCAGAACATAGGCAGCTGCAGTCCCCAAAATAGTGGCGAGAGTTGAGGAGAAAACAGCGACACGCAAAGTAACCCATGCCGCATCAAGAAAGGCCTCGTTCTGGGCAAGTTCGCCATACCATTTCGTTGAAAACCCGGCCCAGACCGTCACCAGCTTGCTTTCATTGAAGCTGAAGACGATCAGGATAACCATCGGAATATAGAGGAAGGCAAACCCCAGCGTCAGGGATACTGCGTTGAACCAGCTCAGCCTGTTCATTGCTCGGCCTCCGTCTGTTTCTGCTGGTTCCGTTGGAACAGCACGATCGGAATGATCAGGATGAGCAACAGCACCACTGCCACTGCGCTGGCCACTGGCCAGTCGCGGTTCGAAAAGAATTCCTCCCACAGAACTTTGCCGATCATCAGAGTACCCGATCCGCCCAGCAAGGACGGGATCACGAACTCACCAATCACCGGAATCATGACGAGGAAACACCCAGCGATGATACCGGGGCGCGACAGCGGGATGGTCACCAGCCAAAAGGCTTGCAGGCGCGAGCATCCCAGATCCTCGGCCGCTTCGATCAAGGATCCATCCATACGCTCCAGTGCAGAATAGATGGGCAGGATCATGAAGGGCAGATAGGTGTAAACGATACCGATATAGACTGCAGTATTGGTGTTCAGAATCGTCAGAGGGGTCGAGATTATGCCTGTCCACAACAGCAGTTGGTTCAGATACCCTTCGTTGCTAAGGATACCCATCCACGCATAGACGCGGATCAGGAACGAGGTCCAGAAGGGCAGGATTACCAGCATCATCAAAGTCGGACGCCATTCTTCGGGTGCCCGGGCCATTCCATAGGCAATGGGATAGCCGACAATCAGGGTCAGAATGGTCGAGATCAGAGCGATTTTGACACTGGAAAGATAAGCCTTCCAATAGAGATCATCTTCGGTCAGCCAGACGTAGTTTTCGAAATCAAGCTGGCTGAAGAAGTCTTTCAAACCGGCCCAGCCCTCGGACAAATCCAAGGTTGGGGTGTAGGGTGGAATGGCCAGTGCTGTATCCGACAGCGAAATCTTCATGACGATAAAGAATGGCACCAGGAACAGCGCCAACAGCCATAGATAAGGAACGGCAATCAGAAAGGCGCGGCGCATCAGCTGGCCAACAGAACCGCAGCCGTGGCCGTGAACGACAGCCAGACCGGGTCTTCCCAGGTAAAGGACCGGCGCGAGATACGACGGGTATTTGCCGTTTGCGCCTTGATGATCGTGCCGTTCGGCAACTCAACGTGATAAGTCGATAGATTACCGAGATAGGCAATGTCGTGCACCTTGCCCTGTATCGCGTTGATTGCATCCGCAGGCCGTTCTGCGGAAATAGCCACCTTCTCTGGCCGGATCGCCAGATGACAGTTTTGCCCGTTCGAAAACCCGGCAGAAGAGGTCGCGGTCAGAGGTGCCTGACCTTCTGCCCAGTCGATCTGATAGGTTTCATCCCCGTTCGCGGATGCGCGACCTACGATGATATTCACGTCGCCGATGAAGTCCGCGACATAAACCGAATTTGGGTTTTCATAGATCCGATCAGGCGTTGCCACCTGCTTGAGCTGTCCCTGATCCATGACCGCAACGCGACTGGCAACGGTCATCGCCTCTTCCTGATCATGCGTCACAATCACGAAGGTGGTGCCGGTTTTCTCCTGAATATCCATAAGTTCGAACTGCGTATCCTGGCGCAGCTTTTTATCCAGGGCACCCAGAGGCTCATCCAGTAGCAACAGTTTCGGGGCCTTTGCCAATGATCGGGCAAGTGCCACACGTTGTCTTTGGCCACCTGAAATCTGATGCGGCTTGCGGCGCGCAAACTGTTCCAGTCGGGTCAGGCGCAACATCTCTTCTACCCGGTCTTCCAGATCCCGTTTTGGCATGTTGTCGCGACGCAGACCAAAGGCGATGTTTTCCCAGACGCTCAGGTGTGGAAACAGGGCGTATGACTGGAACATCATGTTCACCGCCCGCTTGTTCGGCGGGATCGGATCAATGTCCTGACCGCTTAGCAGAATGTGGCCTTCAGTCGGGGTTTCAAACCCGGCCAGCATTCGCATCATCGTGGTTTTGCCACAGCCCGATGGTCCGAGCAGAGCAAAAAATTCACGTTCGAAAATATCCAGCGACAGGTTGTCGATTGCAGTGAATGAACCAAAGCGCTTGGTAACATTCTGAAACTGGATCAAGGGTTTCGCCTGTGGGTCATCCCACGGCGCGAAGACGTCAGAGTTCAAAGCGGCCCCCGTATGTCGGTCTGGACAAATGATGTGCAAGGCGGGTCTGCCGCCTTGCACTGAGCAATCGGATCAGGTGCCCGATTTGATTTTGGTCCAAAGGCGGGTCACGACCCGCTGGGTCTTGGCCGGATAAGGAGTGGTGATATAGAGGTTCTGCATCGTAGCTTCATCCGGATAAATTGCCGGATCGCCAATCACGTCTTCTTCCAGAAACTCTTGTGAGGCTTTGTTGCCGTTGGCGTAGTACACATAGTTCGAAGCAGCTGCCATATTGTTGGCGTCCAGAATGAAATTCAGGAACTTGTGTGCGCCTTCAGGATTCGGTGCATCAATCGGAATTGCCATCTGGTCGAACCACATCAACGACCCTTCGGCAAAGGGGTAATATTCGATGTTCACACCGTTGTCGGCCTCGGCTGCGCGATCACGGGCCTGAAGGATGTCACCCGACCAACCCACCGCTACACAGATATCACCGTTGGCCAGAGCATTGATGTATTCTGAGCTGTGGAACTTCTGTACATACGGACGAACTGCGGTCAGAATTTCCTCGGTCTTTGCGATAACATCCTTGTCGTGGCTGTCCGGATCTTCACCAATGTACTGCAGCGCCATCGGGATGATTTCTGTTGGGGCATCAAGAAAATGCACGCCGCATTCGGCCAGCTTTTCCATATTCTCCGGCTTCAGGACCAGATCCATGCTGTTCAGCGCCACGTCCTCGCCCAGCGCTTCTTTGACCTTGTCAACATTTACGCCGATCCCTGTGGTTCCCCACATATAGTTGATCGAATAGGCATTATTTGGATCATAGCCTGCGGTGCGTTCCTGAATGACGTCCCAAAGATTGCCGGAGTTTGCTAGTTTCGACGTGTCGAGTTCCTGAAACGCCCCAGCCTGGATCTGGCGCTGCAGGAAAGTTCCCGAAGGAACAACAACGTCGTAACCCGATCCACCGGCTAGCATCTTGGTTTCCAGAACCTCGTTGCTGTCGAACACATCATAGATCAGCGTCAGACCGGTTTCTTCTTCGAACTTACTCAGCAGTTCTTCGTCGATGTAGTCTGACCAGTTATAGACGCGTACCTCTTCGGCGAATGCAGCCGAAGTCCCCAACGCGACGATCGCTGTCATTGTCAGCGTTTTGATTTTCATTTTCTTCTCCCTGCGTGTGTGAGGGTATTTTCCCTTTTTTTTGGATTTGATCAAGTTTTGCGTTTTCACTCGATACAGCGTATGGTTTCACGAGGCTAAGGAACATGACAAGAGAAGGTTCCTCAAAACGGTATGAACCACTTGGATTTGATCAAAAATAAGGCATCCTCGGAGCAGATGGACAACCCAAAGCAACCGGCACATGAACAAGTTTATCGCACACTGAAATCACAGATCATGTTTGGCGATTTGATACCCGGACAGCCGGTCACGATACAGGGTCTGACTGATTCTCTGGGCGTCGGCATGACCCCGGTTCGTGAAGCGATCCGCCGCCTGATCTCGGATGGAGCATTGATCTTTCAAGGCAATCGGCGCGTGAGTGTACCGCTGCTGAATGACGACGATATCGAGCAGATGATATTCGCACGAAAGTCAATAGAATCAGACCTTTCGAGAAGAGCGGCAAAGAATATGACTGTTGCCGACATAGACCAGCTCGAAAGGATTGATCAGCGTTTGGACCGCACCATCGCGGACGGGGATGTTGGTGGGTACCTGCGATTGAACCATGCTTTTCACGAAACACTCTATGCCCACGCTGACGCCCCGATTCTCAAGGATCTGGCAGAACGTTTATGGCTTCGGTTCGGTCCTTCACTGCGCGTTGTATGTGGACGATTCGGGACCCAAAGCCTGCCTGATCGCCACAAGGACATCATCGTGGCATTGCGCGATGGCGATGCCGAGAAAGCGGCAATCGCTACCGCACAAGACATCGAGCAGGGAATGGAACTTATGGCCGGCGCCCTCACGAACGCCTAGTTTTGTCTCGATTCGATTGACAGCACAAAATTTGATCATATTGTGATCCGCAACCGCTGTTGCAGGAGATTCTCCGATGTCTACCATCACAAACCACATGCCAACTGCTGAGTTGCAGGCCCTGGATGCAGCACATCACATGCATCCTTTTTCAGCCAATGGATCACTGGGCGAAGAAGGCGCACGCGTCATCACCCGAGCCAATGGTGTTTACCTGACGGACAGCGAAGGCGAGGAAATTCTGGACGCCATGGCGGGTCTGTGGTGCGTCAATATTGGTTATGGCCGCGATGAGCTGGCCGAAGTTGCAGCCCGTCAGATGCGCGAACTGCCTTATTACAACACGTTCTTCAAAACGACCCATGTTCCCGCCATCGCTCTGGCCGCGAAAATCGCGGAACTGGCGCCGGGTGATCTGAACCACGTATTTTTTGCCGCAGGCGGATCAGAGGCGAACGACACCAACATTCGTCTGGTTCGCACCTACTGGGCCGAAAAAGGCCAGCCGGACAAGAACATCATCATCAGCCGCAAAAACGCCTATCACGGTTCTTCGGTAGGCTCGGCATCGCTGGGTGGTATGGCTGGCATGCATGCTCAAGGCGGCATTCCGATCCCTAACATTCACCACATCAATCAGCCGAACTGGTGGGCGGAAGGTGGTGATACGTCGCCAGAGGAGTTTGGCCTTGCCCGCGCACGCGAGTTGGAAGAGGCGATACTCGAGCTGGGCGAAGACCGCGTTGCGGCCTTTATCGCCGAACCAGTACAGGGTGCGGGCGGTGTGATCGTTGCCCCCGATACCTATTGGCCGGAAATCCAGCGCATCTGCGACAAGTACGATATCTTGTTGATCGCGGATGAAGTGATCTGCGGCTTTGGTCGTACGGGCAACTGGTTCGGGTCCGAAACCGTTGGCATCAAACCGCATATCATGACCATCGCCAAAGGCCTCAGTTCTGGCTACGCCCCCATTGGTGGGTCAATCGTCTGCGATGAGGTTGCAGAAGTTATCGGCGGTACCGAATTCAACCACGGCTACACCTACTCGGGCCACCCGGTCGCAGCGGCGGTCGCGTTGGAAAACCTGCGCATTCTTGAAGAAGAGAAGATTGTTGAGCATGTGCGTGATGTCGCGGCCCCTTACCTGAAAGAAAAATGGGAAGCGTTGGTCGACCATCCGTTGGTCGGCGAAGCCAAGATCGTTGGCATGATGGCATCGGTTGCTTTGACTCCCGATAAGGCAAGCCGTGCAAAATTCGCGTCTGAACCCGGAACGATTGGGTACATCTGCCGTGACCGCTGCTTTGCCAACAATCTTATCATGCGCCACGTGGGCGACCGCATGATCATCTCGCCCCCGTTGATCCTGACTCCGGCGGAAATCGATGAGATGTTCGTGCGGATTCACAAATCGCTGGATGAGGCGCACGCTGAAATCATCGAAAGAGGTTTGATGAAGGCGGCTTCGTAAGAAAGCGGTTGCAAGCACGAAACAAAGATGGGGTGGCCAATTCAGGCCCACCCCTTTTTTGTACTAAATTTTGTAAGGCAGCACGACAGACAGCTTTGTCGCCCATGAAGCCTGCCTTATCCGTCACGCCCGGGTTCGTCTGGATTACTGGAGAACAGAGCGATCTTGTTGCCTTGAGGATCGCGAAGATAGCCAACATAAAAATTGGGTCCATACGAGTCACGAAAACCCGGCTGCCCCTCGTCAGAACCACCTGCAGCAAGCGCTGCAGCGTGAAGGTCGCGAACCTGCTTTTGACTACTGGCCTGAAACGCAACCATGTTGCCGTTCCCAGCTAAGGCAGGACGGCCATCATAGGGTGATTTCACGTAGAAATCCGGAGAAACGGGGGTCTGGCCCGGCTCTACCGGCAACACGTAACTCAGGTCTCCATGATACTCTTCCAGCTCGTAGCCAAGAGCTGGCAGGAACGCAGAATAGAAACGTTCCGCAAGCGTCATGTCGTCAACACCAACGGTGACGTAAGCAATCATTCTGCGTGTTCCTTTCGGCAAGTTTGCTTAATGCAAAGCAATAGCAATGCAACAGCAGCCAAGGCTATCCCAGGTGCGAACCTTTTATCGCAACCCTTCCAAAAGTTTCAGCGTCGGATACCCGTCCGGTACAAACCCTCGTGCCAATTGATATGCCCGCACTGCTTCGATCGTATTCGGCCCGGTACGTCCATCAATCCCTTGTGTGTCAAACCCGGCCTGCGTCAGACGTTGCTGCAACTCTTTGCGTTCGGTGAAGCTCAGCACTCTGTCGCTACGCGGCCAACCCGCCTGAAATGAGGGTTTTCCAATCAACCTGTCGGACAAATGACCGATACCGATCACATAAGCATCCGCGCCGTTGTAACGCTCGATCACCTTGAAATTGTCGAAAATCATCAGCGCCACACCTTTCCCACCTGCAGGTAACAGGATCGCGGCCTTACCATGATCGGGGACTGCTCTGCCATCTATGGACCGAACTCCACGCGCGCGCCATTCTGATGGCATCAGGGTGTGATCCCGCCGGGCCGTTGCATAATCGAAATCCTCCGGCAGGCGGACCTCAACTCCCCAAGGCTGACCCTTGGTCCAGCCGTGACGCGCCAGATAGGCTGCAGCAGACGCCAACGCATCCGTTGGATCATCGGACCAGATATCGCGTCGTCCATCCCCATCGAAATCCACCGCATGTTCCAGATACGAGGTTGGCATGAATTGGGTATGACCCATCGCGCCAGCCCAACTGCCGATCATGTTGCCGGTACTGACATCGCCCGCCTGTATGATCTGCAACGCTGCCACCAGCTGCGTTTCAAAGAACTGGGCACGACGTGCATCGAACGCCAAAGTCGCGAGTGAGCGGATGGTCTGATTGCCACCTCGATATGTCCCGAAAGAAGTTTCCAACCCCCAGATCGCCGTAACAACCTCTTTCTCTACCCCATATTCGGTTTCGATCCGCCCCAGCGTCTGTCGGTTCCGCTCCAGCGCCGCGCGACCATTGGAAATCCGCGTATCAGACACTGCTGAATCGAGATATTCCCAGATCGGTTTTGAAAACTCAGCCTGGTTGCGGTCTCTCTTTATGATGTCTTTATCATAACTTATTCCCGTCAACGCCCGATCCAGCGTTGTATGAGACAAACCCTGTTCTGCCGCGCGTTCCCGAAACGCGCCCAGCCAGGCCTGAAATCTGGCATTTCCACCTGCTGACACGCGATGAACCTCAGCCGAAGGTCTTGGCATCGGACGAACCGATACGGTTACGTCTGCCGATGCCAGTTGGATGTTGTCCAACATTGGCCTGACCTGCGGCCGAAGTGAATTGTTTGTTGTGTCCGCCTGCACGATGGATGCCCACAATGCGGCGGTCATGACGCCACCTACGCATATACGCATTCCGATTTTTCCTGATTACTGCTCAACCTCAGGATAGCGCAAAAACGAAAATTCACAAAGCACTCAGGTTTGCGAGTCACGTTGTTTTGCTGTGTGTTCAGCCCGAATGCGAGCCAGCGCCTCACGCAGCAATGGCACGCGATTGGGCCTAAAGCTTTCATCGGTCACGGACATTTCCTGCATCCTGTCCAATCGAAACACGCGGAAATCCTGCCTTAAATGGCACCAACTGAGCAGCACGCTGGACCGGTCCATGTAGACGATGCTCAGCGGATTGACCTTTCGGCGTGTGTTGTCACCCTTTGCATCTGTGTAGGCAAATTCGATCGAACGCTCATCCCAGGCGGCCTGACGCAACTCGGCCACTTCGATCGTTGGCACAGCAGGCCGGTCAAAGCGAGTTGCAGCCAGGACCGCATGGCTCAGGCGATGCGACTGACGCTGCGGTAACCGCCCCTGCAGCTTTCGCAGTGCTTCAGCGGCGGCCTCGGATAGCGCGGGATCGCCGATGACCTGCACCTCCCGCAACCCCAGAACAAGTGCCTCCAACTCATCATCGGTAAACCCCAGCGGCGGCAGCGTAGCATCTTCGATCAGAGTGAATCCGAAACCAGCTTCTCCGTCGATGACAGCTCCCAGCGCACGCAGGGCGTCGATATCGCGATGCACAGTACGCGCCGAAACACCCAGATCCTGCGCCAACTGGACCGAGGTCTTTGGCGACGGACCAGAACGCAAAGCTTGCATCAGTTGAAACAGACGGGCGGTACGAGACATGACAAACCCTAGCTTAAACCTAATGACACTTTCTGTCATCAGAGACGGGTATCCATCTGGCATCCCCACCATGGAGCCGATGATGCTGACCCTTCTGACCTACCCCTCTGCCTTTGGCCTGTTCAGTGCCAGTCCGTTCTGCGTGAAAACCGCCTATATGCTGCAGCAATCCGGTCATCGATGGCAAAGGTCCGACATGCTTGACCCGCGCAAGATGCCCCACAGCAAACTGCCCGTGCTACGCACGCCCGAGCGGCTTGTCCCTGACAGCGATCTGATCCGGGACTGGCTAGAGGCGCAGGGTGCAAATTTTGATACCGGCCTCAGCGACATTCAAAGGGCGCAATCACGTACCCTAATCAGAATGGCTGAAGAGCATCTGTATTTTCAGATCGTGCAGGATCGCTGGGCCAATGACGAGGTCTGGCCAATTCTGCAAAAGACGTTCTTTATCGAAATACCCGCGTTAATCCGAAAGCCTGTCTCAAACTCAATCCGAAAATCGGTTCTAAAAGGCCTTGTTGCACAAGGTGTTGCCCGTTTCTCGCCAGCCGAACGCCTGGACCGGGTCGAACGGGATCTCGAAGCAATCTCTGCCTATCTCTGGCAATCGCCATTTCTGCTGGGGGATCGCCCAACCTCGGCGGATATGAGCGTCGGGCCCATGCTGGCCGCGATGCGCGCAACGCCGGCAGATACACCGCTGACCCGGCGCATCAAAGAGGATAGTCTGATCAACAGCTATGTAGACAGAATGGAAAAAGCGATCCCACTGGCATGAGACCTTTTGAAGACCCCGCCATTTCTGCAGCTTTTGATGCCCTGCCTCAGGACACCCGTACCGGTGTCCTGAAGCTGCGAGAGCTGATCTTTGAAACGGCGCAGGAATTGCCCAAAGCACTACCGTTGCAAGAGGCGCTGCGCTGGGGTCAGCCAGCCTATCTGGCACCCAAAGGGTCTACTATCCGTCTGGGCGGTCACAAATCTGCGCGGTTCGCACTCTTTGTCCATTGCCAAAGCAGGTTGATGGGCGAATTCACATCGGCCTTTCCGGGCGAAGACCGGATCGACGGGAACCGGGCGATCCTGTTCGACAGCCCGGATCAGATAGATGAAACCCGCCATGGCTGGCTGATCGCCCGGGCGTTGACCTATCACCTCTGACGGCGTTTGCGCTCGACCTTGCGTTTGATCTTGTCTTTCTTCCGCTTGGTACTGACGGCCTTGCGTCTTGCCGGCCGTCCTTTTGACCCGCGCCCGCGCGGTAGGGCCTGATCGTCAATCGACAGCAATTCCAACTCCAGCCCGCCAGTAACCGGCGTTGCCTCGGTCAGGCGCACTGTCACGCGTTGACCAATTGCGATAATCAACCCCGTGTCGGACCCCATCAGCGTTCCCGCCTCACGGTCGAAATGAAAGAATTCGCGTCCAAGGGAACGGACGGGCACCAGACCGTCCGCGCCGGTCTCGTCCATCTTCACAAAAGCCCCGAACCGGGCGATCCCGCTGATACGCCCGGAGAATTCGTTTCCGACACGTTCGCTAAGATAGGCCGCCAGATACCGATCCGTGGTATCCCGCTCGGCCATCATCGAGCGGCGCTCGGTGTCCGAGATATGGGTGGCCGTTTCCTCCAGCCTGCCGATCTCTTCCTCGGTCAGACCGTCTTTGCCCCAGCCATGCGCGGTGATCAGTGCACGGTGCACGATCAGGTCTGCATATCGGCGGATGGGTGAGGTGAAATGCGCATAATTCCGCAGCGCTAGGCCAAAATGACCAAAGTTCTCCGGGTTATAGTAGGCCTGCGCCATGGACCTGAGCGTACTGAGATTGATCAGCTCAGCATCCTCAGTCCCTGCTGCCGCGTTCAGCAGGGCATTCAGATGGCGGGTTTGCATCACCTGACCTTTGGCAAGGTTCAAACCGGCGGCTTGTGCAGTCTCCCTCAGGCTCTCCAGCTTTTCGGGTGCTGGTTCCTCGTGCACCCTGAAAAGCAATGGCCGTCGTTTGGCGATCAGGGTCTCGGCAGCGGCAACATTGGCGAGGATCATGAACTCCTCGATCAGACGGTGCGTGTCGAGACGATCGCGAAACGCAACACTTTCGACCTCCCCAGCATCGCTGAGTACAATTTTACGCTCAGGCAGGTCCAGATCCAGCGGCTGGCGCTCGGCCCGCGCCTTTTTCAGCGCTTCATAGGCGGCATAAAGCGGTTTCAGAACGGGTTCCAGCAATGGCCCCGTCCGATCATTCGGTTTGCCGTCAATGGCCTCTTGCACTTCTGCGTAGTGCAAAGAAGCAGCGGATCGCATCAACCCCCTGACGAACCGATGACCGATCTTGTGACCGTCTGCATCGATTTGCATCCGTACGGCGATACAAGCGCGCGGGACACCTTCGTGCAGCGAACACAAATCGCCTGACAGACGATCCGGTAGCATCGGCACCACACGGTCAGGAAAATAGCTGGAGTTGCCACGCTTGCGCGCTTCGCGATCCAATGCCGTGCCGGGTTGAACGTAAGCGGCGACATCAGCGATGGCGACCCAGATTACATGACCGCCCGGGTTCTTTGGATCATCATCAGCATGGGCATAACAGGCATCGTCATGATCGCGCGCATCTGATGGATCAATGGTCAGCAAGGGCATCTCGCGCAAATCTTCGCGACCTTTCAGACCGGCAGGTTTGGCCTTGTCAGCCTCGTCGATCACCTTGTCAGGGAAGTCATCCGGAATGCCGTGCTGGTGAATCGCGATCAACGAAACGGCCTTCGGAGCTGACGGATCCCCCAGCCGTTCCACGATGCGCGCGCGGGGCAAGCCCATGCGGTTCTTTGGACCGGCCTGCTCGGCCTCCACCAACTCACCATCTTTGGCGCCGTGAACTGCTCCTTCGTGAACCAGCCAGTCGGTCTGACCATTCTTGTCGATGGGCACGATCCGCCCGCCTTCGGCGCCCTTGCGAAAAATACCCACAATGCGGCGCGGGTTCGAGCCAATGCGCCGGATCAAGCGGGCTTCGTAATTGTGGTCCTCCTCATGCACCACTGTCAGGCGAGCCAGAATGCGGTCGCCCTCGCCCAACGCCGGATCACTGGCGCGCGCAACGATCAAAACGATGGGCTCCACCCCTTCGCCGTGCCATTCCAGCGGGCGCGCAAACAGATCGCCATCCGAATTGGGTGCCTTGACCTGCAGCACGCTTACCGGCGGCAAGCGGTCAGGGTCGCGATAGCTGCGCTTGCGTTTTTCCAGATGCCCCTCGGCCTCAAGCTCTTTCAACATGCGCTTTAGATCGATCCGGTCCGCGCCCTTGATGCCAAACGCCTTGGCGATATCGCGTTTCGAAGTGAGGGTGGGGTTCGCCGAGATCCAGTCAAGGACCTCCTGCTTGGTTGGAATGCGTGTCATGTCTCCGCCCTAGCACGGGGATGCGACTGCGTCATGACCAAAAAACGGCGCTTTGGGTCAGGTACGCAAATCAGCGACAGTATCCACGTCGCGCAACGGGTCCAGCATCGCGACCCGAAGATCCGGTACCGAGGCAAGCGTGTCGGCCAAAGCGTGTTCCGTCGACCAGCGCACATCACGAAACAGACCTTCTGGCAACGCACCGTATCGCTGCGCACCGACCAGCCAATAACCGCCGTCGGGTGCTGGTCCAAACACCATCTGAGCCTTCCCCAACTCATGAAAGGCGCGTGCAATATTTCGACGCGTGATGCCGGGGATGTCAGCACCGATCAGGCAAACCGGTCCTTTCGGCACTGCCCGCAACATCCGCCCCATCCGATGCCCCAGATCACCCCGCCCCTGTGCAGCACGGGTGAGATCGGCAGGCCAGACCCGGCTGTTCAGCCCCTCGCGATCGGGGGATACAGCCAACACAATCTGCCAGCGCGGATCACGCAGGCGCCGGATCAATGAACGTGTCTGATGCCGGAACCACCAAGCCGCGCCAACCATGCCAATATCGCGCCCAAGACGCGTCTTGACCCGCCCCGGCCGGGGTTCTTTGACCATGATGACCAAGGAACGCTGCATGGATCAGGAAAAATAGTCGGTCAGTATTCGCGAATAGATCGCCTTGAGCTGGTCAATTTGCGCAACTTCAACACACTCATCAACCTGATGCATGGTGCGACCTACCAGACCAAACTCCACCACCGGGCAATGGTTCTTGACGAAACGAGCATCCGAGGTCCCCCCTGTGGTCGACAGCTCTGGCTGAATACCAGTTTCGGCTTTGACTGCGTTCGCCACCAGATCCGACAGCGACCCCGGGAGTGTCAGAAAACTTTCACCTGAGATTTTGATTTTTGTCTCGATCGCCACATCAAAAGCCTTGGCAACGGCATCGGCTTCGGTCTGCAGCCATTCGCTGAGGCTGGCACCAGAATGAAGATCATTGAACCGGATGTTTACCGCTCCTGTACACTGCGCCGGGATGACATTTGTCGCTGAATTACCCGTATCAATGTTCACAACCGCAAGCGTCGAGGCATCAAAATGATCGCTGCCTTGATCCAGCTCGTGACTGGCCAACCGGTCCATCAGGCGCGCCATGGCCGGCAGCGGGTTCTTTGCACGATGCGGATAGGCCGAATGCCCTTGCACACCCGTCACGGTAAACCACGCCGTCATCGAACCACGCCGCCCGATCTTGATCATCTCACCCATCTGGTTGGGGCAAGTTGGCTCTCCGACCAAACAGACCGACATACGTTCGTCAGCCTGGTCCATATAGTCCAGCAAAGCGGTCGTCCCATCCACCGCATCCCCTTCTTCATCACCCGTGATTGCCAGAATGATCGCCCCGTCCGGAGGCGTTTCACGCACAAAATCAATCGCAGCGGCGGCAAATGCTGCAACACCCGACTTCATGTCGGTCGTGCCACGCCCATACATCACTCCATCATGAACCTCGGCGCCAAAAGGCGGCTTCGTCCATGCGGCTTCATCCCCCACTGGAACAACGTCGGTGTGGCCATTAAAACCGAAACTGCGAGCATGCCCTTTTTTGCCCCAGCGCGCGTACAGATTACTGACATCGCCACGGTCTGCCCGAGCGCATTCGAACCCGGCGTCCGACAGGACACGCTCCAAAAGAACAAGTGCACCACCTTCCTCGGGTGTGACCGATGGGCAACGGATCAGATCCGCTGTCAACTGAACTGGATCGGTCATGGGATACCTCTCAATCTCATTTGCGCCGGGGTTCGCGCACAGATTCAACGAATTGGAAGGATTGCCAACCCCAACCGGTCAAATTCTTCGTGTGATCTGTGCCTTGCCCTGAAACAACACCGCAAGAAATCATCAACCTTTACCCTGCGACTGTCTTGCCGCGCCTTCCTCATTTGCGTTAGAGGGCCGCGAAACAGGTAAATTGACAATGATGCGCGTAGTTTTCGCCCTGCTCTGCCTGACTTTCGCAGTACTTGCACAGCAAAGCCAGGCCCAGACCCTTACGGTCACGACTGTGACCCGTCCCCCGTTCTCGTACGTCGAGGACGAGGTGCAAACCGGATTCTCGATGGATTTGCTTCAGGCACTGTCTGAGTCGCTGGGCTGGGATTACACCATCAATCGCGTAGACGCCTTCGCCGATATGCTGGACGCCGTGCAGAACGGAACAGCAGATCTTGCCATCGCGAATATCTCGATTACCGCCTCTCGCGAGGCTCGCATGGATTTCAGCCAGCCCATATTCGAGGCTGGACTGCAGATCATGGTCCCCTCAGATGCGGCGCGCAGACCATCGTTGCTGCAGGCGCTATTGTCAGCCGAATTGTTCATCGCGATCGGTCTGGCCTTTGCCATCCTTCTGGGCGGTGGCATGTTGATGTGGAGTTTTGAGCGGCGCGCGCAACCCTATTTTGACCGCAAGCTGAACGAAGCGTGGTTCCCGTCGTTTTGGTGGGCACTGAACCTGGTCGTGAATGGCGGATTTGAAGAACGTATGCCCCGCACACCGTTTGGACGGTTTTTGGGTGTTGTACTTGTTGTGTCTTCGCTTTTCATTGTTTCAGTATTCACCGCCCGTATCACATCGGTCATGACCGTCGAGGCGATTGCTGGCAACGTGAATTCGGTCAACGACCTGTACGGCAAGCAGGTGGGCACAATATCCGGTTCGACTGCCGCCAGTTTCCTTGAAAGGCGCGAGGTACAATACAGCGGTTATGCCGGACTGGAACAAATGCTGACGGCATTCAGGAACGAAGAACTCGACGCCGTAGTGTTCGACGCACCTATCCTGTCCTACTTTGCCTCACACGAAGGGCGCAAAATTGCGACCATGACCGGTGGTGTATTCCTGCGTGAGAATTACGGGATCGCCTTCCCAACCGGGTCCCCACTGGTCGAAGATGTCAATCAGGCGCTGCTGTTCCTGCGAGAAGACGGTACCTATGACGAAATCTACCGCAAGTGGTTTGGGGTACGAAACTAAGCTGTTTCCTGATCCCCGAAAAACGGTGTCATTTGCGCTACGATAACCGCATTTTCATCAAGCGCGCGCTGCATCAGAGCCCGTTCATCAGGTTCGATGTCATGTCCCTGTGCCTCGCGTTCGGCCAAAGTGCCATAACCTGTCACATCCAGTGGAGCTGTGTCGGCTTGCTTTAGGATGGCAACGGTCTCACGCACGGCTTCTGCCTCGTCCACGCCACTGGCGTAGCACATCAGCGCCGCCCCGGTCGCGCCTTCGGGCAGACCGTCGCCGTCTTTGCGACCAATCTGAACCAAAAGAGTATAGACTTGCTGGCGTGAGGGTTTCTTTTGCTTTTCCATAGAGGCGGCCTTAGCGACATGCCCGAATGTGGTCAAGTTCAACCAAGTCAACCTTGGTAATGACTGATTGGAACCGTCAGGAGCGCGCGTAGCAATCTAATCCAATGTTGAATGTGGAATTCTTGACTGTGCGAGACGTTGCTTGCGTTCGTCAAGAACGAGGGAAAACAACTGAAACCGCAGACTTAGGCGCATTTTCGATCAATACGTGCGCCCCGTGCACCTGCGCAATCCGCGCCACTAGGGACAAACCTAATCCAGAACCCTGTATGTTCTGTTGTCCTACGCCCCGATAAAATGGTTCCAAGACCTGCTGCTGCTCATTCCGGGGGATGCCTGGACCTTGGTCAGAAACTTTGAGCTGCACCTCATTTTCGTTGGTACGGACGGATACTTCTATCGGCGGAGCACCGTACTTTTGTGCATTCTCCAGCAGGTTTCGAATCAAATGGCGCAGCATCCTGCGGTCTCCTGACACTTCTACGTGGTTTCCAGTAACTGTACCTCCCTCCACGCGACTGACCTCTTCGGAGACAAGCGTCAGTAGATCCAGAGGCTCAAAACAGATCTCCGCTGCCCCAGCGTCAAAACGGGCCATGGCTATCAGGTCGTCGATCAAGGCATTCAACTCGCCAATGTCCTGCCGAAGGCCAGCGCGCCTTTTCGGCGTGTCTTTTGTGTCTAACAGTTCAAGCCCTATCCGAATACGCGCAAGCGGCGTGCGCAACTCGTGAGAGGCGTTGGCAAGCAGCATGCGCTGGCGGTTCAGCAGATCTTCGATGGTCTCCGTCGAGGCGTTAAAACTGGCCGCCAGTTTGGCGATTTCGTCATTTCCCTCCACCGTGACGCGCCTGGACAGATCACCGGTGCCGATCGCTTCGACCTCATTCTGGAGGCGTTCCAGACGGCGAGTAATGCGCCGAACCAGCGGATACATAAGCGAAAATACAAGCAAGACCAGAAGTCCAAAAACCAAAGTGACCGCCAAGCTGTCACCGGCAAATCCAAGAAGGCTAAGATCCGCAATGACAATACGCCCGTCCGCCAGGCGGCTGATCCAATGGGTGCCGT
Organism: Ruegeria sp. CH6; assembly: GCF_056537005.1. Classification (NCBI taxonomy): domain Bacteria; kingdom Pseudomonadati; phylum Pseudomonadota; class Alphaproteobacteria; order Rhodobacterales; family Roseobacteraceae; genus Ruegeria; species Ruegeria sp. CH6. The sequence goes on along the minus strand of NZ_JBQFQS010000011.1, from coordinate 35,392 downwards.
CGATCAACTCCTCCCATTGACCTTCCGTGACTGGTTGTAGCGAAAGCGGAACGGGTGGCCCGCTGGAGCCAATCAAATGGCCGTCTGGTCCGTAGACTGTCAGGTTAACAGAAAGACCTTCGGCAATTCGCTGGATCGCTGCCTGCTGCGTAGCGTCTGGCACCCCAGCCGCGGGCAACAGCAGCACGGATACATCAGAAGTCAGCTTGTCCACTGCCGCGTTGAAACGCGCGTCGAACACACGACTCCAAAAAACTGAGACCAACACAGCAAAAAGGACCAGCCCGGTGATCATCACCAGCGCCACCTGTATGAAAAGACAGTTTTTCATTTCAATCCTGAGACTTCGCAAACAGATAACCTGCCCCGCGAATGGTAATCAGCCTTTTGGGGTGCTTTGGATCGTCCTCTATGGCCGCGCGGATGCGTGAGACATGCACATCGATGGATCGATCGAAGGCATCAATATCCGTGCCCTGCAAATAATTCATGAGGTGATCCCGGCTCAGGACGCGTCCAGCGCGGGTCGCAAGAGCCGACAGCAACTGGAACTGATAGCTGGTCAGATCACATCGCTGCCCGTCGATCCGCGCCTCCATGGCATCGAGATCGATGCCCAGCCGCCCGAATGTCATAATCTGTGTCGGTTGATTGCGAGACCCACGACGGATGATCGATTTTAGCCGGGCAAGCAACTCGCGTGGTTCAAACGGTTTTGCTAGATAGTCATCGGCACCCAATTCAAGACCCAGGATGCGGTCCATCGGATCACCACGCGCTGTCAGCATGATGACCGGCAAGGCTGCCGATGCGGGAATGTTTCGGAACACGTCCAGCCCATCGATATCCGGTAAGCTGAGGTCAAGGATCAGTGCATCGAACTGACCATCGCGAAGAGCTTCAAGCCCTTCGACCCCACTTCCGATCACGGACACAGAGTAACCGAATCCCTGCAAGTACTCGCCGACCATTTCGGCAAGCCGGGCGTCATCATCGATCAGCAGAATGCGTTCCGCCATCGTAGCGGGCTCCTTTCCTCTTTGTTTTGGTGCGAACTGGCACATCTGAAAAGGCTGCTGCTGTCGACCTTTACATAACTTTACATTGCAGAAAGGCGGCAGAAAAACAGCAAGGCCATATGACGTTCGAAGTAAATCGGAGAACCGAAATGGCCCAGCGTGCCAAACTGAAAACCTCTACGCGGATATCACGCTCGAACGCGCAAATGACCTGCACACTGAATGACGCGCCGGTCTCAAAAACTCTTGAAACGTTGCATGGAAACGCCCGGAGTGACTGGTTGCCTATGCTGAAGTATGCCCCGCAAACGATCTGGGGCCTGCTGCGCGGCCAAAGCATGATGAAGGCGCTCACGCCCGAAATGCTGAAAGATGCCTACATCCCCGTGTCGCCCGAGCAGGGTCGCTATCTCTACAGTATGTCGGTGTCCACGAAGGCTCGGCACATCGTGGAATTTGGCAGCTCGTTCGGGATTGGCACGATCTATCTGGCTGCGGCCGCCAAGGATACCGGCGGCCATGTCATCACGACAGAGATTGAGCCCAACAAATGCGCAGCCACGCAGGAAAATCTGGATCAGGCAGGCCTTGGCAAGTATGCCACGATGCGCGAAGGCGATGCGTTGGAAACGTTGCAAGACGTCGATCCTGACGTGGATCTGGTATTCCTCGACGGCTGGAAAGACCTCTACAACGGTGTGCTGGACGTGTTGCTTCCCAAGCTCAAGAGCGGCGCGATTGTTATCGGCGACAATATCAACCTCGCTGAAGGCAAAGAGTATTTTGCCCGCGTTTCTGCGACGAATTCAGGCTTCATCACCACGGCGCTGAACCGGAACACATCAATCTCTGTCTTTGTCGACCAACAAGGAGAGCCTTCATGAAATGTATCCTGATTTTCACAGGCATCATCTGTATGGCTGCGGCTGTACTCCTCGGTGGTGTTGTCGGAGGCTTTTTCCTCAATCCCCGCCTGATCACGAGCGTAGCCTTCGGAGTGAATACGGCTCCGGTCGAGCTGCCCCTGCGCGTCAGTTTCAAGGACCGTGCTCCGGATGCCAAGACCTCGGCCATTGTCTCGGCTGCGGACGCCTTTCTTGGCTCGCTCGACACGACCCAACGGGATGCTGCCACATACTCGTTCTCCGACAATGAACAACGCTCGAAATGGTCGAACTTCCCCGAAGGTATGATTCCACGAGGCGGGCTGCGCATTGGTACACTGTCCGAGCAGCAATATGTTCTTATGGATACTCTGATCGCAGAATTCATGAGCGAAGACGGTGTTCGCAATATTGACTATCAGCTCGCCGCAGAGCGTACGTTTCCAACGGACGACCCCTTCGGCGAATACGGTGTCGATAAATTCTACGTCGCGTTTCTTGGCGAGCCCTCTGAAACGCAACCATGGATGTTCCAGTTCGGCGGCCATCATCTGGGAATCAACGTTACGGTTTATGGGGCTGACGTGACTTTCTCGCCCATGCTGACCGGTGGCCAACCACTTTACATCGACCATGAAGGCAAGAGGGTGTTCATCATTCAGGATGAAGTGGACGCGGCTCAGGCCGTGCTGGAGAGCCTGACCGACCTGCAAAAAACCGATGCCGTGCGTGGAGACGCGGCTATCAATTTGCTGCTCGGTCCCGGCGAGTATGGCACCGTTGTTGTACCAGAAGGTGTGAAAGGCAGTGACCTTTCCCCAAAGCAAAAGAACCTTCTCATCTCACTGATCCAAACGCGTCTCGGCTTCATCAATGACAACGACAACGCGGCCAAGATGAAGACCGTCTTGGCCGAATTAGACGACACATATTTCGGTTGGTGGGGACCACAGGACGCGCCCGGGTTCGCCTACTATCGGATCACCGCACCTTCGACGGTGATCGAATATGCTCCGCAGGACGCACTGGCTGAATCACCAGAGCAGGAGCACGCGCACAGCATGTTCCGGAACCCGTCGAACGATTATGGCGCAGCCTGGATCGGAGCAGAATGATGCGTATTCTTATGGCACTGCTCTTTCTGGCGGGCCCGCTTTCGGCACACCCGCACAGCAAAGTCGAACAGCAAGCCATGCTCTCTATCGATCTCGATCAAGCTGTCCTCAACATACGTATCGTGCCCTCGTATGATGAAGGCTCTGCAATATTCGCCCATATTGATCTGGACGGCGACGGAAAAGTCTCGGCCACCGAAGCCACACAGTTCGGAGAGGAGGTGCTTGCCGCAACAGAGCTTATCATCGACGAAACCACAGCCACATTCGACAACCGGTTGATTACGGTCCCCGATTTTCAGTTCGTTGCTGCAGGCGAAGGAGTTATTGAGGTAAAGGCTAATACCCGGTTTCGGAAACTCGACAACGCCAAGCACGTGATAGGCCTCTCGGTCAGTTATGAGGGTCTGTCACACGATTGGTTCATCCAGCCTTTCTTCTTTGGCAAATTGTCCCAAGTTTTCCCCAAGCAAGGCATAGAAAGGTCAGAGAACGGTTCGACGCTGACGATCAGATTGTCGGATAAATGATGTCAACCGGAAGAGAGGCAAGACACCGGTCTCGCAGCAGAAATATCCTATAGGCACAGATGCCGCCAAGGCGGAACAACACCGCGCGTCTTCTGACGGTCAAGCGAGCTTTCCGCTTTGACGCGGATTTTACTGAGGATGCTTTCAGCCCACTGGCGGCGTGATGCGTCGGTATAATTATCGAAACGCAATATCTGACGGATCGCATCATCATCCATCCCCATCAGGACCATATTGTAAACTGAGGTGCGCACTGAGGGGCTGTGTTTAACCGTGCCAAGGTGCCTTTCGCGTTGAGCCATATCATTCAGATAGGGCACCCCCTGAGGCCCCATCAGGCACAACCCGTGGAATACAGTTTGAAATCCGTCTTCGGGATCACCGTCCGCGATGCGTGCGTCGAGAAAATCAAACAGGATCGCGGCCTGGTCCGGCCCAATGATACCGCGCGACGCCATCAGGCCGCCGGCCATTTCGCGTCCCAAAGGGGTGGCGACCAATTGGTCGAGACGATCGGTGCGCGCAGCGATGTCTTCGGCGGGCTGATCTTCAGCCAGGCGCAGAATCTCAGCATATCGTTGTTTGGATTTTCCAGGCACCGGCCCTTCGCGTGCCGCGATCAACCGGTCCAGAATTGCATCGACCACGGGCATGAGCACTTCGGGTGGTGCATCGTCCAATACATGATACGCTGTCCTCTGCGGATCCCCCGGCGCTGACATCAGTGCCACAAACAAGGGCACATCCGATGGTTTGACGCCACCTCCGGTCAGCTTGCGCAGATAGCTGTTGGCAATCTTGATTCCTTTGGTGATTTCTATCGCGTCGCCTGATCCCAGGGCCGTCAGGGCGGCATCATAACGCGCAGTGGCCAATCTCTTGCGCATCTCAGCTTCTCGCTTTCGCAGAGCATCCCGCTGATCCCGGCTCAGATCAGCGTAAGCCTCGAAACTTGGTAAAACAATGTCACCGGGCAGAACAGCTTGATAGAGGGCTACGCGCGACAGGTCGGGAACGGGGCTGGCCAGTGAAACCATTTCTTTGGGTGGAGCCAGCGAAAGGCCCAAATCAAGCCCATTGCCATCCTCCGAAAAGAACACCATCGGCACGGACAATTTGTTACGAAATCCCGTTGTTGTCCGGTATGATAACCGCAGATTATCTCCGTTGCGCAGGAACAGTTCGGTACGTTTGTCATCCCGGACCTGGCCCGGAGCATCACCCGGCACATCATAGCCCTGGATCACTACGTCAATCTGTTCTGCCATGGGCCCTTCTGCAAAGCAGTAACCGTCCAGTTCAGCCTCGGCAATCGCGATGCGCAAGGTCGATGAGGCCTGATTTAGCGGCCACGGGCACAACCCGATCCCTGCCGGAACGAGCCCCCAGGTGGCAGAACCGGCAGGAGGTGTAGCGGGGTCGCCCTCTTTGATCCGCTCAAAACGGCCAAGCACCACCTGAATATCCGGTGATGACATCAGCAACTCGGCACAGGTTTGACCGCATCGGTCGGCGTTGGAAAACAGCCCAACAACCAACCCCTGAGCCTTTGCCCCGGACAAAGGCACATCCTCGGCGACCGCAAGTGGAAGAGCTTTGTCGACTTGTTGGTTGTGATAGATCGGAACTACATACATCACCCCAGCGACCAGCGCCGCGCTTAGCCCAAAGAGAACCAACCCGTGCGCCCGCCTGAACCCCGGTAAATGACGCAGCACTGTTCGGATGAGCAGGTAAATCCCCAGAATCCCGGTGGGAATCGGCACGTACATCAGGGCCACTGCCAAAGGTATGCCAACCATGCTGAGCATGAGCACGATCAAAAGGCCCTGCCCCGCTTCGGACAATACAATTGCAGACAGAACAACGCCAACGCCGAACAACGCCCACAACCACTTCATACAGACCACTCCAACAGCTTTTTTGGGTAAATCTGGATGGCAATCTGGGCCACAGTACGGCGAAGTTTTTATAAATCTCGTTTTGCAGCCATTGTTGATCAGCGCAGTCGGCTAAACGCTGGTATGGCTCGAGTCCACGAACCGACCAGATTCAAGCCTGCGATCCGTTTTCGCCTTTGTCCTTCTGGTTGTCAGAGTTAACCGAGCGGAACAGAGCGGCCAACAACGGACCTGCCAGTCCTCCCATCAGCGCGCCCAGAGGATCGCGGATGATCTGGCGAACGCCGTCGGCGATATCCGTTATTTCATCAAAGGCCTCTTCCAGATCGGCTTCTATGTCGGCAATCGCAATATCCCGTACCTCTACCAGAGGCTCCAGTTCCGACTCGGCGGTCATACGCATCGCGACCATGACCAGAATTCCCGCTATGACGAAATCGCCAGCGGCAAGGATAAGCCCCGCATTTGCATTCCCGACATGCTCGGCAATCACAAAGAATACGGCGACGTTAAGCATGATGATCCCGATCCCCGCAAGCAGCCCCGCAGCCGCAAGCATACCCGTCTGCATCCTGAGTACCGCAAAGCGTCTTCGGCTGATTGTCTTTTCGGCCCGAAACGCAATGTTGGCGTTGCGGCCAATACGGCGCGTGCTACGGCTGATTTCTTTGCGCAAAGAATAGCTCATGATGACCCTTTCACTTCGATGTACGTCCAAGGAGGAAACCGGCGGCGAATGCACCAACAATCGTCAGACGCGGGTATTGTTGTTGAAACCTATCCAGTTCTTCCGAAATCTCAGGCCAGAGTGTTTCGAGATCGCCCAGCTGCGACATTGGTTCATCACCGTTTGGAGGGTCATCATCGGGTGGCTCACCGGTCTCTGCGCCGGGCGAAGTCTTGGTTTTCCGGGTCTCAGCCAGTTTCGCCCTGAGGTCTTCAAGCTCTTCTAGAAGCTCAGCTTTTGTCGCCATATTTTGTCCGTCCGAAATTAGATAAAGGTGAATATCTGTCCTTTCGTAGCACATTTCCCGGAAACGGTCCTGACACGATTGCGAGCCTCTCAGCCCCGAGGTCTTTTGGTCTGAGTGCGTGGGAAACCACGATGCGCTAAGCAGATCATCGACCAAGGAATGGTCTCATTGGCGCAAATTGGCGTTTGCAGATTTACCAAATTCCACACGACGTTAATCAACTCAGGAGATCTCGCCAAGGGGCGGCGTGAACAGTTTTATAACGGTCGTCCTCTACTGCGTTATCCGTCAAGTCCCGTAGAAAACGCCAACTGGAGAAACAAATGGAAAGGGCCGAGCAGCTTGCAACGAATATACGACGCCGATCAGCTTCCTTTTGCGTTGAAAAGCACTGAGTTGGACTTTCTGACACTCTTGGAAGACGGATACAGGCCACCAATTGCATTCAAGAGTTGGGCGCATCTTGAAAACTGGTGCTCGACGCAGCCGGAGCTCGCGTCGGTCAAAGTTGGTCGAAGATTTGAGAACAGCACCAGATATCTAACCGGAAAAGTCCGTATCCCATCTAACAATGGCAGCTTGTTCTACTCTCAGCTTTGGGTTCGCGCATCTTATTCACTTTATCGGAAAGCTATGTTGGACGTCATCAAGTCGTCAGAGGATTTTGATCGCCCGCTACCCACGCACAATGTGGATCATATGGTTTCCAAATCCTGGCTGGAAAAATATTGGGGAAAAGATGCTGTGGTCAACGTGGTCTTTTCGGAGAAACGTATAAACCAAAGGGTTGGCTCACTTATTGAAACCAGACTACCGAGCCCTTCCTTCGGCACAACATCTGTGTCACTGAATGCCATAAGTCTCGCGAAACTGTTTTATGACAACGATCAAGATTCCAGCGACATCAACGAAATCCTGCAGGAAGCATTCTCCAGATTTCTGGTCTCTCCGGAAATAGATCAAATGTTGAATGACATTGGTCGCGAGTTGCTGCCCGGGTTTTGCAGGCAGCAAAAATGACCGCGACGACATCTGACGATTTGCTGTAGTTCTGAAATTGAGAAGGCCGCTCCGGTTATCGCAGCGGCCTATCTTAGATTACTTGGCTTGTACTTTGATCAGTCCCGCAGCAATTCGTTGATACCGGTCTTGGAACGGGTCTTTTCATCAACGCGCTTTACGATCACTGCGCAATACAGGCTGACGTTGTTCTTGGACGGCATCGAGCCCGCAACGACAACCGAATAGGGCGGCACTTCGCCATACATGACCTCACCGGTTTCACGATCGACGATCTTGGTGGACTTGCCGATAAAGACGCCCATGCCCAGAACGGAGCCCTCGCGGACGATGCAGCCTTCGACCACTTCCGAGCGTGCGCCGATAAAGCAGTTGTCTTCAATGATGGTCGGGCCAGCCTGCATCGGTTCCAGAACACCACCGATACCGACGCCACCCGACAGGTGTACGTTTTTACCGATCTGCGCGCAGGAGCCAACGGTGGCCCAGGTATCGACCATGGTGCCTTCGTCGACATAGGCGCCGAGGTTTACGAAAGACGGCATCAGAACGACGCCGGGGGCTACGTAGGCAGATTTGCGGACCACACAGTTCGGAACCGCGCGGAAGCCTGCGGCGCGCCACTGGTTTTCACCCCATCCGGCGAACTTGCTGTCCACCTTGTCCCACCAGCCGCCGTCTTGCGGACCACCGGTCTGGATTTCCATGTCCTTGATGCGGAAGCCCAGCAGAACCGCTTTCTTGGCCCACTGATTTACATGCCAGTCGCCGCTTTCCAGCTTTTCCGCCACGCGCAGCGAGCCGCTGTCCAGTGCGTTCAGCGTATCTTCGATGGCTTCGCGCTGCTCACCGGTGGTTGCGGGCGTGATGGTATCCCGTGCCTCCCAGGCGGCTTCGATTGCTGTTTCCAGTTGCGCGTTGGACATGGGGCTACTCCCTGCAGAATCTGTTCACGTTGGTTTGGCCTATATGAGAGCCGGAACCAAGGCGCAATGCGACGCAGATTGACCGCTTTGCGGCTGATCCTAAGAGCAAAAGGGGAAAATCAGCTTGCGCGACGGATATGGCGAACCAAAATCGCGGTCGCGGTGGCCGCATCGCGACGCTTCATCGCCTGCACGATGGCTGCATGATCCGCATCTGCACGCTGTGCCCATCGTTGGCGCCAGTGTGCAAACAGATGCCGGGCGCTGGCGATATGCAGATCATCAATCGTGTGCAAAAGACGCGGCCTGGCACAGGGGGTCAAAATGGCCCGGTGAAAAATCCGGTTCCTGGTTTCCCAGGTCGGCATATCCTGCGCTTCATCACACGCGACGCGGGCGTCGTCTGCCAGCTTAAGCGCTGACGGTGTCAAATTCTGAATCGAATGCTGCAGTGCCAGGGTTTCAAGCGCGACCCGCATCTCGATGACTTCGCGAACCTCTGCAGGATCCAAGGCCGTGACCCGCATCCCGCGCCGCGGTTCGCTGCGGGCCAGTCCTCGCGCCTCAAGCCGCAACAGGGCCTCGCGCACCGGGACATGGCTGGTCTCGAAAGCACGTGCAATATGGTCTTGCCGCAGCTTTTCTCCTGCTGGCAGGTCGCCGGTCACTATGCGTTGGCTCAGAGTATCAAAGATGGAATCGGCGATGGTCGCAGTCATGGGATTATAGATAAAATCCCACGACGCGACCCTCAAGGCGATAATTCAGGCACTTAACGGATCCGGGGCAATGTTGCCGCCACAGATCAGTACGGCGACCCGTTCGCCCGGTTCCGGCTGGTAAGCGCCGGATGTCAGCGCAGCCAGAGCGGTCGCTCCGGCAGGTTCGACAAGTATGCGATGCGCCTGCCACAACTTGTCCTGCGCATCAGCAATGGCCTCATCCGATACCAGTACAGACGTCATCCCCTGCGCCAGTTCAAAACAAATCTGACCAATCCGCCGAGCGCCCAAAGCGTTCGCCGCGATCCCTGAAACCGAGACATCAATGGGCTCGCCGGCTTGCAATGCCGAATGCAGGGCACAGGAGGTTTCCGGTTCAACGGCCACAATCTTACGCGCGCCCTGAAACCAAGCCAAAGCCCCCGCAATCAACCCGCCGCCACCGACAGCGACCAGCACTGTGTCCGCCTGAAGGCCTTGTGCCTCCCACTCGGCAAAACAGGTGCCCTGCCCTGCCACAGTCGCAGGTGCATCATAGGCATGAATCTGCATCGCCCCGCTTGCCTCTTCATGTGCGCGCGCCATGGTCAGGGCGTTGGCATATTCACCAGAAACAACGCTCAGGTCTGCACCGATCCTTTCGATCAATCCGATTTTTGAAGGCCCCGCCAGCTCGGGCACAAAAATCTTCGCAGGATGGCCAAGCGCCCGCGCGGCATAAGCTGCGGCAGCTCCATGGTTGCCGCCGGATGCGGCCACAACACCTGCTGCAGGCACATCAAGGCTCAACAATGTGTTGAACGCTCCGCGCGCCTTAAAGCTGCCGGTGTGCTGCATGTGCTCCAGCTTCATTTCAATCGGGTAATCCAGACCCAATGACTGACTTTGCATGACCGGCGTGATCTGCGCATAACCATTGATGCGATCAGCCGCCGCCAAAATTTCCGCTTTCCAATCCATTCTCGTCTTTCCGTGACTGGCACTCTGCCCGCGAACCCTATAGCTGTTTTAAAAACACGCAAGCAGGGATCCCCAGCAATGAGAGAAGACCGCCTCAGCCCCTTCCGCGACGCTCAGACCGACCGCTCGACCGCAAGCGAAGTGCCGGACACGCCGCAAACCCGCTCGTCTGCCTATCGCCTTGCCTTTGCTGACGATGATTTTCTGTGCCGGGACGAGTTGCGCCCGGTACGCCTGCAGCTGGAATTGCTGAAACCCGAAATGATCATGAGCGAGCGCGAGATCACCTCGACTATCGTCATGTTTGGTGGTGCCCGCATTCCCGAGCCTTCTCAAAAGCACACCGCTCGCACTGAAACGCTGGCAGGCCTTTCCACGTATTATGACGAAGCGCGCGAATTCGCCCGGCTGATGACCGAAAAATCCAATGAAAGCGGATGCCGTGAGAACGTGATTGTCACCGGCGGTGGCCCTGGCGTTATGGAGGCAGGCAACCGTGGTGCACAGGATGCCGGTGGCTGTTCGATCGGGTTGAATATCGTTCTGCCGCATGAACAGGCGCCGAATGAATATGTCACCCCGGAACTAAGCTTCAACTTCCACTATTTCGCGATCCGCAAGATGCATTTCCTGATGCGCGCGCGCGCCATCACCATCTTCCCCGGTGGCTTCGGCACTATGGATGAGCTTTTTGAATCCCTGACCCTGATCCAAACCGGTCGCATGGAGCGCGTACCGTTCCTGCTGTTCGGGCGCGAATTCTGGGAAAAGGTAATCAACTGGGAAGCGCTGGCAGACGCAGGCACGATCTCGGACGAAGATCTCGACTTGTTCCGTTTTGTCGATACCGCACAAGAGGCGGTAGACATAATCGAAAACTGGGAGCCCGCCCCACCACGCGATGTCATTCCGGGACGTTAAACCATGAAGACACCCAAAACCGGCGAGATGCTCCACCTGCGCGGCAATGCACTGGACAAAGGTGAACCTGTTGCCCTGCCGCTAACGCAAAGCAGTATGTTTCACCTACCCGGAGCGCCAGATGGACATGCGACTTATGGGCGAGTTGATAACCCGACATGGGTGCATCTGGAACACGTACTGTCCCATCTGGAAGACGCACCCTGCCTGACTTTCCCGTCCGGAATGGGTGCAATTTCGGCGGCGCTGTTTGCCACCGTCACAGCCGGTTCACGCATTCTGATCCCCTCAGACGGGTATTATGTAACCCGATTGCTGGCGGATCGGTTTTTGTCTCGGTTGGGTGTTTCGGTCGAGGAACGCGCAACAACCGAATTCAGCACCGGCGGTTTCGAAGGGTTTGATGTGGTCTTTGTCGAAAGCCCCTCAAACCCAGGTCTCGATATGATTGATCTTGCAACAGTTGCAGCTGAGGTTCGCGCTGCCGGTGGGATCACCATCGCCGACAACACGACCATGACCCCGCTGGGCCAGCGCCCGCTGGATCTGGGTATCGATGTCGTGGTCGCCTCGGACACCAAAGCCATGGGCGGGCATTCCGATCTGTTAATGGGGCACGTGGCCAGTCGAAACACCCAGATCATGAAACGGATCGAAGAATGGCGACGCGTTTCCGGTGCGATCCCGGGTCCGCACGAGGCTTGGTTGTTGCACCGCGGACTGGAAACGCTGGATGTACGGTTCGATCGCATGTGTTCTTCGGCTCAGGTGCTGGCTGAACGGCTTGCCGCACATGCCGAAGTAAAACAAATCCGCTACCCGGGACTGCAGGATGATCCCTCACACGCGCTTGCGAAATCGCAAACCTCACGCTTTGGATTTCTGCTGAGCCTGACACTCGAAAACGAAGCAAAGGCCGAGCAGTTCATCAATTCCTGTACACTGCTTCGCCCCGCCACATCCTTTGGCGGTGTTCACAGCTCAGCGGAACGTCGCGCGCGTTGGGGCGATGAAGTTGACCCCGCCTTCGTCCGTTTGTCGGTTGGCTGCGAACCGGTTGAGGAACTGTGGCAGGCCATGAAGACCAGCCTTGATACTTTGGCCTAGTTACTTTTTCGGCTCACGCAGTTCTTTGAAAACGTAGATCGGCAGCACCACGCTGGCGATCAACGCCCCCAGCCAGACTAGCAATGTGGCGGCCAGCAGGTTCGAGATGCCACCAACCGTCAGACCGGCGGTAATCCAATCCGTCACAAGCAGACCCACGAACGTCACGATCAGGGCAATACCACCTTTGATCGCTGGTGCTTTCTTCTCTCCCAGTTTCAGGATCAGCGGCTCTGCAATGACCTGAACAACGGTAAAGACAAGCACTACCACGATGAACGACAGGGGCCGGATCGAAAAACCGGACAGCAACAGCATCGCCAGCAACAGGCCAACAGCATTCCCGGCCAACAGGGCCAGAGCGGACTTAATTCTGCGCGACATCCTTGGATCTCCGTCAGTTATCATCTCGAAACATGCAGATGTTAGCAGGATTGCGAAATTTTACGAGGTAATTCAATCGCCTCTTCATTTTGACCTGTTGAAATCGCATGATAGAACACATTCATCTAGATCAGACCTGCCCCCGACCCGCGAGAGTGAGATGAGCGACGATCCATATTCGGTGCTTGGTGTATCCAAAAACGCCAGCGACGCCGAAATCAAGAAAGCCTATCGGCGCATTGCAAAAGAGTGCCATCCCGACCTCAAACCCGGTGACGCCGAGGCCGAGGCAAAATTCAAAGCGGCAGCGGCCGCCTATGATTTGCTCAAGGACCCTGAAACCCGCGCCCGCTACGACAATGGCGAGATCGACGCCTCAGGTCAGGAGCGCCCGCAGCAACACTACTATCGCGAATACTCCGAGGCGGCGGGCAACCCCTATCGCTCGGGCGCGACTTATGGCGATCCGGACGACATGTCCGACATATTTGCCGAGTTTATGCGTAACCGAGGCCAAGGCGGTTTCGGCCAGCAGCGCACGCATGAATTTCATGCCCCGGGCCACAATCTCAATTATTCCCTCCAGATCAGTTTTCTGGACGCGGTTTTCGGCGCCAGCCAAAAGCTGACATTGCCAGATGGTGATCGGATCGAGGTGAAAATCCCTGCCGGGATCACCGATGGCCAGACCATTCGCCTGCGCGGCAAGGGCGCACCGGGATATGGTGAAGGGCCACCCGGTGATGCATTGGTCACAATCTCGGTCGCCGATCATCCGGTTTTTGAACGCAAAGGCGACGACATTCACATTTCCCTGCCTATCACGATTGATGAGGCTGTTCTGGGTGGCAAAGTTCCTGCACCCACAATTGACGGTGGCGTGAATGTTAGTGTTCCTGCCGGTACCAGCAGCGGCAAGACCCTTCGCCTGCGCGGCAAGGGTGTCAAAAAACGGGGATCGTCCGACCGTGGGGATCAACTGATTGAGCTTACAATCGCGATGCCGGGCAAAATCGACGATGAATTGAAGCAATTCATGGAGACATGGCGCGAAACCCACAGCTATGATCCGCGCAAAGGAATGCCGTCATGACCCGCTACCTGACAGAAGACGAGCTTATCACGACGATTACCCGCCTGACCTCGGATCGGCTGTCTGAATATCTTGCTGCCGAGATCGTGATCCCGCAGCAGTCCGAACAGGGCTTGGTCTATCAGACCTTGGATGTTGCCCGGCTGGAACTGGCCTGCGAGTTGCACGAGCAATACGACATGGAGGCGGATGCCCTGTCGATGATGATCTCTCTGATTGATCAGATGCACTGCCTGCGGGCAGAACTGCGAGAGGTGTTGAACGCGGTCGAGGCCCAGCCTGAACCAGTTCGTGAAACGCTGATCAAGGTGATCGGAACAGCGCGGTTCAGTCGCAGCTAAGCTGCGGATGCATGGCGGGTTTGCTCTTCTGGACTCGATGAAACTGCCTTAGAAGGCCCCATCGATCCAGAGCCCGGTGCATCCATGACCCAATCCAGATCCGAATTGCTGATGCCTGCGGGCAATCTGCGCAAATTGAAACTCGCCATTCTTTATGGGGCGGACGCGGTTTATCTCGGCACACCTGACATGTCGCTGCGCACGAAATCCGAGTTCTCGCTGGAAGAGGTGATCGAAGGGGTCGAGTTCTGCCATCAGCACGGTCGTCGCGCCTATCTGACGCTGAACCTGTTTTCGCACAACAAGGACATCCCGAAGCTGGATGAGTACATTGACACCGTGCGCAAGGTGAAACCCGACGGGCTGATCATCGCCGACCCCGGCGTGTTCCAATATGTGCGTGAGCGCGCGCCAGAACTGCCACTGCATATCTCGACCCAAGCCAACATCTGTTCCTGGCTGTCGGTGAAGTTCTGGCAGGATCAGGGGGCCGAGCTTGTGGTTCTGGCACGCGAAGTGTCCTACCCCGAACTGGTCGAAATTCGAGAGAAATGCCCTGACATCAAATTAGAGGCATTCGTCCACGGTGCCATGTGCATGACCTATTCGGGCCGTTGCCTGCTGTCGAATTTCATGGCCGAGCGCGGCGCGAACCAAGGCAACTGTGCCAATTCCTGCCGCTGGAACTATGGCCTGAAGTTACGCCTCAAGGACGGCACGCATCAGGAGCTCCGCATCACCGAAGAAAACGCCGACCTGTTCGAGTTCCTGCTGGAAGAAGGCTGCCGCCCCGGTGATCTGATGCCCATCGAAGAGGATGATCGCGGCTCGTACATACTTAACTCACGCGATCTGTGCATCATGCCCAAACTGGATGAGTATCTGAAGATCGGGGTCGACAGCCTAAAGGTCGAAGGGCGCGGAAAATCGGAATACTACGCTGCCATCGTTGCACGTGCCTATCGTATGGCCATTGATGACTATAATGCGGACCCCGATAACTGGGATCCAAAACCCTATATGCGTGAGCTCGAAACCGTCGGGAACCGCGGCTATACACTGGCTTTCCATGAGGGCCGTCTGACCAACTATGCGCACGATTACGAACACACGGCATCTATCGCGCAGTGGGAGTATGCCGGGATCGTCACTGAGGTCACCGAGGATGCATTTCTGGTCGAGGTAAAGAACAAGCTGGAACCGGGTGACGTTCTGGATTTCGTCTCGCCGATCTCGCGCGAAACGGTTCTGCTGCGGGTCTACGATTTCGAACGCGCATCCGACGGCGCACGTCTGGATGTTGTGCATGGCAGCACGAAAACCGTAATCCGCATGCCTTTCACCCTTTTCGATCATGAAAATATCGATGACTTGCGCGCCCGTTTCCCGACCTATTCCGTTCTGCGCAAGGAACGTGCCCTGACCGATGAACATTGGAGCCGAATACGGTTCGATAAACTGGTGCAGGGGCTGGAGACATCAGGTCGCGACAATCCCAAAGCCTATACCCGCCGCCGCGACGAACTGGTTGAAAAAATCGGTGAGGACGTTAACGAACGCCGGTTCAAGACCAACCGGATCGGCACCGAGGGTTGCTGCGGCAAAGGCTGTAATGGCTGCCTGATCTTCTGGCAGGACGAAAAATACGCCTTGGCCCGCGAAGTGTTGTCCAAGCGTAAACAAGGTGAGCAACTCAGCCGCAGCGAAGCGACAGCGTTGAAGCTCCCGGACAATGTGAACTAAGGCGGTCAGTTACCGACGCGATACTCTTCGGGCACAAAAAACGTGTAGTCGCGGTCGGCAACGGCCTCATGGCACTCGTGACAATAGGCAACAGCGGCGGAGCGGTCTCCCATCGTGTCGCCAAACAGT
Source organism: Ruegeria sp. CH6 (assembly GCF_056537005.1). Classification (NCBI taxonomy): domain Bacteria; kingdom Pseudomonadati; phylum Pseudomonadota; class Alphaproteobacteria; order Rhodobacterales; family Roseobacteraceae; genus Ruegeria; species Ruegeria sp. CH6. The sequence continues at coordinate 19,623 of NZ_JBQFQS010000011.1, read as the reverse complement.
GACCCGTCCGGCATCACCATGATATAGCGCCAGTCGGCGGTTGCAGGGCTGGCCCCTTTGGGCAGCTTCTCCATCACGAACAGCGCGCCTGGGTGGACGTTGCCCTCATCGGTCACGGTCATGCTGTCTTTTGCAAGAACGGAACCCATCGGCAGTTCTTCACCTTCCTGCAGCGTACCGTAATTATGGGCCATGCGATTGGCATAGCTGTTCACATATCGCTGCCCATGAGTGGCCGAGATATATGGGGCATCATTGAACAACGGCCAGTTCTGGTAGTTGAGAAGGATGTCCAGCTGTGCAGCGGCATAGCCGCGCTCCATCCGCTTGGTCAGCGATCGATAATACGCTTCCGCGTCCTCTTTGCTCAAATCTGCGGGGTTTTCGATGGCAAGATGTGCATCCTCATCATTCGCTATTGCGGCACCGGTCATTAAGACCGCGAAACAAAGCAACATCGCCGCGTTTCTTAGAACTTTCTTATTGATTACAATCATTTTTTGGCCTACCTGTATGAACAGTTCGCCTTAATGCCGCCTGCCAGCTCTTGTACAAATGATAGCGGCCCTAAAATAACTTGCCATGACCACCCCAGTCACCTCACCACCTTGTGCGCAAAGGTGAAAGCGAACCATCCTTGGTCAGAACGGGTTAAATATACCAGAATTTGAATGCAAAATCAGGTTCTGAAATATTAAAATTAGCTTCGCTACCACTGGCTGAACGAGTGCTTTAGCTATTCAACCCGGCCTCGGCTTCTATCTGCTTGCGCGACTTTCGGGCGCGTTCAGTGGCCGATTTCAACTGACCGCAGGCTGCCATGATATCTTCGCCACGCGTCTTGCGAATGGGTGAGGCATATCCTGCTTGATAGATGATGTTGGCGAAGGCCCGAATACGGTTGTTCGAGCTACGCTTATACGGCGCACCAGGCCATTCGTTGAACGGGATCAGGTTGATTTTGGCCGGGATGTTATGGCGCTTGATGTGATCGATAAGGCGATGTGCATCCTCGTCACTGTCATTCACACCATCCAGCATGACGTATTCAAAGGTAATCCGTTCCGAATTAGATGCGTTCGGATAGCTGGACAGCGCTGCTAACAGTTCCTCGATGTTCCAGCGCTTGTTGATCGGCACCAGCACATCGCGCGTTTCATCCGTGGTCGCGTGGAAAGAGATCGCAAGCAGACACCCGATTTCTTCGGCAGTCCGTGCGATTTCAGGCACCACGCCCGAAGTCGACAGGGTGATACGACGGCGTGACAGGGAAATCCCTTCGGGATCCATGGCAATCTTCATCGCATCGCGGACGTTGTCGAAGTTATAGAGCGGCTCGCCCATGCCCATCAGGACAATGTTCGATAACAGGCGCGTTTCGTCTTTGGGCGCGCCGGGGGTCGGCCATTCCTCAAGATCGTCGCGGGCCATCATCACCTGACCAACGATTTCAGCAGCCGTCAGATTGCGCACCAGCTTCTGGGTACCTGTGTGACAGAAGGAACAGGTCAGTGTGCAGCCTACCTGAGACGAGATACACAAAGTCCCGCGGTCTTCTTCGGGGATGTACACCACCTCGACCTCATGGCCGCCTGCAATCCGGCAAAGATATTTGCGAGTGCCGTCCTCGGATACCTGACGCGTCACAACCTCGGGAATTTCGATGACGAAATGCTCAGCCAACTGCGCACGATAGGCTTTGGCCAGATTGGTCATGTCGGCGAAGTCGCGCACACCCCACTGATAGATCCACTGCCAGATCTGACCAGTACGCATCTTGGCCTGCTTTTCCGGTGTGCCATGTTCGATAAGGGTCTCGCGCAATTGATCACGCGTCAGCCCGACGAGGTTGATCTTTCCCTCCGGCAATTTGCGAGGGATTGTCATGACATCTTGAGTGATCGGCGCGTTGACAGACATGGCGAGACCTGAAGGATTCTGGCTTGGGATGCGCCTCTATATAGGAATGTACGCCAAGATCAAAAGAAATCGTGCAAATCAATTTGCAAAGCGCAGCAACTCATCCACACGCGCCCGGCCCAGGTCGACACGACACGAGGTTATGGCGATCCCGGTACCAGAGCCGCCTCCGTACGATGCACCCACCGCATCACACTGCGCATCCCGAAAGGTCACCCACGCACTTTGCGATGCTTCCAGCGCGGGCACAGCCTCGACCCGCCCAGTTACATCATCCAACTCTTTTGCGGCTTCGACAGCGAAGGAGTAGCTGGTTTCGATCGCTACATTCACTCGTTCTTCCATCTTAGCGACACAGGACCCGATCTCGACCTGAGAACTTGAATCGGAACACTCCAATGCCGGATCTGCCATCACGGTGAATGGAATGAATAGAAACGCCACTAACCAACGCATGAACTCACCTCCGGAACGCAAAGGAACAAACACCGCCAACTTAACACGGTAACAAAGGTAGGCCCAAATGGTTTGGTCGCGGTGGCTTAACCCAACCGCGACCAGGTCATCAGTTGACTGCAGGAGGAATGTAACAGTCCGCGGCATCCAGCTTTTTAACCGGGTCTTCCGGTCCACATTGTTCGCCAGACACCGGATAAGTGTCACTGGTGTTTTCGCACGCGCTTAGAACTGCGGCGGAGATCATCAGTAATGCGACAAGAGATTTGTGTATCATGAGGTTGGCTCCTAACTACACCTGAACTGATTAGTTCAAATACAGCAGAAGAAAGCCTTGATACGGATCAAGTTGATGACTGGACGTTGCGTAAACAGGATTGCTTTTCTTTTTGTCGCAGAAAACAAAAAACCCCGCCGGCAGGCGGGGTCACATCAAGAACTGATAGCTGATTAATTTGTGCAGCGCTTCTCGGCATCTTCGATCGCTGCGGTAAAGCCCAGCAACGAGAATGTGTCTTTCGTCTGCGTCCCACGTTCGGATCGCGCGGTCAGAACCGCCTCGCTGCCCCGCTTCATTGCAGTCACGATCTTGGCGTCGTCGGCTGCCGTTGCAGGCCACGCCCATTCGCCTTCGGTGAACAACTCGAACTCATTGCCGTCAACCGCAAGGTTTACCGTCGAGCCTGAAGCAAACGGGTAACCTCCGGTAAAGGTGATCTGACCTTTGACCTCAGCATTCGGGCGATAAAAGACGAACAGCAGGATATCGCTGCGACGCACCGAAACAACTCGGCCACCGCGCGTGTTCACAGTTTCCTTCGGCGCAGATACGCTCCAGCATTCGGTGGGATCATCTTCGACAAAGACGCTCCAGTCGGTCTTTGCCGCAACCCGGTTAGTGCTTGTCGCCTGTTGAGCGATTGCAGAAGTGGCCATCCCTGCCACGCACAGGCCCGCGATCACGCGGACGAGCTTTGATCCCATTTGTCCAGCCTCCTAGCTCGACCCATACCTCATAGTCATCAAGGATGCTCGCGAACCCTGCCTGGTTCGTCTATGAACATTGCGCATCCCGATGATTGCCGACATACACACACTAACGCAGGTTTCGCCACAGGCGAAAGGGCGATTGGCAGAATTTTGCGCATAAAATCGGAGGTCCAGATGACGCAGCCCATACCAATGACCGAACTGTGGCGTGGACCTCTGCTCGAGAGCCTGCATCTTGGGCATGCAGTGATCTGTGATGACACTGGCCAGATCGTCCAAAGTTGGGGTGATCCTCAGGCCGTCATTTACCCCCGCTCTTCTGCAAAGATGATACAGGCTTTGCCACTGATCACCTCAGGTGCCGCAGCCAAGTTCGGTTTGACTTCCGAACATCTGGCGCTTGCCTGTGCCTCTCATAGCGGCGCGCACATTCATACTGATCGGGTTACCGCTTGGCTGGATCACCTCGGTCTGTCCGAGCCTGATCTGCGCTGCGGCCCACAAGAACCGCAGGATATGGCCGCTCGCGACGGTTTGATTCTGGCGGATGACACACCTTGCCAAATCCACAACAATTGCTCGGGCAAGCACTGCGGGTTTCTGACGGTCGCACAACACATGGGTGCAGGACCGGAATATCTGGAAATCGATCATCCGGTTCAGCAGGCCTGCCTGTCCGCTATTGAAGAAACTACAGGTGAAACCAGCCCTTGCTACGGAATTGATGGCTGCTCTGCCCCAAACTTTGCGACATCGCTTGTTGGGCTGGCACGTTCCATGGCCTGGTTCGCCTCAGCTGCTGATCGCTCGGATCGGGCCAGTGACGCGGCCCAACAACTGACCGCAGCCATGATGAAGCATCCAGAGTTGGTCGCGGGTGAAACCCGCGCATGCACCGAACTGATGCGGGCCATGGACGGTCGGGTGGCAATTAAGACCGGAGCCGAGGCCGTCTTTGTGGCCATCATCCCAGAAAAACGAATGGGCATAGCACTCAAGGTCACCGACGGGACCACGCGCGCCAGCGAATGCGCCATTGCCGCCCTATTGGTAAGCCTCGGCGTGCTGGAGGCCGATCACCCGGCCACCCGCAAGTTCCTGAATGCTACGCAATACAGCCGTCGGGGACTGGAATGCGGTGTGATCCGACCGGCGCCGGGCTTTCCCGGTTAAGGGCGTCACATCTCGATCTCGTGGACCTCTGCAACTTCGACCGAGCCTGACCCGTTGACCACCATCGGGCAGCCCTTGGCCATTTCGGTTGCGGCGTCGATGCTGTCGGCTTTTACAACCGTAAAGCCCGAGGCCGGATTTGCGCCGCCATTATCGGCGACACCCGACGAACTGACTGTATAGGATTGCCCAACAGGATTGCCGGGTATCTCCAATGCCTCTCCCATACCTTGGAACCATGCGCCCCAGGCAGCCATGGTCGCTTCGACTTCGGCGGGATCTGTTGGTGTGGTTCCACCGTGATAAACAAACAGAAATTGTGGCATAGTCAGTCCTCCCAATGAAAAGCTTATGAAAGATGTCCCTGCAATTTGCGCAGTGACGAGGTCCAGCCCATCTCATGATTGGCAGCGGCTTCCTGGTCGGCGAGTTCACGATGGTCCAGGATCAGGCGCGCGCCGCCGGGGGTCGCTTCGACCGAGAATGTCACGTGACTTTCGGCCCCCCGCTGGTCCTGATCGTCATGCCAGGCCCATGTAAAGCCAACGGATTTGGGTGGATCAATGTGAGTGACGTGACCGGATACTTTGTATCGCTGACCCTCATCATTCACCATGACCGAGTACCAAGGCCCTAGTCGCGAAAAGTCCAGATCGTGTTCGGGGACATGGAGCCCTTCCGGCCCCCACCACTGCAACAACTTTGCCCCGTCGCTGATCCATGAAAAGAGAGTCTCGGGGCTGGCGGAGAATTCCCGCTCCAGTCTCAGGTCGGCCATGAATTCTCCTTTTCCAGAATGTCACCCAGCCGGTCGAGGCTCGCCTCCCAGAACTGGCGTTTCGAAATGGTCCATTCGGCAATCGCGCGCAGGCCTTCTGGCTGTATCGAGTATATTCTTTGCGTACCCCGGACCTGTTGCTGTATCAGGCCAGCCTCACGCAAAACCTTTAGGTGGCGCGAGATGGCAGCGCCGGACATGCCCTTGCCTTCGATCAGGTCGCCTGCGGGCAGTTCACCTTGCTCCATCAGTTGCTCGATAATCGAAAAGCGGGTCGAATCGGATAATGCCGAAAAAGCGGCCAGAAGAGTGTTCATGACTACTTATTAACACAAATGTTAAATTAAAGAAAGGCGCGAACCGATCAGATGCCGGCAAACTCGGTTCGGCTATAGCCCTGAAGATAAAGCAGTGCTGTCAGGTCACCGTGATTGATCCGCACATCGCATTGCTCGGCCACCGAAGGTTTCGCGTGCAAAGCCACGCCTGTGCCAGCACGGCCCAACATGCCCAGATCATTTGCCCCGTCACCCACGGCAATCACATCCGATTCAGAAATTCCCAGCCGTTCTGTGATCTGCTCCAACGCTTTGATCTTGGCCTGCCGGCCCAAAATTGGGCGCTGAACATCACCGTTCAGCCTGCCGTTTTCAGCCAGCAGGGTATTTGCCCGGTTTTCATCGAACCCCAGCAACTCTGCCACCCGAGCCGTGAACGCGGTAAAGCCACCCGAAACCAGCGCGGCATAGCCATCGGTCTTGCGCATTGTGGCGACCAGTTCCTTGCCACCGGGCATCAGGGTGATCCGTTCGTTCAACACTTTGTCGATAACGCTCTCGTCCAGGCCGCCTAACAAACCAACCCGCTCGATCAGCGCGCCTTCGAAATCCAGCTCACCATTCATTGCGCGGGCAGTGATGTCTTTGACGCGGTCGCCAACACCAGCCTCATCGGCCAGTTCATCAATGCATTCCTGTTGAATCATGGTGCTGTCCATATCAGCCAGCAGCATCTTTTTGCGACGCCCCTCGGCCTTTTGAACAACCAAATCCACACCCATCTGCTGCAGATCCGCCCAGACATCCCATCGGTTGCCCGGCATCTCGCTCAGTGAAAATTCCGCTGCTTCATCCGGGCTCAGCCAAACGATCTCACCGCCGCCCCATGCGTTCCGCAATGACTCGACCAGCGACAACTCCAGCGTCGGCGCGTTGGGGTTGGTCAACAGGGTGGCAACGTACATGTTTGATCTCCGGCAAGCTCACCTGCGAATATCGCAGGTGCAGCATTTTCGCCAGAGACAGTTTCGAACTAGCCCAAAATACCCGGCAGGCGCAGCCCATGGGCCCGCGCGCAATCCTTGGCAGTGTCGTACCCTGCATCCGCATGGCGCCAGACGCCCGAGGCCGGGTCATTCCAAAGAACCCGCTCCAATCGCCGGGCGGCATCTTCGGTGCCATCAGCACAGATCACCACACCCGCGTGTTGGCTGAAGCCCATTCCGACACCCCCGCCATGGTGCAGCGATACCCACGTCGCACCACTGGCCGTGTTGATCAGGGCATTCAACAAAGGCCAATCACTAACCGCGTCCGAGCCGTCCAGCATCGCCTCAGTCTCTCGGTTAGGGCTTGCAACCGACCCCGAATCCAAATGGTCGCGACCGATCACAACCGGCGCTTTCAACTCGCCATTGGCAACCATTTCGTTAAAGGCCAGCCCAGCGCGATGCCGATCACCAAGCCCGATCCAGCAGATTCGTGCGGGCAGCCCCTGAAACGCAATCCGTTCCTGCGCCATGTCGATCCAGCGATGCAGGTGCTCATTTTCAGGGAACAGTTCCTTCATCTTGGCATCTGTCTTGTAGATGTCCTCAGGATCACCCGACAGGGCACACCAGCGAAACGGACCTATGCCCTTGCAGAAAAGCGGGCGGATGTACGCAGGCACAAAACCAGGGAAAGCAAAGGCGTCCTCAAGCCCCTCATCCTGCGCCACCTGCCGGATGTTGTTGCCGTAATCCAGCGTGGGCACTCCGGCATTCCAGAAATCCACCATCGCAGCGACATGCTGTTTCATCGAGGCACGAGCGGCCTTTTCCACCGCTTTAGGGTCTGTTTCACGCTTTTCGCGCCACTCGCCCATGGTCCAGCCCAACGGCAGGTAGCCGTTAATCGGATCATGCGCGCTGGTCTGATCGGTGACGATATCCGGACGCATGCCACCGGCTGCCATCCGGCGGTATATCTCGGGGAATACTTCTGCCGCGTTGCCCAACAGGCCGACCGACTTCGCTTCGCCTGCTTTGGTCCAGCGATCGATCATCTCAAGCGCCTCATCCAGCGTTTCCGCCTTTTCGTCGAGGTACTTTGTACGCAGACGGAAATCGATGCTTTCCGGGTTGCACTCAACGGCCAGACAACAGGCCCCGGCAAACACGGCCGCCAGCGGTTGCGCACCGCCCATACCGCCCAGTCCTCCAGTCAGAATCCATTTGCCGGTCAGATCGCCGCCATAGTGCTGACGTCCGGCCTCGGCAAAGGTCTCATAGGTACCCTGAACGATGCCTTGAGTGCCAATATAGATCCACGAACCGGCCGTCATCTGGCCGTACATCATCAGACCCTTCTTATCGAGCTCGTTGAAGTGATCCCAGGTTGCCCAGTGGGGCACGAGGTTCGAGTTTGCGATCAGAACACGTGGCGCATCCTTGTGCGTGCGAACAATTGCGACGGGTTTCCCGGACTGAACGATAAGGGTCTCGTCCTCTTCCAGATCCTTCAAACCGGCAACAATAGTGTCGAAATCCTTCCACGTTCGCGCCGCACGCCCGATACCGCCATAGACCACCAGTTCATGCGGATTCTCGGCCACGTCCGGGTGCAGGTTGTTCATCATCATCCGCAAGGGTGCCTCGGTCAACCAGCTTTTGGCATTCAGCTCGGTTCCGGTGGGCGGGTAGATATCGCGTGTGTTCTTGCGCGGGTCGCTCATTTCAGGGCTCCTTTTTCGGTCAATGCGCCCGACAGGGCGAGGTCGCGAAGGCGTTCAAGCATGTTTTTCAGGTGTGGGCGGAGGGTGTCGGCGCGGTCGTCGCGATAGTTCCATGGCGCGACCTCAGTCATGTAGGCACGCTGCGACAATTCCATCTGAATCGCGTGGAACCCCTCATCGGGGCGGCCATAATGGCGGGTCGTCCATCCACCCTTGAACCGACCATTCAGCACCGATGTGAACCCGGTTGCTTTCGCCGCAGTCTCATGTACCGCATGTTCGACAACAGCGTCGCAGGTCGCACCGTTGTTGGTGCCGGTGTTGAATACTGGCAGCTCTCCGTCAAACAGAAACGGAATCAGAGAGCGGATCGAATGGCAATCGAACAGGATCGCAACACCATGTTTGGCCCGCACCCGCGCAAGCTCCTGCTCAAGCGCTGCGTGATAGGGTGCATGGTATTTCTGACGCCGATCTTCGACTTCGTCCGTGGAAGGTTCCTGCCCATCAACCCAGATCGACTTTCCGTCGAAATCCGTTAAGGGCACCAATGTTGTCGTGTTCTGCCCAGGGTACAGGGAAACACCTGAGGGGTCCCGGTTGGCGTCGATAACATAACGGTGGATATGTGATTGTACGACCGTCGCATCGCCCAATAGCCCTTTATAGAGCCTGTTTATATGCCAATCGGTATCCGCCAGCCCACGCCCGTTGTCGTTTAGACGTTCTGCGACTGGTTCAGGTACATGTGTGCCGCCGTGCGGTTGACCCAGAACAATCGGACCATCTCCGCGATCAACGCTGAAGCCCTGCATCATGAGAGCTCCGGCATCTGGACATCGACCGCATTGAGAATTGCACCCTCGGCGACCAAGTGCTTGGCGGTTTCCAGTTCGGGCGCGAGATATCGGTCATCTTTCAATGACGGAACATCTTTGCGGAGACGTGCGATGACACGTTGCAGTGGTGCGCTGGTTGTCAGTGGCGCGCGGAACTCGACCCCTTGGGCAGCACAAAGAAGCTCGATGCCAAGAATATAGTTCAGGTTGTTCGTCATCCGCACCAAACGCCTCGCGCCGTGGGCTGCCATGGACACGTGATCTTCCTGATTGGCGGATGTCGGTGTGCTGTCGGTGACACAGGGGTTGGCCAGATGCTTGTTCTCACTCATCAAGGCCGCGGTTGTCACCTCGGCAATCATCAGACCTGAGTTCAATCCGGGCTCGGGCGTCAGGAATGGTGGCAGATCGAAGCTGAGCGCAGGGTCGACCATCAATGCAATACGTCGCTGAGCGATGGCACCGATCTCGGACAGGGCGAGCGCGATCATGTCAGCGGCAAAGCCCACTGGTTCAGCATGGAAGTTACCGCCCGATACAATGGCATCCGGGTCTGTCAGAACCAGCGGATTGTCGGTCGCGGCGTTAGCCTCGATCACCAGAGTCTCCGCTGCCTGCCGGATCACATCCATCGCGGCTCCGGTGACCTGAGGCTGGCAGCGAATGCAATAGGGGTCCTGAACGCGCGTGTCCCCGTCCCTATGGCTTTCTCGGATTTCAGACCCCTCCAGTGTTGCGCGCATCGCGCCTGCAGCCTCGATCTGACCGCGATGGCCACGCAAGGCATGTATCTCGGGCTGCAAAGGTGCCGTTGAACCCATGATTGCATCTGTTGATGCCGCAGAAACCACCAAAGCGTTTTGTGCTGCCTGCCAAGCGTCAAACAAGCCTGCCAGGGCGTAAGCCGTGGAAAATTGCGTTCCATTGATGAAGGCTAGGCCTTCTTTCGGGCCCAGTTGAATAGGCTCTAATCCAGCAGTTTTCAGCGCTTCAGCACCGGAAAGGATGGCTCCATTCACTTCGGCTTCGCCCTCGCCGATAACAACAGCCGTCATATGCGCCAGTGGTGCCAGATCCCCTGATGCGCCAACAGATCCTTGCGCAGGGATCACCGGCGTCACACCACGTGCCAACATATTCTGTAAAAGCTCAACCAACTCCCACCGAACACCTGATGCACCGCGACCAAAGGATAGCAACTTGAGTGACATCATCAGGCGCGCCAATCGGCGAGGGACGACCTCACCAACGCCGCAGCAATGGCTGAGAATGAGATTTCGCTGGAGGGTTGAGGTATCTTCGGCCGCAATCTTGTGACTGGCCAACTTACCAAAACCCGTGTTCACGCCATAAACCGGATCAGCCCCCGAGGCAGCCTGAGCGATACGTGCCGCAGCCATATCAACCTTAGGACGGCATGATCCATCCAGCGTGATTGCCGCTTCGTTCCGATAGATATCCTCCAGTTGCGTCAGAGAAACCTGACCCGGAACAAGAGAGATGGACCTCATTAAATGCCTCCGAAAATGCGTTTGTGCAGGGGGTTAAAGCCGATGCGATATGAAAGCTCGGCGGGATGGACGACGTCCCAGACCGCCAGATCTGCGCGCATCCCTGCGGCTGCCACACCCGTGTCGTTCAGCCCCAGCGCCTTGGCGGCGTTTCTGGTTGCACCAGCAAGCGCTTCCTCGGGAGTCAAACGGAACAGGGTGCATCCCATGTTCATCGTCAGCAGCAATGATGTCAGCGGTGATGATCCGGGATTACAATCCGTTGCCAATGCAATGGGCACATTCTGCTCACGCAACAATTCCACCGGGGGCATCTGGGTTTCGTGCAGAGTATAGAAAGCTCCAGGCAGCAGAACCGCGATTGTTCCCGCGTTAGACAATGCAGCTACGCCCTCGGCATCGAGATACTCGATATGATCGGCGGAAAGCGCGCCGTATGATGCCGCTAATTTTGCCCCACCCAGATTGGACAACTGCTCTGCGTGTAGCTTGACTGGCAAACGCAGCTCCCTCGCCACATCAAAGACACGTGCGATTTGAGCGGTGTTAAAGGCGATACCCTCACAAAACCCGTCAACCGCATCAACCAGTCCCTCTGCGTGAGCTGCGCGCAGAGTCGGAATGCAGATTTCATCGATATATTCATCCGCGCGGTCTTTGAACTCAGGCGGCACCGCGTGTGCGCCCAGAAAACTGGTTTTGATCCGAACCGGGCGATGCTGCTGAATACGACGTGCTGACCGCAACATGCGCAATTCAGTCTCTAAATCGAGGCCATAGCCTGACTTGACTTCTATACAGCTGACGCCTTCGGCAAGTAGCGCATCCACACGCGGTAAGGCGCTGTCCAGCAGTTCATTCTCGCTGGCCTCACGCGTCGCACTGACAGTCGAGATAATACCGCCCCCTGCCCGGGCCACCTCTTCATAGGTGGCACCGTTCAGGCGCATCTCAAACTCGGCTGCGCGATTGCCGCCAAAAACCACATGCGTGTGCGCATCAATTAGCGCCGGTGTGATCAGGCGGCCTCCAAAGTCGTCGACTTCCCAATCCGCGAACCTGACCGGCAGATCCCGCTGCTTACCTACCCACTCAATAGTTCCAGCGTTCAGGGCAATCGCAGCGTTCTCGATCAGACCATATGGCACATCACCTTCGACCATCGTCGCGATGCGGTCGGCGCGAAATACAACTTTTTTTGTCATGGCGAATCTTTTGGGCTCCCCCTGCGTCAGGATTTTTCGTATACGGGTAAAAACTTAAAGTCTACACAAAATGGAAACGCTATGACAGTTCATGCCAAAACAGCCTTATTAGGGTCTGAATGGGTGCAGGATTTGCGTTTGGAAATCGAAGATGGCCGAATTTCCCGGATCGAAGCTGGGGTAGCCAAACAACCCGAAGACACGGCTACAGACGTGCTATTGCCAGCACTTGGAAACCTGCACAGCCATGCCTTTCAACGCGCCATGGCAGGCATGACCGAGGTGCGGGCTGCCGGGAAAGAAAGCTTCTGGACCTGGCGCACCTTGATGTATCGCTTTCTGGATCGGCTGACGCCTGAACAGGTCGAGGCGATAGCAGCCCTGGTGTTCATGGAAATGCAGGAAGCGGGCTATGCCTCGGTTGGTGAGTTTCATTATGTCCACCACCAGCCCGGCGGCCAGCCGTATACGCGGTTGTCCGAACTGAGCCAACGTATCTTTGCAGCAGCAGATCAGACAGGAATCGGCCTGACCCACCTGCCTGTTCTCTATACATACGGGGGTGTTTCGCAGGAGCCTCTGGTTGGCGGGCAGTTGCGTTTTAGCAATGATATTGACCAGTACCTGGCTCTGCTAGAGGAATGCCGGAGCACTCAACGACACGCGAATTTCGACTCTGTTGTGGGGGTAGCGCCGCATTCCCTACGTGCGACTTCGCCCGCAGATCTCAAGACTCTGTTGGCCAATGTTCCTTCAGGGCCCGTCCACATCCATATATCCGAACAGGTAAAAGAGGTTGCAGATGTCGAGGCCGCCCTGGGTCAGCGCCCGGTTGCCTGGCTGTTGGATAATGCAGAGGTGAACGACAGATGGTGCCTGATCCACGCAACCCACATGACTGACGTTGAAACCAAGGCAATGGCACGATCCGGTGCAGTCGCAGGGCTTTGTCCGATCACCGAAGCAAATCTTGGTGATGGTATCTTTAACGGCGCTGTCTATGTCGAAGCCGACGGGGTATTCGGCGTCGGATCAGACTCTAATGTTCGCATATCACTGCCTGAAGAATTGCGGACGCTCGAATACTCTCAGCGACTGCGTGACAAAGCACGCACTGTTCTGGTCCATGGCGAAGGCTCAGCTGGACACACACTCTATATCGGCGCTGCCCGTGGTGGTGCGCAAGCGCTGGGCCGCGACGCAGGGGAAATCGCCGTTGGCAAACTTGCTGATCTTGTCGCTATCGACCGCACCCATCCGACGCTTTGTACGTTGAAGGACGATCAGTTGCTGGACGGGCTGTGTTTTGCGGCACCCGACGGTACAGTGACCGATCTGTGGTCGGCAGGCCGTCACATGGTGCGCGACGGGCGGCATGTTGCGCGGGATGCGATCTTGCCTGCCTATCGTGCGGCCGTTGCCCAACTCTTGGCCAGCGCATAGACATCAAACTCCCAACTTCAGAGCCACAATGACCCAACCGAGCGAAAACACCAGCTACAAAGACATAAAGCAGACCGTGCTGGATCGCATTCGGTCCGGAGAGTGGCGTCCCGAGACCCTGCTACCGAATGAGCAGGAGCTTGCGATCGAGTTTTCTTGCACTCGGACAACCGTGAACCGCGCATTGCGGGAACTGGCCGACGAAGGATTTCTTGAACGCCGCCGCAAGGCAGGGACACGCGTCCTTGCCGCACCGCAACGGCAGGCGAGGTTTACAATACCGCTGGTTCGGGATGAGGTCGAAGCACTAGGCGGCACCTACAGATATGCCTTGGTTTCCTCTGAAACCATCCCCGCTCCGGAATGGTTGAGCGCCCGGCTGGCGCTGAAAGCTGATCCTCGTGTCTTGCACGTCCGCTGCATGCACTATTCCGGCAACACGCCATTTCAGTACGAAGATCGTTGGATCGTGATTGAAAGCGTCCCCCAAGTCGAACAGGCCGATTTCACCGAAACCGGACCGAATGACTGGCTGGTGCAAACAGTGCCATTCACCAATGTCGAGCTGACATTCATGGCCAGTCGTGCGGATTCAACTGTGGCCGGATTTCTGGACGTGCCGGAGGGCGAGCCGGTCTTTACCGCCGAACGTATCACCTGGCTGCAAGGCCAGCCGGTTACCTTTGCCAAACTGTATTTTGCAGCAGGCTACCGCATGACCACCCAAATTTGATTTCGCGCTTTATCTGATCCTTTGCTCTTTACCACCCTGAAATTCCGATACAGATTCCAGGTGGTTCGAACTGGAAGGAAAACGAAATGGGTAACCCGCTTTATGATCGTCTGTTTGGCATCCACGCGGGCAAAAACACTCCATTTCTGCATTTGCCCGATGGGCGGACGCTGACCCATTCAGATTTTCTGGACATGGCAGCCCGCATTGCAAATGCGCTGGTCGGGATGCAGTTAGAACCGGGCGACCGGGTTGCGGTTCAGGTAGAAAAGTCCCCTGAAACCCTTGCGCTCTATGCAGCTTGTGCGCAGGCGGGTCTTATCTTTCTGCCACTCAACACCGCCTACACGACACATGAGTTGTCTTACTTCATTGAGAATAGCGGTGCGTCTCTGGTTGTCTGTGATTCAGCCAACGAAACAGAACTGACACCAATCGCTCAGGCGCAAAATGCCAAGATAGAGACGCTGAATGCAGATGGATCGGGTAGCCTTACGCGGCGTGCGTTAGGAATGTTGCCAGCTTTCGAACCGGTCAGCCGCACCGAGGATGATCTGGCTGCGTTCCTTTACACCTCGGGCACCACTGGCCGGTCCAAGGGTGCGATGCTGACCCAGGCCAATCTTTTGTCCAATGCTGAGATGCTGGTCCGTGAATGGCGGTTCACCAGCGATGACGCACTTCTGCATGCCCTGCCGATCTTTCACACTCATGGGCTGTTTGTTGCAACGAATGTTGTACTGGCCTCGGGCGGGTCGATGATCTTTCTGCCAAAATTCGATCTGGAAGACATCTTGCGACTGATGCCGCAAGCCACATCGATGATGGGCGTTCCGACATTTTACACCCGATTGTTGGGGGACAACCGTTTCACCAAGGAACTTGCTCAGCATATGCGGCTGTTCATTTCGGGATCCGCACCTCTGCTTGCTGAAACGCACGAACAATTTGAGGCGCGCACCGGTCATCGCATTCTTGAACGCTATGGCATGACTGAAACCAATATGAACACCTCCAACCCCTTTGACGGAGAGCGACGCGCTGGAACGGTTGGATTTCCACTACCCGATGTTGAATTGAAAGTTACCGATCCAGAAACTGGTGAAACCTTGCCTCAGGGTGAAATCGGCATGATCGAGGTGCGCGGTCCAAACGTGTTCAAGGGTTACTGGCAGATGCCAGAAAAGACTGCTGCCGAATTGCGCGAAAACGGTTTTTTCATCACCGGAGATCTTGGGCGGGTTGATGAAGATGGGTACGTCCACATCGTCGGTCGCGGCAAGGATCTGATCATCTCAGGCGGATACAACATCTACCCCAAGGAAATCGAATTGCTGCTGGATGATCAGCCCGGAGTGCTTGAGAGCGCAGTGATTGGCGTTCCACACCCTGATTTCGGAGAAACCGTTCTGGGTATTCTTGTGCCTGCAAATGGAGAGACCCCCGATCTGGAGCAGATCATGCAGACGGTTCAGTCGGATCTCGCCCGGTTCAAGCACCCGCGCAAACTAATCCTGCTGGACGAATTGCCCCGCAACACAATGGGCAAGGTGCAGAAGAACCTGCTGCGCGACACATACAAAGACTTGTTTGTCGAAGGCTAAGGTTCCAGCGGAACGCGCCCCACATCCTTCAGCAGCCAGCAAGAACGTCCTTCGAAGACCGCCACTTCAGCCGGTCGACCATATCCTGCGCCGCTGTCCAGATTGATGCGGTTACCATAGTGAGTAGCCTTTTCTACAGGCGTGTGCCCATGGACAATCAGCTTGGGATGCGGATCGGTATGGGTGTGGAATGTCTTCCTGATCCAAACCAGATCGTTCTCACGCTGTTCGTTTAGTGGCACACCCGGTCGAATACCCGCATGCACAAATGCAACTTCGGGCGTTTGATAGATCGCCACAAGGTCGCGCAGGAAATTCACATGCGAAGTGGGAACAGCCGCCTTGGCCATGGCGTGCAGATCTTCCAACCGCGTTCGATCATCAAATTCGACACCATAGCTGCGCAATGTTTCTACGCCACCCAAACGCTCATGCAGCCAGTGGTAGCCGACCAGCAAATGCGGATCGTGTCGCGGTGTTTCTTCCATGAACCACGCAAACATCCGGTCGTGATTTCCCAACAGAGTAATCCAGTCGCGACCTTTGTCGTGCCCCTCTATCAGGCGTTCCAACAGACCACGGCTGTCGGGGCCCCGATCAACATAATCCCCCAAGTACACAATACGCGCATCAGGTCCGCCATCGCGTTCTATCAAGGTCAAGACCCGCTCAAACTCTGCAAGCTGGCCGTGCAAATCTCCGACTGCATAAACTGGAGTGGTCATGACAGGCCCCGATTATCTGAATTGCCGTTCTTGTGACGGAAAAGCGTGATGCGGAAAAGACAATGCCCGCGCTTTGGGTGGCGCGGGCATCGAACTGTTTCACAAACTCAACAAAGGTGATCAGACAACGTCAAACTCCAGAGGCTTGATCTGTGTGAACAAGCCGGTCTCAGCAAGTTTCGCACGTGCTTCAGCCGGCACCGGTTCGTCGACGTATAGCAAGGCGATTGCCTCACCGCCCGCCTCGGCACGGCCAAGGGTAAAGTTGGCGATGTTCACACCGTTTTCGCCCATGGTCTGACCCAGCGTCCCGATGATACCCGGCACGTCTTCATTCGTTGTGTAAAGCATATGAGCACCGACTTCGGCATCGATATTGATGCCCTTGATCTGAATAAAGCGGGGCTTGCCATCACTGAACACGGTGCCGCCGATAGACCGCTCGCGCTTGTCTGTAACAACGGTGACTTTGATATAACCCTCGAACGCGCCCGACTTGTCCTGATTGGTGGTCGAAATCTGAATGCCACGCTCTTTGGCGACAACCGGGGCCGAAACCATATTCACCTCGGGATTGAACTTCTTCATGATCCCGGCGACCACAGCGCAGTTCAGTGCAGCAAGGTTCATCTCGGCCGCGACACCATCATAGAGGATGTTGATCGCCTTGACCGGCTCGTCAGTCATCTGGCCGATGAAGCTGCCCAAATGACCTGCCAGCTTGATCCAAGGCCCCATGACCTTTGCCTCTTCGGCGGTCACGCTAGGCATGTTCAGCGCGTTCT
Source organism: Ruegeria sp. CH6 (assembly GCF_056537005.1). Taxonomy (NCBI): domain Bacteria; kingdom Pseudomonadati; phylum Pseudomonadota; class Alphaproteobacteria; order Rhodobacterales; family Roseobacteraceae; genus Ruegeria; species Ruegeria sp. CH6. The sequence continues at coordinate 2,467 of NZ_JBQFQS010000011.1, read as the reverse complement.
CGACAGCGCCGGTCAGCAGATAATTCGAAATCTGCTCTGCAACCTGGAGTGCGACATTCTCCTGCGCCTCAGTCGTGGCCGCACCAAGATGCGGCGTGCAGACAACATTGGGCAGGTTGAACAGCGGGTTCTCTTTCGCCGGCTCGATACTGAACACGTCAAACGCCGCACCCGCTACGCGCCCGGTTTGCAGCATTTCGGCCAAGGCCTCTTCGTCGACCAGCCCGCCACGCGCACAGTTGACGATACGCACACCCGGTTTGGTCTTTTCAAGATTCTCGCGGCTCAGGATATTCCGTGTCTGGTCGGTCAGCGGCACATGCAGGGTGATAAAATCTGCACGCTCGAGCAGTTCGTCCAGCTCAACCTTTTCCACACCCATCTTGGCAGCTTTCTCTTCGCCCAGATATGGATCATAGGCGACGACTTTCATCTTCAGGCCCAGGGCACGTTCACAGACGATGCCACCAATGTTGCCTGCACCAATGACACCCAGTGTCTTGTTGGTCAGTTCGATCCCCATGAACTTGGACTTTTCCCACTTGCCCGCATGGGTCGAGGTGCTGGCCTCGGGGATTTGCCGCGCCACTGCGAACATCATCGCAATCGCGTGCTCGGCGGTAGTGATCATGTTGCCGAAGGGCGTGTTCATAACGATCACGCCTTTCTTGGATGCAGCGTCCTTGTCAACGTTGTCCGTGCCGATTCCGGCACGACCGATGACCTTTAGGTTGTCGGCTTTTTCCAGCAGCGTCGGCGTGACCTTGGTGGCCGAACGGATGGCAAGGCCATCATACTGGCCGATCACTTCAGCCAGCTTGTCCTTGTCCTTGCCCAGATCGGGCATGAAATCCACATCGATCCCGCGATCACGAAAGATCTGCACGGCGGTTTCGCTGAGCTTGTCAGATACGAGTACTTTGGGGGCCATTTTCTCTGGTCCTTGAATTTTGGGAAACAACCGGGCCTCATACGGCCCGGCAAATGCAGGAAAGCTCAGGCAGCTTCGGTTTGTGCCGCGATCTCGGCCTCAAAGGCCCATGCCAGCCAAGGCAGCATCGCTTCGATATCCGAGGTCTCAACCGTACCGCCACACCAGATACGCAGGCCCGCAGGCGCGTCACGATAGGCTCCGATGTCCAGCGCGATGTTCTCAACTTCAAGCCGTTTTGCCACGGCCTTGGCAAAGGCAGCGCCATCCTGAATGCGGGCGTCGGTGAACTTCAGGCAAACGGATGTGTTCGATTGCGTTGCCGCATCTTCAGCCAAATTGGCGATCCAATCATGCTGTGCGCAGAAACTATGTACTGCACCGGCATTGGCATCCGCTCGGGCGATCAGTCCTTGCAACCCTCCGACCGAGCGCGCCCAATCTAGCGCGAACAGATAATCTTCAACCGCCAACATCGAAGGTGTGTTGATCGTAGCGCCAGTAAAGATGCCCTCAATCAGCTTGCCACCTTTAGTCAGGCGGAAAATCTTGGGAAGCGGCCATGCGGGTGTGTAGTTCTCCAACCGCTCAACGGCACGAGGGCTGAGGATAAGCATGCCGTGTGCAGCCTCACCGCCCAGCACTTTCTGCCAGCTGAAGGTGGTAACATCCAGTTTGTCCCATGGCAGATCCATCGCGAAGGCCGCCGAGGTTGCATCGCAGATCGTCAGGCCCTGACGGTCATCCGCGATCCAATTGCAATTTGGAACCCGCACGCCCGAGGTCGTGCCGTTCCATGTGAATACCACGTCATTGGTGAAATCGACCGAAGCCAGATCAACGATCTGCCCGTAATCAGCGGTCTTCACCTCTGCATCAATCTTCAACTGCTTGACCACGTCGGTCACCCAACCGGAACCGAAGCTCTCCCAGGCCAGCATTTCGACCTTGCGCTCGCCCAACAGCGACCACAACGCCATCTCAACCGCGCCTGTATCAGATGCAGGGACGATACCAATGCGATAGTCTGCGGGGATACCCAGCAGCTCACGCGTACCTTCGATGGCCGCCTTCAGCTTGTCCTTGCCAACAGCTGCACGGTGCGACCGCCCCAATGCTGCATCGGCCAGTTTGGTCAGATCAAATGTGGGGGGTTTGGCGCAGGGGCCAGAGGAAAAACGCGGATTGGCCGGCCGCGTTGCCGGTTGTTGAGTGCTCATCTGTATTACCCTTCCAGATACACGCCCCTCGTTGGGGAGGGGTGTCCCACGGACAGACCTATGGGGCCTTCGCATCTGCAGCAAGCAGAAAAGACGCTTCGTTGGGTAAAAACGACATCAAAAACAGGCTCAAATCAGAACACAGGTTTCCGATTGGCGAAAACCCCGCCGATCTCTCGGCGGGGTTTTCTCTATTACTCTGCGGCTTCTTCGTATTCTGACATTGGCGGGCATGTGCAGATTAGGTTTCTGTCGCCGTATGCGTTGTCGACGCGGTTGACGGGGGACCAGTATTTGTCGACGCCCATGGAGCCCG
>NZ_JBQFQS010000010.1:0-143834 GCF_056537005.1 Ruegeria sp. CH6 | reverse complement strand
GGACAACCATCTCCCTTCAAGGGAAACACCGCCCCCAATCCAATTTGAAAAATTGGGGGCGGTGTCAGATAACATCGAGACTAATTCACCTTACCACCAAAAAGAGATACTCCGTCGCCATAAACGAAAGGCGCACGCTTGAGAACGACCCTATCGATCAGGCCTTTCTCCAAGAGCCATCCAGCAAACGAACCGCCTCCACAAAGGTAGATTGGTCCCTTCGCATTCGATTTAAGTTCCCTAATTAAATGGGTTGTTGCCGACCTGCATATCTTCACATCGCTGTTTTTCAGATCACCAATGGACTGAGAAATCACGATCGTCTCCATGTGCGGATAAGGATTTTGACCCGCTTCCAGGCCATACTTGTATCCAAACTGATATGTTGATCGGCCCATGATTGCCGTCGTGTATGTAGCCATACGCGCATGGTAGTCTTCGACGACCGGTCCTTCATTGGCGAACATTGAGATGTCTTCGGACGGACCCGAGATAAATCCGTCCAGTGAGACGGCGACGTCATAGATAATGGGATGCATTGTGTGCTCCGAGAAAGTTAATCCAATTTTTGCCGTTTGGGCTGGCTGCGTGATTGGACTTACTTGATCACTTTCAGGGCACTCCTATTGCTCATGATTGGATACTGTTGCGTGGTAAGAAAAACCAGCACCATATCGGTCTGTGTTCGGTGCAGCAATTTAACCAAAAACATAGCCGATACCGTGAACAGTACGGATCACCTCGGGCTTTTCAGGGTTTTTTTCGACCTTGCGGCGAATGCGCGATATTCTGAGGTCAATTGATCGATCGAATGGTTCCCAACCCCGATCATGCGCCTTGGCCAGCAGTTGATCACGGTTCAGAATCCGACCACGATTTTCGGCAAAAACCCTCAGCAAACTAAACTCCATGGCGGTTATCGCAATTTCAGAACCGTCTTCGGCAAATAAGCGGGCGCTATCCAGATCAAGATGGCAGGACCCAAAGGGCACCGTGCCGCTGAGACGATCATGCTTTTCCTGCTCGGTATCCCGGATGGCGCTGCGCCGGATCGCCGCTTTGATCCGCGCTTGCAATTCGCGAAGATCAACCGGTTTGACAAGATAGTCATCGGCACCAAACTCCAGACCCAGTACCTTGTCTACTACGTCTCCGGCAGCTGTCAGCATCATCACCGGCACCTGAGAATCCATCCGGATATCCCGCAAGGCCGTGAAACCGTCCTTACCGGGCATACGCACATCCAACAGCACCAGATCGGGTTCCTGTTTAGCCAAAAGCGCCATTAGTTCCGCGGCGTTTTCAACCTCTTGCACGGCATAGCCACATTCGCTCAGGTGATCTGCGAGCATCTTGCGCAAGGGCGCTTCGTCGTCGCAGATGATAACGGAATGATACATAGGCTATTCCAGTTCGTAGAGCACGAGCCGGATCAACGTCAAAAGCTCGCGTTTAATGATTGGTTTTTCGATATAGGGGCGTTTTGATCGTGCAAAGAAGTCACGGACATTCTCACTCAGGGCATCACCGGTTATGAAACCCACGCGATTGGCGCTATTCGGTGAAATCAGGCGCAGGGCTTCGTAAAACGCTTCGCCATCCATATCGGGCATTTTGAAATCGCTCAGGATCACATCAAATTCGCGTGCCTCGGCCATGTGTAACGCCTTACGGGGTGTGGTCGTCATTTCGACCGAATGGCCTTCGTCGGTGAGTATGTCCGAAAGCAATTGCGCCACGCCGGCCTCGTCATCAACCACCAGACAGGACAGCGACTTCGACGGCGTGGGGGCCAGACGATCCATCTCGTTCCGCGTGTTGTCATCATGGACCGCATTCAGCTTGACGTAAAAACTTGTGCCCTCACCCGGAACAGAGCGCAACGACAACTCACCTTCGTGGCCTTCGATAATCTTATGGCTAAAGGCAAGCCCAACGCCGGTCCCTTCGCCGACTTCCTTAGTGGTAAAGAATGGTTCGAAAACCCGGTTCTGAATGTCTGCAGGAATACCCGGACCGTTGTCGCGGATTTCGACCACGGTTCGGTTCTCGTCGACATCGTGATACGACCGCACAAGAATGCGGCCTTCCTCGCGCTGGTCGTGAAGAGCGTGGCCAGCATTGACAATGAGATTGCTGAAAACCTGCGCCAGCTGATCGAAATCACCCGCGATCGGAGGCGCGGTCTCGTCTAGATCAGTCTCGACAACAGTGCCGTTGGTTTTCAGCGAGTAGCCCGACACCTCCAATGCTGTCGCCACGATGTCGTTAAGCGAACAGATATCTATCCGGGTTGGACGCTGACGTGCCATCGCAAGAAAGGTTTTTACGATCTTTCCCGCGCGTTCGGCGGACTGGCACATCAAATCAATCCGTTCGGACAGCACGGGATCGCTCACCTTGCCCTGCAACATCTGGCTATACCCGAAAATCACCGACAATGGATTGTTCAGCTCATGCGCGACGCCGGCCAGTAGTTCCCCAAGGGCCGAGAGCTTTTCGTTCTGATGAGCCACCTCACGCTGTTGTTCCAGCTCTGCCTCGGCACGGATCTGTTCGGTGATTTCCCGATAGGACAGCAGAAATCCACCCAGTGCGGTGACATTCGAACTTCCCAGAAAAACCCTGCCATCAGAGGTTTGCAGCGGAAACTCGCGCCCGTAGTTGTAGATTAAGGCCATTCCGGCGGCAAAGTAGTCTTCCTTACTCATACCCTCCGGGCGCAGGTAATAGTCAGAGTCGACAATGGACCAGAAAAACTCATTTCCAGGGTCACCAGGCTGCGGATCCAACCCCGTGGGCTCGATCATCGCGTACCACGCCTTATTGGCCAGCACGAACTTCTCATCCGCATCAAACAAAACCAGAGGGTAGTCCACTGCATCGATAGCGCCGTTCACGGCTTCGAGCCGCGTCGCCTCAGCCCTACGCTGATTGGTCAGATCGCGTACAAACAACAGGGATCCGCCGTACGCGGTCAAATGTGAGGCACCTACATAGTGTTTGCCCTCTGCGGTGCGTATCTCCACCTGTTTCCCGTGCTGGGACATCTCGGTCATCAGCCAATTGATGTAATCCTCTTGGCTCTGATCCGCAGGGATATCGTAGAAGCCGTCCTTGACCAGCTCGACAACCTTTTCGACAACTTCGTCGCCGGGTTCAGGAGTAAGATGCGGCCGCGCACCATACATCATGTTCTTCCACGCCGTGTTGGCAAAGACGAAACGCATGTTCTCATCGCAAAGAACGAGACCTTCATCCAATGCCTGAAACGCATCTAGCAACATGTCACGCGCTGATTGATCGGGCGTTTTCGCTTCCTCGAGAAACTGCAAGCGCACCAGTGCCCTGCCGCCTGAGGTAATTTTGGTAGTGGCGGCAATGGTGCACCCGTCCGCGTTTCTGAACTCAAATACCTGCCCCGGATCAGTAGGCACTCCAACAGAACGAGAAAGCATCGCCTCATCCATGCCATCTACCGGCTGAAGATAGTCCGTTCCAAAAAAGCCAAGCGCGACCTGTTGAGATGAGGTTCCTTCAGCGGGTCGTGGATGACCTGATGGCGCCAGCATTTCCATGTATTTGTCATTGCACAGAAGAAAACTACCATCGACATCAAATAGTGCGACCCCTTCGTCCATAGCATCAAGCAGGTCTTCGAACTGGGTGACATCGATTTGTGAACTACCTTCGACACAGGTTGCCGTATCCTGAGCTGTCGTCATTTTCGCTGTCCTCTAAGACCGGTTGGATCAAGGCGGTGCACTTGCTGGCTCAGATCAGTTTGTCGGGAGATGCGGTAGCCGACAAGCCATAACCTGAACCCACAAGATAGCTTCACGGTTCGATAACGTACCAAGCGTTATCAACAAAAACCCATCGCGTTCCGCTGGTCCATTCATACTGCCCGCCATCCTGCTCAAGGTGAACAACAACAGGCGGCTGACTGGAGGGGGCCAAAACTTCCCAGGCCAACCCATCCAAGACCGGTGTCAAAGTCAGGTTTTGCATTAGGGTAATTTCGCCTTCCGTCAGCATCTTGGTGACATGAGCATTGATCCGCTCCATCGGAGCACCGCTTTCAGCCATTTTGGTCAAAAGAGGTTCGTGGAAAGCAAATACGGTTTCGACATCTCGCCTTTGAACTGCGGCCTGTAGCTCTTTCACCGCATCAAGCAGGCCCTTGCCGTCGCTTATAACTGCCCCGGGAAAAAAAGCCTCAACCGGGCTCTGGCTATCGAAGACCAATTCTTGCTCTCCATCGCCTTGAATTTCCACCGAAGCCAGAGATTGTTCGTTCGGAAATTCGCCCTCGCAGCCTTCATGCACTGCGAAATAAGCTACATCCTGCGCGCCCTTGGCGTCATAAGTAACCGCAATTGTATTCTCACCGACTAATAAACCCTGATCGAGTTTCACAACACCTGAATAGCTATCTCCTGCCATAACCAGAACACCGTTCAGTCGAATGTCGAAGAAGCCTCCGTCTGTCTTATAATTCACTAGGTGCATGGGCTGACATCCCAGTGCCGATTTGGAAAGCAGTAACACCAGTGCTGCTGATGCAAATCCGGTACGACTTTGGCCACTCATTCTCTCGCTCTCTCCCGCTGCAGGTGAACCTGGGCAGGTCAACAGGTTCCATTTACTTAAACCGTCAGGCTAGTGCCGGTTTGTGTCAGAGAAACATTGCAAGATGTATCAATTGTATCATTTGCCAGAGGGTCGCCGTTATACGAAAAGGTCAGCCACTTTTGATAACCTCAGCCAGCTTCTTTGCCAGCTTGGTGGCCAACGCCGATCTTCGATGGGAAATCCCGACTTTACGTGTTCCTGCGTTTCTATCCGCAAGTGGAACCCAGACGACATCTTCACGGTATCTGGCATGTGAGCGTGGCGTGAAAGCGATGCCAAGATCCGCCGCAACCAGATCCATCAACTGTGGGTCGTTCATAGCCTGTGCTGCGGGCGCTGTGCTGAGTGCATTCATATCCATATGATCAGCGTTCGGGCAGTAAGGCCTGTGAATTATTGGGTACCTGCGAACATCCTCCAGTCGCATCTCGCTCAGGGAGGCAAGCGGATGCTTACTTGAGAACGCTACACCAAAAGGCTCTTCCTCCAATAGCATGAAGCTATGTGAAGCAGGCAGGCAGACATCAGTAGTATAGGCGATGTCGCTATCCTTCGCATCGGCTGTAAAACCGAAGGCCAGATCGGAAAACTCGCGGCGAAGACTGCTGAGCCCTGACGCGAGGCTATTGATCAGCATATCTGGTGCACTATGGATACGGACATTCTGTTTCGGCTGATTCAGAATTCGGCTCTCGAGTGTTGTGAGATGAGTGACGCTGTTCAGCGCGTCATGATAGAGCCGCGTCCCAAGCGGTGTGGGCGTTAAGCCAGTTTTTGAGCGTAGAAACAAAGATGCGCCCAGACGATCTTCAAGCTTTTGAATCGCAGCCGAGACTGTTGGCTGGCTAACGCCGTTCTCTCGTGCCGCTTTGCTAAAAGTCCTGACCTCATAGGCACTGACAAAGTAGCGTAAGGAGTTTAACTCTATCATAGATAATGTCTATACCATACATAATTGGTATAGCAATTACCTTTGCCATGCAGCGGTGACAGACTCCATTCGTCAAACAAAGAGGAGTCTATGAACATGGAACCGAAATCTGCGATTGTTGAAGAAACAGTTATCGAACAAGTCATCGCCAAATTTGTCGCTGGTGATCCGACGATGTTTGAACTGATCGCGCAGGATATTGATTTTCGGATCGATCACTTTCGCGATGATACAGACATCAGTTGGCAGCAGGCAAAAAACCGCGATGAGCTGATGGTACTCGTTGGCCGACTGGGCGCAGAGGTGTTTTCCGAGGGCACAAAATCATTAGGCACAAATTGCGTAGAGCTAAGTGATGGCTGGTATCTGACTTCCTTTCATCAGCAGTTTTTCTACGGCGTCCAACAAACGGAAGTAAAAAGCCTTACCTATATCTTGTCCCACGAAGCGGATGGTCTGCTGGACTACTTCCGCGAGACGGTTACCAGTGTTGTCGAAGTGTAGGTTTTTCCCAAAGTAATAACTCAGTGCAGAGGGGATCTGACGTAAACCCAGCACTGAGCTGTTTCTCTCACTCATGGCACGCATTTTCCGAAGGAAGTAATCTTGCACGCCTTCTAGTAGGAATGCGATAGAACCCCCGCACGATGTAGTTTCTGCGGTATGATGGACAGATCATCCTGCACGATGAAGGTCTCTGCCACACCCTGTAGCGACACCGCTTCACTCACCCAATCCCGGACTGGTTTGATGTTCTCCAAAGTGATCCTTAGCCAGATTGAATGTGCGAAAACTTCATCAATCCGCACTAATAGACTATAGTGCGACACGCTCGATCCAGACTGGTTTTTGAAATGAGCCTGTTCAGCCGCATGATCGACAACAATGCCTTTGATCACCTTACCAGGTCGGATCGTCTCTGGCAGCTGTGCAAATACATCCCCCGGCTGAAGCTGTTCAACGAGCTTAGGGTCATGAGCCCAGGCCACAAATCCGATCATCGTTCCCGCGCCCGCCAACGCAGCTGCCAGAAACATGACCCGATGATGTCGCCACAACCAGCTGAAGCCGGTCTCAAGAGCCGAGGCCGAAGTAGTCTCAAGCTCGCCCTGATAGTCAACGGACCAACCGATTAGTCCAACGAAGAACAACCCAAGCAAACCCAATGTCACAAAATGGAGCACGCCGGCCTTGATCGCCGACTTGGTCGTAAAAGACTGCCAGCCCAAAACATCCTGCGCACGCTGACCAAACCGCAGAGTTTTCTCCCATTGCAGATCGGCAAATCGGTCGGCAAATACGTCGTTATCTTCATAGGTACCACCATGGGAGGTTACGACCTCACCTTCCCCTATAGTTGGATAAAGACGAAACACCTCGTTGTGCAGATCATGACCAACCACGACCGAGGAGTCTGGTTGGCCAAAATAGCGAGTATGGATCGTTCCGATCGTATCAGTCACCATCAACGTATGTACGGTCAGGACCCCCAGAAAGAGTATGCTCAAACCCCAGCGAGATGCCCCGCTCTCAAACCATGAAAACACGATCAATATGCCAGACACGCCAACTGTTAGGCGACAGAAAAGGTCGAACAGAGCCAGTATCGCTACGGTAACCGATAACCAAATCCAATGGTTATAGTCTGAGTACCCCGGAGTTTCTGGAAACGACAACGTGGCAAGATCCTGTTCCATAGAGGGGACCAAATACTGATATCCGGCCAACAGCACGGCGGAAACTAAGAGTAGCCCGCCAGATACCCCTGAGGCGATCGGGATCATTCCGCTCATGCCTTCAAAGCTCTGCTGGCCCGAGAGGGTATAATGCCCCCAAAATGCGAAGGTGACGCTACCGATGCCGACTGCGAAAAGAGCAATACTGGTGGCAGTCATGCCACCGACTCGAAAATCCGTCTCTGACAGGTTCTGAATTCACCAACCCACAATTGTCCTACTAAAGGAGCGATGGCAGCACCGAGGCTTGGCAGTCGCTTGTGTAACATATTCCGGTCTTCCTCGGGCGATTGTAGCGCGTTGCCGTTCAGCGGGATGAGAAGACTCTGGGTTCGAAATGTATCAGAGAAGCGCCAGTGATTGTATCAGTTGTATTTTCACTTGGACTTTAGCAACCGCTGCCCCCGCTCCTGAAGGCTAGACGGGAAAACCAAATGTGAACCGCAAACAAGTGGCTAGACGTTATCGCTTTCCCGCTGTCTTCATTTTGTTCACTATCCGGATGTGTATGTGCTAAAGGCCTTTGTGCAAAATATGTAGATTTCTTCCCCGAGCGAGATGAGCATATTCACCGCTAGAAAGGGTGCGCAGGCAACCAGCGCCTTACCTCCACTTTGACCACATCGCCCACAATGTCTAAAGGTGGAAGATCACCTGACAGTTGGCAACAGTGCCATCAGCTTGAGCCATGACAGTCGCCCGATGTGAATCCTTTTTGTGCACACTGCTCAAAAGACATTGCACCACGGGATTTGAAGTCAGGACGATTTAGCTGATATCAAATTCGCAATAGGGCTCACTTCTTACCGGCCACAATACGATCCAGAATGAGAGCACAAAACAGAATGGCGAGGCCTGCCAATATGCCCTGCCCTGCCGCCGCATATTGCAACGCCTCCAGAACATCTTCGCCCAGTCCCTTTGCCCCGATCAGCGATGCGACAACAACCATGGCCAATGACATCAGGATGGTCTGATTGACACCTGCCATGATGGTTTTGTGCGCAAGTGGAAGATCTACGCGCCAAAGCAGATAGCGCGGGGTGGCACCAAATGCCAAAGCAGCCTCGCGCACGGTTTCGGGAACCTGCTGCAAACCAAGGACGGTAAAGCGAATGACGGGTGGACTGCCAAAAATCATGGTCGCGACCACACCCGCAGGTTTACCGGATCCGATGAACGCGACCACCGGGATCAGATAAACAAAGGATGGCATCGATTGCATGAAATCCAGTATCGGACGCACGATGGCAAATGCCCTAGGCCGACGCGCACAATAGATTCCAAGTGGGATGCCCAGCGTAATTGAGATCATCGCTGCAGCACCCAGCAGTGCGATAGTGGTCATCGCCTTTTCCCAGAAATCCAGTAACCCGAGATAGGCCAATGCAGCGCCGGTGAAAATCGCAACCCGCGCACCCGCGGAAAGGTAAGCCAACATAATGATAACCAGCGACACCACTGGCCAGGGCGTGTCGACCAGAACCACCTCGATCCAGTCCAACAGGGTGCGCATCCCGTACGTCAGCCCGTCAAAGAAACCTCGACCAGCAGTTTTGGTCCATTCAAAAACTGCCTGCACACCATCCCCGACATTCAATCGCCAGTCACGGTTGGTTGGAAAGGTCTTGAGGATCGCAAACGCATCGGGTTGCGCAAATTTTATTGCGGACAGAATGACAACGACCACAGTCAGTGCCGATGCAACAATCATCCGTGCCATGGACCACCCATGAGCCACGCTGGAATCTGATCGCCAACGGGCGAACTGACCCTCCAAGGTCCAGTTGGCCAACGACGCAGCGATAAACTTTACGACCAGCAAAAGGACGATGCCAGATGCCAGATATGTAATCCCCGTTGAATCGGCACTTCGGGCAGCGTCCTGAGCCCCGGCCAAAGCGCCCTCCAGCGACTCTGCTGCACGTTTCAGGGAATCGAGCGAGGCGGCACCCGATTGTTCGGCCGCTTCGATCTGTTGTCGGCGAAGATCAAGGGTTTGTTCGATCTGCTCGGCCCGTTCGCGAAATTCGCGCCCAAGATCACCAAAAAGACCCAGCCCTATCTGTATGTAAGCCAGTGTTTCAAGAACCAGAAAAGTCAAAAACCACGACCAGAGACCGCGCGCTCCAAACCAGATTGGCCCAAGAATTGCAGCAGCCTTGTTCAGGGTGAACCGGTAACCCGGAGCCTGCATCATGTAGGCGAATGTTTTTTGATAATACGCCTCGCCCTGCCCGACGAAATCCCCAATCAGGCCGTTCAGGCGGTCAGCGGTCTCGGGTTGGACCTGTTGTACGTCAACGTGTTTCATCGCCGTCCCCTTATGCCTGACTGTCTTGAATGGCGCGGATCAGACCCGCCCGGTTGATCACGCCCACGGTCTTGCCGTCCTGCGTGACAGCCACAACCCCGTGACCATCTACACAGAGGTTCATCAGATCTGACAAATCCATGTCGGGATGTGCCTCTTTGGCGTCTGTCGGAACCTCACCGTGATTTGCCTCGAATTCTTCAACCGGCTTCATCACCGCATGGGCAAAGATCATGTTAAGTTTTGAAATCCCGGCAACGAAGTCAGCAACATAGTCATCTGCCGGATTCAGAATGATCTCTTCTGGCGTGCCAATCTGAACGATGCGCCCATCTTTCATAATCGCAATTCGATGGCCGATACGAATGGCTTCATCAAGATCGTGCGTGATAAACATCGTAGTCTTGTTGAGCTTGTGGCTGAGCTCCATGAACTGATCCTGCAGTTGCTTGCGGATCAGCGGGTCAAGGGCCGAGAACGGCTCGTCCATCAACAAGATCTCCGGGTCCGCAGCGATAGCCCGGGCAAGACCAACCCGCTGCTGCATGCCACCAGACAGTTCGTGCGCGTATTTGTCTTCCCAGCCGCTCAGTTCCACCAGTTCAAGAACGCGATCCGCTTCTTCCCAGCGCCTTGCCTTGCCGGTGCCGCGAATTTCCAGGGGCATCGCTACGTTGTCACGAACAGTTCGGTGGGGCATCAGGCCAAAGTTCTGGAACACCATCGCAACGCGGCGATTGCGCAAATCGCGAAGGCCTTCGTCGTTCAGGCCCATCACGTCATCGCCGTCGAGGTAGATATGGCCATCCGTGGGTTCCAGCAGACGGTTGACGTGGCGCACCAGAGTCGACTTACCCGACCCGGACAGACCCATGACGCAAAACAGCTCACCGCGTTCGATCTCGAAACTGGCATCGGCAACACCTACAACGCAGTTAAAGCGTTCAAGTACCTCCGCCTTGCTCAGCCCTTCATTGTGAATGGCCTTCAACGCGTCTTGCGCCTTTGCTCCGAAAACTTTCCACACGCCACGCGCATCGATTGCGATATCCGCTGTCATACTGGTCTCACCATAGTTGGTCTTGTGGATTGCGCCCCCGATCCAGAAACGCCGGGGGCACAGTTGCTTCAGTTGGTTTTCAGGCCCAGCCAGCCATCAACTGTATCGCCATTGGCATCGATCCATTCGGCCACAACCTCATCGATCTCGCGCCCTTTGACCACGACTTCATAAGTCAGACCGCTCAGCTGCGCGGCATCCATATTGATGCTGCTCAGGAATGACGCGGCCGCCGGATTGCGCTGATCCAAGGACTTGGAATGCGCAACCGTTACTGTCTTTACCGGCTCGCCGGTGCTGACATGAGACTGGTTGTACCAATCAGCATCCTGATCGGGTTGGACCATTTTGTAGGTGGCTGGATCATGTTCGGGCTCTTCCAGAATGGTGACGTCATAAAGCGCATGCACGTAATGCGGAGCATAACAGTAGAACGCTGCACCTTTCTTCTGATCGATCTGATCCTTCAAACGCGAATAGAATACCGTTTCATCCTCGGTGGTCGGTGTCAGGAAAGTTTCGATGCCATAGTCGCGTACCCGTACTTTAAAGGTATTGGTAGATGCCCAACCAGAAGCGCCAACCCAGACCTCGCCCATGCCATCGCCGTCTGAGTCAAAAAGCTCCTGTGCCATCGGTGTGGCAAGATCATAGATCGATTTGATGTTGTGATCCTCGACCATGTAGGTCGGAACACAAATACCGGCACGACCTTCATAGCTACCGTCGGACAGGCCAACTGTCCCCTTTTGGTCCACGTATTCGTCAGTAAACGAAGATTGGTTTGGCAACCAGACATCGGGGTGCACGTCAATGTCACCACGCCCACCATCCATCGCAGCAAAGATCACTGCGTTTGCACCGGGCGCATAGCCGACCTCACCGCCAAGACGGGTTTCAATGACCTGACCGATCACGCGGCTCATAATCTTGGCTCCAGGCCAGCTGGGCTCTCCAACCATAACCTTTTCCTGCGCCATTGCAGTGGTGGCACCCAAGGCCAATGCCAGCGACGCAGTCAGTGTATTAAAGTGCTTCATCTTGTTCTCCTGTTGCGTAGTGTTGCTTGCGCCTTCAGGCGCGCGCCCGCTTTCGTTGCGGGTCTATGAATGGAATGTCCGAGACTGTGGCACCGAGCCTTTTCATCCGCCCGTCAAGTTGACCGATTTCCAGCTGTGTCCCGTTCTCGGAGTGTTCGACCGACACCCTCGCCATCGCGATGGCGTGTTCCAGCATCGGTGACCTAGTGGCCGAAGTGACGACGCCTACCTGCCGTTCACCGGCAAAAACAGGGGCGCCGTGGGCAGGTACATCATCACAGCCGATCAGTAAGCCTTTGAGCGCGCGACGCGGCTCTCGCGCGTTTCTTTCAAGCGCGGCTTTGCCCGTAAAATTGTTTTTGTTCAGATCGATGGCGAAGCCCAACCCGGCTTCGAATGCATCTACTCCGGGTGCAAATTCAGCATTTGCCGCGGCCAACCCGGCTTCGATCCGGATAATGTCCAATGCTGCCGAGCCCATGGGTGTAACTCCAAGTTCCTGACCCGCTTCCATAACAGCGTCCCAGATCTCAATCGCGTCAGACTTGGAACAAAAGATTTCGTAGCCCAGCTCCCCAGTGTATCCGGAGCGCGAGAGCATGAATGGCGCACCCTCGCGATTATTGAGGCGGGCGATCGTGACCCCGAACCACTTCAGGTCATCCAACGAAGGAACGTGTGGTTGAGTAAAGGTGATCTTGCGCAATAGGTCGCGCGATTTTGGCCCCTGAATCGCGAGGTTAGGCATTGCGTTCTGCATGGCGTGCACACGGACCTGCAGGCCCAGATTCGTGGCCAATGACTGCAGTGCGCGGCCGCTTTCTTCAGAGCCGCAGCACCAGCGGAAGATCTCGGGCGCAAGCCGAAAAAGCGTGCCGTCATCGATGACCGACCCGCTTTCGTCGCACATCAAAGTGTAGGACCCGCGCCAGACCGGCAGCTTGGCCACGTTTCGGGTTGTTGCTTGTTGCAGCAGTTTCT
Organism: Ruegeria sp. CH6; assembly: GCF_056537005.1. Lineage (NCBI taxonomy): Bacteria > Pseudomonadati > Pseudomonadota > Alphaproteobacteria > Rhodobacterales > Roseobacteraceae > Ruegeria > Ruegeria sp. CH6. Next base: position 131,137 of record NZ_JBQFQS010000010.1, on the reverse strand, counting down.
CCGCATCTGGGCCAACGATATCGAATTTGCGCAACCCGCTCATGTCCTGCACCGTCACTGCCTCGCGACAGGCCCAGTACTCGCCCAATGTTCCGAAAGCGGGAAAGCTGACCGGTGCCCATAGATCACGTGCAGGTGCAAATTGTTGGGTCAGTGGGGTCAGACGGTCATGAAACGCGGAATCCTGACTGATCGACATCGGGGCATCTTCCTTTTCACGATAGGCAACCGCGCGGCGGATAGGTGTTTCGGAGCGATAGATTCGCACATGTACATCTGTCGGGTTCCAGCCGTTGATCGGATCGATATCATCCGGGCACGCGGTTGAGACACAAACCAGATCTTCCAGTGCCCGCATGGTAACGTAGTCTCCGGGGCGCGAATGGGATTCTTCGGTCAGGATGTGATGGCTTGCCGGATCAATCCACGTGCTCCAGAAGAAATTGATGGCTGGCCACGCAGACCGACGGGCTACGCCGTAGGCTGCTAGCGCATTCGACATATTGTCTGAACAGTTCACATGGCCGGGAAAGCCGCGTTCTTCATAGCCGCGCGCGGTGCAAGCTAGACCAAACGTATCATGACGCCCACAGGTGTCTTGCACCACATTGAGAAGAGGCCGCATCTCACGGTCGTAAAATTTGTCAAGCAACCCGGGGCCAGGATAGGCGCGTCGCACCATCGACCGGGTCGCGGTCGAGTCGATCATCCATTCATCACCAAGATCCAACCCGTCGGAACGAAGTGCCATGAAGTCAGAGCACTGCTGCCCCTCGACGTCGATGATTTGAACAAATTCACCGGCTTTCAGCTCATATGCGAGTCCCGTACCGCGCGGCACAGTGAATTCGTCTCGCGTATCACCCAAAAGCGGTGGCAATAAAGGCACGCTTGAAGCTGCAACCGTATGAGAAACCGCGACGCAGCCAGAACCAATCCCTTCGATCAATCCAGCGTTCGGAGTTGGTCGGATCAGCCAAACTGTGATGCGTTTGTCTGTACGCAAGATCAGAGGATCTGCTGACGCGACTGCCTTGTAGCACGGAACTGTTTGCGTTGGATTTCCGCCATTCGCACTGATCCAACCCTCGAGTGGCTCGCTGTTGAACCCGTCGTGATCAAGCGCTCCGTTTGCCTCTAAGCCCAGATGAGCAAGCGCCGTCTGCCCGTTGAGATATGCAACAATGTCCAGAGGTTGCGTCTGCGACGCCGCTTCCAAGGATAGCAAATCACCCGGATCCAACTCCACTCGGATCGCTTCCCGCGATGCCAGAACATATTTTCGAACTCCGGAAGCCTTCGGAAACCCAGGGAATCTGCGCCCCGGGCTTTCAAACCCGGAATTTGTGAAATCGTGTAAGACAGCAGAACCTTGCATATCGCTGTTGGATTCTCAGTTATGAAACTAGTTACAGAGGTTGATGAAACTAGTTACATATGTCAACACTTTCATTGAAGCTCAAAATAAATTGGACGCAAATACAGGTGACACAAAAAGCCCCCGCGCTGAAAAAACGCGCAAATCTCAGAGATGTTGCAAAAGCAGCGGGCGTTTCAGTCGCGACAGTGTCCCGAGTACTGAATGAACCAGATGTGGTAAAAAAAGACACTCTGGAGAAAGTTCAAAAAGCGATCACCGATCTTCGCTTCGTCCCCAGTGCGGCGGCCCGAGCAATTAATTCTGGCCGTACGCGTTTTGTAGGTGCGCTGGTTCCAACACTGGACAATGCTATTTTCGCTCGGTTTTTGGCCGCTTTGGAGCGAAAGCTTTCCGAAGATGGGTTATCGTTGATTGTGGCCACTACTGAGTCTGACTTGCAGGTCGAAGCTAAAAAGGCGAAGGGGCTTGTCGATATTGGGGCAGAAGGCCTGATCGTTACCGGCGCAACCCATTCCGATGAGTTCCACGAACTTCTCGAACGTACGATGATCCCCACAATCATCACATCCTATTATGACGGTTCCAATCCTTTGCCAACGATCGGGTATGACAACAAGGCCGCGGCACAATTGGCACTGCAACACCTCATTGACCTGGGGCATCAGAAAATCACTGTTGTGCACGGCCCGGTTCACAACAATGACCGGACCCTCGCAAGGCTTTCCGGGCTGCGCGCTGTGAACTGGAACGGCGAACTTGCAACTGTTGAGACTGAAATCAGCCTTCGCGGCGGTGCGGAAGCAGCTGCGCGTATCGTAAGCAACGCGGTCAAGACTGACGCTGTCTTGTGTCTTTCGGACGTCGTCGCGCTAGGGGTTTTGTTTGGTCTTCAATCCAAGGGAGTAAGTGTTCCGAAAGAAGTGTCGTTGATGGGGCTGGATGATCTGCCCAGTTCTGCCGTCGCCGTACCATCGTTGTCGACGGTTCATCTTCCGGTTTCCAGAATGGGCGAACGTGCAGCCATCGCGTTGGCCCGCTGGATTTCTTTCCAGGAGAGACCAGAGTCTGAGAAGTTAGAGGCACAGTTGATCGAAAGAAACTCTGCGATACGAAACTCAGCGCTGGAAAATTAGGTCTTCTCTCAGAGTAGTTGGCACCGACAAAAGCGGAGCCAATACTGCAGGCATCAAGGCTATCACCAGAATACTCTAAGGATTTGGCTGCTCAGTACCAATCGAGATGGTGCGGCGTAAATGCCTGAACATCATCGTGGAGCAGGATCACCGTTTCATCAAACGATGATCACGGTTCTGTTCACGATCATTTTGGATCGCGCTGCCAGACATGCACTGGCTTCAGGATGGATGGGTCAACCGTTACATCGTGCCCTAGGTTTTTGCACAAGAAAGTTGCGCGGCAAGACGGGCCGTCTTGTCGCAACCAGCTCATCAGAACCCAACCATGCGATCGCTTTTCGAGCAGGCGCATTTGACGTATCAACGGGGTATGAAAGTTCTTTTGGCAGAAGACGATGTGAAATCGGCTGACTATATCCGCAAAGGCCTGACCGAACACGGATATGTTGTTGACTGGGTAGAAGATGGTCGAGAGGCTCTGACCTATTGCCTCTACAATAGCGTAGACATTGCGATTGTTGATCGGATGCTGCCTGGCATGGATGGGTTGTCAGTTGTAAAGGCACTACGCGCATCGAAAAGCGATCTGCCAATCATCTTTCTGACTGCTCTCTCGGATGTGGATGACCGGGTCGAAGGGCTGCTGGCTGGCGGTGATGACTATATGGTCAAGCCGTTTCACTTTTCAGAGTTGCTTGCCCGGATTACTGCTCTTTCCCGGCGCCCGGGCCAGACCGCTCAGGAGACCATTCTAGAGGTTCATGACCTGAGTCTGGATCTCTTGACTCGAACAGCAACCAGGCAGGGCCAGGTGATTGAGCTTTTGAATAAGGAGTTTGCTCTGCTGCAGCACCTGATGGAGCATCCGGGCAGAGTTGTCAGTCGCACAATGATCTTGGAGAAAGTGTGGGATTTCACTTTTGACCCCGGCACCACAATTGTTGAAACGCACATCAGCAAACTGCGACACAAAGTGGATAAACCGTTCAAAACCGCGCTGATACACACGGTACGTAACATGGGATATACGATCCGTGCGCCTCGGTGAGTTGATCAGCGGCCAGCCGTTCAAAGCGACACTAAGGGCACTGTTTTTCTTTCTGGTAATATTCACGATCTGCGGTTGGGCATTGGTACGGATCGTGGAGAATACGCTGGTCAGCGAAATCAATGCCCAAAGCGAAGGCGAAAGCCTTTTGCTAGGTGATATTTATGAGGCCGAGGGGCAATCCGGCCTGGTAGACACTCTGCATCAGATGGATCGCCTTTCTGAGCCATCCAATCGCGTTGTGTCTTTGCTGGACGCGAACAATGTGACCCTAACAGGTCCATTTGCCTTGGCCCCGGATTTTGTCGGGGTAGCACGGCAGGATCTGGATACATTGACTAACGGTCGCGTGGTCGGCGATTACCATTTGAGCGTTCACAAGCTTGATGACATGACATTGGTTATTGGGCGTAGCAGAGAGCCAATTCAACTTGCTGTCATGAGGCTTGTGGGGGGGTTAGTGGTGTTTGGGCTGATAAACACCATCGCAATACTGGCCTTGGGACTTTGGGCAAGCCGTTTCTCAATGACCCGATTGCAAGAGATGAACTCAGCGCTTTCACGGGTTTCGGATGGTGACCTAGATGTCAGATTGCCCGTTTATAATCGTGACGATCAGTTTGACCGTATTGCAACGCGAGTGAACCAGAATCTCGATCGATTGACGCTTTTGGTTACCGGAATGAAATCAACCGCTTCTGCAATCGCGCATGATCTGAAAACTCCACTTTCACATCTGCAAATTGCGTTGCACGAGATCGCAGATGCGGTGGACCAGCAGACTGACCCTGTACCCAAGATCGATGCAGCTCTCGCAGAAGCCGAGGCCCTGGGTACGATTTTCGACACCATGCTTCGAATCGCGCGGGTCGAAGCTGACCGTGATCAATCGCGATTGCAATTGATCCCACTTCGGCCCCTGGTTGAAGAGGTAGCAGAATTTGTTCGTCCGATGACTGAAGAAAGCAATCAGACCCTAGTGGTAAAATCGCAAGATGTTCAGATCAAAGCTGACGCTCCGATGATAAAGCAGGCTCTGGTTAACCTAGTGATGAACGCATCAAACCATGCTGGAAGCGGCGCGGAGATTAATGTTGAGATCAGCGCCACTGAACACGGTGCGACACTGGTCGTTCGTGACACAGGCCCCGGAATTCCGGAGGACGACATGGACCGTGCGCTGCAACCGTTCGTCCGGATGGATGCGGCCCGCACCACGCCCGGAAGCGGGCTTGGGCTGACTTTGGTGCGAGCAGTTGTCGACCGTCATGGCGCAACGCTGACGCTGTCAGATGCCAAACCGGGCCTGTGTGTTTCGATCATGTTTAGAGAATTCAAAAAAATTTAAACTTCGACGCAAGCTCAGGTGAAGTTCGCAAACTAGTTTCCGGTCAATCGCGGCAAACCATGTTGCAGAAGATCAGGAGATGAGCATGAAAGCGAATACGAAATCTGTGGCCACCATTGTTGCCCTCGCCCTCGCCACGACAAGTTTATCGCAGATAGCGTTTGCTGACACGGATGTGACCAGCGAAACGGAAACTGCTGGAGAGGTTGAAACACAACACATCCGCATTCCTGCTATCGGCAAGCTCATTCTGGACGGTGTGCGGGCTGCGCGTCTGGCCTTGTTTGATGGCAATCTTGATCAGGCCAAAGAGATCGTGTCCACCTCACGAGGCGCTATCGACGAGCATGCGGCAAAATTCTCGGTGCATCTGAGTGATGGCAAGGGTTACGCCCTGCCCGTCGACAGCGGGTTAAAGTTCTCCGATGGGTTTGAGCCTACGGATCAGCATGGCGCTAGCATAACCCAAGCTGGGGTCATGATTCAGGAGGGTCGCGTGGATGAAGCGATCAAGGTCATGTCGAAGGCTGGCGTCGAATTGGATGTCGCAGTCGTAATGTTGCCTGTCGGCGCCACTGCAACACATCTGGAACAGGCACTGACCGATATCGAGGCAGGACAGATTCATAAGGCCAATATGGCGCTTAAGGCGGTGGAAACCTCGACGGTGATCCAAGACTTCAAGCCCGGCAATCTGCCTGCCCAAGGTTATCCTCTGGCCGACATACTTCCGGGTTGAACTGACCACTCACGGAAGACGTGCCCTGCGTGGTTCTCACCATTTCACGCAGGGCAACTCGATGGCGGTCAGCCCCGGTACGAGAAGGTTCTGACAGCACCGAAGATCGTCTTTGGCGAATTATTTTGCCGTGTTGATCCTCGCATTGAAACACCCACCAAGGGAGGAAAAATTGGAAAGTAAGACTAAAAAACAATCTGATATCCACTGGGCGATCGAAATGCACGCCAGTGAATATCATCAGGGAAAGCTTAGCCGTCGCGAATTCTTGACTCGTGCCACTGGCCTCGGGGTTAGCGCTGCGGCTGCTTACAGTTTGATTGGTGTGCCGGCACCGGCAAGTGCGGATGTCATCAAAAAGGATGGCGGCGTTGTGCGCGTTCAGATGAGCGTGCGCGCTTTGAAGGACCCGCGTACCTATGACTGGTCCGAAATGGGCAACGAAACCCGCGGCACCCTTGAATATCTGGTGCAATACAACCCTGATGGTTCGTTGACGCCCATGCTGCTAGAAGGCTGGGAGGTTAATGATGACGCCACCGAATACACTCTACATGTCCGCAGGGGCGTGAAGTGGAACAATGGTGACGATTTCACGGCTCAGGATGTCGCCCGGAATATTCGCGGATGGACTGACAGAAGTGTCGAAGCCAACTCGATGGCCGGTCGCTTTGCAAGTCTGGTTGACCCGACACTGAACAAAGCCAGCCCCGACATGGTCAAAGTCGTAGACGATCATACGGTTAAGCTCACACTACCGGATTCGGATATTTCTCTGATTGCGGGAATGTCTGACTATCCCGCTGCAATCGTGCATGAATCCTTCGATGAAAACGACGTCAAAGGTGCCATAGGCACCGGTCCGTATCTGATCGATGAATTTGAGGTGGGCGTTAAATGCACACTGATACGCAATGATGCGCATCCATGGTGGGGCGACGAGGTGTTCGGCAAACCAGCTTTGGAAAAGATCGAATACATCGACTATGGCACCGATCCGGCTGCTTGGCTGGCAGCGCTGGAATCCGGCGAAGTCGATATGCTTCACGAGGCCGTCGGAGAATTCATCGATGTTCTGGATGGCCTCGGCTATGAAAAGTCCGAAGTGCTGACCATGAGCACCATTGTCATCCGTCCCAACCAGCAAGCAGAGGTAAATGGTAGCAAACCTTATGCTGACAAGCGGGTGCGCAAGGCAATTCAAATGGCGGTTAAAAACGCTGTTCTGCTCGAACTTGGTTACGGGAATCGCGGCGAAACTGCCGAAAACCACCATGTAGGCCCATTGCATCCCGAATTCGCCCCGTTGCCACCTATGCCCTATGATCCGAAGGCCGCGAAAGCACTGATGGATGAGGCCGGAATGGGCGATTACGAGCACGAATTGTTCTCGATCGACGATGACTGGCGCAGAAACACAACTGACGCCGTGGCCGCTCAGTTGCGGGATGCGGGTATCAAGGTAAAGCGGACAGTTCTGCCTGGGGCAACCTTCTGGAACGACTGGACCAAGTACCCGTTCAGTTCAACCAATTGGAACCATCGACCCTTGGGTGTGCAGATTCACGCGCTTGCCTACAAATCAGGCGAGGCATGGAATGAGTTTGGTTGGGAAAACCCCGAGTTTGACGCCCTGCTGGCTGAAGCGTTGACAATTGCGGATGCAGACAAGCGCCGCGTGGTGGCGAAAAAGATGGAAGAACTGATCCAGGAAGAAGGCGTCACCATTCAGCCGTACTGGCGTTCACTCTATCGTTTCATGGTCGAAGGCTTGGCTGAAACCGGAATGCACCCAGCCTTTGAACATCATCACTACAAATGGGGCTGGAAGGCCTGAGCCTCTAACCCCTGCCAATTTCAGGCGTTCAGCTCAGACCAGATCTGATGGGCGCCTTCTTCAACACACTTCCTGAGGTTGTCCCCTCACTCATGGAAGGCGCGCTCTGCGAATATCCGGGGATGTGACGCAGAGCGCAGTAATTAACTAGAGATCGAGATGAATCATGTCATCAATATCCCAGATACCGAGAAGAACGATCTGGTTGGCTATCTCAAGTCGCATATGAACGCGCGCATTATCGATCAGTTGAGGCTAATGGCATGAAGGGAATATCGATCTCTCTTGCCGAGCTGGTTCGCGCGTGTCCCCCGTGCGCCTCACGGTGTTCACTACCCCTGAGGCCTGCATAAGATCTTGTATAACCGTGGTACGCGACCAAACGACAAAGGCACCTTCGGTTTGAAGATGGTTAGACGAAATCATGCTTGACGGGCCCCTGAATTTGGGGCGTGTGAAAGCCCGCTATAGACGATGCCCGAAAGCCTTCCTTTCAGAAATCGCTCATATGGCAATCGCAATTTACTGACTTAGAAAATCAATGAGCCCGACGCCCGATATTGACGCTTTATCGTTTAGCGTCCGCTCCACAAGCCCAGATCACATCCTCAACAAAAAGCTCAACTGCTCGTCTGTGAAGGTTTGTCGGCCGGGTTGCGAGGTAGAATGTGGAGGTCCAGTGCAACCTGTCCGGCGCAAGTTCTCGGAGCTTTCCGTTCTGTGCTCTGGCTTCTACGAAGTGGACCGGCAGTGGCCCAAGGTAGTGTCCGGTCTCAATTAATGTCGCCATGGCCTCCATATTCGCCACGACAGCCTTTGGGTCTGTGGATTGAAGCTCGGGCGATACCAGGTGGCTGTAGGATCTCTGGCAAATATGATAACCCGAGATGATGTTGATATCGATTTTGTCGTTGGGCAAATCGAACAACGGATGGTCGCGACCGCAATAGAGCCGGTGCTCTTCTTGGCACAATTCGGTGTATGTCAGATCAGCAACTTGGTTGCGAAACGGTGCAATTGCAACATGCAGTTTTCCGGTTATCAGCTGTTGTGTGAGTTCCGTCGGTGAAGCAACAACAATCTCCAGGCGTACATCGTTTGGCCGGTCGAGAAACCGCTTCAGGGCCTTTTCCAGGCTCAGGTCGGCAAGGGTGTTGACGGCGTCGACGACCCCGATCCGCAAATCGCCGGTTGTGGCGTCCCGAAGCTCAAGGAGTTCGGCATCAAAATCACGCGCGCTGCGCAGAATGTCCCTGGCTTTGCCATAGGCGATCTCACCCCGCTCCGTGAGGCGGAACCCCCCTCGCCCGCGTTCGCACACACGATATCCAAGTGCCGCTTCGAGGTCGCGGATTCGAATGCTGATGGCGGATTGTGTAATGCCCAGTGCGTACTGTGCATCGGTAAATCCACCGCAATCGACCACGGCCACAAATGTCTCAAGGAGTGTATTTCTCAGCAGTTTCAAAGGTCAGCTCCTCCTAACCACATAACATAGTTTTTCTTTATGTGAACATTTACAAGATGATATTTTTTCATGAAAGAATCCGTGGTGTGGTTCTCTCCAGAATTGGCAATGAAAGCGAAATGGGAGGACATTCGCGTGACAATCTCTTTCTCCAATATCAAGATAACTGCCGCCGCTGCGCTGCTGAGCATCGCGCCGATCAGCGTGATGGCCGAGGACTGGAAATTCGCCATCGAGGAGATCCCGGGCTCGATCATGGACGCCTATGCGCAAGAGTTCAAATCGCGCATCGAAGCAGCCACCAATGGCGAAGTGACCGTAACGGTTTACCCGATGGGTACACTGGGTACGCCCACGGAGACCGTTGAACAGGCTGCCGACGGCATCATTCAGTTCACCAACGTTTCCATCGGCAATCTGGGTACCATTGTTCCGGAAAGCCAGGTCTTCCTGCTGCCCTACCTTCTGCCGTCCGATCCGGCCGCGATTTCGAACATCCTCAGCAGCTCGGACACCATCTATGGTCCGCTGAACGATGACTTCCGCCAGCGTGGTCTGGAAGTCATGACCATGTATTCCGAAGGCCCGCAGGTCTGGACCACCAACCGCGAAATTCGCACGCCTGAAGATTTCGACAACTTCAAAATGCGCGTGATGGTCTCGCCAATCCTTCTGGAGACCTACAAGAACATGGGTGCCAGCCCGACGCCGCTACCATTTGGCGAAGTGTTCGGCGCGCTGCAACTGGGTGCTGTCGACGGTCAGGTAAACCCAATCCCGACCATCGAAGAAATGAAGTTCTACGAAGTCACCAGCCACCTGATCTGGGCCGGTGAGCAAGAGCTTGTCACCACCGTCGTGGCCGGCTCGGACTGGTTCGAAACCCTCAGCCCTGATCGCCAGCAACTGGTACGTGACACCATGGCCGAAATGACCGGGTTCATCGATGGCGTTGTCACCGACTTCAACCAGCAGCGTCTGGACATCATTAAAGAAGCCAAGCCCGATATCGGCCTGGTCGTCCTGACTGAAGAAGAGCGTGACGCCTTCCGTGAGCGCAGCACCGGCACCTCGGCGGCTTATGTCGATACAGTCGGCGCGCGTGGTCAGGAATTGCTGGACGCTTTGCAAGCTGAGCTTGCGGGCAACTGATATCCCCACAACTCACGTAAAACTCCCTCACGCGCACGGCGCGTGAGGGTTTTAAAAGGGAGGAAACCATGCAAAGCGGCACTGCCACTCCCTTCGGCTTTCTGGGAAAGATCGACGCCGTCATCGGACGGATCGAAGTCTGGATCCTGGGCTGGGGGATCATCCTGATGGCCGTAAACACCATCGCCAATGTCTTTGGCCGGTACGTGTTCAACCAGTCCATCTATTTTTCCGAGGAACTGAACGAATTCCTCATCGTGATCGTCACTTTCATGGGGCTGGGCTATGCCACCCGCAAGGGCATCCACATCCGCATGTCCGCGATCTATGACGCACTGCCGATCAAATTGCGCAAGGGCCTGATGGTCATCATCGCCGCGACCACCGCCGTAGTGATGGCTGTGCTGGCCTGGTACGCGTTGGAATATGTTCAAAAAGTCGCCTCACGCGGGCGGATTACCCCGGCGCTGCAGATGCCGCTGTATCTGACATATGTCTGGGTGGTGATTGGCCTGACCCTCGCGTCTTTTCAATACCTGCTGACGGCAATCCGCAACCTGAATTTCGCCGAAGAAGAGGTCTACGTCTCTTACCTCGAAGTCGACAGCTATGAAGACCCTGAAACAGCAGCCGCAATTCAGCGCTACGAAGAATCCACGGAGGCAGACAAATGACCGAGTTGATGCTTATCGTGATGATCGTCCTGCTGCTGGCAGGTTTTCCAATGAAAATGCCGCTGATCTCGGCGGCGGTGCTGGGGTTCCTTGTCTATTTCCCCAACATGAACATGCAGATCCTGATCCAACAGATGATTGGGGGTGTGAAACCGGCCGCGCTGATTGCGGTGCCTATGTTCATTCTCGCTGCCGATATCATCACGCGGGGTCATTCCGCCAACCGGCTGATTGACCTTGTGATGAGCTTCATGGGCCACATCAAGGGCGGGCTGGCAATTTCTGTCACATCAGCCTGCGCACTGTTCGGCGCGGTTTGTGGTTCGACACAGGCGACCGTGGTGGCCATCGGTGGGGCTATGCGGCCTCGGATGCTGAAATCAGGCTATAGCGACAGTTTTTCGATTGGTTTGATCGTCAACGCCGCCGACCTCGCCTACCTGATCCCGCCCTCGATCGGCATGATTATCTATGGCGTGGTCTCAGGCACATCGATCTCGCAACTGTTCATTGCGGGTATCCTGCCGGGCCTGCTGATTGTGGTGCTGTTCTCGGCCTATTGCATGTATTACGCCTATCGCCACGATATTCCTGTGCTGCCGCGCGAAGGCTGGGGCCAGCGCTTTACCGCTCTGCGCAAGGCACTTTGGCCGATGGGCTTCCCGGCCATCATCGTTGGCGGCATCTATGGCGGTGTCTTCTCTCCAACCGAAGCCGCTGCGATCTGCGTTCTCTATGCCGTCGTGCTTGAGGTCGTGATCTTCCGCTCGATCAAAATCGGAGATCTGTTCGATATCGCGCTGTCCACCGGCGCCATCACCTCGGTTGTCTTCATCCTGATCGCGGCCGGTGCGGCGTTCAGCTGGACGCTGAGCTTTGCGCAGGTGCCGCAAACCATCATTGCCGCGTTGGGTCTTGAACAGGCCAGCCCACTGATGGTGCTGCTTGCGATCAACGTCGCCTTCTTTGTTGGCTGCATGTTTGTGGACTCGATCGTGGTGATCCTGATCCTGGTGCCGATCTTTGCGCCAATGATCAAAGCCAGCGGGCTGGACCCGGTATTGGTCGGTGTCCTGATCACATTGCAGGTGGCCATCGGCGCGGCAACACCACCCTTCGGCTGCAACCTGTTCACTGCCATCGCTGTCTTCCGCCGGCCCTTTGTCGAAGTGGTACGCGGTGTACCCCCGTTCCTGATCATTCTTTTGATTGTGACCGGGTTGCTGGTAGCCTTCCCTCAAATCGCCCTGTTCCTGCCGGAACTGGCTTATCGCTAAACAATAAGAAACGGAGAATACATGTCGGGACATGGTTATGAAGCTGGTCGTCTGAATCTGCCCTTTGTCGGCATCTCGACCTTTGGCAAGAAACCTTACGTCGAGAACTGGGACGAGATCGACGCGGATGTGGCGATCCTCGGTGCGCCATTTGATTTCGGCTGCCAGTTCCGTTCGGGCGCGCGTTTTGGTCCGCGTTCGGTCCGCGAGGCATCGACCCTGTTCAGCTTCGGTCATGCCGGGGCGTATGATCACGAGGACGACGCAACGTATCTGGGCGGCGACGTTCGCATCGTCGATCTGGGCGACGCGGATATCATCCACACCAAAACCGAAGAGAGCCACGCCAACATCGAATACGGCGTCAAGAAAATCCTCGATGCGGGTGCAATCCCCGTCACAATCGGCGGCGATCACTCGGTCAACATTCCCTGCATCAACGCCTATGCGGAAGACTGCGCCGAGAAGGGCCCAATCCACGTCATCCAGATCGACGCGCATCTGGACTTTGTCGACGAACGTCATGGAGTGACCGTCGGCCACGGAAATCCTATGCGCCGCGCGATTGAGAAGGATTACGTGTCCGGCATGACCCAGCTGGGCATCCGCAACGTATCCTCGACCGCGAAAGAGGGTTATGACGATGCCCGCGCCCGCGGCTCGGATATTCTGTCGGTCCGACAGGTACGCAAACTGGGAACTCAGGGAGTTTTGGATCGTATTCCCGAAGGTGTACGCTATTATGTCACCATCGATATTGACGCATTCTGCCCATCAATTGCGCCCGGGACTGGCACACCCAGCCATGGTGGTTTTCAGTATTATGACGTGTTGGAGATTCTGCAGGGTCTGAGTAAACGTGGCGATGTTGTTGGCATCGATCTGGTAGAGGTTGCCCCAGCTTATGACCCATCTGAAAGCACCCAGATTCTTGCGGCGCAACTGTTGCTGAACTTCATCGGCTTCATCTTCCACAATCGGAAGTAAGTTCCCTCCCCAGAGCATTCTGCATTTGAATGCTTCAGTATTCCGGCAGTCAGTTTGATCTGAGTGCCGGAATACGTCGTTTGAAGCGCTTAGGATCTGATATGTCGATATCCTTTGGCAAGCGTGGAGCAAGTGGCTCCACGCATCCGATCAGGCGCCGATAATGTTGTGACCCGGGCCATATGGGAAGCCCGTGATGTTTTCTGCACCATCTTCACCAACAACAAGAATATCGTGTTCACGATAACCACCTGCGCCGGGCTGCCCTTCGGGAATCCACAACATGGGCTCAATTGAAACCACCATGCCCGGTTCGAGAACGGTGTCGATGTCCTCACGCAATTCCAGCCCTGCCTCGCGTCCGTAATAGTGGCTGAGAATACCGAAGGAATGGCCGTAGCCGAAGGAACGGTATTGCAGTAAGCCTTCGTCAGCAAAGAACCGGTTGATCTCAGCAGTGATGCCGGAACAGGTCGCGCCCGGTTTAATCAGGCTCAGACCCAGTTCATGAGCTGCGACGTTGGCCTTCCACAAGCGCAGGCTTTCAGCGTCCGGTTCACCCAGAAACAGGGTCCGCTCAAGCGCTGTGTAGTATCCCGAAATCATCGGGAAAGTGTTCAGCGAAAGAATATCGCCCTTCTGCAGCGCGCGTTTTGTCACCGGGTTATGGGCGCCGTCTGTGTTGAGACCTGACTGGAACCAAACCCAGGTGTCACGGTATTCAGCATCTGGATAAGCGCGGGCAATCTCGGCCTCCATCGCATCGCGGCCTGCCATTGCGATCTCAATCTCGGTTGCACCTTCTCGGATCGCCGCATGAATGGCGGCGCCACCTACGTCGGCAGTCCGTGCACCACCCTTGATCAACTCGATTTCTTCTGCGGACTTCACCATACGTGCTGCCATGGTATCGGGCGCAATGTCGACAAGCTCGGGCGCGCCCAGCATGTTCAGCGCGGTATCGCGCGCGGCCAAGGTCATGTGGTCACTCTCGATACCGACGCGTTTCGCGTTACCAATCAGACTTGCAACAGCGCGCCAGTAATTGTCGCGTTTCCAGTCAGTGTAGATAACGTTTTCTTCGACAGAACGCCGCCAGGGCTGTCCCGCGTCGATATTGGCGGACACGGTGGTGCAGCTATCCTGCGTTACGACGCAGCCATAGGGACGGCCGAAGGCACAGTAAAGAAAGCCGGAGTAGTAGGCGATGTTGTGCATCGAAGTCAGCAGCACTGCGGAAACATCGCGGGCTGCCATGATCGAGCGCAGCTTGCCCAAGCGGCGTTCATATTCGCCCTTGCTGAACGGCAGGGGTGCTTTGTCACCATTGTGACAAGTAAAGAACTCTGGGCGATTTGTTAAGTCGGTCATAGTCAGGTCTCTCATCTTTGCCGGACGTGCAAAGCCCGGCCACATGTCCCGGCGTTCAGGACAGGCGGTCTCGGGGTCCGAGAGCCGATCAACCCCTTAAGTGCCACGACGCCATCGCAGCAGGGGTTGAACGGGTGAATCGTTAAATGACCTGCTTTTTTACGTCAAGCCGGAGAAAGCCCGCGAAGACGTTCAGAACGACGACGCAGCAGTTCAACCGTGGTAAGCAACGCGATCGAGATCACCACGAGGATCGTCGCAACCGCCAGAATGGTCGGGCTGATCTGCTCCCGCAGGCCGGTGAACATCTGCCAAGGCAGGGTTTTCTGGCTGGCAGACCCGACAAACAGCACAACGACCACCTCATCGAACGAAGTGATGAAGGCGAACAGGCCACCCGAGATTACGCCGGGCAGGATCAGCGGCATCTGGATTGAAAAGAACGTCCGGACAGGACCAGCGCCCATATTGGCAGCGGCGCGAGTCAGGGAACGGTCGAAACCCACCAGGGTCGCGGTTACAGTGATGATAACAAACGGAATACCCAGAACCGCATGCGCGAGGATAACTTTGATGTAACCCACAAGGTTCTTGTTCATGCCCAGCGTACCTTCCATGAAGCGGCCGATATCACTGTAGAAAAAGAACATGCCGGTGGCTGAGATAATCAGCGGGACAATCATGGGCGAAATCAGGATACCCATAATGGCGCGGCGTCCGGGAACGTGGCTCTGGCTGAGGCCGATGGCCGCCAGCGTACCCAGAGAGACTGAAATGATCGTCGCAATCGGTGCGATGATCAGCGAGTTCTTGAAACTGCGCTGCCATTCATTGTTGGTAAAGAAATCGCGGTAGTGCTTCAGCGAATACCCTTCAGGGTCCAGCCGCAACATTTCCGGCGTGAACGTAAAGAAGTCCTGAGCGTTAAAGGACAGCGGCAGAACCACCAGAATTGGTGTGATCAGGAAGACAAAGATCGCACCACAGATCACTCTGAACAGGTAGTGGTAGAACACCTGTTTTGGCGTCAGGTAGGGCAACAGTTTGCGGCGATACCGGCCTTCGTACAGCCAATAGATGAACCAGATGAAGAACCACCCGCCCAGTAGGCCGAGTACACCCCCCATCGGACCGGAAACCAGAAAGCCAACGATCCCGAAGCCAAGGATATTGATCCATCGCGCCAGCTTTTCGTTTTTTAGCAGCGTAATGTAGATCCAAGCCAACCCTGCGATCAGGATCGCTCCGCCTAACATTCCTAGAAGAATCGAGCCATTACCAGCGCCGACAAAAATTCCAGCGAAAGCGCCAGCAAGCGCAACGCTGGGCAGGACCATTGACAGAGGTTTGCGGGATATCGGTGTAAGTGCGGCCATTATTCTTATCCCAGCTTCACGTTATCAATGCCGACGATCTTGTCGTAGACCCAATAGAGCAGCAGCACGACACCCAGCAGGATTGTTCCCAAGGCCGCGGCAAGTCCCCAGTTCAGCGAGGACGAGATGTGGTAGGCGATCCGGTTCGAGATGAAGACACCCTTGGTTCCGCCGACAATCTCGGGCGTGATGTAGTAACCAATCGCCAGAATGAACACGAGGATCGAACCCGCTCCGATACCCGGAATGGATTGCGGGAAGTAGATGCGCCAGAAGGTGGTCCAGTTCGTGGCCCCCATCGACTTGGCGGCACGGGTGTAGGATGGCGGGATCGTCTGCATCACCGAATACATCGGCAGGATCATGAATGGCAGCAGGATATGCGTCATCGCAACAATCGTACCGATCTGGTTGTTGATGATGATCAGACGTGAATCGTCCGCAACCAGCCCGAGCCAAACAAGCGTGTCGTTGATTACACCTTGTTGCTGCAGCATGACCTTCCAGGCTGAGGTTCGCACCAGAAGGGATGTCCAGAATGGCAATAATACGAGGATCATCAGCAGGTTCGAAACCCGCATAGGCAATGTCGCCAGCAGGTAGCTGATCGGATAGGCCAACAGGATACATGCACCGGTAATCACCAGTGACATGAACAGCGTACGGCCAAAAAGCTTGATCAGAATCTGCTTGTCTTCCGGTTGCGCCTGCGCCCCTTCGGGAGTGCGTCGCATATCGACAGCATTCAGGAAGTAACCATTGGTAATTGGCACCGCGTGGGTCTTGATCACACGCCATGTCTGTGGATCACCCCAGCCTTCGTGAATTTCGATCAGCTGTTCTTTGAACGGTCCGTCGGTTTCGGGATCCAGACGCTTGAGCTTCCGACCGGATTTGCGGAACATCGAAGACATGCCCGTTTCTTCGTAGTTCAGACGCGTTCCCAACCGGGTGTGTTGTTTGTTGTCGATCGCAATGACCATATCACGGACGAACGCATCATAAACGTCTTCGCCCGGTAGCTCGCCACTTGTCTCATCCCAATTATTCAGTGCCTCGACCGTTAACGGGATCGTATCCGAAACGATGCTGTTCTCGACCGAGCGGAACAGCATAGAGGCTATGGGGACAAGAAACGAAAACAGCACGAACAGGAGCAGTGGCGCGACAAGTAAAAGCGCCCGGAGTTTCTGACGCCGCAACGAACGCGCGAGCGATTGCTTGAGCGGCGTTCCGTCCGCTGCCAGCATGGGTCCGGCGGGTTGGCTTGCGTCAGTCATTCGTGCCTCTTGGTTCTGCTTGGGTCAGGCGGCGGCGCACCGCCACCTGACTAATCTTTCAACGCATTCAGCGATTATTGTGCCAGCCACGCCTGGAATTTGGCGTCGATGTCATCACGATAGTCAGCCCAGAACTCGTAGTTGTAGAGGAACGTGTTCTTTGCGTTTTCCGGATCGGTCGGCATATGTGGTGCCATGTCGATACCCAGTTCGGCGTGCTGACCAACCAGCGGTGCAGACGATGCCCGTGCAGGACCGTACGAGATGTACTTGGCCTGATCTGCCAGACGCTGAGTGTCGGTGGCGAACATGATGTAGTCCAGCGCGCGCTGCTTGCGCTCATCGCTCAGACCGGCCGGGATGATCCAGCCATCAAGGTCAAATACCTGAGCGTCCCAAAGCATTGCAACCGGCTGCTTCTGCTCTTCGATCACGCTGAACAGACGACCGTTATAGGTCGAGCCCATGACGACTTCGCCATCAGCCAAAAGCTGCGGTGTGTCAGCACCGGCGGACCACCAGACAACGCTGTCCTTGATGGTGTCGAGCTTGGCAAGAGCCTGATCCTGACCTTCGGCAGTTGCCAGAACGTCATAAACGTCTTCTTTGGCCACGCCGTCACAGAGCAGAGCCCATTCCATGTTGTTGATCGGGCGCTTTTCCAGCGAACGTTTGCCGGGATACGCTTCGAGATCGAATACCGCACAAATGTCGGTCGGAGGATTGTCGCCCACCAAATCTGTACGATAGCCAAAGGTCGTCGAATACACGATCTGCGGGATAAAGCACTCGCTGACCAACAGGTCACCAAAATCTTCCGATGCAGGTGTTCCGTCAGGTGCTGCCGCCAGTTGTGTATCCGGGTCGATTTCCATCGCCAGGCCTTCGTCACACAGACGGATCGCATCTGCAGCCACAACATCAACCACATCCCATGTGATGTTGCCCGCTTCGTTCATCGCGCGCAGTTTTGCCACCGCTTCGGCCGAGCTGTCATCGTTAAGAATTGTGACGCCGGTCTTTTCCGAATAGGGCTCGTGGTAAGCCTTTAGCTGAGATTTCGAATAGGCGCCGCCCCACGAGACGATCGTCATCTCTTCTGCGGAAACGGTGCCTGCGGCCGTCGCAATTGCGGCTGCAGAAAGCAAGATCTTTGTTGGTTTCATAAAGTATCTCCCAGTTATTCCCGTTTGTATTATTGTAGGCTGACGCACGGGTTTTCGTCAGCCTGTCCCTCTGCCTGACCCGGCTGGTCTATGCGTCCAGCGCACGACAATCCTGAGGCAGCCACCCGATCTCTATCTCTTCGCCGGGTTTCAGTTTTACAGCATCCGGGGCATTCCGTGTCTTGACGATGAACTCGTCATTCCCAGCGACCGACATGCGGAAGCGGAACACATCGCCCATATAGATGAACTCTTTCACTATCGCCTTGAGCGTGTGCGCATCGGCGTGCAGTCGGTCTTTGTTGAATTCAACACGCTCAGGCCGGATCGACACTTTGGTGCGCTCGCCCGGCTGGTGCACATTGATCGGAACCGCATCAATTTCCGAGCCATCATCCAGTTGAACAAGGCAGGTATCACCGTCGATCGATTTCACCACGCCTTCCAGCGTGTTGTTCTCACCGATGAACTGCGCAACAAAGCTGTTCTCGGGTTCTTCATAGAGCTGATCGGGCGGGGCAAGCTGCTGGATGCGGCCGTCATCGAAAACCGCCACACGATCCGACATGGTTAGGGCTTCGGTCTGGTCGTGAGTGACGTAAACGGTCGTGATTCCAAGCTCATGCGCAAGACGGGTGATTTCGAACTGCATGTGTTCACGCAGCTGCTTGTCCAGAGCGCCCAGTGGTTCGTCCATCAAAACCAGCTCGGGTTCGAAAACAAGGGCGCGTGCCAGTGCGATCCGCTGTTGCTGTCCACCTGACAACTGAGCGGGACGGCGGCTGCCAAAGGCACCCATCTGCACCATATCCAGAGCGCGCTTTACCTTTTCCTCACGTTCGGACTTGCCCATCTTGCGGACTTCCAGTGGGAACGAAAGGTTTTCGGCCACAGTCATGTGCGGGAACAGGGCGTAGTTTTGAAACACCATGCCGATGCCGCGCTTGTGGGGCGGAATATTGTTGATGGGCCGCCCATCCAACAGGATTTCACCATGGGTGGCTGTTTCAAACCCGGCAAGCATCATAAGGCAGGTGGTTTTCCCGGACCCTGATGGCCCGAGCATCGTCAGAAACTCACCCTTGGGCATAGCCAGATTTAAATCTTTAACGACGAGATTTTCGCCATCATAAGACTTTTGAACGCGTTGAAATTCGACAAACGCGGCGTCGTTACTTGTTTCGGTCACAAGACCCCCTGTCTCGTCAAATGATTATCCAACAGCGTCGGATTTCACTGATCTGTCGACTCAGTTAAGACCAAGCAGGTGCGTCATTGCAACCTTGAATGCAATTTTTGATAATTGAGATATCGTTTTGATAATTCATTAAGCTGCATTCAAGCGCTTCATATGCCAAGCGAGACTTTGATTACTTGAAAGAACCGGCTTTCCGATCCTTTTCTGGATTTCAGGGATGGCCGACAAGGTTCTGAGGTTCGTACAGCTTAGAAATACTGCTTCGACCGAAGAATCGGAGCCCAATTTTACGGCGGCGTCGACCACCGATTGGTTGGATATGCGTACCACTTTTGCCTCTTCGGCCTCGCCAAAGGTTCCGAAAACATCAGTCGACATTCCGCGCTCGGCGAACGCCCGGCGCAACGGTATGTTGACCTCTTCTATGTAGGGCGAGAGCAACGCAAACTTTGAAACCCCAAGATCTGCGGCGCAAGCCGCAGCCGCACGCAGGGGATTGGTGACCTCAGCAGTATTGCAGGTTTGCTTAACCAGTTCCGCCACACGTTCGGACCCAATGACCGAGCTGGCCGAGGTACATCCATATCCGACAACCCGATAAGGTCGCGCATTCGGCAAAAGACTGGCAGCAGCCGGCAGTGCTGTTTCCATTTCAGCCAGGCTATCCGTTGTCACCTCAATACCACTTGGAATGCGGGACACGTGGATTGGATACTTCCGATCCGAGAAATAGGCACTGAATTCTGGCTCAAGAGTTTCATCAGTCTGAAGCACAATCAGGCCCAGAGGTGACGCATTCGGATCGTCTGCATCCAAGGTGTAAGGAATATGTGTCATAGTTCGATCAACTCGGGGCCTATGCGGGGGCTGATATATCTTGGTGCACTGTCAGTGATGACGATGTTCTCTTCGTGGACAAGTATTTTGTCACCCACAGCGATGCCCGGCTCTAGCGTAAGGACCATACCCGGCTCCAGCACTGTGTGATCTGTTGGGATAAGCGACGGCCATTCAGTCAGCGACATACCCAAACCGTGACCCAGCCGCCCCGCATCCGTCCCTTCTGCATCACGGGTCAACACATCATTCATAGCGTGAAACAGATCGGCGGCAGTGGTCCCGGGCCTTGCGATTTCAAATGCAGCGTCCGAAGCTTCGATCAAGCGGGCATGTGCGGATCGGACTTCGGTGGTCGCGGGTCCTATCGACCAGTTGCGATCAAAGTCACTGAAGTACCCATCCCAGACGAGGCCTGTGTCCAGCATTAGCACGTCGCCATTGGACAATGGCACCGGTCGTGCGGGCGAGATTACATCCGAATACCCGCCACGCTCTGCTCCTCCTGCCAGATAAGGCACCCAATCAGCTCCTTCTTCGAGACAGAGGATCTGAAACCCGCGAAACACCTCATCCAGCGGCACACCGGAAGAGGCAATTTCCGGGACACGTGCAAATGCGCGACCTGCAATGTCACAGGCGGTTTCGATCTTGGCAATTTCAGCGGGGGATTTGACCATTCGAAGCTGCCGCAGGATGCCATGGTCACCTGCAATTTGCCGCTGACCAATGTTTCCACGCACACGGTCGAGGTCCGCCAGCGGTATCCGCGCGTGCGTTTCGTGGCCGTCTGGTATCCCGATTTGACCATCTGCCGGTGTCAACTCAATCAGTGTTTCAACCAGCAATGAAACGCCATCATCCTCCAGATCAGGTGCGCTCCATGTTCTGATGTCATCAACCCATGTCTGCCCCATGAGCGCTGCACCGATTGAGGGGATCACTGCTACCGGCTTGCCGCTCGCGGGCAGTACAAGAAACCAAGGGCGCGTCGGGCTTTCCCAGAACCGCGTCAGATACCCGGTAAAGTAACGCACATCCGTCTCAGTTGTCAGCAATAGTGCCGAGAGGCCCTTCTGCTCCATCACCTTTTGAGCACGCTTAGTCCGGGCCTCGAACTCGGCCTGTTCAAATCCTCTCATTTTGATGAACTCCATCCCGTCGACTGCCTGACCCATTGACGTGAGCCGATTGGTGAAGTTGTGTCAACCAAAGTTCGTTGCGAAGCGGAGATTCAGATGGCGCATACTGACCCGGCCTTTACCCAAGCGGAATATGACCGCCGCCTTGCCAAAACCCGGAACGCAATGTCTCAGGCCGGTCTGGATTGCCTCTTCATAGAAGACCCTTCAAACATTTCATGGCTCACTGGCTACGAAGGCTGGTCGTTTTATGTGCATCAGGGCGCGCTGATCTTTCTGGACTCTGATCCGGTTTGGTGGGGGCGCAGTCAGGATGCAAATGGCGCGCGCCGTACCGTTTGGATGACGGATGACCGTATCCACGGTTATGAAGACAGCTTTGTGCAATCGACAACACGCCATCCGATGCAGGATCTTGCGAAACTGATCACCGAATATGGGCATGCTAACGGTCGGATTGGTGTTGAGCTGGACAACTACTATTATTCAGCGAAGGCACATCAGACGCTGCTATCTGAATTGCCTGGTGCGTCACTGATCGATGCAACCGCACTGGTTAACTGGCAACGCGCCGTAAAGTCGGAGGAAGAGATTGCCTTGATGCGCAAGGCCGCGCGTATTTCCGAGCATATCGTTGATGGCGTGCTCGAGCGTGTAGAACCAGGCCTTCGCAAAAATGAACTTGTTGCCCAAATTTATCACGACGCGATCACGGGTGTCGGCGACGATTGGGGGGACTACGCAGCAATTGTGCCCCTGTTACCGTCGGGAACGGATGCTGCAGCACCCCATCTGACGTGGAATGGCGATGTATTCAAATCCGACGAATGTACCTTTTTCGAATTATCAGGATGTTACCGGCGCTATCACGCCCCGTTCTGCCGGTCTGTGTATTTGGGGAGTCCCCCCGATCAACTGAAACGCGCAGAAGCAGCACTGGTAGAAGGATTGGAAGCCGGTCTTGATGCCGCGAGGGCGGGAAATCGAGCAAAGGACATCGCTGCCGCGCTGGCCGCGCCGCTGGAGCGCGCGGGAATAGAACGCGGGGCGCGTTGCGGATATCCGATTGGATTGAGTTATCCGCCCGATTGGGGGGAGCGCACAATCTCGCTGCGCGGCGAAGATGAGACCATCCTCGAACCCGGCATGACCTTTCACTTCATGCCCGGCCTCTGGATGGATGACTGGGGGCTAGAGATCACAGAGTCGATCCTGATTACCGAAAATGGACCTGCTGAGTGCTTTTGCGATCGGCCCCGCAAGATGTTTGTGAAACCATAATGCTGGACCGGTCCATCGATATACTTGGCGATTTGATCGCATTTCCGACAGTTTCGATAGATTCAAATCTGGATCTGATCAAATACTTGTCGGATCGCTTCGAAGCGCTCGGCGCACGTTGTAACTTAACTGCGGACAATAGCGGCACCAAAGCCAATCTTTTTGCGACACTAGGGCCGGACCTGCCAGGCGGTGTCATGTTGTCCGGACACACGGATGTCGTCCCCGTTGCGGATCAGGATTGGACAACCGATCCCTTTGAATTGAACTGTCGCGATGGAAAGCTTTTTGGTCGGGGCACCTGTGACATGAAGGGGTTCATTGCAGCCAGTCTGGCGCTTGCCGAGACGCTTGATGCAAGCGCCTTGAAGCAACCACTGCACTTTGCCTTCACATATGATGAGGAAACGGGCTGTTTGGGCGCGCAAAATTTGATCCGTGATCTCGCGCAGCGAGGAATTGTTCCGGATATCGCGATTGTTGGCGAGCCCACCGAGATGCGCGTCATCGAGGGTCACAAGGGCTGCTATGAGTACACGGCCCGATTTGCCGGGTTGGAGGGGCATGGTTCAGCGCCGGATGCAGGTGTGAACGCCGCCGAATATGCTGCGCGCTATGTGGCGAAATTGCTCGAGTTGCGAGAGGCTCTGAAGGCAAGGACCCCAGAGACCAGCAAGTTTGACCCGCCATGGAGCACTATAAACATCGGCAGAATCTCGGGCGGCGTAGCGCATAATGTTATTGTCGGTAAAGCCGAGGTCGACTGGGAAATGCGACCGGTTCAGGCGAGCGATGCAGATTTCGTGAAAGGGGCACTGACGGATTACGTTGACGGTACACTGGTGCCCGAGATGAAGTCTCTTCATCCAAAGGCAGGTATCGAGCTGGAAATCATAGCAGAAGTTGCTGGTCTCGAGCCCATGGATGACAATGCGGCCCGCGATCTGGTCGCAAAGCTGACAGGGGCAAACGGTGCCGATCTGGTGGCGTTCGGAACCGAGGCAGGGCTGTTTCAGCAATTGGGCTCAAATACGATTGTCTGCGGCCCCGGTTCGATCCGTGAAGCTCATAAGCCTGATGAGTATCTGGAGATCGAGCAGTTGGAACTTTGCTGCCGTATGCTAAGGCGTTTGGGTGAGACGCTGGTCAACTGACTGATCTGCCGAAACCATTCCACCTTGTTTCTGCAATTTTTCAACGCCTTAATTGGTGTCGATCGCCAATAGTTACCGGTTATATTACTTCTTAGCTCTTACCTAATTGAAAAGAAGAAAGACTGTTCTTTTTTGCGCTCTCCGGGAATGGCAGGTTCCCGGAGACCTAGCAAGAAAGGCTCCGAGCGATGGTGGAATATGTTGATACCCTTGTTGTAGGCGCAGGGCAGGCTGGAATCGCGATGAGCGAGCATCTGAGCCGCAACTCGATTTCTCATATCGTTCTTGAAAAGCATCGCGTGGCCGAAGCCTGGAGATCGCGCCGCTGGGATTCGCTGGTGGCAAACGGCCCGGCTTGGCACGATCGTTTTCCAAACATGAAGTTTCAGACCTGTGGGGCGGACGCATTTCCGCCCAAAGAACAAGTTGCAGATTATCTGAACGCTTATGCCGAGATGATCGAGGCCCCCATTCGGACAGGGGTTGAGGTGATCTCGCTTACAAAGAATGTTGGCCGGCCGGGATTCACAGTTGAAACATCGGACGGCGTGATCGAGGCCGAGGCCGTAGTGTCAGCAACGGGCGCATTTCAGCATCCGGTTTTTCCGGATATCGTGCCCGAGAGTGAGGGCATTACGCAGATCCATTCCGCCTCGTACCGCAACCCGCAAGATCTTCCCGAAGGGGCTGTGCTTGTAGTGGGCGCTGGTTCGTCGGGAGGTCAGATTGCAGATGAGTTGCAGCGCGCCGGCCGCAAGACTTTCCTTTGTGTTGGCCCGCATGATCGTCCCCCTCGTGCGTATCGCGGTCGGGACTATTGCTGGTGGCTGGGTGTACTGGGCCTGTGGGACATTCCCGCCAAGGAACCCGGCACCGAACATGTCACGATTTCGGTCAGCGGCGCGCAGGGTGGACAGACCGTAGATTTCCGCCGCCTCGCAGCCGAAGGCATGACGCTGCTGGGCAGGGCTGATCGCTATGAAAACGGCAAGCTGATCATCGACAATGATCTGACGGAAAACATCGCCGCAGGGGATGCGAACTATCTCGATATGCTTGATCAGGCGGATGCCTACGCTGAACGTATGGGTCTGGATTTGCCTCAGGAACCCGAGGCAAGGATCCTGCCGCCTGACCCGGAATGCCTGACCAATCCGTTCCATGAGCTTGATCTCAGGGCAGAAGGTATCACCACCATCATCTGGGCCACGGGCTATCGTCAGGATTTCAGCTGGATGAAAGTGGATGCGTTCGACCAAACAGGTGCGCCGGTGCATCAGCGCGGCGTCTCGACTGAGCCAGGCATCTATTTTCTTGGACTGCCGTGGCAATCGCGGCGCGGGTCTACCTTCATTTGGGGTGTATGGCACGACGCAGCTTATGTCGCAGATCAGATAGCCATCCAGAAAAATTACCGGGACTATTGTCCTGCAGCCGCTGAGTGACTCGGCAGGAAAGGCACCGAAACATGACAGTTATGCATCCCATCGAGAACCCGGTCGAAGCATTGCGGGCCAATGTATCCGTCCCGTTCGAACAGGCCCGGGCAATGCCGCCTTCCGTGTACTACTCTCAAGAGTTTCTGGAGGCCGAACTTGAAAACATCTTCAAGAAAGACTGGTTCTGCGTCGGTCGCGCCAGTTCGTTGTCAGAAGTTGGAGACTATGTAACCTGCGAACTGGCTGATCAACCGATCATCGTACTGCGCGATCGGGATGGTGATTTGAGGGCTTTCTCGAATGTCTGTCGCCACCGAATGTCGACACTTCTGCATGGACGGGGGCAAACCAAATCGATTGTTTGTCCCTATCACGCATGGACTTACAATCTGGATGGTTCACTGCGCGGTGCGCCAGCAATGACCGGAAACAAGGGGTTCTGCAAAAGCGATTATGCTCTGCCGGAAGTGTCGTGTGAGGAATGGCTGGGTTGGGTTTTCATAACCCTCAATCCCGACGCATCCCCGGTGGCCTCGCAACTTAAAGAAGTCGAGGATCTGGTCGCCGGATACGACATGACCAACTATACTGAGACCTTCTTTGAAGAGCATCTGTGGGACACAAACTGGAAGGTGCTCGCAGAAAACTTCATGGAAAGCTATCACTTGCCGGTCTGTCACGCAGGAACCATCGGTGGGCTTTCACGGCTGGATGAAATGATTTGCCCACCGGGGCGGAAAGCTTTCAATTATCACACGATCCTCAAGGATGAATCGCTGCGTATCGCGATGGCGCATCCCAAGAATGACCGCCTGCAGGGAGATGAGCGTCGAACAACCTTTCTATTGGCGATCTATCCGAGCCTACTGATCACACTAACGCCCGGATATTTCTGGTATCTGAGCCTGCACCCGAAGGGGCCGTCACAGGTACAGATCCGTTTCGGCGGGGGCATGTCCGATGATTATGCGGACGATACGGAGGCCCAGCAGAACCTGATCGACCTGAAAACACTGTTGGACGAAGTCAACGTCGAGGACCGTGGCTGCACAGAGAAGGTCTATCGCGGTCTTTGCGCTGATGGGGCCGAGCCCGGACATCTGTCGCATCTGGAGCGGCCGAATTTCGACTTTGCACAATACCTGATGAACCGCATGGATTCCAATTTTCAACCCAGAATAAAGGAGGGGGCCTGAGATGCACACCGAGCTTGCGAAACAGCTGCAAGAGATTGCGGCCCTGCCTGCGGACCGGCCGATGTCGATGCCCGGTGCATTTTACACCTCTGCATCGCAATTCGAACACGAAGCCGCGACTGTCCTGCGTCGTGGCTGGCATTGTCTAGGTCGTGCGGACGAGGTGCCTGAACCCGGTGATTTCTTTACCGTTCAGTTGTTGAACGAACCCTTGATCGTCGTGCGCAAAGCAGACGGAGATATCGCGGTTTTGGCCAATGTATGCCGGCATCGGGGTATGCCACTGGCCGAGGGCAGTGGATCGGCTAAACGGTTCATTTGCTCTTATCACGCCTGGGCGTATGACCTTGATGGATCTCTGATGCGGGCTGCACGTATGAAGAATGCAGGTTTCGATGCCTCGAACTGTGGTCTGCACCGGCACAATATGCATTTGTGGAACGGGTTTATCTACGTAAGCCTGGACCCGCACGCACAGCCCTTTGAATATCCGGAGCTTGATGCATTGCTGGCCCCCTACGAAAGCGAGACGTTCCGTGTTGCCCATGTGGGAGAAGAGATCTGGAATACCAACTGGAAATGTCTCGTCGAGAATTTCATGGAAGGTTACCACTTGTCGGTCGTACACCCGGAAACGTTGCATGGTTACACCCCGACAGGTCTGGCACGGAAACTCTACGGAGGTGACGGCTTTACCTCATATGCCGCAAACTACCCCAAAGACATCCCTTCACGCGGCTTCGGCGCAGAAGGGCTGTCCGAGGATGAGCGTTTGCGGTCAACATTGTTTTCAGTGTTCCCAACGCAAGTTGCCAGCCAGGCGGCAAGTCTTCTTGTATCGCTGAGTATTTTTCCGCTGAACGCTGAACAGATACGAGTCAAATGGACCCTGTCGGTTTACGGCGACGATCTGGATGAAGAAACAATCTCTAAGCGGGTTTCGCTATGGGAAGAGGTCAATCGTGAAGATCGGGAAAAGCTTGAAAGAATGCAAGTTGCCCTGAATTCTGAACACGCCTGTTCCGGGCCCCTGGCAGAAGACAACTACGAAGGCACTATTCGGGACTTCCAGCTTTGGCTTGCCAAACAGGATCGCGTTCAGGCCGTGGCATAGCGGAGGCACCAGATGGCCCATACCCGAATTCGGAAATTCAACACGTCCGATACTTATCCTGAACAGAATCTGGACAATGACCTCTGTCAGGCCGTTGTGACCGAGGCCAGTGGCAAGATCGTCTGGTTGCGGGGTCAATGCCCACAGAACCTGGACGACGCAGTAAACATCGACAGCCATGACCCGGTTGAGCAAACTCACAAGGTGATGCAGAACATTCGCCAGCTTATTGAAGAAGCAGGCGGAGACATGAGCCACCTCGTGAAAGTCGTGGTCTACATAACCGATGTCCGTCATCGCGAGGCGGTGTACCGCACCATGGGCGAGTACATCAAAGGCGTGCATCCGGTCTCGACCGGTCTGGTGGTTCAGGCGTTGGCCAGACCCGAATGGCTGGTCGAAATTGACGGGACTGCGGTGATCCCCGCATGACCTTTTCCCTTGTGGCCCGCTGCGCTGAAACCGGCATGTTCGGTTTGGCTATATCATCGTCCTCTCCGGCTGTGGCAGCACGCTGCTCTTTTGCACGCGCTGGTGTCGGGGCAGTAGCGTCTCAGAACGTGACGGACCCGACGCTGGGTCCACTCACGCTTGATCTGATGCAAAATGGCCTGTCCGCTCCCGAAGCGATCGACCAGATCGGTCGGCAGGGAAATTTCATGGACTATCGACAGGTATTGGCCATCGACACACAAGGACGCACGGCCATCCATTCAGGTGCCAACAGTCTGGGCATCTGGACCCAAGCCGAAGGTCGCGATGTAGCCTCTGGTGGCAATCTGCTGGCCAACGAAGGAGTTCCCGAGGCCATCGTGGCCGGATTTGTCGAATCTACCGGCCATATTGGTGATCGTCTGATTGCCGCAATGCGGGCGGGACTGAGCGCTGGAGGAGAAGCGGGGCCAGTACACTCTGCCGGTCTCAAGATCGTCGACCGCCTTTCCTGGCCCATTGCTGATTTGCGCTGTGACTGGACCGAAGACTGTCCGATTGAAAACATCGCAACAGCGTGGGCTGTATACGCACCGCAGATTGATGCCTATGTCCAGCGCGCGCTCGACCCGCGCGAGGCGCCATCTTACGGGGTGCCGGGTGACGATTGACCGGTTGCAAAGGTGACTGGACGTCGGGTGGCCCTTGCTCCACCATGAGCAGGCCACTTGAAAGCTTGTACATGCCGATCAGATTCACGTTACGCCAGTTGGAGTATTTTGTTGCAGCCGGTGAGTGCGGCAGCATCGCCGCTGCGAGTCAAAAGCTTAACGTATCTTCGCCTTCGATCTCATCTGCGATAACACAACTGGAAACCGAGTTGGGTATCCCGCTATTCGTGCGCCAGCGGGCGCAGGGTTTGAAAATGACCGAAGCGGGCAGAACCCTTACCGGGCAGGCACTGCTCATTCTCAATCAGGCGACGGAACTGACGCGGATGGCCGCGACTGTCTCGAACACAGTTCAGGGTCCTTTGCGGTTGGGTTGCCTTGTATCATTTGCCCAGATTGTGGTTTCAGGCCTGCGCCGCAGCTTTGAAGCGCAATACCCGGATGTACATATGAGTCAGGTTGAACTGACTCAGAACGAAATATTCGCGGCCCTGCGACGCGCTGAAGTCGATCTGGCCCTCAGCTATGATCTGAACCTTCCACCTGATCTTGAGTTTCATCTGGTAAAGGAGTTGCCGCCATTCGCGTTACTGGCGCCGGAACACCCGCTTGCCATCTGTGACAGCGTGACCGTTCATGATCTTGCAGCCTATCCGATGGTCCTGCTCGATTTGCCCATCAGCTCTGACTACTTCCTGTCGTTTTTCACCCGCGCAGGGCTGCGACCGGTGATCAGTGAGCGAACACGCGATATGGCCGTAATGCGAAGTCTGGTTGCCAATGGATTCGGGTATTCCATTGCAAATTTCCTTCCTCTGAACGATCTCGCACCAGATGGTAAGCCACTGAAATTCGTACCGATCGTCGGAGGGGTACCCCCGATTGCCATGGGTGTTCTGGGTGTGCCGGGCGCGACCAGCAGCAGCACCCACGCGGCTTTTGTCGAGCATTGTCGTGCAGAACTGATTTGAAGCGAAGTCACTGAACTAGGCTCTGGGACATTCTGACCGGGCAATCAAGTTCTGAGTATCAAACCCGATTCTCGAATCAATCGGACCTGAATATCTTCAAGCGACAAAGCCTTAGCATTTTGGTCCGTTCTGCACCCCAAAACGACCAAGTGCACGAAGGTCTGCATTCAAAAATGATAAATTTGTTGACTATTTTGCACACGTGTTCAATTGTCGATTCCGCTGGAGGAGAGAGTCGGCGCTAATTTGTTCCGACTGAAAATAACCCAATTATCACTATTCGACAGAGGAACCCTATCCTCGGTAACAAACCTGGGCTCGTGTCACACTGGCTACATAAATAAATGATAGGGCAACTCATGCACACGTGTGCGATATTTGCGCTCACTAACCAAACAGGGGTTCCGCATGACCACAACCAAGATTAAACGCACCACAGCAGCATTGTTGCTGAGCACAATCGCCCTACCCGCTCTGGCCGAAGACGTGACGATCACAGTCTGGGCCGGGGGCTCGAACGATGCAGATGCATATCGTATTGATGCCATTGAAATTGCCGCTGATATGCTGGAGCGTGAAGCTGCGATCGAAGGTCGCGAGCTGAACATTACCGTCGAAGGTAAACGTGATTTTGGAGGCTGGGAAGAGTTCAAGCAGGGTGTAACCCTTGCGGCCGAAGCTGGCACCGCGCCGAACATTGTGGTCACCAGCCACCTCGATATCGCACCCTGGAGCCAGGCCGGTTACATCGTTCCCGCCGAGGACTATTTGGATTTCGACGCGTGGCCACTGAACGACATCTACCCCAACCTGCTTGAGATCGCTGCCTATAATGGCATTCAATGGGGCTTGCCGCAGGACGCAGAAAGCCGCCCGTTCTTCTTCTGGAAGGACACCATGCGCGGTATCGGTTACTCCGAAGAAGACATCACTGCCCTGCCTGACAAAATCGCATCGGGTGAATACACTCTTCAAAACGTCTTGGAAGATGCGAAGAAAGCAGTCGATGCTGGCCTCGTGGAAGAGGGTTACGGATTTTATCCACGGCCATCAAACGGTCCGGACTATGCTCAGTTCTACCAGTCTTTTGGTGGGCAGTTGCAGGATCCTGAGACAGGCAAGCTGGTCCTGGACAAGGCCGCGATGGAAGCATTTTACCAGTTCTTCGCCGATGCGGTTGATGCAGGGATCACGCGTAAAAACCACCTGGGTACTGACTGGGGCCAGTGGTACAGCGAAGTGGCTAATGGAAAAGCCGCGACGTGGCATGGCGGTACCTGGCACTACGCCCGCTATACCGGCAAGGAAGGCAACGAGGACTTCTTTGGTACCATCGAGTTTTCTCTGATCCCGGCAGGCAACGAAAACGGCCGCGCCAACACCATCACTCACCCACTGGTCTATCTGGTGACAGATCAGGAAAACGACGATCACGAGGACATCGCCGCACAACTGGTCAAAATCGCTTCGGAACCACGCCTGAACTCGCTGCACGCGATCAAGTCGGCGCATCTGGGCATCGGTCAACAGCAGTCGAACATCGAGCTTTACGCCAATGACCGCTGGGCCTCGGAAGCGACAGAACGCCTGCTGGTCAGCGCCAACGCACAGCCGAACAATCTGGATTACGGCGCGTTTTCAGAAGCCATGTTCAAGGGGCTCGAGGCGGCCTGGACGGGTGTGAAAACGCCAGCAGATGCGGTTGCCGAGTTGGAATCCGAGTTGAACGCGAAATTGGGCGACAACCTGATCGTCCGCTAAGTTTCCTCCCACTGGCTGGGGCGGGGTAGCCTGCCCCGGCCAACTTTTTCTCGGAGATTGCAATGCCCCGCTTCAATGCGCTTGGGTTCGGATTTCTTGCGCCCGCGATGATCGTGGTAACGCTGTTCTTTCTGGCCCCGGTCATCCTGACGGTGTTCTTCGCCTTTACCAACATGTCCACATCAACGGGCATTACAGGCGGTGAATACCTGTTGACTCAATCCGATCTGCGCGAGGTGAAAGCCAGCGGTGTGTCGGAGGAAACCTATGACAAGCTGGAAAATGCCGGTTATGTCGTCGACGAAACCGGTCTGGCCCTATTGGCCGAAGCGCGCGATCAGGCAACCGCAGATGAACTAGCAGATCTGCACGCTGGGGCACAGTTTTCATCGCGTCGGGATATGGAGCGTGCGCTCAAGGACTTGCGTGCAAATCGGATCCGTTCAACCCGAGATCGCAAGGCGCTGGCCGAGCTTTTCACTTCGAGCGTGATGGATGAACGGTTTCAGACCGAAGAAGAGTTTCGCGCAGCCCTGACTGCAGCCAGCATCCCCGAGGCAGATCAAAACATCTTGGTCAAAGTCGCCTATACTGGCTGGGT
Organism: Ruegeria sp. CH6; assembly: GCF_056537005.1. NCBI lineage: Bacteria > Pseudomonadati > Pseudomonadota > Alphaproteobacteria > Rhodobacterales > Roseobacteraceae > Ruegeria > Ruegeria sp. CH6. Next base: position 99,100 of record NZ_JBQFQS010000010.1, on the reverse strand, counting down.
CTGGACCACAGAGAACATGAAGCTGCTGTTCTCGCTGGACAATTCCTGGCGCTACGCAATGAACACATTGTTCTATGTTGTGTTTACATTGACATTTAACGTGGGCTTCGGCCTGTTTCTGGCGATCTCGACTTTCTATCTGCCTTCGGGCATCGCCAACACCTTTCGCACCATCTGGTTTCTTCCGCGTATCCTGCCGCCGGTTTTGTATGTGCTGATGTGGTACTGGCTGACATGGGACACTGGAATCATTTCGTCCTTCATGAGTTGGTTCGGCGTCGCTCCCCGAAACTGGATGCTGGATACAGCGACAAATGCCTGGATCGTGGTTATCCTGATCAATGGATTTGTAGGCGCCTCTCTGGGGATGATCCTGTTCTCATCAGCGATCCGGACGATCCCTGCATCGATGCTCTATGCCTCTGAGGTGGATGGGGCCAATCGGTGGCAACAGATCCGCTATATCATCCTGCCGCAACTACGCTGGCCGATCCTGTTCACGTCATCTTACCAGACACTCTCACTGCTGACTTCGTTTGAGTACATTCTACTGGCCACCGATGGTGGGCCGGGTGGCGCGACCGAAGTTTGGGCTCTGGCCGCCTATCACACCGCTCTGAACAACTATGGCGGAAACCTGCAATACGGTCTCGGCGCGGCCTATGCGCTGGTGCTGGTGGTTATCGGCATCGTGACCAGCGCGCTGTACCTGCGGTTCTTCAACTTCAAAGACCTCGTGGCAAAACCACGGATCGAGCAATAGGGGCCTGTCATGACATCGAACTTTCGCTCGCTGCCGGTTATTGCGCTGCTAACGATCCTGTCGCTGCCACTGGTGATCATGTACGCCTTTACATTGGTGGACTCGATCACCGATGCAGAGCCCGGCAGTCTGATACCTTCGGAATTCACTTTTCACCACTGGCGGTTTCTTTGGGATGACACCACGGGGCGCGGATCAGTGTGGATCGCAACGATCAACACCTTCATCTTTGCTGGTTCCACGGCGGCCATCGTCTGTGCCACATCGCTGACCTCGGCCTATGCGCTGTCGCGTCTGAACTTTCCCGCACGGCGGTTCTTTCTGGCGGGTGTTATCATCCTGCACGCTTTTCCGACGATCACGCTGATCATCGCGATCTTCCTGATCCTGCAGTTTCTTGGCCTTTTCGATACGCTGATCGGCGTCATCATGGTCAAGGCCGCGCTGGAACTGCCCTTCGGCATCTGGGTCATGAAAGGTTTCTACGACACCGTCCCGTGGGAGATTGAGATGGCCGGTGTACAGGATGGCGCCAGCCGCTTCATGGTCTGGCGCAAGCTGGTACTGCCGCAGGTACAGCCGGGCCTGTCTGCGCTGCTGATCTTTTCGTTCCTGTCGGGGTGGAGCGAATTCATCCTGCCGCTGGTGCTGGCACCGGGCAGCGATGCGCAGGTTCTGTCGACCTACCTGGCGTACTTCCTGCTGGATGACAGTTTGGAAGTTGACTTCAACCTCTTTAAATCGGTGGGCCTGTTCTACGCACTGCCGGTGATCCTGATCTATCTGGTTTTCCAGAAAAAACTCATGAACATCTACGGCGGGGGCTCGAAAGGCTGATGCAACTTAGGCTCGAAAACTTCACCAAAACCTTCGACGGCCTTACCGTCATCGATAAGCTGAACCTTACGGTAGAGAGCGGTGAGATGATGGCGCTGCTGGGTCCATCTGGCTGCGGCAAGTCCACCACGCTGTTTACCATCTGCGGTATCCACCGGATGAATGGTGGTACGCTGCACTTCGGGGATCGCGATGTCTCGGACCTGCCCTCACAAAAGCGCAACGTAGGCGTGGTGTTCCAGAACTATGCGCTTTACCCGCATATGAGCATTCGCGAGAATATTGCTTTCCCATTGCGCGTGCAGAAGCTGGATAACGCGACGATCACACGCAAGGTGGGTGAGATTGCGGAGCTTGTGCATATCCCCGAATTGCTGGATCGCCGCCCGGCGCAACTGTCGGGTGGCCAACAGCAGCGCGTAGCCCTTGCCCGCGCGCTTGTGCGGCAGCCGGATGTGCTGTTGCTGGACGAACCGCTGGCCAACCTTGACGCCAAGCTGCGGCTTGAGATGCGCTCGGAAATCCGCCGGATTCAACTAGAGACCGGCATCACCGCGATCCTCGTGACCCATGATCAGGTCGAGGCGATGTCGATGTGTGACCGCATCGCGCTGATGAAGGATGGTAAAATCGTACAGCTGAGCGAACCGGACCAGATGTACAACGATCCGGTTGATACCTTTGTGGCCGGGTTCCTTGGCAACCCGCCGATTTCATTCCTAGACGCTACTGTTGCTGATGGCCAGTTCCGCATTGGCGACAGCGGTATTGCTATTGCCGAGACACTAAGGCCGAAGGTCAATGGACAGGTGCAACTTGGCATCAGGCCAGAGTATTTCGGCCCGCAATTCGGATCTGACCTGACGGGCAAGATCAGCTTCGTTGAAACGCAAGGGCGCGAAGATCTTTATAACGTGACCTTGTCCAACGGGTCGGTTCTGCGGTCGATCCAACCTGCTGGACCGCGCCTTAAACTGGGTGAGACCGTGAACTGGGGTATCGCCTCGGATCACGCATTGGCCTTTACACCCGAAGGAACGCGCATCTGATGTCGGACTGGTTGACCCCCTCCCGTCCCTTGTCGATCGCGCATCGCGGGGCCAGTGCCTATGCGCAGGAAAACACCCTGCCTGCATTTGCACTGGCCGCCGATCTGGGTGCAGACATGTGGGAGGTGGATCTGCACCTGACAGCAGATAATCAAATCATCGCTTTCCACGATTTTTCATTGGCAGACGGGCGCGCCCTTCGTCACCTGACATATGCAGAAATTCGGGCAGCAGTTCGTCAGGATGAAGCCCCTCTGTTTTCTCAGATCATCGAACTGGCACAGGACCGCTGCTGCGGTATCTATGCGGACATCAAGGCGCCGGATGCGGCTGTACCGACATTAGAGTTGCTTCAGTCCGTTGGGATGAAACGCGCCATTCTTGGTGCTTTTGATCCAACTGCGGTGCAAGCTCTGCGCGCTGCAGATTGCCCCTACCCTGTTGCTGTCCTGATACCAATCGGGATCGATCCATTCGAGATCGCAACCGAGGCAGATATCCTTCATCTATGCTGGGAGAAGCTGGATCGCCCACAGGATCTGCTGGATGATGCCTTTTTTGACCGCTGCCGCAATACCCGACAGAAGGTCGTTCTTTGGCACGAAGAAGATCCGGTCCGAATGGCTGAACTGCGCAACAAGCCGGTATTGGGAATCTGTTCGGATCGTCCCGAATTGGTCAATCCGATTAAGTTTCGCGACGGATTGCAAGTTGTGTGTCACCGAGGCGCCAACAAAATCGCACCTGAAAACACCCTTGCCGCTGCGCACGCATGCTTCGCTGCTGGGTTTAGCCATGTCGAGATCGACGTCCATGTGACAGCCGACGATCAACTGGTGGTCCTGCACGACCCCACACTGGATCGCACCACTAACGGGACTGGACCAGTATGCGACCGGACCCTGGCAGAGCTACAATCGCTGAGCGCCGGGGATTGGTTTTCGCAGTTCTACGCCGAGGAAAAGATACCCATGCTTGATGAAGTGTTGGAGTTGGCCAAATCCTATGACGGCCATCTCTATATCGAGCTGAAATCGGCACCGGCGAATTTGGTCTGGGATCGCGTAACAGCTCACGACATGCAGGATCGGGTGTTTTTCTGGTCCTTCGTGACGCAATCCTTGCACGACATGCGTGCGATTTCCTCCGAAGCGAACCTGATGATGCGCCGACAGGATTTTCCCAGCCTGAATGAGGCTCTTAATTGTCTGGCTCCAAAACTGATCGAATACACGATATCGGACGACTGGTCTGAATTTCCTAAGCTGCGCCAGCTCGGGATGCCCTTCATGATCGCTTACGGTGGCGACGAGAGCGAAACACTCGAGAAAATCGCAGACGCGAAGGCTGACTTGGTCAATCTTGATCAACCGTTTAGTTTTGCAGAGATTTGTCGCAAAAAGGGGTTGATCAGTGACTGACGAACCCAGAAAATCTGTTACCTCATTTGACGTTGCCCGCCGGGCGGGCGTTTCACGCTCGATGGTCTCAAGGGCGTTTACCGAAGGCGGGGCTATTTCGGACAAATCCCGCCAAAAGGTTTTAAAAGCTGCTGAGGAGTTGGGTTATCGCGTCAACTTTCTGGCGCGCGGTCTGCAAACGCGACAGTCCAATCTGGTTGGCATCGTCGCTTCATCTCTGGATACTCCGTTCCGATCTCGGCAGGTCAAAATTGCCGCGCAAGAGTTCATCAGCCACGGTTATCGCCCGATTTTGCTGACCGTGGACGCCCATGAAAGTGTCGAACAACTCATGTCGGTGCTGCTCAACTACAATGTTGCTGGCGTAATGGTGACATCAGCGACGCCGTCTTCAAAGATCATTCAGGAATGTCGCCGCCTGCGCATGCCCCTTGTCTTGATCAATCGTGGCACGAACCAAGACATCGCGGACACGGTTCAAATCGACGTACAACAAGCCGGAGAATTGGCATACACGATGCTCACCCGATCGGGTGCGGGTCGCTTGGCCGTGGTTCACCCTCAGGCATCGTCATATTCAGTGACCGGACGCGCCCGCGCATTCATTGAGAAATGTCATGCCGAAGGCATCGAGGTGACGGAGTTCATATCCTCCAGCCAAAGCTATGCAGCAGGATACGACGTAGCAGGAAACCTGGGTCTTTCGCTGGATCAGATCGATGGTGTGTTCTGCTCGACTGATCTGTTGGCCCTGGGCGTTCTGGACCGGCTTCGCGCGGACTGGAACACCCGGTTTCCCGAAGACCTGCAGGTGGTTGGTTGCGACGACATCGAACAGGCCAATTGGGGTGCCTATCAGCTATCGACGATGCGGCAGGACGCTGAGGAACAAGTGCTTGCCGCTGTCACCCAGATGCTGGATCGCATCGAAAACCCTGACGCACCAATTCAAAACTATAATCAAAAACTGACACCGATTTTTCGGCAGACAACAATGAACAGGCATGACTGAGAAATTTGAAACCAAACTGGATTTTGCCAGATTTTTAGCCGTTGAAGCCGGTACTTTGGCTCGCGAGCTCTATAAAAACAAAGATCAGGATTTTGTTTCCGTCAAAGGTTTGCAGGATTTTGTGACAATTGCAGATTGCAAAGTCGAACAACGCATTCGCGCCTTGATCAAGGAATACTACCCATCGGACGCGGTCTTAGGCGAAGAAGAAGGCCAATCCGGGCAAAGTGAGGCGATCTGGGTGGTCGATCCGATTGATGGCACGGCAAACTACATGAGAGGTTTGCCGGATTGGGCTGTCTCGATTGCTTACTGCGAAAACGAAGAGATCATGATTGGCGCAATTTATGCGCCTGACCGAGATGAGTTGTGCTGGGCTGCCAAAGATCAGGGCGCTTTCTGCAATGGGGTTGCCATTGAGGTTTCGAACTGCAGCCAACCCGACCAGGCAGTATTGTTGTTGGGTCGTTCATCTCGCAAACCGCTTCAGGAATATTTGGACATCGTGCAGCACACAGTTGATGCGAACATGGAGTATCGCCGCAATGGTTCGGCTGCCGTGAGTCTGATGTGGGTCGCTCAAGGCCGTGCTGAGGGATATTACGAGGCTCATCTGAATGCTTGGGACGCACTGGCCGGTGTGCTGATCATTCGTGAGGCGGGCGGGTTGGTGCGCTCTCAACCGGTTGCGGAGACGCTTATGAATGGCAGCGAGATTCTGGCAATTGTTCCTGGACTAGAGCGGATCACGGTCGACACCATCAAGCATCAGGATTTTGTTGCATAAGCCCTGCCTCTTTGAAACGGAGTACCTCTAAGGAGTATCGCGCCACAAGATGTCTAGTCGCACCATCGCTATGTGCAGCCGAGAGATTTTCTGCTGATCGAAATAGCGAAACCACACAGACACGCAAGTCGGCTACCGCATTCGATGGTGAGCGCAGTGTTAGGTCCCATGACTTGATGGGGTGTTCCAGCAAACAGCGTTTGAGAGGCGTTTTAGGGGCGGATAATGTGCCGCCCCTATTTGACAGCGCTACAACGGCAAGCGCAGCGCCATATGCAAGTTAATCTTCGGAGCCTCGAGCTCTTGCGCCACTGACCCGTGCACCGCTGACGCGAGCGCCGCTAACTCGGGCACCACTGACCCGTGCACCACTGACGCGGGCGCCGCTGACACCAGGCCCATCACCTCCGAAGCAGACATCCAACAGGACCTGTTCGAACTGGCCGGTCATCACATCCATACGAACGGTGAAATCAGCTTTGTTGTAGTTCCAGACCCGAATGTCATCTGCAAACTGAAAATCGGCAGCGGCAATCCCGGTAAGGTTGGGGTTGTTTGGCGCACGCGATGCCAGATTGCCCGGCGCATTGTCGTCAGACCCCTCTTTGTTGACGAAATCTCCATCGCCATGCACGAGGAAAATGGTGGGCTCAGGCAATTCGTAATATGCGCCCTCGAATGCGAAGCCGTAAATTCTGGCCAGTTGTCCGCCATCAAGGAACTGATCGCCAAGGAAATTGTTCACACCTTTGCCCCGACGGCGTTTACCTTTGAATTCGAACTTCTGATGTTCCGCTGCTGCGGTGACATCATCGGTCTGTTGCCAGAACGTGCGCTTGTGCTTTGATCCTTTTTTGACAAAAACAAAGTCGCCTTTCGGCTCTAACCTCCGGTTGCCCAGAACGAGAGATCCGCCTGAGTCCTGAACCCGGTAAACTCCTGAGACATCAACATCATTGATCTGAACCAGAACTTTGTTACCAACCTCAACGGTCACATCGTCAATCACACCACTTGTGATGGTGGGCAGTGAGGTGACGCCATCGTCAATAATGGCAACACGGACCCGTGTGTCTTTCTTGAGTTTGAGATCATCTACAGCGCGGCCAAACAAAAGCACTTCTGAAAAACTGAGCAACGACTCAGACATATCACTTTCTCCCAATTACGGGATTGGCGAAGTCCGAGACTGCGCCCCCCCCTCTTTGAGGCCCGATCAATTCGGACCAAATGTTTCATAAGAATTCACCCGCGTATTAAATGCCACAAAATGCGCGCAAAACAAAGCAATTTACGTTCGGGTCAATTTGGTATTTTTGTTCTTACAGAGTTTGCATGACTATTTTCATCAGCTTCAGGCAGTCGGGGACCCGCTGTTGTTAAACCAATTTCACGCATTCTGAAGTTGCCTTCGATGATATTTCGGAACGCGCCACCGGTGATTTCCTGATCAACTGCAAGCAGGGCTTTTTCGACTCCGAAATAGCTCAGCAAATCAGCGTCAAGCTTCTCCCAGGTGTCGGCCAGATAGGTGCCAAGATAGTCGCGCGCCTCCAACAAGGCGATGCGAAACCCTTCAGGATTTTGCTCATAGCGCGCATCAAAGATATTTTGCATCACCTCGTTGTAGTCTGGGGAATCTTCGAGTTTGTCCGACAGATCCTCTTCCTCGGCTGAGATCAGTCCATGCAGCAGCAAGCGCTCATGATAGATATCTACGAAGATATCAAACATTGCGCCGGTCAAAGGCTCGGAAAGGTCGTGTTCACTTGACCAGCCGCCTGCGAATTCGGACAGGACCCTGTCATTGGCGGCGGTTCGGATCTGGGCGTTCTCGGACAGTTCCGCAAATCGGTTTAAGCGGTTGAACGTGTAGAGATTTCCACGGGTGTTTCTCAGCAGATCGTCCACGACAGACCCAAAATGCAGGGACGCCAGCAAGGCAACCATGTCCGCCGCCGATTCATGGAACCCATAATATTCTCCGGATGCATCTTCGGTCGACGGCATCCCAATGACGCTATAGATGATCGCATGCCCAATCTCATGAGCGACAACATCAAAGTTCAGGCTATAGGGGCGGTATTCATTGCCATGTTCATGTGTGCCTCCGGTTTCTAGGAAGCCCCACCCGATATGAGCATTGTCGAGACTGGGAAGTAGTGACAGCTCCAAACGATCGAAATCGCGGGCAAAGTGCCATGGGATCGGTCGCCCGAAATAACCCTCCCAGACATCCATCGTGAAGTGTGCTGAGCCGAATAGGTGAGCCGCCTCGAACCCGGGATCGCCGGGTTGGACATGGATGAAATTTCCGTCCTCGTCCGGAGAGGGGGGCGGCTGTATATAACCATCCCAAGGAGGCAGGTACATTTGCGGGCCATGCGGTCCCTTGACGTTCGCACCGTATGGAGTCGTCTTGCCGACCGGATCGACTGTGTACATGCGTGGGCCCGCAGGGCCGGGACCAATCGAACCGGGTGGAGCAGAGATCTCCACCAATTCCGGCACAGCATTGGATTCAAGAAAGGGCGATTGCGGATACAGCAGGAACCGGGTACCCGGCGCTTCGTCCTCCATCTGTTCGGGCCAGTTCATAAATTCCCTTCCCGCGTCGCGCAGGTGCCATTCAGTTACCGCCTATTCGGCAGGTTTCTTTTGGTCCGAGTCGACATCCATTTGGCAAAACAAAAATTCAGCTTCAATCAAGTCATAAAACGCTTCGCGGCCTGAGAGACCAACCGAAGCTGCGTATGATTCAAGATCATCAGGGACCTCTCGGTCAAGATGTGTTTCAAAATACCACATCAGCATCCGCAATCGATCGGCCCCTGCGTGAGAGCTTCCTGACTGTACACGAGAGCCATATTCTGCTTTGCGCATTGCTCGGTCTCGCAAGTCTGAGTAACCACCCGACCGGCGCAGTTCGACCAGCAGCGTGGCACCAAGCTTGTCGGTGCGTTCAGAAATCATCCAGTCAACGCGGGAGGCATCGGCCAGCATTCCCTCGTAGCCGTCTGCGGTCAGATCGTTCATTTCGAGCCAGCGCATCAGATCTGCGTGCTGGGACAAGCCCTCATTGGTCCGATGGGCCGACATTTGCTTAACCAGTGCATCGCGATCCGGTTGTTGATCGCGCCTTTTCGCCTCGTCACGGGCCAGAAGGCTGAGAGTGGCGCGATCTCGCAAAGTTGCGAAGAGATCGGGTTGCAACCGAATTTCGTTCAATACGGCATCATTGACAGCGCAATCAGAACTTGGCTCAGCATCAATACGCGCGCGCAGGCTCTGCCACATTAGCGAGCGCTCAGTTCGAACTGCGAATGGACCGCTAGAAGCGCCGTCCTCCAGATGTTGAGACATCCGAACCAGCATCGCGCGCGCGTCATCGCCTTTGGCATCCACACGACCAACAGGCAGCCAATCGATATACTCGATCATCCCAGGCAATTCTCGCTTCGAATGCACGATATCTTTCCAGATACGGTCACGATAGTTCAGGGCCTTTGCTACGCGCAGCACTTCTGTCGCGGTCTCGTGCGGTAGCACGCCTTCGTCGCATGCGCGCTCAACTGTCGCCCGGATCGACACCATCGGCTCGCTCAATGACATGAACCCAAGCTCGGCCGGACCGTGCACCACTGCGACTTCATCATCATCAGTCAGTGTGCCGTTGTAATACTCTTCATAGATGCGACCGATCCCGATCATTCCGAAATCAGCAAGTTCCGCAGCACGCAAGGCGCCCATGCTGGCGCTGCCAAATACTGGAATGCCCTGCTCCATCGCCCAGAGGATTTCTTTGTGCCAGACCGAAGGTACCCCTTCAAAGAAGCCATCAATGATCCCAATCGCGCGCGGGTTTTCCCGAGCGACACGATATACATCGCCCTGCCTTACTGGTGGCAAAACTGTTGCGTCCAGAAGCTCGGAAATCGCATCAGCCGTTAAGGTCGGGCCTGCAAACACAAATACGGTCATATGGCCTGCCCCATCACGCGCTGCGCCCGAGGACCGGGTATATAATCAGGTTCGTCATGCGGTGCTTCCAAGCCTGGTACAACAGCCCGGATAACCGCGATGTCGTATTTCGGTCGGGACAGGTCCACAGTCACAACCTGAGAGATCCCAACAGCTTTCAGGCGCGTTAACAACAGGTTGAGGTCATCTTCGAATGAAGAGGTCACATGGGTCGGGCAATCACGGAACGACTTTGCAGGTTGGGCCTGATCAATCAGCTCGCGAACGTAGCGGCATCGATCGTTCTGTGCGGCATCCGTAAACTCCTCGGGGTCCAGATCATCGCGCGCACCGGAGATATAAGTCAGTCGGGTTTGCGCCGCTTCTGTCAGTGCACGCAACAATGCAATCGCGCGATCAGGATGGCAGCCGTCGCCAATGCCGATATGTCCCGATTTGCCATCAGCTTCGCAGATCACACAACGGAAACTGGCGATGCCTATGTCGGATGTTGTATCCCAAATCCCCAACTCCAGATCCGCAGCCACAATCTGTTCCATCGCCTGAATACATCGTTGGTCGTCAACGCTATTGGAATCCAGACGCTCAGTCGCTGGTTGATGATGCCATAAGGTGGTCGCATCGCGTTCAATCAGTTCGCATATGGCGTGGCAGCTCGCCTCGATTTTGCAGTTCCCCGAAGCCAGCCCATTGGTTGTTCTGGGAAAGGCTGCCTGCCCTCCCATCGGGGCCGAAGTGTAGTCCGTATCGACCATTTCGAGTGGAACCCAGCACGGACGGTCAGCACTCAGGTCTTCGCCCTCAACCCAGACCGTGTTGCGATCTGGATCGAACCGACCACCAGACACACGAGGTAGAGCATAAGCATCAACCACATGCTCTTTTTCAACAAGATCGTTATATCGGGCAAGGCGTTGCGGCAGATCCACCTGCTCTGCGTGCCATGACTCAATGGCTTCCATGACGCCCGAGGCTTCGGCCGCGCGCAGAGACAAACCCTTGCCGAGCGACACCGCAACCGAGCGCGAGTTTGGTCTTGCAACCATCACAGTGGGTAATCCAACCCGATCCAGCCCGGTCAGATTTGCGATACGAGTGATCCCCATCTCTTTGAGAAAGGGCCTGACGATTTCGAGGGTTTGTTCCGGGTCGCGTAATCGGTGCGTATCAAGCACATAGTGCTTTCGTGAAGTTTCTGGCATTTGCCGGCCTTACAAATTCATAGCATTACGGCCTTCGTGGTGCGCCTTAAACGCGTGTCGGGCCAAATAAATTTGCGCAAGGATGCGAGATGGAATTGGATTGGTCAACAGTGGTGAGTACCCGTCAGTTTCAACCTTAAGGCCTCATTACAATCTGTAGGTGCCACGTTAGCAATCAAGTTTGATTATTGTAACTTCCGAAATTTAATATGAATAGTTTATCAAAAACCCGATCTTGCAATTGACAGGTATACCATTCCGTCGCATCTAACTGATGGAAAGCCACTTGGACCGGGCGTGAATCTGCACGTCAAAACAAGCAGCTGCAACAAATCAACAACTTCGTATCGGCTCCGCCAAGGCGAGAGGTATTGCGTCATGCCTTCCTTGTCATCGCGCGTGATCAAACAGGTTCGAGAATGGCAAAAAAAGACTGCACCGGGAAAAGTTCGAAAGCTGCTGGCGGTTGGGGGGCCCTCAAAAGCGTGGGGCGCCAGCTGATGGGCAGTGGGAAACCTTTGTCAGGTGCCAAAACAATGCTCAAGGCCAACCAGCCCGATGGATTTGATTGCCCTGGTTGCGCCTGGGGCGACCCCGAGCATGGGTCATCTTTTGAATTCTGTGAAAATGGCGTCAAAGCAGTGGCTTGGGAGGCTACCAAGGCCCGTGTCACACCCGAATTCTTTGCCAGCCACACAGTTACAGAGCTGCGAAGCTGGACCGATTATGATTTGGAGCATCAGGGTCGTTTGACACATCCGGTTCGCTACAACCCTGCGACCGACAAGTACGAGCAGGTAGACTGGGAAACTGCATTTGCTGAAATCGGTGCAGCGCTGAACGCATTGGACGATCCGAACCGTACTGAATTCTACACGTCAGGACGGGCAAGCAATGAGGCCGCCTTTCTATACCAAATGTTCGTGCGCCTTTACGGCACAAACAACTTCCCGGATTGCTCGAACATGTGTCATGAGGCGAGCGGTGTCGCGCTGACCGAGGCAATCGGGATCGGTAAAGGTACGGTCCTGTTGGAAGACTTTGAAAAGGCGGACGCTATCTTTGTGGTGGGCCAGAACCCGGGAACCAACCATCCAAGGATGCTCGCTGACCTGCGCAAGGCCACCCTGCGCGGAGCGCGGGTTGTTGTCTTCAACACCCTCAAGGAAAAAGGCCTGCACCGATTTGCCGATCCTCAGAACAAGCTTGAGATGATCCGGGGTCGCTCCGAAGCAACCTCAACTGATTACTATCGGCCACGGCTTGGTGGCGACATGGCAATCTTCCGCGGCATGGCCAAGACTGTTTTTGCTACTGACGAAGTTGCTTTGGCCGAAGGGCGTGCGTCTGTTCTGGATTATGACTTCATTATCGAACATGCCCACGGATTTGACGCCTACCGCGCCCTGGTCGAAAGCACGTCATGGGAAACCATTGAGGAACAATCTGGTCTGAGCCGTTCCCAGATCGAAGAAGCCGCAGGAATTTACATGTCCTCGGATAAGGTGATCACCACCTGGGCCATGGGGGTGACGCAGCACAAGCATTCGGTTCAGACGATCCGCGAGATTGCCAGCTTTATGTTCTTGCGCGGCAATATTGGACGACCGGGGGCGGGTTTGTGCCCGGTACGTGGCCATTCGAATGTACAAGGTGACCGCACAGTTGGAATCAATGAAAAGGCCCCTGCCCCGTTGCTGGACGCGATGGAGCGTGAATTGGGTGTTCCCATGCCACGTGACCCGGGTCATAACGTATTGCATGCCATTGGCGCGATGCTGAACGGTCAGGCCAAGGCGTTTGTGGGATTGGGCGGCAACTTTGCCCGCGCCACGCCTGATAGCCAACTGATTGCACAGGCTTTGGGCAATCTGGATTTGACCGTCAATGTGGCCACCAAGCTGAACCACGGTCATTTGTTGCCGGGTAAAGCCTCTTTCATCCTTCCCTGTCTTGGACGGACTGAGATTGATCGCAACTCACAAGGTGCGCGCCAGATCGTGACGGTCGAGGATTCGATGTCGATGGTGCATGGTTCCGGTGGGATCAATCTGCCAGCTTCGAAAGAACTAAGGTCCGAGGTCGGGATCGTCGCTGGTATCGCCAAGGCAACCGTGGGCAGCGATGTGGTCGATTGGGAAGCGCTTGCAGATGACAACGACAAGATTCGTGACCTGATCGCGCGTGTCTTGCCCGCTTTTGGCAACTACAATGTAGCTGTCCGCAAGCCGCGCGGTTTCCACCTGTACAACAGTGCTGCTGCGCGGGATTGGAAGACCCCAACGGGGCGAGCAAACTTCTCGGACGCTGATCTGCCGGATCAGACCGAGTGGCAACGGGCCAAAAGCGACGATCAGACATTCGTGTTGCAGACTTTCCGCTCACACGACCAGTACAACACGACGGTCTATGGAATGGATGATCGTTACAGGGGCGTTTATGGTGAGCGTCAGGTGGTGTTCATGCATCCTAAGGATGTCGCGCTGCTGGGAGCTAAAGCTGGTGATCGGGTGGATGTCATCGGTTGTCATGATGACGGAGTCGATCGTGTCGCCGAAAACTTCCGCCTTGTTCCTTACGACATCCCAAGGGGTTGCGTTGCTGGCTACTATCCGGAATTGAACGTTCTGGTTCCCTATCAGGCGTTTGGAGACAAGAGCTTCACCCCTGCCTCCAAGTCCGTCATGGTCCGTTTTCGGCTGCTGGAGAAATAGGGATGGAAGACGTGATGATGAAAACCGTCACCAATCTTATGGCAAAAAGCCCAGAACACCTGAGCCCGATCGGAGCCGGAGTTCTGGTCGCCGCGCATTTTGGAGTTTCCAGCGACAGCCGTAGCTGTGCGTCCAAACTTGGCGTCGCGCACGCGCTAGTCCTGCGTGAGTGCGTGATGCTTGCTGAAGAGCACCAGCTGATAAGTCTTGAGAACCGAGAAGAGCGTTCACAGCGCTTGTTCTATTCTCTGACCGCGCAAGGACATGATCTACTGGCGAAGGTGCACTGAAGATGACGGTGCCATTCCGTGACAGCCCCAAAATGCAATATGAAGCCTCTGTGCGGATGTCTTCATCCAGTATCGGGACTGGTGTTGAGATATCGCGTGAACTGGCACAGGAGACACCGGTTGCTCTGGTGTTTAACGGCACGACGACAGCAGTGATGATGGCCTCGCCTTCCGACATACAAGACTTTGCATATGGATTTGCGCTGACCGAAGGATTCATCTCTGATCCCGACGAGATTGTGGATTTCGAGCAGGTTGCTCATGAGGCAGGTATAGAAGCTCGCTATTGGCTAAAAGACGATGCGTCCGAAAAACTGCGAAGACGTCGCAGGGCGTCAATGGGGCCGATCGGCTGCGGGCTGTGCGGGATCGACAGCTTGGAACAGGCCGTTCGGAATATTGCACCAGTTTCGGGCATCCAATTGCAGATCGATGCGGCAGATATTGCATCGGCAACAGATCAGCTTCGGGATCATCAGGCGTTGCATGATCGTACCAGATCAGCCCATGCTGCAGGGTTTCTCGTTCCTGGGAAAGGCATCGTGATGGCTCGCGAAGACATAGGTCGGCACAACGCTGTGGATAAACTGCTGGGTGCGCTGATCCGCAGTGACACAGATCCAGAACAGGGTGCCGTTGTTGTCACCTCGCGTGTGTCTGTCGAGCTGATCCAGAAGACCACTGCTCTTGGATGTTCCATGCTAATCGCCGTATCGGCTCCGACAGCGTTTGCAGTCAAGCTTGCGCAACAATCGGGGATGACGCTGGTCGCAAATGCGAAGAGAGCTGATTGTGAAGTGTTCACCCACGCTCACCGAGTAAGAGCGTAATCCAGAAATACCTACTAAGGTATGGCTGTTTTACCGATCATCCCGGCCAGTTTTTCCGCGATCATAATAACGGGCGAAGCGGTGTTACCTGAGACTATTTTTGGCATCACGGAAGCATCTGCCACACGAACCCCTTCTAAGCCGTGTACGCGCAACTGCGGATCAACGACGGCCATTGGATCCGTTCCCATCTTGCAGGTGCCTACCGGATGAAAGATCGTGGTGGCGATGTCACCGACCGCCTCGACTAGCTCTGCATCGCTTTGAAACTTGGGACCGGGCAGGATCTCTTCAGGCTGATACGGCTCAAGCGCCTTTGCTGTCATGATCTTACGTGCCTGCTTGACCGATTTGACCGCAATAGCTTGATCCCGAGAGGCTGAGAGGTAGTTGAGCCGGATATCAGGTTGAATATCACAATCCTGGGTCGTGATATGGCTGCTGCCGATACTGTCCGGACGCAGATTACAGACCGAAACAGTGATTGCCGGGAACGGATGCAGCGGATCACCCAGCTTGTCGGTTGACAATGGCTGAATGTGGTATTCAAGATCAGGCGTTTCCATGGAAGGGTCCGATTTGGTGAACATGCCAAACTGGCTCGGGGCCATAGACATCGGCCCTGACTGCGTCAGCCCGTATTGCAGCGCTATCCGAGCCTTTCCCAACAGGCTATTGGCGATTGTGTTCAGTGTCTTGGCATTCTGCACTCGAAACACGGTACGTATCTGCAGGTGGTCCTGAAGATTTTCGCCAACTCCGGCGCTTTCATGCCGGACTGGGATGCCCAGATCGGTCAACAGATCGCCTCGCCCAATACCGGACATTTCGAGTATTTTGGGCGAATTGATCGACCCGGCTGCCAGAAGCACTTCACCATTGGTCATCGCATCAAGAACTTTGCCCCTGTGACGAAAGCGAACGCCTCGGACAGTTTTACCGTCAAGGATCAGATGCTCGGTCATCGCTTCGGTCAGGACGCGCAGGTTCGGACGCTTCATCGCTGGTCGCAGAAAGCCCTTAGCAGTATTCCAACGCACGCCATTGTTCTGGTTGACCTCGAAGAATCCCGATCCTTCGTTGTTGCCATCATTGAAGTCATCACGTGGGAGAATGCCAAACTCTTTTGCGCCGTCCTGTACTGCCTGCAGGATATCCCAGCTCAGTTTTTGTTTCTGGACTTTCCATTCACCACCACTGCGATGCATCTCGCTGTCACCGGCATGGTGATCTTCGGACTTCAGGAAATAAGGCAGTACATCATCCCAGCCCCAGCCTGTGTTCCCAAGTTGCCGCCAGTGGTCATAATCCGCCGCCTGCCCGCGCATATAGATCATGCCATTGACTGAACTGCAGCCGCCCAACACTTTGCCGCGTGGATAGGTCAATGAGCGGCCGTTCAGGCCGGCCTCGGGCGCGGTCTTCATCATCCAGTCGGTACGGGGATTTCCGATGCAATAAAGATAGCCGACCGGGATATGCACCCAGTGATAATTGTCGGACTTTCCCGCCTCCAGCAGCAGGACACGGGTTTTGGGGTCTTCTGTGAGCCGATTCGCCAGTACGCATCCGGCTGTACCCGCACCCACGACAATATAATCATAGTCGCCATCTAGGCGCGCTGCATCCTTCATATGACGTCTCAGTATCTTCTTTTCAGGCTCATGATCTGTGCCCGAAACTGGCAAAGCCTGATCATAGGGATTTGTGTTGGTCAGTGCGGTTTGTCTGCGCTGCCTTCAGACTAAACAGCAGGTTTACTGAATACGCCAGCCCCTAAGGTTTGGCGTATAAACAATTTTTCCCAAAGCGGAGAATTCTGAGACCAGCCCGACAAGGTGATCAGGCAGAAGCACCCTTGAGACGAATGGCGCAACCCAAGCTGCCTGCGATGACGCCAACGATAATTGCAATCACCAGCTCCATCGTTTCGATCTGGTCGAATCTCCAACCTGAGAAGACAAGCGTTTCGACAACACCAACCAGCCCACCCATCAGCGCGCCCAACCACAGGCGTCGTGTCATCATGCCAAGTGCCAGCCCGAGGATGCCGGGAAGGCTCAGGATATTGCCGCCGATTGTTCCAAGTATTTCAAGCATCTTATCACCTGTTTCCTATTCCGAGCGACTGTCGAGGAAAGACTGAATTGCAGTGCCATCTACCGAGGCTTCAGCACGTATTGCATTCGGGTCATCGAAGCTCAGCGATCCGACCACATTCTGGTACTCTTCAAGGTAACCGGGTGGCAGGCTGTGAGCGATACCCTGGTGGCAATCGATGCAGGTCATGTTGTTGTCAATTGCACGCTGATGTTCGGACGCGGCGCGTGTCTCCTGAAGGGTAAAGTCCATGTAATCGAAGTTGTGGCAGTTCCGGCATTCGCGGCTGTCAGAGGCTTTCATCTTCTTCCAAACAGCGGCTGCCATCTGCAAACGGTGATCCTCGTACTTTTCGGGCGTACTGATCGTGCCTGCCAGTTCGTGGTAGACATCTTTGACCGCCATAATCTTGGCTTTGATCTTGTGGTTCCATTCTTTCGGAACGTGGCAATCGGAACAGATGGCCCGCACGCCTGAATGGTTGTTGTAGTGGATCGTTTCGCGGTACTCGCCAAGATTGGTTTCCATCGTGTGGCACGACACACAGAATTCTTCGGTATTGGTCAGTTCCAGTGTCCAGTGGAACCCACCCCAGAACAGGATACCGCCCAGAAAGCCTGCAATCAGCAGAAAGCCGGTGCTGAACAGGGCTGCGGGTGTCCAGAACCAAGTCCAGATGCGGCGAAGCCAGCCATGATTTTCAGGAGAGTCTGCCATTTCGGTGCTCCTTTCAGACGTGCGCTAGGTTAGTTGCCGGAAGAAGGCTGAAAGACGTTGTCAATCAGCGCTGGCGCATCTGCCTGAGGCACATGGCATTGATTGCAGAAGTACCGTGTACCTGCGACCCGATCCAATTCGACACCGTCACGATCCAGATAATGGGTCATGGACAAGGTGGGGGCATTTCGCTCACCTGCTTTGGTCCAGTCATGACAGGACAGGCACTGGTTGGTCCGCAGGTCAATTTGGTATTGTTCCACCTTGTGCGGGATCAACGGCGGCTGTTGGCGATAGTTACGCTGCATCCGCCCTTCAACATTGCGGTGAACCTGGTCGAGGGCGACGGGTTCGTCGATTTCTGCACCGCGCAGAGAATCCACCTGCGAACCGGTAGATTGCGCAAGAGCGATACCCGCAGCGGCAGTCAGTGCCGCGGCAGCGAGGGCGCTGAATATGGCGTTCTTGTTCATGAGAAACTCCGTTGATTGCTCAGGCGGCGCGACTGGCCCCGGATTTCGATAAAGGTTTCGAACGGGCCACGCGTCCTGGCGCTGGGGCAGTGTCGAAACGGTGAGAGAATTTGAAAACGTCAACCGCGCAGACGTCGATGCAACGTCCGCAATTGGTACAGTCCGGTGACAGAATCAGGGGTGTTTCAGCGGTCTTTCCACGCAACGCTGGTGAGATCACATGCATCTCGGGGCAGACCGCAAAGCAATCCATGCAATCGTCACAAGCCGCTCGGTTGACCGCGCTGACACGTAACAACGCCTTCTGGCCTAAAAGACCGTAGAATGCGCCTACGGGGCAGATATGGCCGCACCAGCCTCGGCGCGAGACAAAGACATCGAAAACAAAGACAGCCAGCACAAAAGTCCAGGCGAAACCAATCCCGAAGATGAGACCCCGATGCAACATCGAGATCGGATTGATGACTTCCCACGCGATTGTTCCGGTTGCCGCGGAAACCAGCAACACGGTTCCCAAAATCCAGTAGCGGGTGGTTCGTTTCGGCTGCCAACCTTTTTGCATGCCCAGTTTGTCGTGCACCCAGTGTGCGCCGTCTGTAACCGGATTGATCGGGCACACCCAGCTACAGTAAACCCGACCACCGATTAACGCATAGACACCACCAACAATCAGCGCACCGATGAGGGCAGTCATCTCTGGCCAATGCCGAGCAAACACTCCTTGCAATAGAACGAAGGGGTCAGTCAGCGGCAGCGTGTCAAAGGTTAAAGAACCGGTGAGATTGCCCTTGACCCACCAGATGCCGAACCAAGGACCTAACAGGAAAAGTCCGAGAAACGTAAGTTGGGCAAGGCGGCGCAAGATGAGGTACTTGTGCGCCCCCATCCAGCCCTTGGCTTCAATAGCCTCCTGTCCAACTGGCAGATGCACAGCACCACTCATTGTCCAACACTCCCCGCATCGGGCAGCGAGAAGCTGGGGGTGAAGCCGCCTTCCATTGAGGGGTCGGGCAGTGCTTCTGTCCCGTTTATGTATCCGCCGGGTGCGGCGAGGTTGTCAGTTCCGGGTCCGGGCAGTCTGTCCGGCAGGTCAATCAACTCGTCGACCAAAGGATCGCGGTCTTCCCATCCAAGTTTGTAGTGATCAGCTGCCTCGGCCATGGCAATTCGGCGCGGCAGGACCTTGATTGCGGATTCTCCGGGCAGAACACAGGATTTTTCGCATTTTCCACAGCCTGTACAGGCGTCCGAATGGACCACCGGCATGAAAATGGCGTGATGGCCCGAGCGTTCGTTATGGCGACGCTCAAGTGTAATGGCTTCGTCGATAACCGGACAGACCCGATAGCAAACGTCACAGCGCAGCCCCAAAGCGTTCAGGCATCTTTCCTGATCAATCAGAACGGCCAGCCCCATGTCGGCGTCATCGATATTGGTTAGCGATGGATCGAGAGCACCGGTCGGACAAGCGACAACGCAGGGAATATCCTCGCACATTTCACAAGGCACTTCGCGGGCCGTGAAATACGGCGTGCCGGTGGCCGGTCCATCAACTCCCAGTTCCGCCAGCTTCAAGGTGTCATAGGGGCAATCGCGGACACACAGACCACACCGAATGCAGGCGGCCAGAAACTTGTCTTCATCCAATGCCCCGGGTGGCCGTATCGCCTGCGCCGGCAGGGCGCGGGCATCCAGCGTCAGGTAGGCAAGAAAACTGCCCGCCACTGCACAACCCGCCGTGACCCGCGCTGTATCCTGAAGGAAACGGCGCCGGTTCACGGGACTTGATGTTGTGACGTTAGCGGGCATCTGGCTTGCTTACATTCTAAATGGTTGTGTCAGGCGCGTTCGACCTTGCAGGCACATTTCTTGAAGTCCGTCTCTTTCGAGATCGGGCAAGTTGCGTCCAACGTCAGCTTGTTGGTCAGCTGGCCTTCATCGAACCATGGGAAGAACACCACGCCTTTGGGCATCTTGTTACGCCCGCGGGTCTCAACCCGCGACAGCACATCACCGCGTCGCGTTGATACGTTGATCTCTTGCCCACGCCGCAGACCGCGCTCTTTCGCGTCTTCGGGGTGCATGAAGACTACTGCAGCAGGGAACGAACGGTGCAGTTCCGGGACACGACGGGTCATCGAACCCGAATGCCAGTGTTCCAGGACGCGACCTGTAACCAGCCACAGATCATATTCTTCATCCGGAACCTCCGGCGCCGGTTCGTACGGCGCGAAGATGATGCTCGCTTTGCCGTCCGGCTTGCCGTAGAATTTTACCCCTTCACCTTCTTTCACATAGGGGTCGTACCCTTCGCGGAAGCGGTAGAGAGTCTCCTTGCCGTCAACCACGGGCCAGCGCATCCCGCGTGCCTGGTGGTAAACGTCGAAATCAGCCAGATCATGCGCCTTGCCGCGTCCAAACGAGGCGTATTCCTCAAACAGACCCTTCTGGACATAAAACCCGAAATGATTGGCTTCCTGATTGTTGAAGCCTTCGGCGGTATCCGACAGCGGGTATTTGTTGACCTTGCCGTTTTCGTAAAGAATTTCGTACAGGGTCTTTCCACGGTATTCGGGCATCTGGGCGATCAGCTCTTCGGGCCAAACATCCTCGACCTTAAAGCGTTTCGAAAACTCCATCACCTGCCAGACATCTGAACGCGCCTCACCCGGGGCATCGACTTGCTGGCGCCAGAACTGGGTGCGGCGTTCAGCGTTGCCATAGGCACCTTCTTTTTCGACCCACATTGCCGTGGGCAGGATCAGGTCGGCTGCCAGCGCGGTAACCGTGGGATAAGGATCAGAGACCGTGATGAAGTTATCCGGGTTGCGATAGCCCGGCCATCCTTCTTCATTGATGTTAGGAGCGGCCTGCATGTTGTTGGTGCACTGAACCCAGTGACAATTCAGATCGCCGTCCTTCAACCTGCGGTGTTGTTCCACCGCGTGGTAGCCGGGTTTGGGCGGGATAGTCCCTGCAGGCAGCAGCCACTTTTCTTCCGCGATCTCGCGGTGCTTTTCGTTGGCCACGACCATGTCTGCAGGCAGGCGGTGCGCAAAGGTGCCCACCTCGCGAGCTGTGCCACATGCCGATGGCTGACCGGTCAGCGAGAACGGTGAGTTGCCTGGCTCCGAGATCTTACCCATCAGCAGATGCACATTGTACATAAGCGAGTTCACCCACGATCCGCGGGTGTGTTGGTTAAAGCCCATGGTCCACAGGCTCATGATCTTGCGGTCCGGGTCGGCGTATTGCTGAGCCAGACTCTCCAGCTGCGCAGCGGGCACGCCAGACAGCTCGGACACGTATTCCAGCGTATAAGGTGCTACATATTCCTTGTAGGCTTCGAAATCGATCTGTTCGAGTTTGCCGTGCTTGCCTTCGTGGGCTGGATTGGCCGCTGCCTGTTCCAGTTCATGCTCGGGGCGCAGACCATAGCCGATGTCGGTAGCCGTTTTCGTGAAGTTGACGTTCTTGTTGACAAAATCCCAGTTCACCGCATCGTTCTGAATGATGTAGTTGGCGATGTAGTTGAGGATTGCCAGATCGGTTTGTGGCACAAAAATCATGCCGTTGTCGGCCAGTTCGAATGAGCGGTGTTCGAAAGTCGAAAGCACATGCACTTCGGCACCCGGTTTGGTCAGACGGGTGTCAGTCAGCCGCGACCAGAGTATTGGGTGCATCTCGGCCATGTTCGAACCCCACAGCACGAACGTGTCGGCATGTTCGAAATCGTCATAGCAGCCCATCGGCTCGTCGATGCCGAATGTGCGCATGAAGCCGGCCACAGCTGATGCCATGCAATGGCGAGCGTTCGGGTCGATATTGTTTGAACGCAGACCAGCCTTCATGAATTTTGCGGCTGCGTACCCCTCCCAGACGGTCCATTGCCCTGAACCAAACATCGAAACCGCGGTTGGGCCCTTTTCTTTGATGGAG
Organism: Ruegeria sp. CH6; assembly: GCF_056537005.1. Classification (NCBI taxonomy): domain Bacteria; kingdom Pseudomonadati; phylum Pseudomonadota; class Alphaproteobacteria; order Rhodobacterales; family Roseobacteraceae; genus Ruegeria; species Ruegeria sp. CH6. Next base: position 76,985 of record NZ_JBQFQS010000010.1, on the reverse strand, counting down.
GCTTTCCATTTCTCGGCCATCACGTCGAAGGCTTCGTCCCAACTGACCGGTTCGAACTCACCATTCTTGTCGTAGGCTCCGTTTGACTTGCGCAGTAACGGAGTGGTCAAGCGGTCGGAGCCGTACATGATCTTGGACAAGAAATAGCCCTTGATGCAGTTCAGGCCGCGGTTCACCGGCGCTTCGGGGTCGCCCTGGGTGGCCACAACGCGACCGTCTTTTACACCGACAAGAACCGAGCAACCTGTGCCGCAGAAGCGACAGGCTGCTTTGTCCCAGCGAATGTCTGGGGCCCCGATCTGAGCAGAGGCACTCTGAGGCAGGGTGATACCGGCGGCCGAAGCCGTTGCAGCGGCAGCGGTCGCCTTAAGGAACGAGCGGCGGGACGTTGGCAGAGTCATGGCTATTTTCTCCCGTTCAGGCAGAGGGTTGCGAATGAGCTTCGTTCTCGGCCGGAAGCTCTTCGAAATGGTGGTAAGTCAGGGTGACAGTCAGCACGCCGGGGATCTGGTGCATATCCATAATCTGATCAGATGCCCGCGTTGTTTCGGTGTCTTCGACGGTGACAACAATGCGCCCGTTTTCACAGGCGTGAACCTCACAGCCTTCGGCCGCATTTATGGATTTGATCACGCTGTCAGTCGTTTCGGGCATCGCGTGGACAAGGCAGCCGCAAATGTTCAGCATGTCTGTGCCTCCGTTGTTTGAAGCATTTGGACCATTTGGATGGCACCTACCGGGCAAGGCGCGACGCAGCCGCCACAACCCGTGCAGGAGGTTTCATCGATTTGTGGCTCGGCTCGGCCCTGCGTCATCAATCGGAACCGGATGGCTGACTCATCGCAGTGGTCCTCGCAACTGCGACACTGCACACCATTCTTGGCGAGGCAGGTGTCGGTGGTATCCGCACGCCAGTGCCAGGGTTGAGATTCCTCCAACGCGCCTGTCTGGCAAGCATCGATGCAATCACCGCAGAAAGTGCAAGCGCCTTTGTTGAAATCGACGACCGGCGATCCGTCCGGGGCCGATAAGATGATGCCTTCCGGGCAGGCCCGTACACAGTCACCACAGTTTGAGCAGATCTCAGAAAAGCGAGAATCCTCAACCGCCCCAAATGGCCTTAGGGCGGGTCGGTTGATTTCTGCGGGCGACGAGAATCTTCCCCGCAAAAAACTGCGTCGAGTGGCTTGGGGCGTCATGATGCGCGCGTCCTAGCTTACAAAGTTACTTTCCTTGCGTTCAGCAGCCTATTTGTTTTTCTGGATCCCAGACTTGATTTATATCATGTTTGACCAGTTAGTCTTGGAATTATATTATTCATATATGTTATGTACTTACCAAGTGTTGCGAGCGCGATCAACGAAAGGCACCGCCATCGAAACGATGGAACTACATCCTGGATCGCCGTGTGAGAAATGCGGTTTTGGAGTTTCACCACAACCTTGGTTGGTGTCTTTCCTGAAGCCCTGATGACAACATCTATCCTGAGGTCAAAGCAGAAGCTTGAACCCTGATTTGGCCCCAACATGAACAATGTTGCCAGAAGTCTTCCACTGGTAATTCGTACCTTGGTGGATTGACCCAGACGCATCGTTGCAGCGGCTACCGCCTCTGGAATTAGGGATTGCGGAATAAGGCCATATTATTTAGCAGCAAACTCTATAGCATCATTTGAGCATGACAGAAGCATTCCTATAAGCGATTGGCATGCTTACAGCGGAAGGACCACTTCCTCGCAGTCAGCGTCAAACGCCGTAGAATGAGAAATTTGCATGTCGATCAAAGATACCCTGCTATTCTACCTGCTTTCAGCTGCTTCCAAATGCAGCCCTCCTCTATCCTCACGAACGGCAAGGCGATTTCGCAATTCGGCTAAGAAGCGTGATCCGAAACGGGGCTGGAATACTCAAGGCCAATCACAGCGGCAAAGTTTCGAAGCAATCGGTCGGTCTGACGAGTTTGTGCCCTTCAACCCACCTGCAGCGGCTGAGCCGGCCGTCAAAGCAATCGCACATTACTTGCCCCAATTTCATCCATTCAAGGAAAACGATGAATGGTGGGGTAAAGGTTTTACAGAATGGACCAACGTCGGAAAGGCGGTCCCAAACTATCCGGGCCACTATCAGCCGCATTGTCCAATTCACCTGGGGTATTATGATCTGCGATTGCCTGAGATCATGGTCGAGCAGGCACAGATGGCCAAAGCCTATGGGATAGGCGGATTTTCATACTATTTCTATTGGTTTGGCGGAAAGACCCTGTTGGAGCATCCGCTGGAGCAGATGCTTGCCAACCCCGAGGTTGACATGCCCTTTTGTTTGACATGGGCAAACGAAAACTGGACCCGTCGTTGGGATGGGCGAGAACATGACATATTGATCGGGCAAAATCACTCCATCGAAGATTCCGTGAATCTGCTGCGGCATGTGCGCAAATACATGGAAGATCCGCGCTATATTCGGATAGACGGAAAACCCGTATTTATTGTTTATCGCGCCAATATCATTCCCGATATCCGGGAAACAACGAAAGCCTGGCGAGAAGAAGCACAGCGTTGGAGTGAGCAGGGTCTCTATCTTGTCGCCGCACAGACCTTCGATATCGGAGACCCCGAAAAACTGGGCTTTGATGCCGCGATGGAGTTTCCGCCTCAACAGGTACAGCGTACTGATATCACCGACGAAATGGGCGTCTACAATCCTGAATTTACAGGTATGATCATGGATTACGAAGCGGTGGTGGAAGCCCAAATCCAAAAACCGGAACCGGATTACAAGCTGTTCCGATCTTCTACGCTGTCATGGGATAATACCGCACGCAATCAGGATGCACCCCGTATCATGGGTCGATTTTCCATCGACGCATACAAGCGCTGGACGGCACAGTTGTGCAATCAGGTTCTGGCACGGGACAAATACAGCGCTGACGAAAAAATCGTTTTCATCAATGCTTGGAATGAGTGGGCCGAGGGAACTCACCTGGAACCGGATCAGCGTTACGGGTTTGCCTATCTTCAGGCGACCTATGATGCGCTACCGAAAAAGGACGGATAGGGCCCCGTTCGGGGTTGGAGCAGAGCTATTTCTGTGCAACCGGTTCCCTGCAAATAATACAGGGTCAACTGCGCCGGCATCCCTGCGCTCTGGAAGCAATACGTTGCTAAGAAAAAGGATGCTCGACATATCGAGAGCTAACTGGTGTTCGCAGGCATCGTTCCAGTGATACCGTGAACCACAATGCATGGAAACTGGGGGCTCAAAGCATCCACTCTCAATCGATTTCTCCGTTTTCGGACATGAGGATCGCGATTGGGCGTGTTGACTGGATCTGAGACAGGATGATCATCACGACCGCGGTCAGAGGTGCGGCCAGGATTGTGCCTGCCAGTCCCCACATGGCGGTCCAGATTGCCAGCGAGAACAAAACCATGAACCCGCTCAGGTTCACGGAATTGCCAACCAGCCGTGGCTCCAGCACGTTGCCGACAAACAGCTGTGCCGCCATCAGCGCCACAAATGCAATCCCGGCATGCCAGAGGTCAGTGAACTGCACCAGGCTCAGCATGACCGGAAACAGCACGCCCAGGATGGATCCGAGGTATGGAATATAGTTCAAAAGCCCGATCAGGATGGCCCAGAACAACGCAAACTCGATCCCCAAAAGAAGCATGATCACGAATGAGATCGTCGCCAGGATGACATTGATCAGTGTTTTAGCGCTCAGATAGCTGCCGATTTTCTGGTTGATCTGGCCAACTATTTTCAGCGACCGGCCCGCGGTTTCCGCGTTGCCAAAAGCTTGCTGTACCTTTGCTGGCATACCGTCCAGATCGGTCAGGATGAACACCATGTAGAGGATCGCCATGAACAGGATTGTGCCAAAACCCTGCACGGTGGTCAGTGCCCCTTGCAGGAAACCCATGACATCAAATTTGTCCGAAATGGTTTTCTCGATCGTGGACCAGTCCGGCAGTTTCTCGACACCCAGAGAACCCATGATGGTTTCGACTAACGTGTTCAGGTTGCTTTGATAGCGCGGCATGTTCTCAGCAACTGCCTGGGCGTTTGCCTCAATGAACATGGCCATCAGGAAAACGATCAGGAATATCGTCAGCAGGGCAAGCAGGCGCCGCAACCGTCGCGGTATACCACGCAACCCGGGAACGCGACCAACCGCCGAAGCGGTGGAATCCAGAACATAGATGCCGATGATGCCCAGAAGCACCGGTAGCAGGACACTTTTCCCAAGAACCAACAGCCAGCCCACCAACACTGTGATGATCAGGCCAGCGGCCAGTTTTGTCACATCAAACTGTAGCATATCCGTATTCTCTGTCCGCTTCTGCGTTCGTGTCTGACGCGTTAACAACGTATCGTCAACTTGAGCCCACTAAACCGTGCGACTCCAACAATCACGGCCAGCCAACAACGATTCTGGCGTTAGGATCGGTGACGCGTACCCACAGCAGGGGGTTTTTCCACCCCACCCGCAAAACACTGAGCGATCGACATCCACTCCGTCGCTATTGCACCTTCCACTTTCAGGGAAGTATCCCCGATGTTGCGTGTCTGAGCCGAGACCTGGGCAAACTCTACGGCAGAGCCTGTAATCCTGTTTTCACCCGGCTCACCAAACTCCCAAACTGCCCCTGATGGGGCGGTCAACTCCAATCGCGGCATTGCATCGGGAACGGACCGACCATTGACCTTATAGGCCCAACCAAAAGTGTTCACACACAACACAACGACGTTCCTGATACGATCATGCTCGCTGCGCACAAGACCCAGAATGTCGAACACTTCCTGACCGTGTGCCCAAGTCTCCATCTGCCGGGCAGTAATTGAGGAACGAACCGACATATCCGGACCCGCCCATTTCACCCTATGCTTGGGATCGAGATCCACCCAACGTGCACCAATGTCGGTATAAAGCGACCGCCAGGCCGCGCGCAATTCTGCCCCGCGTTCTGAGATCACCTCATTCTCTGCCGCGCGCAGGCCTTCAACCTTGGCCTTGGCGAACAATGCCCCAATTCGGGCGGTAAAGGCGTCAGGATCGTTAAGGGACAGGTCGGCCATTTGGTTCCAATAGTGCAGATGCACGAGCACATCGTTCAGCGTCCATCCCTTGAATTGGGTTACAGTTTCCCATTGATCGCCTGATACATCTGCCAAAACCGCATGCAAAGCGTCGCTTTCCTCCAGAAAATCCATTGCCTGTTGCACTGCTTAGCCCTCCAACGTTGAATTCAGACGGTCGATAGCGGCCAGATAATCCTGCTTGAATTCCTGAACGACTGCCGTAGCCGAGGTTACCTGGTTCATCAGACCGACCCCCTGTCCGATCCAGTAAGTCGAGAGCTTCTCCGCCCCCTCATGTCCGGACTGCGCCAGTTTCTCGACCTTGCGCAAAGCCGGTTCTGAAACCAGCGACTGATAGGGCATCGCAAGTGGATCCGGCCCATCAGCCTCCCACGCATCCGTCCAAGCGGATTTGAGTTGGCGGGAATGCTTGCCGGTGCGTGAACGGCTCCGCACGGTGTCGGCTGATGTCGCTGCCAGCATCTTGTCCTTGATCTGCTGTGGAGGTTCGCCCTCGGCTGTTGTCAACCAGACCGATCCGCACCAGGCGCCCGCAGCGCCCATTGCAATTCCTGCGGCCATCTGCGCGCCATTCACAATACCCCCCGCCGCCAGCACAGGGGTGCCGTTCGCCACCGAGACGACCTCGGGCACCAAAACCATGGTCGACACTTCCCCGCAATGACCACCAGCTTCACCACCGGCAGCTACAAGGATATCAACACCTGCAGCCACCTGCAGTTCTGCATGCTTTTTCGAACCAACCAGAGCGGCAACCGGTACACCAGCAGCCTGTGCGCGCTCCATCATGATTGGCGGAGGCGTCCCCAGTGCATTGGCGATCAGCTTGATCGGATATGAAAACACGATGTCCAGAATGGCTTCGGCACCGGTGGCGTTCATGTTGTCGGAAAGGTGCATCATATCGAGGCGGGCGTCGTCCAAACCGTCAAGGCCAACGCCGTGATCGTTTAGCAGGGTATTGGCGAACTGCTTGTGTGTCTCCGGCAGAGCGGCAAGCAGATCTTGCCCGCTGAGGGCCGGATCGCCCTGTTTCTGCATCGACGTCGGAACGATCAGATCCACACCATAAGGTTTGCCGCCGCAATGTGCGTCGATCCAATCCAATTCAGTCCTCAACTTGTCCGGTGGCGTCAAGACCGCCCCGAAAACGCCCATGCCTCCCGAGCGCGATACTGCCGCCACAACATCCCGGCAATGGCTGAACGCAAACAGCGGGAACTCGATCCCAAGTCGACGGCACAGATCGGAATTCATCTAGGTCTCCTCAATCTCGATCATCACATCGCCCGAGGTTAGCTGCTGACCCGTTTCGACGTGGACCGCGGTGATCACACCGTCTACGGCCGCCGTGATTTGATGCTGCATTTTCATCGCTTCCAGAACAGCCAGCCGGTCGCCCTTGGCCACGTTCTGGCCAGCTTCCGCGTTCACTTCGATTAGCACACCCGGCATAGGAGCGATTACGCGGCACCCGGCTGTGGTTGCTTCGTCAACAGCACCGGGGCGCAGACGTCGAAACTTCAGGCGCTCAGCACCGATGGCGAACTGGACCAAGTCGCGTGTCAGATGGGCCACAACATCTACGGTCTGGTCATTGATGCGCGCTCGGATATTGGAGTCCGAGCGGTCTACGACAGCAACATCGAACTTGTCTTCTCCAACCCAAACAATCCAGCCTTCCGGATGCGCACAGCCACGAGTGCTAAATTCATCCTCACCACACACCAGTTTTACCCTGAACGGCAAAAGGGCGGCGCTGGACCAACCGAGCTGATCGCATGAGACGTAACCCGCCGCATCCTTAGCACGCGCTTGGTCGGCTTCGAGCATCAGGGCAAGTGCCAAAGCGGCGTCGCGCCCGCTGGTCTGATAAGCGGGGAAACCCTCGGGATAGATGCGATCAAGGAAGGTTGTTGTCGCATCGCCGCTGGTGAAAGCACCCTGCCCCAGCACATCCACAAGGAATGCCGAATTCGTCACCGTGCCCAGTAACACGGATTCCTTTACCGCCCTGATCAGCCGTGCTCGCGCGGTTTCGCGGGTGGGTCCATGCGCGATGATTTTGGCCAGCATCGGGTCGTAGAACGGAGACACTTCCTGCCCGGTTTCAATGCCTGCGTCCACGCGCACTCCGGGTCCGGTCGCAGGCTGCCAGATTTCAATCGGACCCGTTGCCGGCAGATAGCCGTTGACCGGATCCTCGGCATATAGGCGCACTTCCATCGCATGGCCATTCAGGGTCACATCCTCTTGCGAAACCGGAAGAGCTTCGCCCTGAGCAACCGCGATCTGTATTGCCACAAGATCAAGACCGGTGACCATTTCAGTCACCGGATGTTCCACCTGCAGACGGGTGTTCATTTCAAGAAAATAAAATGCCCCCGAAGCATCCAGCAGGAATTCAACAGTGCCTGCTCCGCGATAGTTCACCGCGCGCGCAGCCTCAATGGCGACCGCGCCCATCTTTGCCCGCAATTCAGATGTCATCCCCGGGCAAGGAGCCTCTTCGACAACCTTCTGGTGACGGCGCTGAACCGAACAGTCCCGTTCGCCCAGATGGATCACATTTCCATGTGTGTCGGCAAAGACCTGTATTTCTACGTGGCGGGCGTCGGTAATCGCCTTTTCTAGGATCAGTTCACCAGAACCAAACGCATTTTCTGCCTCGGATCGCGCCAACGCGATTGCATCGGGCAAAGTACCAGCGTCGTGAACCAGCCGCATCCCGCGCCCGCCGCCGCCAGCTGCTGCCTTGACCATGATGGGAAATCCAATCTTGTCCGCGGCTTTGACCAAAACGGCTTCGGACTGATCCTCGCCCTCATATCCCGGTACGCAAGGCACGCCTGCAGAGAGCATTAGCCGTTTGGCGTCAGCCTTGTCACCCATCAACCTGATTGCTTCGGGGTCGGGACCGACAAAGATCAGTCCAGCGGCCTCAACCGATCTGGCAAACTCTGCGTTTTCAGACAGAAAGCCATATCCCGGATGGATCGCCCCAGCCCCCGTTTTTTCGGCAGCTGCGATGATCTTATCGCCCTTCAAATAACTTTCGCCAACGGGTCCGTCTCCGATCCAAATCGCCTCATCAGCAAGTTCAACATGCGGCGCCGTGGCGTCCGCGGTCGTATAAACAGCCACTGTCCGAAGACCGAGCGATCGCGCGGTCCGGATGATGCGTGCGGCAATTTCCCCGCGATTGGCGATCAGAAGTGTATCGAATACCATTGCTCAACCCCCTGCCCAATTGGGTTTGCGTTTGTCCAAAAAGGCCGAAATGCCTTCTTTCGCCTCGTCCGACAGCAATCGTTCGGCGAAACTCTTTGCTGCCATCTGTCGCTGCTGTTCCCGGGTTTGAAACGGCATCTCAATCAATTGCCGTTTTATCGCGGCCATGGCTTGCGGCGCTGTCGATCGGGTCATTGCCTGAATTTCTTCAATCGCGTTGTCCATCTCCTCAGGGGCGACAACCCGATCCACCAATCCCAGGCGTTTAGCCTCTTGCAAATTAACCGTAGCGCCTGTCAGCATTAGTCGCCGCGCAGCGGGCATGCCCAGCCGGGTCACTACAAATGGTGCGATCTGCGCAGGGGTCAGTCCGATGCGTGTTTCGGACAGGCTGAACCGTGTACCTTCGCTTGCGACAATCATATCCCCGGTGCAGGTCAGTCCGAGTCCACCAGCCATTGCAGCGCCTTCAACAGCCATGACACTGAACTGTGGCAGAGCGGCCACCGCGTCGAACAGATCGGCAGCCCGCAGACTCAGGCGGACTATGTCATCTTGCGATGCCGAGCCGTCAAAGCTGGATTTGAAGGACTTCAGATCGCCGCCGGCACAAAAAATTCCTCCGCGCCCGCGAAATGTTACGCCTTGTATCGGTGCGTTTGGCAGCGCCGCGCACAAGTCGAGCAGGGCATCCACCCGCGCATTTGTCAGGGGGTTCCGGCGTTCAGGCTCGTTGAACCAGACGGTCAGCCAACTACCATCCTGTTCCAGCTCAAGATGTTGAGATTGTGGCAGCATGATCAGAACCTGTGGACGCCGTAGGTGCTGGGTTTGACTTTTCGCGCACGCGCCTCAATGCAGGTTTCAAGACAGAATCCCAGTACGCGCCGCGTATCGCGTGGATCGATGACACCGTGGTCGATACAGCGGCCTGAGGTGTAAAACGCGTTCTCCTGTTTGGTGAAATGTGCCGTGATTGCTGCCTTCTGCGCCGCCAGTTGGTTTTCGTCCGGCTCGATCCCTTTTCGTTTGAACCCTGCCCGAGCGACCATCTCCATCGTACCGGCAGCCTGCTCACCCCCCATCACTCCGGTAGAAGCGTTTGGCCATGCAAACAGGAAATCCGGATCATAAGCGTATCCGCACATCCCATAGTTGCCCGCCCCAAAACTGGCGCCGATGTACAGTGTGATTTTGGGCACATCTACCGAGGTCACGGCCTGGATCATCTTGGCCCCGTGTTTGATCATGCCACCCTGCTCGTATTGGGTGCCAACCATGAAGCCAGTTATATTGTTCAGGAAAATCAACGGAATGTCTGCCTGGCCACAAAGCTGGATGAACTGAGCGGCCTTGTTCGCACCGGCTGGGTCCAGCGGGCCATTGTTACCGAGGATGCCTACGGCGATACCGTTGATCGCAGCTTGCAAACAGACGGTTGCCGGACCGTAGCCCGGTTTAAAGTCTTCAAAATCCGAACCGTCCACGATACGTGCCACGACTTCGCGAACATCATAGGGAATGCGATAATCGGTTGGGACGACACCGGCGATCTCATCCGGGTCGTATTTGGGCGGCTCTACCGTTTTAATGCGCCTCAGAGGCAGAGACTTGTTCCAATCCAGCCGCGCCATCACGTCTCGCGCCAATTCGACCCCGTGCGCGTCATCTTCAGCCAGATACTCTACAAGCCCTGAGGTGGTGGCGTGCATCTCGCTCCCGCCCAGATCGCGATCATTAGCCTTCTCGCCGGTAGCTGCATAAACCAGCGCCGCACCAGCCAGAGCCGCCATACCGTTCTGCTTTACGCCCACCACATAATCGGCGAGCCCCGGCATATAAGCCCCGCCCGCGGTTGAAGGTCCGTGCAACACAGCAACATTGGGAAGGCCAGCAGCAGAATGACGGGCCAGATTGCGGAACAGTTTTCCGCCGTTGGCCCAGAACTCGACCTTGTACTCCATCAGGTTCGCACCGGCGCTTTCGACCAGATGCACAAATGGCAAGTTCTGTTTATGCGCCATATCCTGCGCGCTCAGGAATGCCACGCCTGACATCTCGACCATCGCGCCAGCTTTGATCCCGGCGTCGTCGACTATAATCATGCATCGGACACCGGAAATGAAACCGATCCCGATAATGAGCGATGCGCCCGGCACTGATTTCTCTGGATCGTTGCTGTCGACGCAATACCCCGCCAATCCGTGCAACTGCAAAAATGGCATCCCCGGATCCAACAGATGTGCAAGGCGATCGCGTGGGGTGATCTGACCACGGGCTTCCATCCGTTCGCGGCGTTGCTCGGACAAGGCCACGGGCCGCGCCTCAAGCGCGCGCATCTCATCGACCAGAGCCAGCATGTCGGCTCGGTTCTTTGCATAGGTTTCAGAGTCGCGGACGACCTGGCTTACAAAGCCCATCAGATACCTCCTTGCTCGGAATTGGCGATCAGCCGCGCCGGAATTCTGACCGGTGTGGCCAGCAGAAGCTGGGCGAAGCTTTTTCCTTGTGCATCGTTGCGCAGAGACGCGATGCCGCCTCCACCCAAAACTTCGTGCAGCAGAATGTTCATGGAATGTGTGCCGGGCAGATAAAATCGTTCAACTTCGCCGGACAGATAATCAGAGAAAACGGCTGACACTTTTTCCTCTGTCAGCGCAGACCAGATATAAGGCATGTAGGCTGCGTGTCTTGCGATGATACCGATATTGGCCTTGTCACCTTTGTCCCCCGAACGCGCCCAGGCCAACTCCTCCAACGGACAAGACACCCAATCCATCACGTCCGCTTCTGCGGGTTCAGGAACTTCTCCTTTGATAAGTTTTGGTTCATTCGTAGTGATTTCAGATTGTTGATAGGGGATGTTTTTCCCTTCCAGGGTCACACGGTAGGAAAGCGTGACCGCGGGAACTAAAAATGAAAACAAGGCAACGACCGGCGAAGGTTTGGGGCGTCCTCCCCCGGTGAATATGTGCAGACCCGGCGGAGCAGCGAGAGCTGCTCCGGTCATTTCGCGCAAAAACAGGCCCGCTGCTCGAGCATCATCGTGTTTTACGGCCGCCTTGAATGAAATTTCTTCGTAGTCACTGTCACCGGGCCGCCCGCCATATGCTTCGAATGACACTTCCCGGTAGTCGGGGGCGCCCAAGCGATTCAGTATGGCGCGGGCACGATCAAGCCCGGCTTGAGCGAAAACTTCGGCCTTTTGGCGGGCCTCGCGACCGTTGATTAGGAAAGTCATACCAACACGATAGCCATCAACCCAAGTCGCCGACACTTTGAGTTGTCCAGTTGGTGCGCGCCCTCTGGCACCCGTCACCGCCACCCGGTCAGGCCCCGCCTGTTCCATCCTGACTTCTGAGAAATCGCAAACCACATCCGGCAGTATATACGCACGCGGATCACCGATCTCATACAGCATCTGCTCGCAAACAGTTGCCGGTGTTACGCATCCGTTGGTGCCCTCGGGCTTGGTCAGGACCATCGAACCATCTGCACTGATCTCGGCAACCGGATATCCGATCTGCGCGATATCGCCGGCCAGTTTCCAGTCGGTGAAATTTCCACCTGTGGCCTGAGGGCCGCATTCCAACAGATGTCCCGCCAACGATCCTGCTGCCAGCAGATCATGATTACCCTGGCCCCACCCAAAGTGATGCATACAGGCCGCCAGCGTCAGGGCACTGTCAACACATCGCCCTGTAACGACGATATCCGCCCCAGCTTTCAACGCGGCCACTATCGGGCCGGCACCGATATAGGCGTTGATGGACGCGATCTTTTCGACTGCGGGCATCGGAGTTCCGGAAAACATCTCGGTACGATCCGCAAACTCCGCCGCACGCGGCAGCAAATCATCACCTTCGACTACCGCTACCTTCAGGTTAAGCCCAAGCTCAGCAATTTCAGCGCGCAAGGCGTTGGCGCAGGCCATCGGGTTGACACCACCCGCGTTCGAAAGAACTTTTACGCCCAGTTCGTCGATCCGGCTCAGGTTTTGGGCCATGACCTCGGAAACAAAGTCCACAGCATATCCCTTTTCCGAATCCTTCAGGCGAGCACGCGCCATGATCGACATGGTGATTTCTGCCAGATAGTCATAGACCAGAAAGTCCAGATCCGGATCGCGCAACAACTGCCGTGTGGCGTGGGGCGCATCACCCCAAAACCCGCTTGCCCCTCCGATCCGCAGAGAATGCTTCACGTAACGTCTCTCCCGCCTGTCGGTGACTCCGCACTTTACAGACCGACTGTTCTGTTTTTATGATTTGTCGATTACATCGGTCAACAGTGATCTGCCAACACGACGCCACGGAACATGACGGAAACAACATCCAAAAAGCCCAAGGCTCAGGATCAACGATCTCGGGATATGCAGGCTAGAATCTGCAACGCTACGGTCGCTTGTCTGGATCAACTTGGCTATGCCGAGACAACTTTCGCCAAGGTCCAAGCCAAGGCGGACATCTCGCGCGGGGCCATCACGCATCACTTCCCGACCAAGCAAGCACTTGTTGCCGCGACTGCAATGCGGCTTTTGGACAATGCGCAGAGCCCGATCTGGAAGCAGGGCAGCACTCCCCCGCCTGTCTATGATCTGATCATGTCCTCCTGGAGCAACATCGTAAACTCTTCGGGCGGTCGTGCGATCGTCGAGATTCTGGTTGCATGCCGAACTGATGCGGACCTGTTCGGGCTGCTCGAACAGAGCCTGAAGGACTGGGACAAATCCAACCTGAACCTCATCGCCAGTCAGTACGCCAGCGTTTCAGGTGACCGAGACGACACCGAATTGCTGTGGAGCATTTCCCGGAATTTCTTACGCGGTCTTTTGTTGCACGAAAAATTCGTTTCATCACCAGAATATCTGACGAAGATGATGGGACGGTTTGCGCGAATGATGGAAATCCAGCTTCGCGTTGTTTCCCCGGACAACGCCAAGATTGAGGAAGTAGAATGACAATGTCATCCCCCTTCATGACGCCCGAACGGGCGGCTTTTCGGCGCGATTTCGGGCGTTTTGTTGATGCAGAGATCAAGCCTCACATAGAACAATGGGAAGCGGATCGCGGAGTTCCTTGGGAGTTGCATGCTGCAATCGCGGAGTTTGGCGTCTTTGGTTTTGGAATCGATGAAGAATATGGCGGCTTGGGTTTCGACAATACGTTCATGCGTCATGACTACAGCGAAATTCTGTTTGGATGTGGCGCGTCAGGTATCGGCGCGGCGGTAGGTGGTCGTACGATCTCGATCAGCCCGATTGCACAATTCGCATCTGAAGAGTTCAAGAAAACGGTCCTGCCGGAGATTATCGGCGGGCGAATGATGTCTGCCCTTGGCATAACAGAGCCCGGCGCAGGATCGGACGTGGCCAATATCAAAACCCGGGCCGAGTTCAAAGGCGGGAAATGGATCCTGAACGGCGAAAAAACCTACATCACCGGTGGGATGGATGCCGAATGGTTTGTGATTGGCGCCCGCACCGGGGGTCCGGGACTAGCCGGGATTTCCTTGTTCCTTGTTCCTTTCGATGCACCGGGCTTCAGCCGCACCCCGCTGGGTGGCAAAATGGGTTGGCATAGTTCGCAGCAGGCGACATTGCATTTCGACGATTGCGAACTTGATGTGGACGCGCTTTTGGGGCCTGAAAATAAAGGCTTTATCGCGATCATGAACAATTTCAATTTTGAACGGTTGGGGCTGACATCTGCTTCACTGGGCATGATGAAACTGTGTTACGACAGCGCGCTTGCGTGGGCACGCGAACGCGAGACCTTTGGAAAACGGCTGATTGAGCACCAGGTGGTCGGCCACAAATTTGCGGAAATGTCTGCCCGGATCGATATGAACGAGGCATATATCGAGCGCATCTGTTGGACGATTGAGCAAGGCTTGATGCCCGTTGCAGAACTAGCCAAGGCCAAGGTACAGGCGACAAAATCGCTGGAATTTGTCGCCTCCGAGGCGATGCAGGTTTTTGGCGGTGCGGCCTACATGCTGGGCAACCCGGTCGAACGTGTCTGGCGCGAGATCAAAATCATGGCAATAGGCGGCGGTTCGGAAGAGATCATGCGCGATCTGGCGGTGCGACAGATGGGCCTAGCAGGCCAATAGTTGTAAGTTCAGAGGTCTGAGACGCGATAAGCGCGCGGTGTCAGACCAGTCCATCCCCTGAAGGCACGAATAAAAGAGCTGGCCTCACTAAACCCGGCGCGCGCCGCAATAACTTCGATGGACAGATCCGTTGTTGTCAGCAAACGTACAGCCAGATCGCGCCGGACCTGCTTACGCAGGTCCGAATAATCCACGCCTTCAAGCTTCAGACTCCGACGCAACCTGTGGCTGGGCATGTTCAGGTTGCGACCGACCTCGTCCATATCCGCAAGTCTGCCTTCACGGGTCAGAATTGCATCAATGGTTAGTGCGGCCTCAAGCGCCAGGCCTGTGGTGCCGTCCACCGGTAAAAAAGCGTCCAGAGGCGTACGCCGGGCATATGCCATGGCCTGTTCTTCCGTGCGTACAAGCGGCAATTTCATCAGGTTTCGCGGGATTGCCAGACCGCTGCTAGATTGCTCGAACCGTACCGGCGCCTGCATGAACATCGCCCGATAGATCGGCGCATGGGGCGGGCTGGGATAGTCGAACCAGGCCCGGTTGACGGCGCCTTTATTGCCCGCCAGCCAACTGAGCATTCGATTGACCAGTACCATGATCATTTCAACCGCAAGCTCGTTGAGCACCACTCGCCCGGGTATGCGCACCATCTCGAATATGGCGCTCTCACCCTCTTCGCGAAACGTGTAGCGGAATGAATTGTCTATAATGTCCATGAATTGGACTGTTCGACGATAAGCATCACCCAAGGTCTCGGCGTGACTTGCGTGAGCGGCAAGTATGGCCGTGCTTCCAATGCGCTGCCGCCGTTCCTGCAACCCCCCTAGTTCATCATCGAGTGTCAGCGTGACTGTGCGGACCAGTTTGACAAAGTCTGGATGAGATATTGGACGCGCCGCACTATCTAATCCGGCATGTCTTAGAATAGCCGCGGGATCGCCCCCGCGCCGCGTCACACCCTGTAGTAGATTAACAGCAAAAACCGCCGGAATGAGAACCGCCATTCATGTAAGATAATGTCTATTTTTTTGTATCACCAGATCATTGTTGCCTGCCTATCTGGCTGTCACGCTGCGCGCTGAATAGAGTTTGGAGGTCCCTAATGGCGAACGCCGCCTATATCTACGATGCCATCCGCACGCCGCGTTCGCGTGGCAAGGCCAGCGGAACACTGCATGAGGTCAAACCCGTCCAACTGGCCGCAGGACTGTTGCGCGAATTGCAGAGCCGTCACGATCTGGATACCAGTCGCGTTGGTGATGTGGTGCTGGGTTGTGTCTCACCCGTGGGCGATCAGGGCAGCGATATCGCCAAAGGCGCAGTGCAAGCTGCACATTGGGACGAATCCGTGTCGGGCGTACAGTTGGACCGCTTCTGCGGGTCCGGGCTGGAGGCGGTGAATACGGCAGCCGCTAAGATCATCGCCGGGCAAGAGGACCTGATGGTCGCAGGTGGCGTGGAATCCATGAGCCGCGTACCCATGGGGTCATCCGGTGGTGCGATGTATCTGGACCCTGACATGATCATGGATCAGCGGGCCGTCCCGCAGGGCATAGGTGCCGATCTGATCGCTACCATCGACGGCTACAGCCGAGAGGACGTTGATGCTTTTGCAGTAGAAAGCCAGCGCCGCGCTGCCCACGCACGTGACAGTGGTTGGTTCGACAAATCCGTGGTTCCGGTTCGCGATGAAGGTGGCCTGATCATCTTGGAGCGGGATGATTTCATCAAACCCGACACCGACATGCAGAAGCTGGGCGCCCTGAACCCGTCCTTCGCGGCCATGGGCAGCTATGGCTATGACGACATGGCCCTGTCAAAATACCCCGAAGTAGCGCGCATCAATCACGTTCATACACCCGGCAACTCTTCGGGCATCGTGGACGGATCCGCTTCGGTTCTGATCGGGTCGGAACAGGCAGGCAAGGATCTGGGGTTGGAGCCGCGCGGTCGCATCGTGCAGGCCACAATGGTGTCTACAGACCCGGTCATCATGCTGGCGGGTCCCGGGCCGGCTGCAAAAAAATGTCTGGATAAGACCGGACTGACGGTAAACGATATCGACCTGTGGGAAATTAACGAAGCCTTCGCCTCGGTCGCCATGCGTTACATGAAAGATTTGGGTATCGATCATGAGATCACCAATGTGAACGGTGGCGCAATCGCCATGGGCCACCCTCTGGGAGCAACCGGCGCGATGCTGGTTTCGACCATGTTGGATGAGCTGGAGCGGCGTGACGCCAAACGCGCAATGCTGTCGCTGTGCATTGGTGGTGGCATGGGTATCTCGACCCTGATCGAACGCGTGTAAGGAAGGATCAGATCTATGGCATTTGCATATGAAAAAGACGCCAATGGCATCGTGACTGTCACCATGGACATGGACGGTCCCGTAAATGCGATGAACGACGCCTTTCTGCCGCAGTTCCGCGAAGCCGTGGATAAGATCGAAGCCGAGGACAATCTGAAGGGTGTCATCTGGACGTCGGCCAAGGAAACGTTTTTTGCCGGTGGCGATTTAAACATGCTGAAATCCATCAGTCCGGATGGGGTCGAAGCCCTGTTTGAGAACGTGGAAGGCACCAAAGCTGTCATGCGCCGGCTGGAGAAATTGCCGGTCCCTGTCGTCGCTGCAATCAATGGTGCGGCGCTTGGCGGTGGCTATGAAATCTGCCTGGCTTGCAATTATCGCATCGCTGCGGAGAACCCTAAAACCAAGATCGGTCTGCCTGAGGTCACGCTGGGCCTGCTGCCCGGTGGTGGTGGCACGGTGCGCCTGACCTGGCTGTTGGGCCTTGAAGCCGCGATGCCTTTCCTATTGGAAGGTCGTCAGGTGAATCCACAAAAGGCATTGGCCGCGGGACTGATCCATGAGGTCGTTGCCCCGGATCAGCTGCTGGACCGCGCAAAGGAGTACATCCTGTCGGTTCAGGGAGACGAAGCAGCAGTGACACAGCCCTGGGACACAAAAGGCTACAAAATCCCCGGCGGCCCGTCGGCATCCCCCAAGAATGCGCCGCGCATCGCAGGCGCTGCGGCTATGTTGTTCAGAAAAACCAAAGGATTGATGCCCGCGCCAACGCGCATTCTGGACATAATGACCGAGGCCGCGGGTCGTATCGATTTCGATACAGCTCAGCGCTACGAAAGCCGCCGCTTTGCTTCGCTGACACCGCTGGCTCCGACCAAGAACATGATCGAGACACTGTTCTTTGGCATGAACAAGGTTAATGGCGGAGCGTCACGCCCGCAGGATGTCCCACGCTCAAAAGTGGAACGCCTCGGCATTCTGGGTGCTGGTATGATGGGTCAGGGCATCACCTATTCGGCGGCGATGGCAGGTATTCCAGTTGTACTTAAGGATATGACGCTTGAGGCTGCGGAACGTGGCAAGGCCTACACCGAAATGCTGTTAAACAAGCGTGTCGATAAAGGGCGCATGACGCCGGAGAAGCGGGATGCGGTGCTGGCGCTGATCACGCCGACCGACAAGGCCGAAGAAGTCAAAGGATGCGATCTGATCATCGAAGCGGTTTTCGAAAAGATCGACATCAAGAATGCAGTATTGGCCGAACACGAGGAACTGCTGGCCGAAGGCGGTTTCTGGGGATCAAACACCTCGACGTTACCTATCACGCGTTTGGCGGGAGAGGCGGGTAAGCCGGAAAACTTCGTTGGGCTGCACTTTTTCTCGCCCGTCGACAAGATGCCGTTGCTTGAGATCATCGCAGGCGACATGACCTCGGACGAGACTCTGGCGCGGGCCTTTGACTTTGCACGCCAAATCAAAAAGACGCCGATTATCGTAGGCGACAAGACCGGGTTCTACACCTCGCGTACCATTGGCACAAAGATGCTTGAGGCCGCACAACTGGTGGCGGAGGGGCAGGATCCGTTGCGCGTCGACAACCTGTCGCGCCTGACGGGTATGCCAACCGGAATGCTCTCTTTGCTGGATGAGGTACAGTTGAAGCTTGTAGATGACATTTACAACACGCAAGTACAGATGGGCCTTCAGGATCCGACAGAAGAGGTGACACCTGACGCCCGCAAATTGGTCCGTGAACTGGTTGCTGAGCATGACAGACCCGGCCGAGCGGCTGGCAAGGGGTTCTATGACTATTCTGCCGATGGCAAGGAAATCTGGTCAGGCTTAGCAGCGTGGCGCAAAGAGGGGTCAGACCTGCCTGATCAGGACATTCAGGACCGCATCATGTTCCGGGCTATCCTGGAAACCCTGCGCTGTCTGGAAGAAGGCGTGCTGCGTTCAGTCGCGGACGGCAATGTTGGTTCGATCCTGGGCATCGGCGCCCCTGTTCATACCGGGGGATACATCCAATTCGTCAACACCTACGGGCTGGGCCGGTTCGTGGCCCGGTGTGAAGAACTGTCCTCTAAATACGGCGACCGCTTTGCACCACCTGATATCCTGAAGAAACACGCAGCAGATCAAGTGGAGTTCTGCTAGTATTAAATCATCAGACAACAAAGGGGGCGGGGTGCTGACAATGCGCCTCGCCCTTCTTTGCGTGCATAGTTTAGATCAATATCCGATACTCCATGGTGAGACCGATGCACCAGTTAAGAACGATCTACACTCTGGGATCCGATCTTCCCGACATATTCTGCAATATGATGTGTCAGCTTTTGTTTGGACAACGCGGCGATTGCTTTCGGTAAGTTCTGCAGTTCCCCCTTTCGGGCGACAACAGTCAGCGTACGTGAAAGACCAACCACCGGCAACTCAAGCAGGCGAAGCTGCATGTTCTCGACCATCCCGTCAATCAACAGGGTTGGCGTCAAAAGGCTGAAACCTTGCCCTGCAGCCACGCAGGAGGTCACCATGCTCGAGCGATCGGCCTGAATCACTCTATCCGGTTCAAACCGCAGCCTGCGAAGATGTTGGGCAATCTGGCGGCCCGCGTTTGTTGTATCTCTAAACCGAACCAAAGGTAGCTTTCTTTGGATCGCCTCAAGGCTGCTTGTTGGGCCGTCATAGTCAGCGGGTAGAACCAGCAAGTAGTCTTCTTTCAATATGTGATGCCGCTCCAGCCCGTCCATATCGAGGAACGGGTTCGAGGTTATCGCAAGATCGGCCTGTTTTGTGCGGAGAAGATGCTCGTGATTGCCACTCTGTCCTGCGTGAAGGGTGATGTCCTCGACCCCAAACTCCTGTTGGGCCAGCGTAACCAGCGACGGCGTCAAGGTGGTAGCGATCGAAGCTTGAATACCCACGCGCAGCAGATTGATAGAGCCTTCCCCAATGTGGCGTAGTTCAGATTCCATATCGGAAAGGGCATGCAAAATTTTCTGGGCTCGATTGTGCAGCCGCATTCCGGCGTGGGTCAATCGTGCTGGCCGAACACTGCGATCAATCAGCTGGGTGGCAAAGGCCTTTTCCAACGCGGCTATATGTTGCGAAGCTGCGGGTTGGGACAGGCCCAACAACCGTGCGCCAGAACGCATTTGCCCAGTTTCGGCGACAGCAATAAAGACCTCGAGAGAGCGGATCAGGCCAGGTGATAGAGTTCGACGGTCGGGCATGAGATCATCATTAGTATAAGAATACCTAATACTGTGCGAATATGATTGGAAACTGTCAATCCGGCTGCGACGTTGCGCACATGGAACGTCAACGAAGACATAAGCGCCGAGATGCGAAACGAGCCCCCGCAGCCGAGCCTCGTACTCCGTTTGTCATGCGAAAACTCTCGACGTTCAATGTTCTGAGCGAAGCGGGATTGGAGCAGATTGAAGCCAATGCCGATCGCATTCTGGCAGAGACCGGGATGGAGTTTCAGGACGATCCAGAGATTTTGAAGATTTTTGCCGACGCGGGGTGCGATGTTTCAGGGACAAGGGTGCGTTTCGCCCCGGGGTTCTGCCGCAACAAGATCACAACCACTGCTCCGTCCGAATTTGTTCAGCATGCGCGGAATCCAGCGAACAATGTGCAACTTGGCGGAGACGCAACTGTCTTGTGCCCGTCTTGGGGGCCGCCTTTCGTCCATGATCTGGATCGGGGGCGGCGCTACGCCTCCTTCGATGATTTCACCAATCTTGTGAAACTCCATCACAGCCTGCCGTGGCTTCACCATTCTGGCGGAGTTGTTTGTGAGCCGGTCGACCTGCCAGCCAACAAACGACACTTGGATATGCTGTACGCCCATATCCGATACTCTGACCGGGCATTCATGGGAGCGTTTATCGGAGCCGAACGCGCGGGCCATGCAATTGATATGGCGCGTATTTTGTTCGGCGCAGATTTTGTCGCCGAAAACCCGGTTTTGTATTGCGTTTCAAATACAAACGCTCCGCTGGTGATGGATAGCCATATGTCCGGAGCGTTAAAGACCTATGCGCGAGCGGGACAGCCCGTCGCTTGCACGCCTTGGGTTCTGACCGGGGCGATGTCACCCACAACAGTAGCGGGGACCCTCGCGCAAGTGCTTGCTGAAACCATGGCGGCCATGACGCTGGTTCAGCTTGTCGTGCCGGGCGCGCCCTGCCTGATGGGTAGCTTTGCGTCAACGATGTCGATGAAATCAGGTGCGCCCACATTTGGCACGCCCGAGGCTGGATTAATGGTATTGGCCGCCGGGCAGCTGGCCCGCAGACTGGGCGTGCCATTGCACACTGTCGGAACGCTCAGTTCATCAAAAGTACCAGACGCACAAAGCCAGCAAGAGGCAGCCTGGGGTTTGATGATGTCGATGTTCGCAGGGGCAAACCTGATCAATCATGCCACCGGCTGGCTGGAAGGAGGATTGGTCACGTCCTTCGAAAAAACGATCATCGATCACGATCTTTGCGGTAAGGTAGCGCGTTTCTTTGACGGGATTGACCTGAGTGAAAATGCACAGGCCATGGAAGCAATCGCAGCCACGGGACCGGGGCAGCACTTTCTTGGATCAGAGCACACTCAAGCCAATTTTATGACGGCCCTATTCCGACCCTGGACACCTGACGACAGCTCTTTTGAGCAATGGCAAGCCGACGGATCGAAAGACGCCGCCAAACGCGCCAACACAATCTGGAAGGAACAGCTCCAGAATTACGAAGATCCTAGTCTTGATCCGGATATAGATGCCGCGCTGAAAGACTATATCGCGCAGCGGAAATCGGAAAAACCTGATCAGGATTACTACTGATGGGCCTGCATTTCTGCGATCTCCCGCATCTCTGCATAAAACGGCTCATGATGGGCCGAGATTCCAACGTAAGGCTCGCCAAGCGCGGCAAGCTGGTCTGCGGCATTCGTTTGCGTTGGTTTTCGTATCGCGCCGCTTTGCAAAACTTCGCGATGCCAGCCTTTGACGGCCTCCCATCCTGCAGGTACCCGATCATCCCAGGCAAAAGCGTGGCTGGCGAAATCCAATCCGATATGCGCCCAATAGCGGCGCAGGGTTTTCTCTGGGTCGTCTCGCAATTGATCAGCCGTCAGGACCAGCGGATCCTGCCCCAAAGAAACCAGCGCGTGATACATGCGATGCTGCGCCTCATGTCCCAGTTCGGTCCGTGTGAACGCCGGATCGCGTCGGGCATAGGACAACGCCGCTTCGGTCGGATCACGCAGCAGAAATGCGTGGCTCATCTGTCCGGCAAAGTCCCGATCCTTCGGCAACGTTTCAGCGACATAATACGCCATATCTTTGAAGAACACCGGGCTGGCTTGCGCCTTTTCGCAGATCATCTCACGAATGTCGGCATAGGTGGTTGGATGCCCCGGTTCAGGCGCAAAGTCAGGAAACAACCTGTCCGTGGTGGTCAGATAGTGATGGTACATGAATGGCTCATGCAGCACGGTCAGATCGCCTCGTTCACGCATAATACGTTCGAAGGCCGTGGAGACCGATCGCGGATGACACCAGAGAGCGTGAATTTTCATAAGGCAAAATCTGGAACAAGACGCTGCAGCGGTCAACGGAGTATTGCATGAGCCGCATACTGATCATCGGCGGCGGGGCCATCGGGTTGAGCCTTGGTTATCACCTGACCAAACGTTGCGCGTCTGACGTCACTCTGCTGGAGCGGAACCAGCTGACATCAGGCACATCGTGGCATGCGGCTGGGATCGTCGGGCCGCTGCGCGCCACCCCGAATATGACGAAACTGGCTATGGCAGCGCTGGACGTCGTTCCCGAGCTGGAGGCAGAGACAGGCCTTTCTACAGGTTACAAACGAACCGGCGGATACTGGTTGGCCCGTGAAAAAGCGCGACTGGACGAGTTGCACAGGATTGCAGATCTGGGGATCACTCAGGGCCTTTCGCCCCGTGTGGTCAACGCCTCGGACGTTCCATTGCCAATGCTCGACCTCAAGAATCACGCCGGGGCGCTATACGTCCCGGAAGATGCGAACGTAAACCCGGTCGATCTGTGTATGGCATATGCCCGCGCGGCCGGGATCGGGGTCTGAAAATACGCGAAGGTGTTCAGGTCAAGCGATTGCTGGTCGTAAAAGGTAGGATCAGCAGTGTGGAATTGTCCGACGGATCGCAACTGGCGGCGGATCATGTTGTTCTCGCCACCGGTGCGTGGTCTCGTGAACTCGCCGCAACCGCAGGCGTCGCCCTTCCCCTACAGGCTGTTGAGCACATGTATGTGGTTACTGAGCCCATACCGGATCTACCCAATCCGTTCCCAGTCATCCGGGATCTTGATCGCGGCATATACATCAAGGGAGACGCGGGCAAACTGGTAATCGGTGGTTTCGAACCCAATGCAAAGTGCTGGGATGCCTACGGGCCCGAAGGCGACCGGGCCTTTCTTGAACTCGCTGACGACTGGGATCAGTTTTCCCCGTTCCTCGAAGCTGCGCTGGAGCTTTGTCCGGATTTGGAGAGCGTCGGCATCCAGCATTTCATGAACGGCCCCGAGAGCTTTACTGCCGACACGCGCCCGCTGGTTGGAGAAACATCCGTAGATGGGCTTTATGTTGCTGCCGGAATGAACTCGGTCGGTGTGATGAGCTCCGCTGGCATCGGTCGTGCTTTGGCGGACTGGATCATCGATGGACATCCGTCGATGGACATGTGGGAGGTAGATGTGGCCCGGGTTGACCCCAAAACGGCAACCCCTTCCCATATGGAAGCACGCATGGAAGAGGCTGTTTCTGATCTGTTCGCGCTGCATTGGCCTTACAAACAACCAACGGCCGGGCGGGGGCTACGCAAGACCGCGCTGCATGACAACTGGGCAAAGGCTGGCGCCATGTTTGGCGCTACAGCGGGCTGGGAACGTGGTTTGTGGTACGGCGATCCGCAACCGTATTCGGTTGGTGCTCAGGGTTGGTGGCCCATAGTTCGAGCCGAAGCAGCAGTCATGGCTGAAGGAACAGCTTTGATTGATCTGAGTCCGTTCACCAAGCTCGACATTACCGGGGCTGAAGCGCTCGTGGGATTAAACCGGTTGAGTACGGCGCAGCTGGATGTAGAGTTCGGGCGCTCAGTCTATACTCAGTTGCTGAATGCGCGCGGTGGGATAGAGATGGATGTAACGATCACTCGGATCGGAGCGGAAGCCTTCCATCTTACCTCAGGTGCAGCAACCCGGGCTCGAGACCTGGCCTATTTGCGCCGCAACCTGCCGAATGGTGTCCACATTGCCGATGTCACTGAGCAATTCTGCACCATCGGTGTCATGGGGGCGGGCAGTCGTGACTTGTTGGAAGGACTGGGGAGTTTGCCGGAAACGCCATTCGGCCATTCCCGCAAGGCCTACCTTGCTGATGTAGAATGCCGCGCCACCCGGGTGAGCTTTGTTGGTGAGTTGGGTTGGGAGTTGACGGTTACAAACGCCGAGGCACCAACTCTTTTTAATGCTCTCAAAGAGGCTGGAGGCCATCCGTTGGGGCATTTTGCGCTTGACGGTTGCCGCCTCGAAAAAGGGTTCAGGCATTGGGGCCACGAGTTGGGGCCAGAAGTAACCCCGCTGGAGGCCGGGCTGGGATTCACGATCGACTGGAGCAAAGATTCTATCGGCAAATCAGCTCTGCAGGCGCAACGCGATGATGGTCTTCATCAGCGCCTGATCCTGATGCAGGCCGAGGGTGATGCATTGATGCTGCATGACGAAC
Organism: Ruegeria sp. CH6; assembly: GCF_056537005.1. NCBI lineage: Bacteria > Pseudomonadati > Pseudomonadota > Alphaproteobacteria > Rhodobacterales > Roseobacteraceae > Ruegeria > Ruegeria sp. CH6. The sequence goes on along the minus strand of NZ_JBQFQS010000010.1, from coordinate 52,461 downwards.
CTGTGTACGAAGCAGGGCGACATGTCGGGCTGACAACCTCGGCTGCGCGCGGACCCCGTACTGGTCTGAACCTATGTTTTGCAATGGTTCAAACTGCGCCGGGCGAATCTCTGGCCGAGACATGCGCGCGCAGTTTCCGCGTCCGAGTTGCTGGCCGCGACTATCCGGCAATCCCCCTTATCCGGGCTCCGTTTGACCCCAAAGGTGAAAGGATGCGCGCATGACCAAAGCGCAGGTAGTGATTATCGGCGGCGGGGCGATGGGTGTCTCGCTGATGTATCATCTGGTGAAGGCTGGCTGGTCGGATGTGTTGCTGGTCGAAAAAAACGACCTGACCCACGGATCAACCTGGCATGCCGCAGGGCTTTGTACGCATTTTGCGCATAACCCGACGATTCAGGAACTGCGCGCCACCTCGGTCAGGCTCTATCGTGATATCCTGCCTTCAGAGACAGGCAGGGATTGCGGATTTCACAGGTCTGGCGCGATGCGGATCACACGCAATCCTGACCGTATGGACGAATTTCGCCACGTGGCGGGGCTGTCAGAGTTCACTGGATATCCACTTGAGATACTGACCCCTGATCGCATCGCCGAGTTGTTCCCACTAGCAAGGCTCGATGGGTTGCTGGGTGGTATCTACGAACCCGATGATGGCCACGTCGATCCGTCGCTGGCAACAAACGCAATGGCCGAGGTTGCCCGTCGCGGTGGCGCTGCGATCTGGCGCAACTGTCCCGTGACAGATATTCGTCGCGAAGCGGAGGTCTGGAGAGTTGAGACTCCCAAAGGCCCGGTTCACGCCAATCATGTCGTCAACGCGGCCGGCACCTGGGGCTGGGAAATTGGGCACATGATGGGGCTGAACATCCCCTCGGTTCCAGTGCTGCATCAGTATCTGGTGACAGATACCGTTCAGGCAGTCAGTGATCGAATCTCTGCAGGCTTGCCCGAACTCCCAATCATCCGAGATCCGGAAGAAAGCTGGTATGTCCGGCAGGAACGCGATGGCCTGATCCTGGGTCCTTACGAGAAAGAAGCACAGGTATGGTCGGTTGATGGTGTGCCGCCGGAATTCGGGGCGGATCTTATGCCGCCCGATCTGGACCGGGTAGAACACATTATCCTGGCTGCCATGGAACGTATCCCGGCGCTCGAAACCGGGGGCGTAAAATCCGTCATCAACGGCCCGATTACCTTCACACCCGATGCCAATCCGTTGATCGGTCCTGCCCATGGATTGCAGAATGCATGGTTACTGACCGGTTCTTCCATGGGTGTCATGGAGGGTGGAGGCGCTGGCTGGTTCCTCGCCCATTGGATGACCCATGGCGCCCCGCCGATGGATGCGCTGGCGGTGGACAGTCGCCGCTTTGGATCATGGGCGAATCGTGAATACCGCGTCGAGAAAGCGATCGAGTGTTTCGGTCTGCAGTTTGGCGTGCACTACCCGAACGAGGAACGGCCCGCCGGTCGCGGATTGCGGCTGTCACCTTTGCATGAAGTGATGGTTGAACGTGGCGCGGTAATGGGTGCCGCCCATGGGTGGGAACGGCCCAACTGGTTCGCGGATACCCCCGGCACTACAGCAGATGAGACCTTCAGGCGCTCGAACTGGTTTGATCCTGTCGCTGCTGAAGTTGAGGCCGCCTCAAACCATGTCGCCATCGCAGACCTTTCGGTCTTTTCAAAGTTCGATGTAACCGGGCCTGATGTTGTTGAGTTTCTGAAAAGACTCGGAGCCAATCGTGCTCCAAAACCTGGCCGTATTGGCCTGACCCATGCGCTTACTCCGGCGGGTGGGGTGTTGTCAGAATTCACTGTAAGCAGACTTGGGTCTGAACATGCCTACATGACCTCCGCTGCCGCCGCCGAAGAGATCGACTTCGATCTCATTTGCGCCTGCGCCAAAGATCTTGAAGTTCAGGTTTCAAATGTCACAGCGGACTACGCTGTAATCGGTGTCATGGGTCCGAAGGCGGTGCAGGTATTGCCCGACCTGATCGATATGCCCTGGTTGACCGTTCTCGAGACCACGATTGCAGATATCCCGGTTCGCACCCTGCGTGTTTCGTATATCGGCGAAGCTGGCTGGGAACTACATGTGCCTGCCAACAAAGCGGTACAGCTGTTTAACTGGCTGGAACAGGCTGCACTTCCGTTCGGTCGGGGTTTTTATGGCGCTTATGCCGCCAATTCCATGCGGTTGGAAAAGGGTTATCGTGGCTGGGGTAGCGATCTCACGACTGAACGCAGCCCTCTGGAAGCCGGGCTTAAGCCTTTTGTACGACCGGATCTAAGAGAGAGCCTTTCCCGCGAAAACCCTTGGGAAATGGTCCTGCTCGAGATTGAGGCAAAAGATGTTGATCCGTTCTATGCCCACACAATTTGGCAGGATGACAACCCTTTAGGCATCGTCACATCAGGCGCCTATGGCCACCGAACCGGCAAGGTGTTGGCGCTGGGATATCTGCGGAACCCATATACCCGCACTGGGCTGACTGTTTCGATCCTTGGTCAGCACTGTGCCGCGACCATCCTGCCTGAACCACCTTTTGACCCGAATAACACTCGCCTGAAGACCGGAGGCCTTTCATGACCGATCATGCTTTGCACACAGAATGGGATTTTGACGCGACCGCCGCGCGGCGCGATCAGTACTATGCGGCGTCATTGACCCGGTTCACCCCATTTCGTGAACCCATCGTATTTCGCAAGGGCCAAGGTCAATATCTGTGGGACACGGACGGTCGCAAATACACCGACCTACTTGGTATGAACGTCTGCATCTCTGTAGGTCATTCACACCCACGCGTTGTTTCCGCCGCAATGGAACAGGCTCAGGATCTGACCCATTGCACCACGATGTTCTACCATCCTACTCCCGCGCATCTCGCCGAGGAACTGGCCGCCACGATGCCGAAAGGCCATGAGTGGGTTGTGCATTTGACCAACTCCGGGTCCGAGGCGGTTGATCTGGCGATGACCATGGCGCGCACTTACACAGGCAATCTGGATCTGCTGGCTTTGCGAACCGCCTATCATGGCCCGACGGCGGCGGCGCAGTCCATCACAGGCATTGCGGGCTGGCGCCATCCGGGAATGCCAGGCAACGTGGCCTTCGTCCCGGAACCCAACCAGTATCGCGGAATCTTCGGTCCCGGCACGCAGCCCTATCTGGATGAAATCGACCGAACGATAGCCTCGGCAACCTCGGGCCAGATTGCCGGGATGTTCGTTGAAAGCGTACAGGGCTATGGTGGTATCATCGAAATGCCTAAGGGGTATATGTCCGGCGCTGCTGAGCGAGTGCGCGCAGCAGGAGGAGTTTACATCGCCGATGAAGTTCAGTCCGGATTTGGTCGTACTGGAGACAACTTCTGGGGTTTTGAGGCGGATGGCATTGTACCGGACATTGTGGTGATGGCCAAAGGTCTGGGCAACGGCTTTCCCATCGGTGCCGTAGTAGCCAAAAAACACATTGCTGCCCCTATGGCGGAAAAATTCATGTTCCACACATATGGTGCCAACCCAACCTCGGCTGCTGCAGCTCGTGCTGTGCTATCAGTAATGCGAGATGAGGGTCTGCAGGATAACGCCCGTAAAGTGGGAGCTGCCTTGCTGGAACGGTTGCACGATCTCAAAGACAAGCATCAGGCCATTGGAGATGTGCGCGGCAAAGGTCTGATGCTTGCGATCGAAATGGTCAGCGACCGTGGCGACAAAAAACCCGACAAGGAAACGACTACAGAAGTTTTTGAGGCCTGCCGTGATCAGGGGATCATCCTGTCAAAATCGGGACCCTTTCAGTCTTGTCTGCGTATGGTGCCCCCGCTTTGTCTGTCCTTGGAGGACGTGGATCATGTGGCTGAGGGGTTGGATCTGGCGTTTAAAAAAGCAGCGGGCTAACGCTCGCGCCCACCATCACATTGCGCGAAGTAGATGAATGATGAGCCACCGGTTCAGATGATTACCGTTCCCGCGGCGTGCGTAAACTGGTTTTCATTTGGGTTGCCAGCTGAGGTAACAACTCGATTGGTAAATACCGCTCTTCATCGAAGGGTTGGATAGCGCTTTCTGATGAGGTTCAAACCCCATCAGACCCCCACAAATCTCTCGGATATTTCAGGCGTCAGATCCGCCATAGCACCTGCCCAAACCGTCTTACCGCGTTCCAGTATCACTGCTTTGTCCGAGACGGTGGACAGTTCCTTCAGAGATTTGTCGATCAACAGAATAGCTACGCTGGTTTCCTGTTTCAGACGGTGCAGTGCCGCCCAAATCTCTTGCCGGATGATCGGCGCGAGGCCTTCGGTTGCCTCATCAAGGATCAGCAGGCGTGGGTTGGTCATAAGCGCGCGGCCAATTGCAAGCATCTGTTGCTCTCCGCCCGACAAAGATACCGCGCGTTGACCTTCCCGTTCACCAAGCCGGGGAAACAACTCGGTCACCTTGGCCATGTTCCAATCCCCGGGCCGAGCCGCAGCGACAAGATTTTCGCGCACAGTAAGATCGGCAAAACAGCGACGCCCCTCTGGCACAAGACCCACACCCTTGCGAGCAACTTTGTGGCTGGGAAGATCATGCAGATTTAACCCATCCAGGGTAAGTGTCCCTTCGGACCTGATCATCTGACAGATCGCCTTTACGGTTGTCGATTTGCCCATTCCATTTCGCCCCATCAGGGCCGTCACTTCACCCTCGGCCATTGTCAGATCCACTCCGAACAATGCCTGGCTGACACCGTAGGTGGCGGTAAGGTTCTGGACGGTAAGAAAGCTCATGCCTCGTCCCCCAGATAGGCTTCGCGCACTTCTTGACTGCTGCGGATTTCATCAGCAGTTCCTGTGGCGATGACCTTGCCATAGACCAAGACGCTGATCCGATCCGCCAGGGCAAAGACCGCGTCCATATCATGTTCCACCAGCAGGATTGGTGCTTCTTCGCGCAATCCATCCAGAAAACCGGTCAGCCGCTTGGAACCTTCTGCCCCAAGCCCCGCCATCGGTTCATCCATGATGAAAGCCCTTGGTGACAGTGTCAGCGCGACAGCCACCTCCAATTGCCGACGTTGGCCATGGCTTAGGCTGGCACAGCGCGTGTTGCGTTCTTCCGCTAGACCGACGCGGTCCAATGCGGCTTCAGCTCTTTCCAGAAGTGTACTGGTTTTCAAGGCGCTGCGCCAGAACCGCCAGGCGACCCCTTCAGCACCCATCGCACCCAACACTGCGTTTTCCAGCACTGTATCTTCCATGCATAAGTCGGAAATCTGGAAAGTTCGCCCTAATCCAGCGCGCGCTCTGGCTTGGGTGGTTTTGCCGGACACGTCCTGCCCACACAGCACCACTCGCCCTGAATCCGGCCTTAGCCCACCGCAGATCTGCTTGATCAGTGTGGATTTTCCCGCTCCGTTGGGCCCGATGATCGCGTGAATTTCGCGGGGCATTAGATCAATGGAAACGTCGTTGGTTGCCTTGAGCGCGCCAAAGCTTTTGTTCAGTCCATGAGTTGCAAGGATCGGTTCAGACATGCGCCCCCTCCTTGCCGGTCAGAAGACCAATCAACCCGCCGCGTCCGAACAGGACAATGCACAACAGAATAATGCCCAGATAGACATGCCAGAATTCTGTGAGTTCACCCAGAAAATGCTCTAGCGCGACGAATACACAGGCACCAATCACTGGTCCCATCAGACGCCCTACTCCGCCGATAATAATCAAAACGATCAGTTCGCCCGACAATTGCCAGCTGAACATTGTAGGTGAAACAAAGCGGTTCAGATCAGCAAACAGCGCACCCGCAAGCCCCGTGATGGCACCTGAGATGACAAATGCCAGCAGTTTGAGATGCATGGGGTTTAAGCCAACAGTCTCGACCCGCGCATTGGTTTGACGCGCTGCATTCAGTGCCAGACCAAAGGGCGATGACTGAAGTCGTGAAAAGAGACAGAGCACGATGCACAGCAAGGCGAAGCATATGCCGAAGAACTGAATTGGAACCAGCGTGTTCAGGCCAGGGAAACCGTTGCGAACATAAATCGAAAGCCCATCTTCGCCACCGTACTGCGCCCATGAGATTGCGAAGTAGAAGAACATCTGGCCAAAGGCGAGTGTGATCATGATGAAGTAGACACCGGATGTTCGCAGAGACAAAAGGCCAATGAAGAACGCCACGATCGCTGACAATATCATTGCAGCTAGCCAGATAACCGGCATTGAATTGGTGCCATCTGTCTCAAAGAACCCAAGGTCGAGCGCAGTATAGGTCTGGGCATGATAGGCAAGGATACCCATCGCGTAACCGCCAATGCCGAAGAAAACGGCGTGGCCAAAGCTGACCATCCCGCCAATACCCAGAATGAGGTTCAGACCGACCGCTGCCAATGCAAGGATGACTGCACGGGTTACCAGCGTGATCGTGAACGGTTCATCCGCTGCCAACGCCCAAAGTGGCAACACAAGCAACCCGATCAGCACGAGACCGTTGATATAGCGTTCATCAAGCGTCATGCACGTGCTCCGAACAAGCCGGTGGGACGCCAGATCAGAACCAGTCCCATCAGGATGTATATTCCCATGGATGCGATGGCCGAGCCGCTTTTCTGTGCAGCGCCTGTATCCATGAACAGTTTGAACAGTTCGGGCAGAAACACGCCGCCCAATGTATCGGTTAGACCCACCAGAAGCGCCCCGATGAATGCCCCCCGGATCGACCCGATGCCCCCGATCACAATGACGACGAAGGCAAGGATAAGCACAGGCTCACCCATACCGACCTGAACCGATTGAATTGCACCCACCAAGGCTCCGGCCAGACCAGCCAGAGCGGCCCCAAGCGCGAAAACAAGCGTGTAGAGCTTAGAGATATCGACACCCAATGCTGCGATCATTTCACGGTCATTTTCGCCGGCACGAATTTGAATCCCGATCCGTGTACGCTCGATGAGCAGCCAAAGCCCCCCCGCCACAGCCATCCCGATCAAGATCAGAGTCAGACGGTACAGGGGGTATTCGATCCCACCGGGTAAAGTCACGGGACCGGACAGCGCTTCTGGAATGTTCAGGAACAGTGGAAATGATCCGAAAACCCAGCGTGTACCCTCTGAAAAGATCAGGATCAGAGCAAAAGTAGCCAGAACCTGATCAAGATGCGCGGCATCATAGAGTCGCCGGATGACAACGATTTCGATGATTGCACCGGCCAGAGCGGCAGCCGCAAGAGCAGCGATCAAACCCAGAAAGAACGAGCCCGTTACACTTGCCACAGCCGCCGCAGCGAACGCCCCAACCATGTATAACGAGCCGTGGGCAAGATTGATCAGACCCATGACCCCGAAGATCAGAGTTAGGCCGGCAGCCATTAAAAAGAGCATAACGCCGAATTGCAGTCCGTTGAGGATCTGCTCGATAATCAGGATCGAAGACATGGAAACTCCGGGTATCTGCCTGTCCTCGGTCAGAAGGCAGGCAGGGATCGATCACATTTTGCAGTCGGCCGCGTAAGCGTCAGAATGACCTTCCAGCGCTGCACCGATGATCTTGTTCGTGAATACGTCGCCTTCCTTGATCACTTCGCGTGCATAGATCGTCTGCACCGGGTGATGGTTCGGGCCAAAGGCGAAATCCCCGCGTGTGCTGTCGAAGTCAGCGGCCCGCAGTGCTTCGCGGAATGCATCTGCATCGGACGGGTCAGCCTTCTCAAGCGCCGACAGCAACAGGTTTGCAGTGTCAAACCCCTGACTCGCGTAAAGCGATGGCAGACGACCGTACTCGGCCTGGAAGCTTTCGACGAAAGCCGCATTGGTTGGGTTGTCGATGTCCTTGTTCCACTGCGACGTATTCACAACGCCGAGCGCTGCGTCCCCAACGGCCTGAAGGATGCCCTGGTCAAAGCTGAACGCAGGACCAACAACTGGAAGGTCGATACCGCTGTCGGCATATTGCTTGAGGAAGGAAATCCCCATGCCGCCGGGCAAGAAGAAGAACACGCTGTCCGCATCACTTGCCCGGATCTGCGCGATCTCGGCGGCATAGTCCGTCTGGCCAAGCTTGGTATAGACTTCACCGGCCAGATCACCCTTGAAGTACCGCTTGTAGCCGGTCAGAGCGTCAGTGCCCGCCGGATAGTTTGGCGCCATGATAAAGGTCTTTTCATAGCCCGCTTCATTGGCATAAGCCCCTGCGGCCTCGTGCAGATTGTCGTTCTGCCACGCCACGTTGAAATAGTTCTGGTGGCAGCCTTTGCCTGCAAGCGGGGAAGGCCCGGCATTGGGCGACAGGTAGAACACATTCTGGTTCACCGCCGCTGGGACAACCGCCATAGCAAGGTTGGACCAGATGATCCCTGTCATCACATCAACACGCTCGGACTGGATCATTTTATCCGAAAGCTGAACCGCAATATCCGGTTTGCGCTGATCATCTTCGATCACGACCTCAATGTCGTCACGGCCGGACTGTGCAATTGCCAGCATGAAACCATCGCGAACATCAATTCCAAGACCCGCGCCACCACCAGACAGAGTGGTGATCATCCCGACCTTGACCTCAGCCAGTGCGCCTGTTGCGCACAGGGCAGATGCCGCAGCGGCCAATAACAGCTTTTTCATTTGTTTCTCCCTTGTTGGTCTTTCCTATTTCATACAAAACTCGGGCGCTCTGAACACCCGTTCGAGGCCTTATTTTCAGACGAAATTTCAACACGGTGTTGAGATATCCGGGAAACGAGAGTGCACAAGCCATCGAAAGTGCGCTAACGACCCTGTCGGCGACCTCAATTGGAGCTATGCACCTGCCATGCAGATCTAAGGCGGGAAACTCTTGGCCAGATCAACAAAAGGTTGGCTGGTGTCGCAGATCAGTCGAAACCTCACATAACGGAAATGGCTCCAGCGGTTAAAGCTATTTTCGAAACCCCTAGCCAGAGTAATCGGCCAGCGGTTCAACAAGTTAGGAAAGCGGCATGCGTTCATCCGATTTGATCAGGCGACCATCAATCTGAGCTTTTTAACGCTTATTGAACGCAGGAAAATGCAAAGCGACAGCTCGCCCGACATTCTGCTGGTCGCGATGCACTGCATTAACTGTCGCCGCGATGAGCAGAGGAATTCCCTGATCTGCAGCGACAATGCAAACCAGTTCAAGGTAATGTCAGGACGACACACCTAAGCCCTGTCAGAAAGCAGTTCGCTTGCTTTCTCTCCAATCATGATAGCTGGGGCATTGGTGTTCCCACTAACGATTTCCGGCATTATTGAGCAGTCGGCAACCCGCAGGTTTTCGAGTCCGTGCACCTTTAGACTGGAATCTACGACTGATCTGTCGGACGACCCCATCGCACAGGTGCCGGTGGGATGATAAATCGAAACAGAATTAGATCTCGCCCAATCCAGGGTTCCACTGTAGTCGTCAGTGGATAGTTCGGCTGTCGGCCTAAACTCTTCCGAAATTTTTGACGCAAGCGGATTATGACGCGCGATCTTGCGTGCAATATTCACTCCATCAACGATGGTGCGACAGTCAACTTCGGTAGACAGGTAGTTCGGGATAATCTTCACGTGTTGAGTAGGGTCTGGACCATTCAGACGCAACTCTCCCCTGCTCTGGGGGCGAAGCTGACAGACCGACATCGTGAAGGCCGAAAACGGATGCACGCCCTCACCCGGGCTGTCTGCAGACCATGGTTGCACATGAAACTGAATGTCAGGCGTTTCCACCTCAGGTCTGGTCTTCAGAAATCCTGTTGCAAGGCTGGCCGCCATTGTCATCGGACCTGCCCGGAACAATGCGTATTTCAGAGCAATACGAGCCTGATTGAACAGGCTGCGCACTTCGTCATTCAGCGTGGGCTCATTACACTTGAACACCAGACGCGCTTGCAAATGATCCTGCAAACCTTTCCCGACACCGGGCAGCGCGTGCACGGGCTCGATTCCGTTTTCCTTCAGGTGTTCGGGGTCTCCGATGCCGGACAACATCAGGATCTGTGGAGAGTTTATAGCCCCGCCGGACAAGATGATTTCACGACGGACTTTTATCGTTTTCTCATTCCCTGCGCGGTCTCGATACACAAGCCCTGTGGCCTTTTTGCCGTCCAGCACGATGCGACTGACCAAGGCATGTGTCATGATATTCAGGTTTTTCCTGTTTCTAACAGGTTTCAAATAAGCAACGGCGGCACTGCACCTGCGACCGTTTCGCGTAGTTAGCTGAAAGTAGCCAACACCCTCCTGCCTTTCACCGTTGTAGTCAGGATTGAACGGATATCCCGCAGCCTGCGCGGCGGTGACCCACGCGTCACAGATTGGTCGCTGAATCCGCATGTTGGAAACCGAGAGCGGGCCGCCGATTCCATGGAAATCGTCCTCCCCGCGCTCCTGATCTTCGCTACGTTTGAACAGGGGCAACACGTCATCCCAACCCCATCCCGTGTTACCCATTTGGCGCCAACGATCATAATCTTCTTTCTGGCCACGAACATAAAGCAACCCGTTCAGCGAAGATGACCCGCCCAGCACCTTACCACGCGGCCAGTCTATCGATCGTCCGTTTAGACCCGGATCCGGTTCGGTGCGATAACACCAGTCGAGAGAAGGGTTATGCATGGTCTTGAAGTAGCCGACGGGAATGTGAATCCACGGATTGGTGTCCGGTCCTCCTGCCTCAAGCAAGGCGACCGTCGTCTGAGAATCGGCACTCAGTCGGTTGGCGATGACACAGCCCGAAGAACCGGCTCCGACAACTGCATAATCTACCTCCATGATGGTCTCCTCCCAAGGTCACTGAAAAAAACCCTATGCAAATTGCCGGAACTATACTAGCATTTTTTGATACAAAAAGTCTCAATAATTGCGATCAGGGAGGTAAGCAATGGAGATCGGTAAGAAACTAAGCGGTATTTCAAGGCGGGATTTTTTCCGTGTGGCTGGACGCTATGGCATGAGCTCGACGCTGCTGGCCGCAGGTGGATTCGGCGGGGCGATGAGCCTGGCCAATCTCGCGCAAGCAGCTGAATCGACTTACGAAAAACGATTCTCGAAAGAACCAAAGCACACACTCAAATTCGGTGCGTCCGGCTTCAACACCCGAAACCTATTGATCGAGCGGGCGGGCGCTATCGAGTTCGCTCGCGACCTGGAGGAGCGCACCGACGGCGAGATTCGCATCGAGTTCATCGGCGACAACCAGATTTGCGGACAGTTGAGTTGTGTGGAGAAGACGCAGCAGGGAATCGTCGACATCTATGCGGCCTCGACCCAGAACTCGGCTGGTGGCGCGCCTTATCTGAACGTGCTGGACTATGCCTATATGTTCCCCAGCCGTGCAGCTCAGTACCACTTCTTCTATAGCCCGGCGAGCCAGCGCATCCTGCGTGAACCACTTGAGAAACGGCACGGGCTGAAATTCCTGTTCACCCACTGCGAACTGCGCGGTCTGCAAATGGGCTCGACCTTTGCTGACAAGCCGACCGTTACCAAACTGGAAGAGCTATTTGGCACAAAGAACCGCGTGACGGGGACACAGCTTGGCCGGATCGCCATGCAGCTTCTGAACCTGAACCCGGTTCCAGTTGCTTGGGAAGAGACACTGGACGCTCTTAAGACAGGCCTGATCGATGGTGCCGAAACGTGGGCATCAGCCGTTGCCTACGCCAATATGGCGCCTGTGGTTTCGCAGTCAGTAAACCTCAAGTTCTTCTGCGGAACCGAGCATACGTCGATGTCGGCAAAAGTGTTCGATAGCCTCGGAGGTGAACTGCAGGATGCAGTGATGGAATCGTCGTATTTCACACAAGCCCTCATTCAAGGCGCGAACGAAGCTGCGCTTTTGAACACGGTCGGTTTCTCGGAGCCCCAGCTTCCCAACACGATCTTCGCGGAAAACGGCGTTCGTCCGGCCTTCCTGCCCGATGATCAGATCAAACTGGCCGAAGAGATGTGCGCCCCGAACTACAACCCTGAACCGTGGGCACAGTGGCGCGAACGCCTCAACAAGTGGGCCGGTGGTATCGATACCTACCAGGAGATCTACGACATCGCGCGCGAGATCCCCGCAGACACCTTGCCGGAAAATGTTGAACCACGCCGTTGGTGGATGGGCCAAGCCTGATTAATCTGACCGAGCCGGCCTCAAAAGGGCCGGCTCATTCAAACACCGACTGGGAGGACGGGGTTCATGTCATTATGGGCAGATATCGGCGCTATTTTCAGCGCCTTGCTCACTCGCGATTCATTCGAGATTCAAATCGCCTTGGAATCTGATGCCGCTTGGATTGTCGGCACGATTGTTGCAGCCTTGGGCGGCTTTCTGGTGATGCTGATCTATCGCAAGGTGCCCTTTATCGAACGCCATCTTGAGCGTTCGGTTATGGTATATTCCTACCTCGCCATCGCATTGATCATCTTTTGGGGCGTGATCGACCGGTTCGTCTTCAATGATCAGGAACCCTGGTCCACCACCATTCCTCCACTTCTGTTCATGGTGATGGCCTGGTTTGGTGCTTCCTATAATGTTCGTCTGCGTACACACCTCAGTTTCAGCGAATTCCGCACGGCGATGCCGCGAAGCGGGCAGTTGGCCTGCCTGATACTCGATGCCGTCCTGTGGTTCATCTTTGCGGTGATCGTCATTGTGACCACGTCGCGGCTTGTTGCGCTGTCCGCTTCGAATTTTCAGATCGTGCTCGGGACCGACAACATCATGCAGTGGTGGTTCCTGCTGGCCGCCCCGCTTTCATTCTTCCTGATGGTCGGGCGCGTTTTTCAAAACCTAGCTGATGATCTCAACAACTGGAAAACCGGCGAGCCGCTGATCAAGCAGGCCGTGATAGGAGCAGACTGATGACAGACGGTACATGGGTCACTCTGATCTCTCTGGGGGTCACGTTTCTGTTCATGCTGGGCGTGCCGGTGCTGCTGGTTATCGGCTATTGGGTGATCGGTTGCTCATTCGTTTTGGGACTGACACTCGACAACATGGGCGCCGAGCTGCTCAATGTTTTCAACAAAGGATTTGCCCTGCTGGCTATGCCGTTGTTCATCCTGACAGGCGACCTGATCAACAAATCTGGCATTGCCCGACGGCTTAGCGATTTTGCCTATGCCTGTCTGGGCTGGATACGCGGCGGGTTGGCGATGGCTTCGTTGGGGGCCTGCGGGCTGTTTGCTGCGATCTCGGGATCGAACTCTGCGACCACCGCGACAATCGGATCAATGTTGCACCCCGAGATGGTCAAAGGCGGATACGACGAACGCTTCAGTGCCGCAACTGCAGCAGCTGGTGGCACCGTTGGGATCATTATCCCACCGTCGATCATATTCATCGTCTACGGCTTCCTGATGAACCTGCCAATCTCCGAGCTTTTTGTAGCTGGCATCCTGCCCGGTGCACTGATGGTGTTCGGCATGCAGTTTGCATGCTGGATCATCTGCCGGATCAACGGCTGGGGTCATCTGATCCCTTTGCAGCTGAACCGAGTTCTCAAAACTGCTTTCGGTGCCTGGCTTGGTTTCTTTGCGATCGGGCTGGTCTTGTGGGGCATCTACACTGGCAAGTTCTCTCCGACCGAGGCAGCTGGTGTAACTGTCGGGTTTTGCGTGATTGCTGGATTGGTCAGCTATCCGATTAATCGCATTATGGGTGCGCGCGGCGATGTTTCACCCTCTGAAAAGACCTATGCGGAAATGCTGGTCGTCGAAGGTTTCACGATCCCTGAAATCCCCTCGATCGTGATCCGGTCTGCACAAATCACGGGAATTCTAGCCCCCTTGATCGCCATTTCTGTCGTCATGCAGCAAATTCTGTCCCTGCTCGGCGCCCAGCAGACAATTGGCGATTTCGTGACCTCAATGGGCGGCTATCACGCAGTTCTGTTTACATCGATGGTGATTGTATTCTTCTCGGGAATGGTGCTGGAGAGCTTACCTGTCACGATTATCCTTGCACCAATCCTTGCCCCTATTGCGGCCTCTGTCGGGATTGATCCGATTCACTTCTCGGTCATCTTCCTCGTTGGCGCCTCGATCGGGTTCATCACCCCACCATATGGCCTGAATCTCTATGTTGCATCTGGCGTGACGGGTGTGCCGTATTTCCGCTTGCTCAGATACACAGTTCCGTATCTCGCAGCGCTGCTTTCGGTATGGATTTTAGTCTCTTTGGTACCTGATCTGGCCTTGATCCTACTACCAAACAACTAGAATGTAACGGGATGGTATCTACGGACGCATCACAACGTGAAACCCAAATTCCCACGAACTTGCGGTTACTTCTGATCCTGGAAGAAGTGGCAAGGCGCGGTGTTCCCGTCAAACCGGCAGAGCTAGTTGATACGCTCGGTCTTGCAAAACCGACAATTCACAGGCTGCTTCAAACCGCCGAAGCCGAAGGGTTTCTTCAACGCGATCTGGATGGCAGATCCTACGGGCCCGGTCCGCGCTTGCGCCAGCTGTCGGTCAACACGATGTCGGCAGAACACCTGCGCACCGCGCGGCTTGCGATTTTGCGTGGCATTGCCGACGAAGTAGGAGAAACCTGCAACCTCGCCATCCCCGACCGGGAGGGTATGATTTATCTCGACCGGGTCGAAACAAAGTGGCCACTTCGAATTCAGTTGCCAATTGGCACCCAAGTACCTTTTCATTGCACGGCAAGCGGAAAGATGTACCTCTCGACCCTTCGCCAGAAGACGCTTGATGGCTACCTGTCGGCTCGAAAATTACTTCCCCAAACCGACCATACCTTGACGAGGCCCAAAGCGCTGCGAGATGAGATTACCCTTATCTCCAAAAACGGTTACTCCACAGACAACGAAGAGTTCATGCTTGGGATGTCTGCCATTGCAGTTCCAATTCTTGACGCCAATAAACGTCTCGTTGCTACTTTGTCGGTACACGCTCCAACTCAGAGGCATGACGTAGATGGGTTAGTTCTGTTTCTTGGAACTTTGCAGAGAGGGGCAGAGAAACTTTCTAACTTGCTTTCTTTTGATCAATAACAATCGAGCCTCCGGCGATCAGCGTCAACACCGAAAGTCAGAATGTGCAGTCGTTTGGATCAGGGTAGATCGGCCCCGCTCGCGAGTGTTTGCGAAATTCTAGAACGACACTCAAAACCGACCACCAATCTTACAAGTCAATACCACCTAGTGGCCAGTTAGGGTTAGTGCCTGACCAACGAGGAGCGGTCCTTTGCAACATAGGAGCAGAGGTCTGCCTTAAGCCGCTCGATGGGCAGGTATACGACGGACATAAAACAACGCTATCAGGAAACAGAGTCAGACACGGATGAAACGAGAAGGTTCGTGTTCACCAAACAGCTCAACTACGATACTTCCCGCTTTGCCACTCGCTAGATCTTCGAATGTCAGCATTGAGCGCGATCCGGGTGGAGCGTTTTCCGTAACAAAGTCGAAAACCATGGTGGCTCCGTCCCACGGTTGCAGCAGGTAATCCTGCGAATGCGGTCCAACTAACAATACCAGTTGCTCTCCCTTCGCCTGAATCTCCACAGTCCCAAAATATGGGTGGCTGTACTTGCCGACAGCGGTTTCGAAATTCAGAGGAACGGCCGCGTCGACCGGGGGAAAAGCGCCCACAGTATGTCCGAGTGGGTCAAAGAACGGTTTGAACAATTGAGAATAGCCTGCATACCAATCGCGGGTCTGCTTTCCAAACTGAGCCAGATCGGTAAATTCCGCTGCGATGGATTCTACTGCCCCAACCGGCGATGCATTCGACAAAACGACGATGCCGAGATCCAATGAAGGAATGATGGAGAAACAAGTGCCCGTGCCCATTACAAAGGCCCCGGAATGGCTGAGTTTTACCCGCCCAGAAGGTTCGGTGCTGACATTGAAGCCAAATCCATAGAACCCGGCGCGGCTGTCTGGGGATTTCGGTGGTGAAGATACGGTTTGCGGACTGATCGCAGGAAGCAGGGCCTCGGGCGGAATTATCTGATCGTCACCGTAACGGCCATTTGCCAGAATCAACTGCATCCATCTGGCCATATCGTTGGCAGACGAACTGACACCACCTGCTGGCGACTGCGCGTCAGGCATGCGCTGAAACTGCGGGAGAAACACTCCATCGCTGGGCGCATGAGGAACGGCCCGGTCAGAGACCGCCATGTAGTCAGCGAAACGCGAACTTGTGCGCGTCATGCCAAGCGGCTGGTAAATCGCCTGCTCAGACAACGTCGCCCAATCGATACCCGCTTTTTCCGCTACTGCTTCAGCAGCGGCGGTGAGGCCGAAATTGGTGTAGGCGTAAGATGTCCGAAATGGAGCGAGCGGCAGCAACCGCAGATGCTCCAGGATCGTTGCGCGGTCAAAGCCCAGATCTTCCAAATCATCGCCTGCATGATCTGGCAGACCGGACCTGTGACTGTACAGGTCCCCAATGGTCAACAACTTACTTCGCGCCGGGTCCGACAGACGAAACCATGGCAAGAGTTCATGCATGGGGCTGTCCCAGGAAACAACTCCTTGCCCCACTTGCTGCGCAACCACTGTGGCCCCGACTGATTTTGATACGGAAGCGATCTGAAACACGGTGTCCGGATTGATGGTATCCGATACCCCCACGCGACGCAGACCGTAACCGTTGGTCAAAACTGTTTCACCCTTGTGCACGACCGCGACGGAGACGCCGGGGATACCGCTGCGCGCCATGATCTCGGCAACAACATCATCCAATGCCGCGATTGCTGTCGCAATTTGACCAGGCGGTACCGCAACGCCCGCCATTTGAGACGGCGATGGCGTCTGGGCATGCGCAGTCAGAGGCATACCGACCAGCGAGGCGGTCGCAGATCCAAGGAAAAACCGACGGGAAATAGAAAAGGTTTGCATAATAAATCTCGGTTAATTCATACAGGTAACTCTAACCACAGTTTGGTGAACTGCATAGATTCAGGACCATTTGATTTGTTTGCAGTCTGGCCGTCGGCAGCGTTCGCGCTTTCACAGGCTATGTCGCAAATTAGCTGAAAGTCCGGATCGGCGTGATACGGGACGAACTTATCCAGCGATCCCGACAAAAATCCGAAAGTCCGAGGTTATAGCTCAGAAGAACATCTGATCCACAGAGCTTTTGATAGAGGTGTGCAAAAAATTTGGGCAGGCCGTGGCACCTTTAGCACAACATCCCAGCCGCAGTTAGAGAAACCAAAAAATGACACATTCTTATCAAGCAAAATCTTCGCGTCGTTGCACAGCAAAAGCCAGGTGCGGACTGTTCCGAATAACATTCCAATCGGGAGCCCGCGTGAAACCAGGCGTCCTGAGCACAAGCGACAGTAAGGCGTCTTGTTCGACAGTCAGCAGGTTAAGCTGACACAACCGCTCAACCGCTTTGCGCACTGACATCTGGCCGAATTGAGGCGTTACACGCTCCTCCAATTGAGTGGCCCCAACAATAGTGGAGGCATGCGCCAGGACCGCACACTCTGCGGACGAAAGCTGATGCTCAATGCGCTGATCTGGGCACCGTGTGTCAATCACAACATCCTTGTCCAGATACAGCTCAGCAGAACCGGCATCATTCTGCCAAACCGTCAGCGCCTTGAGTGTGGGTTCTGCGCGGTTCTGCGCCGTGGTGTCTGATTTATCGATGATGTCAAAGTGATAGGAAAACTGAGTGAGATCCTCTTTTGGAACATCAAAGATATATTTATAGGGCTTTGCCGGTCGGACCTGAATGCCGTAGGCTTCGGGATAGTCGTAGTAAGGGCTGAAGCGATCAGCCCGGACGGGGCCGACCGAGCCCGGAGGTTGCAGGTGGTGCAGGTGCGGTATCAGTTGCGCCATACGTTCAAAACCTTCGGGATTTTCACCCGGGAATCCGAACAGGAAACACCATTCGACAAACACACCGGCTTCTGCACAAAGTTTCAGGGTCTGAATGTTCTGAATCCCAGACACGCCTTTGCGCATATGTGTCAGGGTTTTCGTATCAAACGTTTCGATCCCTGGCTGAACCTTTCTGACACCTCCGTCTGCCAAAGAGGCAATCACGGCCGGTGAAAGGTTGGATTTGACCTCATAGTGCATCAGAAACGGGCGTTCATCCTGCGCCAATTTTGGAATAAGCGTCCTGAGATAGCGATGGTCCAGAATGTTGTCGACCACAACAAGGTCCGGACCATACAGATCGGCCAGCTCACTAAACTCTGCAAATGCCCGATCAGCAGATTTGCTGCGATAGGTCATGGACTGGCCGTTGAGGCCACAGAATGTGCAATGGTGTTTGGCACCCCACCAGCATCCACGAGAGGTTTCAATTGTCGCCGATGGTTTGAACAGATCCGGCAAACCGGGTGTATTATTGAACCTATCAAAAAACGAGGTGAAGTCCGGGACAGGCAGCGCATCCAGATCGGTGACCAGAGGGGCCGTCGCATCTTTGAGCGGCCGCGTCTTTTGTGATTGCGTCAGTATGCCCGGTACATTTGGCAGATCATCACGCGACTGCAATACACCGAGAAAATCGGGGAATGCTTCATCTCCCTCACCAATGCAGACTGCGTCCAGTTCAGGGTGGGCTTGCAACAGGGCCTGACCGAGCGGCCCTTCGCAATTTGCGCCGCCCATCACGATCACGACATCCTCAGATCGCCGGCGTACAGCCTTGGCGATGGCCAATGAAGACATCACTTGCTGAAACGACGATGTGATGCCAACTACGGTCGGTTTGTCCTGAAGGATTTCTTCGGCACACCTGTCCACAAAGGCACCGACCTGTTCGCGGGCCGAAATGGCGTCTTGCATCACGGTTAGCCATTCCACGCCTGACACGTGATCAGCCAGAACCGTCGTAAGATACTCAAAGGCAACGGCTTCACTCCGGGGATAGATCAGGTCACTGAAAACCCATTCGCCCAAAAGCGCCTGATAAAACCTTCCGTCCGATAAAAGCGAATAGCGATCCAGCCCAATGAGTTCTGCGAAATCAAAGCTAAAGAACTTCTCGCTTGTACGAGCACCTGCTCTGCGGGCCAATTGTGCAAGCAACGCCAGCCCTAAGCCAGGATGCTGAAGCGATGAAAACGGCATCGACACCAGACACAGACGATGATGTTCTGCGCCTGCATCAAGTGTCGGGCTGAGTGCCGTTTCTGTCATTGCGCGTCAGGCGCAGCGAGGCCGGATCACACCGTCCGAAGACACTTCGTATGCTTTCCTGATATCGGACATGGCAGCCTGTACATCAGCGCGACCATCGAAGACAGCACTGATCGCTTTCAGCAGGTCAACCGCGCTACCGTCCTCATCAACAGAGATGCCCAGACGTTTGACGACGTCTTCTGGGTCAGCAATAAATTCCTTACGAAAAGATTCATCAAGAACGCCTCGACCAATGATCATCTGAACATCTTCAAGCGTTAATCCGTGTTTATGTTTGTCTGTCACGTCAATCCCTCTTATTAATATTTGTATACGGCTAGTCCATTAACCATGACGTTTCAATTAATTTCAATCGTCAGGTTTATCGAAAGGCCTGCGGGCCAAATCTTTAAGGTGCTATAATCTACAAGAATTTTTAACGTAGCGAAGTTGTACATTTTAACAGGACTTTGACAGAATGGCAGGCAACGTTCAGATAGAACCGACAGAGCGCAAAATGTGCACTGTCATGTTCGCTGACATAGTCAAATCTACGATGATGATCGGCTCTCTCGATCCCGAAGATGCTGTTGACCACCTTGGACCAGCAATCGAGCTGATGATGTCGACCTGTGAGAGTCATGGCGCGACGACACTATTTACCGGTGATGGAGCCCTGGCAGTTTTTGGGGCGCCTGATGCAGACGAAGATCATGCGATCAAGGCAATCGCAAGCGCCCTGGAAATCATCCAAAACCTGTCGAAAATGGACGGCGTGCAGCCAGATATTCGGATTGGGCTGCACTGTGGCGAACTGTTGGTGAGTCATCTCCAGCATACGCTGGGTGAAGAGCAAGCATTCCTTGGCCCAGTCATGAATATTGCCAGCACGATCGAAAGCCGCGCCCGTCACAACGTAGTTACTGTTTCCGGTGCAGTGATCGAACACGCGGGTGGGGTATTCGAACACGAACCTGTCGGCGAGCTTGAACTTGGCAATCTGGCGGAACCCATTAGATTGTACGAGATACGGGCGCGTAAAAAACAGGTCTCGCGGTGGCGTTCACGTATCCGAAGGGGCCGGTCGCCGTTTGTCGGCAGAGCACAAGAACTGGAACGTATGTTCGACGCCTGGAACACGATCCGTTCCGGTCAGGGCAATGCAGCTTTGCTCATAGGAACCGCGGGAATTGGAAAGTCCCGATTGTTGCATGAGTTCGCCGACAGCGCTTTCCTTGGCAAACACGAAACGCTGGAATTCAATTGTACATCACTGGATCAGGAAGCTGCGTTTCTGCCGATTACGCGCGCAATTACGACCTATCTTCAATACTCTGATCCCACATCCAAAATCGGGCTAGAAGCCAGACTGTCTAACGTGTTGGCAAGCCTTCATGATCTCGGCGAAGCAACAAGACAAGAGCTGTTTTCGTTATTCACGCGAGTTCAGCCCCAATCCGAGATAGGTGTGGCCGACCATTTGCACCGCAGAAAGCTTCTGGTCGATGCGCTTGCGCGGCTCGTTTTGGCTCTGGGTTCCGGGGCGCCAATGGTGCTGATTGTTGAAGATCTGCACTGGGCCGACAAAGGTACGCTGGACGTAGTAGACACTCTGCTGGACAAAATTGCGGCACAGCGCGTCCTGATCCTTTTGACGTCGCGCAATGCAGATTTCATTTCATCCGGGCCAAAACCTTTGTTGGACGTCATCCACGTCCCCCCATTGGAAGCTGCGGCTTGCAAAAACCTGATCAGATTGCTGCTTGATAACAGTGGCGTCGATCAGCTTGTCGCCGGATACATCGAGGAATTGAGTGACCGAACTCCGCTGTTTGTCGAAGAGTTTGTGTACAATATCCGCGACCGCCTGGACGATGATAAACATCCCAACAAGCTTCCCGATACTGTGGATGAGTTCGATATCCCCATAAGAGTGCAGCCATTGATTGCCTCACGTATCGATGCACTTGATCTTGAAGATCGAAAGGCGTTGCAGATCGTTGCTGTTGGCGGAATGCAATGGAACCGGGACGTATTGTTCAACACCCTTCAAAGTGAATTCCAAGATGCGCAGGCCCGGGTCTATAGCCTAATTGAACAGGGTCTGCTCGAGTTTGCGGTGGGGGGCAATGCTCAAACCATTCGGTTCCGCCACGCACTGATCCAGAAAGTAGGCTATCGCAGTGTTCCCAGGCTGCGGCGGTACAAACACCACCGGACCATTTTCTCAACCTTGAACAAGGATGGGGATACCGACAATCTCGACCACATGCAGTCGGTCGCCCGTCATGCGGATGGTGGTGAACTCTGGCTGGACGCCGCAAATGCCTATAACCACTGTGGTGAGTTGTCGATCAAGCTCTATTCGTTTGAGGCAGCCGTATCATTCTTTGAACACGCTCTACGCTGCATCGATAAGATCCGTCACGAGGCTGATGCGTTTTCGGTGGCCAAGCTGGGGCTGCAAGCGCGCAGGGGCTTGCGTGTATCTTTGGTGGCCAGCGGGGACTTCGAACGTATCCTGAGCATTTCGCGCGAGGCTGAGGACTTGTGCAAAAAGATCGGAGATACATCGTCCCGTATCGCCTCGCAAATTGACCAGGGGATCATGCTTTCGGTCCTTTCGGACGTACGGGATGCTATAAGAGTGTCGCAGTTTGCATTGATAAACGCCGAAACGTCTGGCGATACGATGCTGCAAGCCAAGGCTGCCTTTGCTCTGGCCCAGGCCGCTTGGTTTCACGGGGATTATCTCAGCTCGGTATCTGCAATCGATCGTCACGAAAACCTCTTTGCAGAGACCTTTCGTACAGTGGACATAGGTACCACGGGTTCGATCTCGGTTTTGGGCATTGCGACGCGGGCCAATGCTTACAGTATGGCCGGGCGGTTCACTGAAAGTGAAAAGGATATTCGCACTGCGCTTAGCATCGCCGAGGAAACCGGGAAAGCCTATGACCAAAGCTTTGCGCTTGTCGCCCGAGGAATACAGTCTTGCATGAAGCGCGAGCTGGACACCGGAATAGCCGCTCTCAAACAAGCACTTCGAACGTCGGATTCGGCCGGAATCGATGTGCTGTGCTGTTTTTCCGCTGCTCCTTTGGCTCGATTGCTTGCGCTAAAACACGAATTCAATGAAGCACGGACTGTCCTCAACAAGGGTCTTAATCTGGCTCAGTTGATGAAAATGGATGCGTTTGAAGCCTGGCTGCTGACGGCAGAGGTCCATGTTTTGCTGGAGGAATCCCGACATTCTGAAGCAAGAGAATTGGCAATCGACTTGTTAGATCTTTGCAGCCGAAACGGATATTCCGGTTTCCGGAACGAGCTAAAGATTTGCATTGAAATGCCCGAGTTCGGTGATCACGGATTTGCCACGAAGTAATAGCGGCTGTGCATAGGCTCTTTCACCGCGCAAAAGTAAGTATCGAGGATCGGGCAAGGTGTATGAATATTTGATCGCCCTCGCCAATTGTGTGATGCTCATCGATCCGAACAGTTATGGGTTGGCTTTGAAACGCAGCACTTAAGTATAATAGTGTTTCCGCCCCGTGTGCTTCAACGCGTTCGACACGGGCAGGAACATCCGCGCCTTCGGGATCAGAACGGCTGAGATGTTCGAGGCAAACGCTAATTATTGCCGGACCACGAAGTGCCGAAGACTCATCCGCTCCGCAGTTTCGCGCCAGAGCTTGCAGTTCTCCATCACAATGGGCCTTCCAGGGATATCAAGAGCTTTTCTGGCGATACCGCTGTTACCTAACGTCTGGTCATCACAGGCGGTTTCCTCTCAACACTTCGCTTCGACGGCACCTACTGAGGGATATTCAAGATCACCCAAACCTTTCCAACACGTTACGGGTGACTTGCTCAACTTGCCAATCCCGGCGGGTCAGTCCCATGACCCATTCACAGGTCGCCGCATTGAACACCTCGCCTTTGCCACGTACCCAATGAACGATCACGCCATTGCCGCGAGCGCTGCGATCCATGGTCTCGGGCGTGACTTTACCAAACACGGCCTGTGCCTTGAAATGCGCGTCACTGTCACCGATATAGGCCGTCTCGCCCCACACCCCATGTGATGGCTCCACGTTAGTTGCGAGCCCCAGCGCCAGTATCTGTATCGCCTGATCAGCCCCATCGCTGCCGGTAGCAAAGGGCAAACCGTCCTCCATCCGGTAATCAACGCCGTCCACCTCATAGCCAAAGATGCGTGATCCTGCGCCCAGTTGATCGCCATACCCTAGCTCTGTGTTCCGGAAGGCCCAATGCTGCGGTCGATAGACGGTGTAACCGCCGCTGCCCTGCCCCACGCAGCGGCCCAGACCAGCATAGACACCTTTCAGTCCGCTTGCACCGAATGTCCTGGTGCCCGGCCAATTCACCGGGGCGACTTCCCAGGCCGCAGTGACCAGATGCGCCTGATCCGTCCCCACCAGAGGATCGCGGTCTGCTGTATATTTGTAACAGATTTGGGTCCTACCCTCGTCTTCGATCCGCGTCTGCCAAAGGAAGTTGCCGCCAAATCGAGCAACCCGCCCTCCACCATCGACGTAGCGATCCACCGCATGGCGCATATTGGCGCTCCAGTACTCATCATGGCCGACAAAGATCACGCATTTATGGCGGCGCAACAACTCCGGATCGGCCTCTAGATCGTGCTGTGTGGCAAAGTCCAGCGCAAACCCCTGCACCTCTGCCCAACGGGCGAAATGCCGTTCATAGCTGGCCCAACCAGCCGAGGCGTATTTCTTGGAATAGCCATAGGCGTATGCCCACTCCATATATGGGTAACGCACCATTCCGCCGGGGACATGGGCACCCTCTGGCACAGCGCGAGGGGCACCCTCCGGCAGTTTGCAGAACCCCCGCGTCCATGGGCGTTGGGTTGAGACGATCGGGGAGAACGCGTTGCCTTTGGGTCCGGCAATCCCTTCGTAGTGGTTTGATCCACCCCAACAATTGTAGGCCAGCCAGGTTCCGGTGGCGCAAACCAGTAAGTAAGGCGTCGGTGGCTTTAAGGGTGCTCGGCGCAGTAGTATCAGGTGGTGTTCCTCGATCCTGTCTCCGCCACACTCAGCGCTGAAAGTGATCAGGTAACCACCCTCGCGCCAGTCGTCGGGGATGGTGAATTCGTATGCGATATCCCAGTCACACCCCTTTACCGAACAGTCGGGCGGCGTGTCTTGGTGTATTCCCGCAAGCCCCGACTCGCGCAGCGGCGGCTCATAGCGTTGTCCGTCCCGGCCAATTTCCAAATCCCAGGTTTCCGCAGTTGTTGACACTCGCAGCGCCACCCGGTCACCCGGGGCATAGGTCATCCGGTCAGTATATCCCCAAATCTCGAGCACCGCGTCATTACGCGACGGGCCGATGTAGTAGTTATCGAGGATATGCCGCGCCTTGGCACGCGTGCGGGGCGTCGTGGCAGGACCTGAAGTTTCCGAGTGGGTCATCTCGACATCCTATTCCGGCAAGTACTTTGTGGACCAGCTTTCCGCTATCGCACCGGAGGCGATCATGGCGTCGATCTGATTACGGGAAAAGCCGATTTCGCCCAGAACCAGGCGAGTGTCGGCTCCATATTTGGGCATCGGCCCGGGGATGGTAATGGCCGCACGCGCGGGACGGACCGCATTGGGTGCCACAAGATCACACCAGCGGCCCATAGGGTGCTGGTCATGCCGGATCACACTGAAGGTTCCCCGGGTCAGATCGATCCGGTCACCACTTCCCGGCTGCAGAACTGCATCACGTGTGTCGTGCAGCGAACCCAGTGGCATCACGGTGCTAGAAGTTCCGGCAAATGCCTGCGACCAGTAGGCTACGTTGCGCGTGGCGAACTGTTGTGAAATTGCAGCCACCATTTCTGCCTTGGGCATCGCGTCCAGATCAGCAAATTCCGGCAGGCGCGCCAGCGCCTCCCTCCCTTCGGATGGCGCAGCAAAGAACATCCAACCATCCGCCGCGCGGTAGCAGTGATAAAACGGCCCCCAACCCAGGGCCTCGCGCCCCGCAGGCTCATCGAAGGCTGCGCGCCCGTCGAAGTCATACATCAACTGGGCCTGAATCAGATTTCCTGCCCCAGCCAGCGCTGCACGCGCGATACCACCTTTGCCAGTTTTCTCGAGTCGCAGCAGCGCCGAGCCAAGTGCCACACAGGCACAGAATCCGGTCAGGACGTCGATGGTTCCGAAATGCGCATGTTCTTCGGGCGTTTGCATACCACCGCCAAAGCGCACCATGACCCCGGTCGCCGCCTGCGCCAGATCGTCATATCCCAGATGATCAGATTTAGGCCCGCGCGCCGGCCCCCCAAAGGCGTCGAGCTGCACCAAGATCAGCCGCGGGTTGATAGCCGCCAGCTGCGCTTCGCTCAATCCCAAGGCGTCACGCTGTTCGTCGGTACCGTTCATTGTTATCACATCCGACGCTTCGATCAGCCGCCGTAAAGCAAGCTGACCGTCGTCCGAGCGCAGATTCAGCAGAACACTCTTTTTTCCGCGATGCGCGTGCAGGCCAAAGACCACCGTATTCCAAGGATCAACCGAAGGATCCACTGGCTGAACCGAGGTCACCTGCGCTCCATACCGGGCAAGAGTTGACCCGATGGTCGGGCCGGCAATCACGTTAGTCAGGTCCAGCACCTTTAGTCCATCGAGCCACCCGCCCTCTCCGTCGCCACCTGCGGCTGTTCGGGGAACCTCGGCCAGGATGTCGGATAGAGGGGCGCTGTCCGGTTCAGGCCCGGGGCTTTTTTGCAAAGCCCCCGCATCCCCGGCGAGCCAGGCCACGTTCCCCATCTGCCTCATCTTACCATGGCGCGGGTCATCGACCTCAAGCACCAGACCCGAGGCCAGCGCGTGGGGGTCTGCCAGCCATTCCTTTGAAAACCGCTGCGCCGTGGCCGGTGCCTTGGCCGCTCCGAACAGTGCTTCCCATTCAAATGAAGGCTTGTTCAGGAAAGCAGCCTTCATTGCCGACGACACCCGCTCTCTGTCACGATCGCCAACGGGATAGTTTCGCAGCGACCATTCATCGGGCCAATCACGTGTATCCAGATAGGCATCGAAATCGGGCAGTTCGTCGGCGAGCTTTTTCAGCCCCAAGGTCTCCAACACCCGGCGCGGGTGCGTCTTGACGCTTCCTGCCACCACATAGAACCCCCGCCCGTCGGCACAGGTATAAGTGCGATAGAATGGATCCAGGAACTCTTCCAGTTCGCTAAATCCGAGGTTCATGGGCAGGCCCGCGGCCGTTCGCCGGTCGAGCTCTACTTCGCGTGGGGATTTGTAACGTTCGGGGTAATCCTCGATCTGTTCGCAGTTGTAGACGAGCCCTTCAAGCAAGGAAGATGCCAGTGGGACCTCGATATGCTCGCCGCCATTGCGGTCCCGTGCAAGCAGGGCGAACTGCACAGCCATCGCGCCAAATGCTGCGCCATAGGCAGAGGCCAGAGTGAGTGGAGTGAAAGAAGGGTTGATCCCCATCAGCCGCCGGTTCAACCCCATGTCGGTGAACTGCCCGGTGCGCGCGGCAATCACTGCCTCCCACGCAGGCAGATCGGCCAGCGCCGGATCGGTCGAGGCGAAGCCCGGCAAAGACAGCGACACGATGCGCGGATTGATTTCCCGCAAAGCCTTCGGCCCCAGGCCCAACCGCTCCATCACCCCGGGTCGGAAGTTTTCGATCACCACATCGGCCCGGGCAACCAAATCCCGCGCCGTGGCAAGGCCCGCTTCGTTTTTCAGATCTAAGGTCAGCGCAGACTTGCCACGTGACAGCATGTCAGTGGCTGGTTCTTTTAGCCTTGGGCCTCCGGGAGGATCAATGCGGATCACCTCAGCCCCCATATCAGCCAGCATCATTCCGACCAGGGGGCCCGCCAGATACTGGCCGAAATCAAGCACGCGAATATGATCAAGGGGCCGTGTTGTCATGAAAACGTGTCTCCTGTCGGGCTGCTGACATGTTGCCGCGCTTTGGGGCATTGAACTGACGTTAGGATTGTGTCCCGATGCCGAACGAACCAATATTGCCGAAAAATGTGCGGATTCTGCCAAAGTGACACAGCTCACCGTTTCGATTCTGTTGTCGGAGAGTTTTTCCAACATTGTTCTGGCGTGCCTGCTGGAACCGCTGCGGGTCGTTCGTGACAATCGTGGTGCAGATATCCGGTGGACAATCCTGACTGCGAGTGACGCCCCAGTGACCAGTTCCAGCGGCATCCGTGTTGCGCCTGACAGATCGCTTCAGGGCATGAGTGCGGCCGACCTGACCCTGATCGTGGGTGGTGACGAGTTCCGCGCGGAAGCTGTGTAGAAACCACTCTCGCGCCATTTGAATCCCCTATTGCGATCGGGAGTGGTGATCGGGGCAGACACGGGTTCCTGGCTGATGGCGGCCCTGGGCCTATTGGATGGGCGCCGTGCCACCATCCACTGGCAACTCCACGACGAGTTTGCCGAGAGCTTTCTGGCCACCGTCGTAGAACCGGACCGTTTCGTGCAGGATGGGCGGTTCTGGACTTGCGGCAGCGCCGCTACAGCGCTGGATCTGATCTTGGAATTCATCACCAGTCGTTACGGTGCAGTAGCAGCGCAAGAGGCAGCGGCCATGTTCCTGCAGGACAGCGCCAGTGCGCAACTTTCTGGTTCCGGGGCACGCGGGCTTCGCATCCATGGCTCAGAACAGCTGCGTATGCTGATTACCCGTATGGCTGACACTTTGGAAACACCGCTTTCGCTGGCCGAACTCGCAGCTTTCGCCAACATGTCAGAACGCAGTCTGGCCCGTCTGTTCAAGCAGGAGCTTGGTGTTTCTCCCGGGCGTCATTACCAGGCGCTTCGTCTGGCACGTGCGCGCGACCTCAGCACACATACCAGACTGAGTGTCGAGGAGATCGCCCTGCGTTGCGGCTTTTCTTCAGCATCTGGGCTGCGCAGGGCGTTTCGCCAACAATATGGCCAACCAGTTCGCAGAAGAACCCAAAGGCAGGGTGATCAGTCCAACCCCTCTTGACGCGCGTTTGCCTCGCTCAAGGTTGCCTTGCTCCTTTTATCAAAGATGAATTTCGAACAGTCACGTAATCCATCGCCACGCTGCGGCGATAAAGGCGACCTGTTCCAAGTAGTAATCTGTTGCCGCAGGCACCCCCTGCAAATTGTGCAGTATAATTAACCGTAGCACTGTTACTTCCATCGATGACGGGAGAGCAAATTTTTCTCAAGAACAATAGCACGCTCTAAGTTTCTGACTGGTCTGCTTGATGTGCATCATAGCTGGCTTCGAGTTCATTTCTGAGAAACTCGCCAAAGTTCAAAGGCTCAAACCTAGCGATGCCTGTTTCCGGGAGGGGCGCGATTACGGCAGAGACATGTGGGTCAAAGAAGAACGGCACGGAATAGCGCTCTCGTCCGCTCGCATTGATCACCCGATGCGGCGTGGACAACAACCTTCCATTGGACAAGCGATGTAGCATGTCGCCGACATTAACTACGAAAGC
This sequence comes from Ruegeria sp. CH6, assembly GCF_056537005.1. Classification (NCBI taxonomy): domain Bacteria; kingdom Pseudomonadati; phylum Pseudomonadota; class Alphaproteobacteria; order Rhodobacterales; family Roseobacteraceae; genus Ruegeria; species Ruegeria sp. CH6. The sequence goes on along the minus strand of NZ_JBQFQS010000010.1, from coordinate 23,849 downwards.
ACCCTCGATTGGCGGCGCATCCACCCAGTGGCCTGCCGGTGTCTGAACTTGCAAGCCACCAACATCATCTTGCGCCAGCAATGTCAGAAATCCAAAGTCCTTATGGGGGGCTGAACCGAACAGATCATCCGGCGCTTGCGGAGGTTGCGGTGGATAGTGAAGCAGACGAAGCCATATAGTCGGCGTTTCGAATGCAGCAAGAATTGAACGATCCTCGACACCAACTGCATCCAGTGCCAACCTCAACAGTTTGTTGCCCAATTCGGTCATTGCATGAGCATAGGCCTCACAAGCCTCTCGAAACCCATCCAGGTCTGGCCACTGGTTTGGTCCGGACAGATAGACATCAGGGTCTCTCTCCGGGTCCTCGCGCATCATCATGAACGAAGCAGATTGGTTCGGCTTTGTCACTTTGGCCAAATCGGAATTTACGTCCGTCGAGGTGTTTATGGCTATGTACCCACGATGGCATTCATCCAGCGTAATTGCCTGCTTTTCAGTCTCTCGCAACGCGTGAAACTTCTTTGAGGCCGCGAACACGGCGGCGCGCAATGCAGGATCCACTCCATGATTTATGACATAGCCGAACCCGGTCTTGCCGTATGCATCTAGGAACTCCAGGGCCAGGTCGGATGTATCTTCGCCATCGATCAATGGTGAAAGATCAAGCACAGGAATAGTATTGAATTCAGTCATCTGAGATCTCCGAAAAAAAGTTTCGCCAAGCAGAGAGCCAAACGAGGAATCGCTATCCGGCGAAACGCTTTCGGCGGTGAGCGCTGTGGCGCTCTAAGACGACCAGGAAATCAAATTCAGACATACGTGGTACGCTATGGTGGACGAAGGCACTGATCAACCAAAAACACCGTCGACCCGAGCCCGCCGTTCGGCGATGTCAGCAGATACCTCAACGCGATCCATCAGCGCGGACATTCGCTGCCAGCGGTGTCTCCTTGGTCAAATTGATCTGTTGTTACAATCTATTAAGCCCGGTACCATACTACAAACAGATAGTTAGCGGAGAACTCCCGATGCGTGCATCGTTCGAACAATTGGAGGCATTCGTCACCACTCACAGCGAAGGGTCTTTTTCTGCAGCAGCGCGAAAGTGCAACAAAGCACAGTCGGTGATCAGCACTTTGGTCGCCAACCTCGAGGTCGATCTGAACGTCGAGCTTTTTGATCGCGGCCGAAGATATCCGACCCTCACCGATGCGGGAGAGATGTTGATCTCGCAGGCCGAAATTCTACTGGAGCGTCGCAGCCGGTTTCTGGCGATTGCCGATGCCCTATCCATGACCCTGGAGAACCGCATAACGCTCGCCATGGCACCACACATCAAACTGGCCAATCTGGGAGAGATCATCCGAACATTCAGCGCTGACTTTCCATCTGTTGACGTTGAGATCCAGTCATTCGCCGCGGGAGATATCCAGCGACTGGTTGTTCAAGGCGAAGTGGATCTCGGCATTATTCTGGAACCCGAGGGCATCCCTCAATCGCTTGACTTCCGCTCTTTGGGCTCACTCAAGCTGGTTTGCGTCAGCCATCCAGAAAGCCTGCTTGCACATACACCCTCGGTCTCGTGGGAGGAGTTGCGCCTACATCGCCAGATCTTGTTGAAAGAAGCAGACAACCCTAACAGTGCAATTCTCAAGGCCTCGCCGTCGATCTGGCAGGTGAGCACTGCAACTGAGGCTATCGATCTTGTGAGGGCCGACCTGGGGTGGTCGGCGCTGCCATTGCATGCTGTGGACATCTTTGTTCAGACCGGTGCCCTGAAAATCCTGCCGCTGCAATTCGAGACCAAACCCTATGCCGAACGTTCGGTGGATATGGTTTGGTCTTTTGAAAAGCCGATGGGTCAGGCCACTGCCAAGCTGTGCGAGCTACTGGCTGAAAACGCCGTTATTCAGAACTCCACTATGGCTTAGGCTTCTTCGCGAAGCTCCTTTGCGAAAGATGCAATGGTGTGTTTTGGTTTTCCAAGAACTTCCCACGTTTCGCCAGCGACCAACTCTTCCCGCAGTTGCTGCACGAAGGTGAGCAAATGCTCCATGAAGACCGCCTGCTCTTCCGGCAGTCCCATCTGGCCGATCGCCTCCATTGGTAACTGAATGACTTCTGCCTCAGGTGCATAAGTTTTCAAAAATTCGGTCGCTCCCTCGGTGTAGGTCTTGGCCTGCCAGCCCTGAACGGCGAACTCTTTGTTTTTTGCCGCATCATTGCCAATGGCATTCAAAACGAGTTCAGCCAGGTCGCTGGAATTGGTGAACCGGATTGGATGAACGTAATTACCGATGACGGCAAACTGGTTATCCATCAAGAACTTTGGCAGCGAATCCAGGAAGAACGAACAATAGAAGAAGGTGTAGGGGATGCCGGACGCCTTGATGGCATCGATCCCGCCCTGACGGATCGCATTGGTACCATAAGCCATCCCTTCGGTAGAAAAATCAGGGTATGCGGTGTCAACGCCTGCAATTTGCATGATGTGCTGAACCCCTGTCTCTTTTACCGCCGCGACGACGTTAATCACACCTTCCCGCTCGGTGTGGAATGGCGCGGCGGTGTTCAACGTCTCGGTATTCAGCGTGATGTACAGCGTCTCGGTTCCCCGCAAAGCTGAAAGCAGACTGGCCGGGTCTGACACATCACCCTGAACGAGCCGAACCCCAGCAGGCAGAGCAGCTTTAGCCGCCTCTGGGTCTCGCACGAGGGCGGTCACCTCAACGCCTTTCTCGACGAGTTTTTTGGTCACACGATGCCCCAGATGGCCTGTGGCACCGATGATTGTGATCTTCTTGGTCATATTGATAACTCCTGTTTCAGCGACGCTTCTACAGGTTGGGCCCCAATGTCTTTAGTGATGATCCATCTGGTTGATAGATACTTTGCTGTGCGAATAGTTGATCTTGCCTCGCAGTTTAGACGAACACGTGAGCTATGACCGCCAAAGTGCCCGGTCGCACACCAAGCGGTAGAACCGCTTTAGGCTAAGCGCACACCTCAGCTGGGCTAAGCCACAAATCGATGGGAATGCAGGTCATATTGTTTTCGACCCATTCTGAGCGCCCGTCGGCCAAAGCACTCAATTGCATCTTTGCAGCAAATCAGAGTTCCAAAATTTTTCTCAATTAGGCAACTCACTATGATATAGAGAAATACGAATATCACTTTGTTGCGATGTAATTCATCGAAACCGCCGGGCTAAGTTGATTGGGAGGTCATAATGCTTCGTATATTGGTGTGCTTTATATCACTTGGACTGGCGCCGACGAATATCTTGGCCGACGCTGTCCCAAGCGAACAGGCTGCTGAAGGTTTGTTCTCAGATCGACCTTATTCGCCATATGCGAACCGGAGTTTTCCTGAACGCCCGCTGTGGGGAGACACGCACCTTCACACAGGGCTTTCACTGGACGCCGGCGCCTTTGGGAACACACTACTGCCAGACGACGCCTGGCGTTTTGCAAAAGGTGAGCAGGTTATTTCTTCCACAGGTCAACCCGTGAGGCTGGCCCGGCCACTGGATTGGATGGTCCTCACAGATCACACTGATCTGATGGGGTTTGCACCGGACCTGCAAGCCGGAAAGCCTGGCGTTCTTGCTGATCCAAAAGGATTGGAGTGGTATGAGGGTTACAAAGCGGGTGGTGAAGAAGCCGGAAAAACGGCCTTTGATATCATTACCAATTTCTCGCAAATGACCCTGCCCGAGATCCTACTCGAGTCTTACAGCCCCGGTGCGGATGCTTTTGCCTTTACTTGGGAAAGCATTGTATTGGCGGCCGAGCAGCACAACGACCCCGGAAACTTTACGGCGTTCATCGGCTTCGAGTGGACATCGGTTCCCAAGGGTTTCAATCTGCATCGCAATGTCATGCTCCGCGATGGGCCGATCCGGGCCCTGCAGATGGTTCCCCCGGTTACACAACCACCTTATGGCGATACAGACCCTAAATCGTTGTATGCCTGGCTTGAAGAATATGAAGAAAAAACGGGTGGCCGCGCGGTAGCCTTTGCCCACAACGGCAACCTGTCGAACGGGTGGATGTTCCCAACCGACGACACATACCATGGCGGCAAGGTCGACGAGGATTATGTAGCCGCCCGAGCAAAGTGGGAGCCGCATTATGAGGTCACGCAGATCAAGGGTGATGGTGAAGCACATCCATTCCTGAGCCCGGACGATGAATTCGCGGACTACGAAAACTGGGACGTAGGCAATCTCGATATCACAGAATTGAAGACCGACGATATGCTGGCTGGTGAATACGCCCGCGAAGCGCTGAAGCGCGGTTTGATGCTGGAAGAAAAGTTCGGCGTGAACCCCTATAAGTTCGGGATGGGTGGTGCTACGGACAGCCATACCTCTCTGGCCACAGCCGAAGAAGACAACTTCTTTGGAAAGTCCGTCAGCGTTGAACCTTCGGCCTCGCGGATCGAACATCCCTTCATCGCCAATGATCTTGGTGAAATCCCCGGCGACCTCCTTGTTGCCTCGGGATATACCGCCGTTTGGGCGACTGAGAACACACGTGCCGCTATCTTCGATGCGTTCAAACGCAGAGAGACCTATGCAACCACCGGACCCCGAATTGGCCTGCGGTTCTTTGGCGGATGGGATTTCAATGACGCTGACGTTGAAACCCGCTTCCTTGCAGATGTTGGCTACACCAAGGGTGTTCCGATGGGTTCTGACCTGCGTCCTCGCGAAGGCGATGGTGCGCCTGCATTCCTTATCGCGGCGCTTCGTGACCCGATCGGCGCCAATCTGGATCGCGTGCAAGTGATAAAAGGCTGGCTCGACTCCGAAGGGACCTTGCAGGAAAAAGTCTACGACGTGGCGTGGTCGGATAACCGCGTTGCTGATCAAAACGGCAAGATCCCAGCGGTTGGAAACACCGTGGATTTGGAAACCGCCAGCTGGACCAACACAATCGGCACCGCCGAGTTGGTAACCGTTTGGTCTGATCCTGATTTCGACCCGAACGCGCGGGCGTTTTATTATGTGCGTGCCATCGAAATCCCGACGCCGCGTTGGGTGCTGTATGACAAATTGAGGTTCGGCACCGAATTGCCAAAAGATGCGATACACACACATCAGGAGCGCGCATATTCGTCCCCGATTTGGTATACGCCGACAGAGTGACACGCTCTGTGCAGGAGATGAGAGCCCGAGGTAGCAGCCCTACCTCGGAGCTTCAACCAAACATCTAAAGCGCGCGGAGCATTCATTAACTTGCATAATCAATTTGTCTGATGCCAGCATCGAAACATAAAATCTGATCGCGTTTCACGCAGGAGCCTTCATGCGATTACTAAAAGAACCTCTGTTCCATTTCTTCTTGATTGGAGCGGCAATCTTTTTTTGGTTCCAAATAGTTTCAACAGATAGCGAGACAGTCGAAGACCTCGAGACTATCACGATCAGCGAAAGCGATGTCGCTCTGTTAGCTTCCCAGTTTGAAGCGATGCGGAAACGCTCTCCAAACAGCGCTGAACTACAAGCTTTGGTGAATGCATCAATTCGTGAGGAGATTCTGGTCAGGGAAGCGAAAAAGCTTGGCTTGGATCGCGGAGATACCGTGATCAGGTCTCGGCTCAGCCAGAAAATGGATTTTCTAACCGAAGCTATCGCTACCTCAGTTGTTCCGGAGAACGAAGAACTAGAGGCGTTTCTTCAACAAAACCCCGAACGCTACGCTACGCCCACCAAGGTGGCTTTCACTCAGGTCTTTCTGGGTGAAGATCCAAGCGATGCCGAAATTGAACAGGCGTTGACGGCACTGCGCACAGATCAAGATGTCACAGCTGTCGGTGCCTCCACACTGCTACCTGCCTCAATGCCCTTGACCCCGACCCGAACAGTTGACTCGGTCTTTGGTGCTGGATTTTCGAAAGATTTCGAGGAGGTTGAAACAGATCAGTGGACGGGACCGATCCAGTCTGGTTATGGGGTCCATCTGGTTCAGATATTGGCAATCGAGCCTAGTCAAATACCTCCCCTGTCAGAAATTCACAGCGTGGTGCTGCGGGATTGGCGCCGTGCGATGAGTGAAGATCTGGCGCTAGCGCAGTTTAACGCTCTTGCAGAGAACTACGAAATTGTAACGCCTGATCTTTCAGGTCGGCTCAAATGAAACTCATCGTCTGCTTATTGCTAGCCCTGCTGTTTGCGTGCTCCACAAGTGATGCTGATGCGCATGCGCTTGATCCGGGATACTTGGAAATTCGGCAAATCGCCTCTGACACCTGGAGCGTTCATTGGCGAAAGCCCGATGTGAATGGTCAGCCGATGGCGATTGATGCTGTATTGCCAGAGGGTTGTACACCGGCACGTGGGCCTGATCCGATTTCCGATAGCAGAGCGTGGGTTTCTTCCTGGGTTGTCGATTGCCGCACGGGCATTGCGGGGCAACCCATCAAGATTGAAGGATTAGAGACGCAACAGAACGATGTATTGGTGCGGCTACTCCCCCTAGAATCCTCACCCGCAACACTTCGCTTCACATCAGATGCTATCGTCCAGAACATACCTTCTGAACAGACAACATGGTCGGTTTTCATCGCCTACTTCCAGTTGGGTTTTGAACACATATTGGAAGGCTGGGACCACCTTCTGTTTGTTTTCGCGTTGTTCATTCTGGTCCGCGATCCATGGAGACTGGTTGGGGCAGTAACGGCTTTCACACTTGCGCATTCCATAACATTGGCGCTTGCCACGTTTGGTATATTGAACGTTCCAGGTCCGCCGGTAGAAGCCGTTATCGCACTGTCCATCGTTTTTCTGGCTATGGAGATTGTAAAGGGCAGAGAAGGTCGGTTCCGACTGTCAAAACAAAAACCTTGGATCGTTTGTTTCGGGTTTGGGCTTTTACATGGCCTTGGTTTTGCAGGGGCTTTGGCTGACATCGGACTGCCCGCGGATGATATTCCTGCAGCCCTGCTTGCGTTTAACCTGGGCGTTGAAGCCGGGCAGCTTTGTTTTATCAGCGTCTTGGCTCTCTTGGTGACAACCTGGCGCCTGATTGCGGCTCCAATCAGCCAAGGGGCTACAGTAGTTGCCGCCTACGGCATCGGTTCAGTGTCGATGTACTGGCTCATAGAGCGTATCAGCGGTTTTTGAAGTGCCATCAACTTCTCACAGTAGAGGCAATCGGCTGCCCCAAAGGGCGATGTGATTGCAAACTATAATGCTGCGATACAACGGCACCGAATTGAGCGTGACAATCGTGGTTCGCCCAATGTGAAGAAACGCAGAAGGCATCTATGCAGGTTTTCGCAACTCAAATAGTCAGTGATTGGTTCCCAAATTGCTTCTTATGCCAGTTCTTTGCCCATGTTCTCGGCGAACAATTTCGAAAACCGCTGCGTAGCGCTCGATCTATACTGTGTCGGCGGATAAACTGCATAAATTCCTCCGGACGGGAGCGTCCAGTCCGGGAGTAGCTGGATCAGAGATTTATCCGCAAGCTCTTTGCGAACGTAGAAATCCGGAAGGATTGAGATACCTGCCCCGTCAAGTGTCATCGCCTTGATTGCCGGCGTCACGTCAGCCGACAGGGCGCGCTTCATCTCAACATCGATTGTTTCGCCAGTTTGACCGGAAAAACGCCAGCGGAGCGGATTCGATAGTGCCCGGTGCTCGATAAACGGAAAATTCGACAAGTCACTAGGTGTATCAGGATCGCCCAACTCATTGATGACCTCTGCAGAGGCAACGACGATCTGCCTGAACTCTCCCAACTTGCGGGCGATATTCGCAGAATCAGACAGCCAGCCAACACGATAGGCAATGTCGAATCGTGCTTCGACCGGATCAATCCGCACGTCACTCAATGTCAGCTCGATGGTTACTGCGGGGTGCATTCTACGAAACTCCGCAACGACTGGAGCAACATAGTCAGCACCCAGATCAAGTGGTGCAGTGATGCGCAGTGTTCCGGAAGGTTCGGCATTACCACGCCTCACCATCGCGTAGGCTTCTTCGGCCTGTGCAACAGAGGCCTGCGCAGCCGCATAAAAAGACTGACCGATTTCCGTCAGGTTCAGATGGCGAGAATTTCGAACAATCAATGTCGCCCCAAGCTCTTCTTCAAGAAGCTGCAATTGCTTGCTGACAACGGCCTTACTGACACGCATACGATCTGCCGCCGCCGTGATAGTTCCGGCCTCAGCTATTGCCACAAAATACTCGAGCCGGTTCAGGTTCGATTTTGCCATTAATCGTCATCTTTTTGCTGACACTAAGTCCATATAATGCGTATTTAGCTGACAACGTCGACTCCCTATTTGTCACGCGTAAGGCAACCGCGACGGCCATAGATGGTTGCCCTCTGACAAAGGAGATGACTATGAAAGCAATCCTGACCGCTACAGCAGCAATGATGATTTCAACGGCTGCAATGGCTGCCGACCTAAAAATCACCCACTTCACTCCCAACGAAGGCAGCCTGTTCCCGGTGTCTTCAAATCTGGTCGAAGGACCCAGCGAAGTGCTGCTGGTCGATGCGCAGTTTGAAAAGGATGATGCCGAACAACTGGTCAGCATGATCCAGGCGACCGGCAAACCGCTTACGACCGTTTTCATCAGCCACAAAGACCCCGATTTCTATTTCGGGCTGGATACGATCCGCGCAGCCTATCCCGATGTCAAAATTGTCGCCACGCCAGAAACCGTGAAAGGGATCGAGAAGACGATCCAGCTCAAATATGATTTCTGGGGGCCGATCCTGAAGGAAAATGCGCCGACCGAGTTGATCATCCCGGACGTTCTGGAGGGCGACAGCCTCACCGTGGATGGAGAAACCATTCAGGTTGTCGGTTTGGACGGCCATGACCCCGTTCACACCTTCCTCTGGGCACCGACCGAGAAAACCGTTCTGGGCGGTGTGGTTCTTTATGAAAACGTCCATGTTTGGCTTGCAGACAACCAAACACCCAAAAGCCGCGACCACTGGCGTGCAACATTGGAGCAGATCACCGCGCTCAACCCCGAGCGTATCATTCCCGGGCATGTCATCGGCGATAGTGCCGAGGATGAAAGCATCGTTGATTTCACCAAAGAATACGTCGCTACGTTCGAAGCAGCGTCGGAAGAAGCTGAAAACTCTGCCGCGTTGATCGCGGCAATGCAGGAAGCCTATCCAACCTTCGAGAATGTTGGCGATCTTGAACTCAGCGCACAAGTTATCGAGGGCGAACGCTCCTGGCCTTGAAGAATAACTGAGCATCAGATTGTGCGACTGCCGAGAGTTGCCATACTAACGATCAGAGAGCCGGTTCTTTCGATCCGGTTCTCTGCATTTAAACTGTTCAGGCGTTGAAACCCGGATGAGCATGCCTCTATTCCCCGATTTGGGGACAGTCGTTTTGCATTTCCTAATTTCGATATCTTGGTGCTCAAACCTGCACCAAAATTGCAGCGTAAGAACGTGATCGTAGACCTCATACTCCGGGGGGTCACCCCCACACCTTAACTGTATTTATATTGCAGCAATCGAGTCATAGCAGGCGCGATCAGTCCAGTTGTTTTTCCTGGAGTTTAGCGGCGCGTCATGGCGATGAGTACCGTACAAGCTCCACTCAAAAGTGCTCGCCTACCAATGAAGTTGCTAACTGAATTTACCAATTAATATCATATTGATACGTGGCGAATGCCAAATGCAGACCTGTTCGGAAAAGCATGATGCAGACCTTCGAAGTTTGCCACAATTACGCCGATATTTGTTTCTAGGCCAAGCATAGACAAATCATAAAAAAAGACCTTTTTTGGGGGAACATCAGTGAATACAACCGGATTGCGGCGGTCCGTGCAGGCGCACGTGGCTAAGGGTGGGCGCGTTGTCAAATGGAAAGGCAAGATTGCCAGTATCGCACCTTCGGTCTTTCTTGCAGCAGCATCGATAGGCGCATTACCGACAGGCGAGGCCCAAGCAGAAGTGATCGCCGCATCACAAACAGCGCCGGTAGTATTTGCGAGTGACGAAGACAACAGCATTACATCACCAACTTCGGTAACCGTTTCTGCACCCACGGCGCGCGCTGTCGAATTGGACACGGATTATTCCAGCGTCCTCACCAACGGCGGTTCTATCTCTGCAACAGCAAACTCGCTGGCGGTAGGTCTTCAGGCGAACAACCAGTTGCTGCCCTCGGGTCAGATCATCAACACCGGCGCAATAAGCGCTTCCATAACCGGAGGTGCAGCCAACGTTACGGCCTATGGCTTCCTAGCCAATGACGAGTTCGGCGGGGCATTCTCAAACACAGGAACATTGTCGGCCAGCGCATCCACGGTCGCGGACAATGCTGTCGCCACTGGCGGCAGGTTTGAAAATGGTATTCAATCCACAGGATCCGTCATGAATGCAGGAGCTGTTTCAGCGGTCGCTGCGGCAGGATCATCGAATGCCTCGGCTACGGCTTTGATGTTTGGGGACGACGTCAGCACAACCATCAGGAACACCGGAACTCTCAGCGCCACCACAACAAGCGGTGCTTCGGCTTCAGTCGCCGGTATCAATATCGATGGTGCGCTGAACGGCAGCATTATCAGTTCCAACACAATTACTGTCTCCACTAACACCGGAGCCGAAACGGCAGAGGCCGTTGCTGTCAGAGTCGCTGACGGCATGACGGGCGACTTTCTGAACTCCGGCAACATTTCGGTTTCCGCTCAAGGCAGCAGAGAAGAAACCAACGCCGATGCCTTTTATGTTAGCGGCGGAATGACGGGGAGTATCACCAATTCCAGCAGCGTTACGGTCAACGCATCGGGCAATTCGTCGGTCGATGCTGACGCCTTTTATGTCAGTAGCGGCCTGACCGGGAGCTTCCTGAATTCCGGTAGCATCATGGTCAAAGCCGATAGCGACGCGAGCGAAGCAGATGCTGACGGATTCTACATCAGTAGTGGAATGACCGGTGACATAACGAACAATGGCACCGTCACCATAGAAGCGACCGGCGCGTCGCGGGCTGATGCTGACGCGTTCTACGTCTCTAGCGGGTTTACCGGAAGCTACTCGAATTCTGGCATGGTATCAGTCAGAGCAAGCGGTGCTTCGGATCGTGCATCCGCATCGGCATTGCACGTTGCGGGCGGAATGGATGGAAACCTGTTGAACTCGGGCACGGTCACCGTTTCCGCCTCAGGGTCTTCCTCGGTGCGTGCGGATGGGTTCGATGTCAGCAGTGGCCTGACTGGTACTATCAACAATAGCGGCACGATTGCCGTGAAGGCAGATGGCAACGGCGAAGTTCGGGTCAACGGGATCGACATCGCCGGCGGATTGACAGGTCATATCCTGAACAGCGGAACAGTTAGGGCCGAGGCCGATGCTGATGGTACCAGCGGACGTGCCAGTGGTATCGACATCACAAGTGGCATGACGGGCAATATCTCTAATTCGGGCAGTATCACCGCCATTGCGCATGCAGGCTCCGACACAGCAAACGCCGCCAGCATACGTATCGGTGGGGGTCTGACGGGCAGTTTCCTGAATTCCGGTACCATAGCAGTTGATGCTCAAGGCGGCATCGATAGAACGGATGCCGATGCTTTCTATGTCAGCGGCGGAATGACAGGCGACATCACCAACACCAGTACTGTCGCGGTCAATGCTGCGGGGGGCACGTCGGTTTACGCAAGCACGTTTTACGTCAGCAGCGGTCTGACCGGAAATTTCCTCAACTCGGGAAGCTTTACCGTCAAGGCTGATAGTGACTCGGGCGAAGCGGATGCGGATGGACTTTATGTCAGCAGCGGCTTAACCGGTGACATAGCGAACAGTGGGTCTGTGTCAATCGAGGCCATCAGCTCGTCTGAGGCAGATGCCAACGCTTTCTACGTCACCAGTGGATTTGATGGAAACTTCTCAAACACCGGTGTCGTTGCGGTTACTGCGAAAGGTGGCTCTAGCCAGGTTCAGGCGGAGGCCCTGCATGTATCCGGAGGTATGACTGGAAATCTGTCGAATTCTGGTACGGTTATAGTCAACGCATCAGGATCAACATCCGTCCGCGCGGACGGTGTTGATGTCAGCAGCGGACTGACGGGGACAGTCTCAAATAGCGGTACGATTGTTGTTAACGCTAAGGGGTCCGATGAAGTTTCGGCTAATGGTATCGACATTGCCGGCGGACTGATTGGTGACTTCAACAATCTGGGCGGTATCTCGGTCATGGCCGATGCCAGTGGGTCCAGCGCGCGTGCCAGCGGTGTGGACATTACCAGTGGCATGACTGGCAATGTGGCCAACTCAGGCAGTATCAGAGCTGTCGCACGTGCGGGTTCCGATGCCGCGAATGTCGCGGGTTTACGCGTCGGTGGCGGCTTGACCGGTGGCATAACGAACAACGGATCAATCCGTGCAGAGGCCGTCGCATCTTCGTCAGATGCATTTGCTTACGGCATGATCTCTTATGGTGACGTGACCGGGAACATTACCAATGGTGGCTCGGTATTCGTATCGGCATCCGGTGAGGATACGGCCACGGCATCGGGCTTTCGCGTCGATGGTAAGCTGACAGGTACGTTCTTCAATTCTGGCAGCGTAGCAGTTACGGCGACTGCCACGGGTGCGTCTCATGAAGATGTCATGGCGAAGGGTCTGGATGTCACGGGTCACATCCAGGGTGGTTTCAACAATTCGGGTGTCCTGTCGGTCAAGGCGATCGGAGAGAACAAACAAGCATATGCCTATGGTCTCTACGCTCAAGATGGCGTGACCGGAGATGTTCTGAACAGCGGGCTTATTCGCAGCGAAGTTGACAGTGGAACGTCCGCAGATGTCTACGGCATTCGGATTGACGAAGGACTGGATGGCGCCTTCTCCAATACGGGCACGATTCAAGTTCTCGGCCGGATCGATGAAGATGACTTGGACGCCTATGGTCTCTATATCAGCGGCGGTGTCACCAAGGATGTCAGTAACAGCGGTACGATAGCGCTACAGGCCGTCGCCGAAGATGAAGCCGAGGCGATTGGGCTGAGACTGTCCGGTGAGGTTGGCGCAAACATCATGAACTCGGGCAATATCTTCATCGTCACGCAAAGCACGGCCAATGACGCACTTGGGTATGGCATTTCCGTTGTGTCGGGGCTGGAAGGTAACATCGTCAACTCGGGCGCGATTTCGGTTCAGGGTATCGGTGCGACCGAAGCCACCGTTGCGGGCGTCTATATCAACCGGGAGTGGACTGGCGCGCTGAACAATTCCGGGACGATCCGGGCCATTGCTGACGCGGGAACGAAACACGCCGAGGCCTATGGGCTGCTAACCAGAAATGATCAGGTTGACGCGGATATCGAAAACTCCGGGTCTTTCGCGGTGCAAGCCAGTTCTGATGATGAATATGCCTACGCCTATGCGCTCTACTTTGACCATGAAGAAGCAGTCAGCACCCTGAACAACACCGGATCAATGACGGTTCGGGCTGCAGCACAGAAGGAAGCGCGGGCTGCAGCACTGTATGCACAGGACGGATTGAAAGGTGATTTCCGGAATCAGGGTGCCATTTCCATCCGGGCCAAATCGTCAGACAGTGTTGCCAAAGCCTATGGTTTGCATGTGGGCAGCGCGGGCGACGATGACCATTTGAACGGCAGCATCGCCAATGAGGGCTCGGTATTTGTGTCGGCAACTGCGCAAGACGAAGCTGAAGCCTATGGCTTCAACATCGATGAGCAACTCAATGGCGGCTTCTCGAATTCTGGATCAGTCATCGCACAGGCCACATCGCAGGAAACCGAAGCGCAAGCCTATGGGATCTATGTAGGAAGCAAGGTCAGTGGTGATGTCACAAACAGCGGCACTGTTTCAGTTCGCGCAGAAGGTCACAGCGCAAATGTGGCCGGGGTCTTCGTTCGCGATGGGCAAGAGGGCAAGCTAACGAACTCGGGAACGATCACCGCGCAGAGCTTTTCGGCCACCGAAGAATCCAGTGCACGCGGAATTTACGTGCGCGGTAGTACCAGTGATACGGTTCAAAATCAGGGCAATATCACAGCTTTTGCCCAGGGGGTCGAACGCGCACGCGCTCAGGCCGTTCTGTTGTACGATACGATGGCAGGCGACGTCGCAAACACAGGGACAGTTACGGCTACTGCCAGATTGGTCAATGCAACGAACAATGCCGACGGCACCGCCGCTGGGTTCTACATCGAGGACATGCAGGGCAACTTCTCCAACAGCGGCGTCATTCGGGCCGATGCGGCAGGCGGTGACAGGGTCAACGCCTACGGCCTGCACTTCGGGAACTTTGACGGTGTAATCACCGCCGTTGGCGATATCTCCGCGACGTCCGCCTCGGGGGACGCCTATGCGATATATCTGGGAACCGGCGCAGGGACGCTAAACCTTGTCACCCAGGACAAAGTCGGGGGGCTGATCCGGGTACAGGAACATAATGTAAATCTGAATGCCGTCGGTGGCAGCGCGGTGTTTCGGTTCCAAGACGCTGCAACGGGCTCAGGCACATTTGCCACAACAGCCTCTGATGGCCGGTCAGCGTGGTTTGTCCAAGATGAAGGTGGCGCAGCACCGATTTATGCCAGCGTCGATTCCGCCGAACTGCTGAACTCAGCCGACGTGACGGCCTTCTACGGCGGAGTGGTCAATGGCTCCATGGGCACACTGAACTACGGAGGGCAGGCTCAGGTTACGCGCAATTCGGCAACCGGCCGTGTTTCGGGTGTCAGCTTCGGACCCTTCCGCCCCTATGTGATTGTAGATGCTGCGAGTCGCCGTTTCGAAAACGTGCCCGGAGTTGATACCGACGTCACAGTATTCAATGGCAGTGTTGGGTACTCCGGACAACTGGATAATGGTTTGGCGCTGGCGCTTGGGCTGGGTGTCCTCCGCTCGAACGGTGATACCGATACGACAGATTTTGACACAAATGGTGTGTATCTGGACGCGTCTTTGGGACGTCAGATTGGATCTTTCACAATTGAGGCCGGGCTAGGCTATGGCTGGTTGTCGACCAAGCGCTCACGCCAAATTGCCGGCAGCGCCAACGCAAGCGCCGACTACAACAGCACTCTCGCAACGGCCTATCTGGGTGTTGAGCGATCATTTGACGTCAGCGACGCGTTTGCATTGCTGGGTTTCGGCAGTGTTCGTTATACCCGTCAAGATGATGACAGTTATACCGAGACCGGTTCATCTGCCAACGCAACGGTCGGAGCCGCAACCACCGAAGTCATCGAAGCCCGCTTGGGTGTCGAAGCCGAATATGCGCTGAACAGCGGCGGTGTCCTGATCGGCCAACTGTCGGGTGTCCTACGACGTGATCTGGGCAATACCGATGCGAGCGTTACAGTATTTTCCACAACACAAGACCTTTCGTTCGCATCGACAGATTTCACCGGAGCCAGCGTGCTGCTCGGATACGAGCACGACTTTGCCCGCAACATGACGTTTGAAGCAAATGCCGAACAGGAGTTTGGAAGCGACGCCCAGGGACCGTTCTTTAAGGCCGGTCTGAGGTGGTCGTTCTGATCAGTAGCAACAATAGGCAAGCGTTTATGTAGGTTGTAGATACAAATCGCTCGGGGCCTGTGGCAGCAAGCAACTCATCCAAATCTGGTCAAACGTCAGATAGTAATCGAGTGCACTTTCAAGGACCGGCTGGAACGCTAGGCGCGGTTCTGAACCCGCCTATGGTCCATTTATGCTTACGGCTCGGCCTGCGGAGCCTTCAATCATGTTGTTGTTCGGGCGCTCGTGCGAACTGCAATCCACCTCCGGTGATGGCCCTTGATTGAAGGAGACAGCGCAAATACGGATTCTTTCATCCCGCTGCGCGTGATGTTCACATGCACCGATGCCAGTAGTTCGCGATGATCCGAGCGATTAATTCCACAAGAGAAACAGGCTGCGATCATTTAGCTATTCCATTCAACCAAATTTGGTTGACCAAGCTAGCCTGGACGGGTCTTTGTCTTCGGTAGTTTATCCGCGTTCTGCGCTGCCCATTCGTGCATTTCATACAACAGTGGGATCAGGCTTTGGCCCAAAGGCGTGAGGCTGTATTCGACGTGTGGCGGTATGGTCCGAAAATCTTTGCGAGAGACAAACCCCGTCTCCTGCAACTCGCTGAGTTGCCGCGTCAATGTGCGATGGGTAATGGACCCCAAGTTGCGTTGGAGTTGATTGAAACGGCAGCTGCCTTGCGCCAACCAATAGATAACCAGCAGTTTCCAACGTCCTGAAATGGCTGAGATCAGTGCTTCAATCTGGCAGTGTTCTTCAAGTTCGTCCGATTTCATTACAGTATCCCAAATGACCGTACTTGTTGGATCGATCGTACAAAGCTAGCTAAACATCAATGCAACGTGCCGCAATGGAGAACCCGATGACCAAAAAGAAGATCGTGATCGTGGGTGGAGGCTATGTCGGGTTTGAGGTCGCCAAGAAACTGGACGCTTATGCGGATGTCACCCTGATTGAGCAACGCGAAGCCTTCGTGCAGCCGCCTGCCGCGATCCGTGCGCTAGTTGAACCCACATTATTGGACAAGATCATCCTCCCCTACGACAACTTACTGGAGTCAGGAAAAGTTGTGCGGGGTCGTGCAGTTTCAGTTTCCCAAACCCAGGTTAACCTGGACTCTGGAGCCGTTTTCCCGGCGGATTTTATCGTGATCGCAACTGGATCGTCTTATGCTGCCCCATTCAAACCGTCGGGCGACAGCATCGCTGACTTCCGTCAAGCCAGCATGGATGTCAGTGGACGGCTAGCACGGGCGACTTCTGTAGCAATCGTCGGCGCGGGCGCCGTGGGAACTGAACTTGCGGGCGAGATCTCGGCGGCGCAGCCGGGAAAGACCATCACCTTGATTTCTTCCGATGACACCTTGTTTCCAAAATACCCGGCTGGATTTGGTACACAGCTCAAACGCAAACTCGAACGCCTCGGCGTCACTGTCATTCTTGGCCAAAGGGTGCAGGACTTACGTCATTTGGATCGGCCTTACGAAGGATCTGTGACTCTGGCTGATGGCAGCGTGATTACCGCTGATCTTGTGTTTCCGGTGATTGGCTCGAAACCTCAAACATCATTGGTCCAAAGTCTTCCGGGTGTGACCTCAGACACTGCAGGCCGTGTTGAGACCGACAAGTGGTTGCGGCCGTCGGACTACCCGAATGTCTTCGTAGCCGGTGACATTGCCAACGTTGGCGACGGAATGACAATTGTCGCGACGACCCGACAAAATCCATGGCTCATCAAGACGCTTAAGAAAGTGATAGATGGTGCATCCGTCGAAAAGCAGAAGCCTTACGTGCCATGGAAAAGAGCTCCCATTCTGGTGCCACTCGGCCCTGTCATCGGAAATAGCTGGCTCTTTGCAACCTTCGGCGACTGGATCACCCGCATGATGAAAGGGAAAGCGCTCTTCATTCCCAAATATCGCAGGGCGTTCGGGTTTACCGACGCTGACAAATAGACCTGCTTCTCTGGAAAGAACTATTTGCGCTCTTCTACAGTAACGCCTGTTGAGCTCAGGGTACGTGTTACCCTAGTCGAGCCTGAACCCGATTTTCATAGCGACCTGAAAGTGAGCAACCTCACCATTCTCTATGTGACCTCGAATTTCTGAAACTTCGAACCAATCAAGGTTTTTTACAGTCTCAGCCGCCTTTGAGATTCCCGACTTGATAGCGGCATCGACAGATTCCGTTGACGTGCCGACGACATCGATCTTCTTGTAGGTTGCGTTGGTCATTTTCGCTCTCCCTAGGCTGAAATGGGTGATTGAACGTAAGTCTTATGGCTCCTCTGAAATTACTCTTACGGTCCTTCATCTCTGCAAAGAGATCAACTGGATTGCTCCTTGCAGGTCCACGCCTCGCTGAATGCGGGCACCTGAGCGCCTCAGAGAAGACTGATTAGCAGTTGGAAACGCTGATTTCCATATTTTGCACGCAACGTGCGCGTTTTTTCCACCTATCATTGGGCCATTGGATTTCAGGGTTAACCGAATGCTACTCACGGTCTGATAGCTACAGTAGTAGTGGTCCACTTCCCAAAGCGGGCTTTTTTGTATTGAGGTGGGGCGCAATTTAGCGAGTTAGTTTGCTATGCCCCGCCCCGGCTGTTTAGGACCAATTTCGCCCGTTTTGGACATCATGGCCTTCGCATAGTCACGTCTTGCTGTTGAGCGATCTTCAAATCGAGCGTGTACGACACAAAAGAACAGGGCACCATCATCTAGGCCATTGCGAGGTGTAAACCAATCATAGGCGTCGGTTGGCTCTACCGACGCAAATTGTTTAGGCGATGGCGCTACCGGTACTACATTGGCTTCACTATTCGTGATGTCATCAAGCAGCGTTGGGCGCGCTGTGCCCGTATCGGGCGTGAGAATACCCATGATCTGTTCGCGACCAGCCGGAACGAAACGCCCGTTTTCCTCGACTGGAAACCGGATCGGCTGTCCCGCATATACATCTCGTTGAACTTCGCTGTTCTTAACAACAATCGTTCCATTAACGAGCACATAGGGAATACCTTGCGACGGAAGGCCTTGTTGACCCAGTGTATAGTTTGCCTTTTCGGTCACTGTCTGGGGATCAAAAATCGTTATATCGGCGACCATACCTTCCTGCATCCGCCCGCGCACCTGCATTGATCGCAAACCGGTATCACCCAATCGCTTTGCATGAATGTAGCTTAACTGAGTGAGCGTAAGCATTAGTGGCACATTTGCTTCACGTGCCAACCTCAAGACAAGCGCATGACTACCGGCAGACCTCGGGTGCCCTGCGTAATCTTCGTAGGGCGCATCCCAACTCATCAGATTGCCCTCAATGTCCAACCCGGCCATCCCGTCACCAGAGATGCCGTACCCTGCGATTGTTATCCAATCATTGAGCCACTGCTCTCTTGGCGGACTAAAAACAATAGCGGTTCGTCCGGGCTCATTCTCCGCAAAGTTCAAGAACTCGTCTTTGGTTACGAAGCGGTCAAGTTGCGGATCAAAGATTGTCTCTTCGTATTTGTACCCCATCGAGCCTTCCCAGTTTTCCGGGGCGATAATGGAGGCTCCGTAGTTTCCCGATCCGGCGGTCCAGGGATAGTAACTGGACCAGACGTTGTAACCCTGGTCGCGGGCCATCTGTAGTTTTTCCTGATTTTCCCACCAGCCATAATCGTTGTCATGATGAATGTGCAGTGGTGCGCCAAGCACCATCGCGTTGACGAGGATTTCATTAACCCCCGTTTGTGTCTCAGTCGGCGTAGAAGCACTGGGGTGAAACCGGTGATGTACAGAGGTCACCCGCCCGTAACGGGCTGCTGCACGTTGCGCTTCGAACATCTCATACGTGGTGATACCTTCACGGGCATACCCGATGGTCGATCCAACGCCGAGCGCTCCAAGACGCAGGCCCTCATCAAGTTGCGCCGTGATTTCGTTCATCTGCTCACGATTGCTTGGAACCGAAGACCATCCTTCGACACCATCTTCCACCGATTGTGCCCGAAGAGCGAAGAAGTTGCGGAAATCGATGTCTCCTCCCTCAAGTGCAAGACCGTCATGAACCCGCATCCGTGCGAACTCTTGCCCAATGACAGTACCGTAATTGGCCTGCGTAACACCCTCGCGCGCGTCATACCACTCATCTATGTTCGCGGCCCCGACCTCGAAATCCATTTGGGTTGTGACGCCGTCACGAAGATTTACCTTGATGCCCCACGGGTCCAGACCGTGTTGCTCAAGGTCGATGAAGCCTGCGGCTACAACATGCCCTGTCGCATCGATGGTCTCAGCGCCTTCAATAGCGTCTTCGGTAATCGACGTAATCCAACCATTGCTTATTCCCACATTAGCGATTTGATCAAATCCGGTTTCCGGATCCATCACACGACCATTGAGAATTACAATGTCGTAAGTTTGCGCGGCGCATAGCGTCGCAACAACAGACAAGGTGCCTGCCAGAAACACAGTTCGCATAGACGAAGCCTCCCTTTGATCTGCAGGATAGCGGAAAGCGGCATCCAATCAACAAAACGGCATATATCGATGTCTTGGGGCAACATGTTCGCGAATGAGCGACTGAGTTCGCTAAGCTCACACGGGGACCAGATTCAGATCGGCACAACTGTCCCTTTGTAGCTTAGTATTCTTTCGGATTTACACCCGAAGATGCAAGCCAAGGGAAGTTATCTTCTTGACCCTTGCGCCAAGAGAGAAATGTCCGTCGTTCGAATACGACAGCGTTTTCAACGCTAAACAAAGCGCCTTCTGCAATTAGATCGGCAACCATACGTTGGGGAAGATAGGCGGAGCCGCCTTCAGAAAGCAGATGCGCAAGCGCCCAATCCGGACTACTGAAGGCAACAGATGCGGTTTCGTCGGTTGGCCAGGCTTCGGCGTGTTGCGCCCTAAATGTGGCACCGTAGTCCACATAAATGTAGTCAGGATCCCACCGCACTGCCTCGCGCTGTCTCGTAGCGACCTGGATCAAACTGTCGGTGGTGAATTCACGACTGTCAAAATCCGTCCCGACAAGAGGTTCGGTCAGCAGTGCTGCATCGCTCATCCCGCTCTGCAACCAGGATTGAGCATTTCCAGTCAGCCCGGACCAGATCTCAATGGCTGTTTCTGGATGGTCGTCCCGAATTCGCCTGATCCAATTTTGACCTAAGCCAGTCCACAGTCCCGGATCACAAACGAAACTGAAAAGGCGTATCACGCCTTGGGGCAAGTTGGCACGCGAGCGCGCGTTTTCCCAGGTGCGAGCAATCACTTCTGCCTGTTCCAGAAACGCAAAGCCCGCTTTGGTCAACATCGCGCCCTTACGGGACCGAACGAGCAATCGGGTCCCCAAGGCTTGATCCAATGCGTCGAGCCGGGCGGTCACCGCAGACTGCGTGATGTTTAGCTCCTCAGCCGCCCGATTTAGATTTCGAGTACGAACGACGCTGAGAAACGTCTGAATTGCGGCTATGTTCATAAATAGATAATGCAGATTTTTCGATGTAATTGATAGAATAATTCCGTTTTATAGAATTTCCTTTTTCTGGCACCGTAGCGTGGACAGACAAAGGAGGCTTATCATGGAATTCAGCATCCAACTTTCTGCAGATTACCCTGATAAATCCTATGGCGGCGATCGAGTCTATGCCGACATGCTGGATCAGGCGATCCTCGCGGACCGGCTAGGTTTTGATGCCGTGTCGGTAACCGAACACCACCTGCTCAACTGCTTGATGATGCCAGCCCCGCTGCAGTTTGCGGTCAAAATTGCGGCGCATACAACCCGCGTCAAGATCATGACCTCAATCGTCGCGCTGCCACTACACGACATGCGCACCTATGCAGGCGAAGTGGTCGTTGCCGATATCTTCACCGAAGGGCGACTGATGCTGGGTGTGGGTCGCGGGGCCTTCAAATACGAGATGGAGCGACTGGGAGTGCCGATGGAGGAAACCCAAGCCCGGTTCAATGAATCGCTGGCCGTTTTGCAGGCGCTTCTGTCCGAAGAAGAAGTAAGTTGGGATGGTGACTTCTATCAGTTCGACCCGATCACCATCATGCCACGTCCTCTACGTCCCGGTGGGCCGCAAATGATGATGGCGGTGCTGAACCCCGAAGGTATTTATCACTGCACCAAACGCGGCTTCCACATTCAGACGACACCGCTTGCGGGAAACCAGCAACTGTTGTTGGAACAAGTCGATGGCTTCAGTCGCGCCAAAGGCGAGATGGGCGAAGCTGGGCGCGATCTGACCCTGTCGCTATCTCGGGTTGGCTTTGTAACCCAAAACGAAACTGACCGACAAAACAAGATCGCGGCTGCGAACAGGTACTACAGCCGTTTCGACAACGTGTTTACCGGGCCGGGTGTCGTGGATAAGGGAATGATCCGCGAGCTTCCGCGCATGCAAACTGTCGATGAACTAGCCGAAAGCCTGCTCATCGGCACGCCGCAGGAAATGATCGACAAACTCGGTCCTTATTCCGAGCTCGGCATCGACAGGGTAATCCTGAACCCCAATTTCGGGTGCAACGCTCAAGAAACGCTGGATGGGCTGCAGTGTTTCGCCGAAGAGGTCATGCCTCATTTCACCAGTCGTACTGTCACCGAGGCGGCGGAATGACCGTAAGCCGTGACATGTTTATTTCGGCTATGCGTCAGGTTGCCAGTTCAGTCACCATTGTCACAACCGATGGGTCTGCCGGGCGGGCGGGCGCGACCGTGAGTGCATTTACCTCGCTTTCCGCTGATCCCCCGTCGGTACTGGTCTGCCTGAGAAGCGACAGTCGGATTGCCCGGACAGTCGCCGCAAACGGTGCTTTCAGTGTTAATGTCTTGCCCGAGGATGCCTCACACCTCGCTCAAAAATTTTCCGGGATGTTCGATCACGCCCAAAGGGACCCGTTTCAGGGCATAGAAATGTCAGAGGCGCCTTCGGGTGCGGTCCTTGCCGGAGCCACATCTTTCAACTGTACAGTTGAACAGACAATGACCCATGGAACTCATTCGGTTGTCGTGGGCAGCGTCAGTACAGTGAGTGAAGCGGGTATGAGACCCCTGGCCTACATGGCGGGCGCATACCACGTTGTTCGCCCTCAGAACGACCCAACAGGAGAACCGCAATGCCAATAATTCGTGTCGAAATGTTTACAGGACGCACCCCAGAGCAGAAGCGGGCACTTGTCCGAGAGCTGACGGATGCCTTTGTCAACGCAGCAGGAGGGACGCCGCAAAGTGTGCACGTGGTGATAACAGATGTGGATAAAGGCGATTGGGGTTCCGGCGGACAACTCTGCTCGGAAAAGTTTCCGGATTGAGGGCTGATAGATGGCAGATGTGATCGACTGCGAATTCTCCGTACAGGGCGACGGCCCACCGCTCTTTTTGATTCATGGAATCGGGGCGGCGCGCAATACCTGGGCCAAGTCTCTGCCGATTTTGACCGACCATTTCACCGTCGTGACCTATGACCTTCGCGGACACGGGACCTCGCCGCTGCCGGAAGGACCATTTGGTCTGGACGAGTTGGTCACCGATCTGGAGCGGGTGCGAGAGAAGACAGGGTTTGAATGCGCACATTTCGCCGGGCATTCCCTAGGTGGCATGATCGGGCCAGCTTATGCATTGAAGTACCCGAACCGCGTCAGCTCGCTGGGGCTTCTGTCTACTGCCGCTTTTCGCACCAAGGAAGACAGCGCGAAGGTCTGGGGGGTCGTGCATGCGATGGAAGAAAAGGGCATCCCGCAGGTTTTGGAAACCCTGACCGCCCGCTGGTTCACCGATGAATTCATCGCGACACATCCGGAAGTGGTTGAAAACCGGCTGAAGCAGGTGATCGGAACGGATCCGGATGTTTTCCTGAATGTCTTTCGAATCTATGCGGGCACAGAAATGGCATCTTGGCTGCAGCGCGTCACGGTCCCGTCCCTGGTGCTCACCGGTGAGAATGACGGGGGCTGCAATCCGCGCCTGAATCGCCTGATAGATCAGGCGCTGCCGAACTCGGAACTGTTGATCCTGCCAAAGCTAAAGCACTCGATCCTGTTGGAGGCGGGCGACCGTGTTGCTGAACATCTCCGTCGGTTTGTTGCCGACAACCCCGTGGAGTAATTGCTTCCCGGACAGTATTTTGCTCGACACGTCTTCTTGTCTGTGACCCCAACTTCATATTGGGGTCACAGGTGGGTTATCGAAAACTACTCCGCAGGTATTGTAGAGCTTTCCGGATCTATGGTCGAAGCGACGCCTGCAGCTTCGCGCCTGCCGTCGTTCCAGATGGCCTTGATCAGCGCGATGCACATTAGTGCCATGACGATCGAGAATGGCAGCGCCCCGATGACCATCGCGGTCTGGA